>NZ_JBEOZT010000002.1:0-719167 GCF_040298265.1 Nonomuraea sp. NPDC001636
CAGAGGAGTTCGAGGGTCTCTACTACGCTCAACACCACCCCAACGAACCCATCGCAATCAACCGCTGAGGTCTCCATCAAATTCGGGGCGATTCAGCCTATGTGGACGAAGCGACTTTGATCCCTGAGACGTTCTGGGACCAGCTCCTGGCCCGGTGCAGCGTGCCCGGCTCGATGATCTTCGCGACGACGAATCCGGACGCGCCCAACCATTGGCTCCGTCAGCGGTTCATCCTCCGGCAGGGCGAGCTCGACTTGAGGTTCTGGCACTTCGTCTTGGACGACAACCCGTCGCTGGACCCGGCGTACGTCAACAACCTCAAGAGCGAGTACAGCGGGCTTTGGTACCGCCGCTACATCCTCGGCGAATGGTGCATGGCCGAGGGCATGATCTTCGACTCCTTCGACCCCGACCGGCACGTCGTAGACCACCTGCCGCTGATGGAGCGATGGATCAGCGTGGGCGTGGACTACGGCACGGTCAACCCGTTCGCCGCGATCTTGGTCGGCGTCTCCACCCCTGACGCCGACCGGCAGCGCCGCGTCTACCTCGCAGGGGAGTGGCGCTACGACTCCCGCCAGGAACGCCGGCAGCTTACCGACGCGGAGTACAGCGCCAGGCTGGGCCGCTGGCTCGACACCTTCCCCGGCAGTTACGGGCCCGGCACGTCCGGCGTCGCACCGGAGTGGATCGTGGTGGACCCGTCCGCCGCGTCGTTCATCACGCAGCTGCACCGTGACGGGCTGCTGCCCACGATGGGCGACAACAGCGTCCTCGACGGCATCCGCACCGTCGCCAACCTGCTCGCCGCCGACCACCTCCGCATCCACCGGAGCTGCCAAGGCTGGCTGTCCGAGGTCGGTAGCTACTCGTGGGACGACAAAAAGGCCGCCATCGGCGACGACGTCCCGATCAAGCTGGACGACCACAGCATGGACGCCGCCCGCTACGGGCTGCACACCACGCAGGCCGCGTGGGCGCCGCTGCTGGAGCCCCTCCCCGCCTACTAGCCATCGGCCACCCGGCCCTCTCCTTCCGTTCCGGATCGCACGCCTTCCGCGAGAGGACAGGGCCGGGCCAAGATCACCTCGACGCAGGAGAGCACGTGACGGTCTACCGCAACAGCTTCGACGGCGGTGTCGCGGGACAGACCGTGACGGTCGCCAACTCCGGAGGAGTCAGCGGCGATCCGTTCTACTCCGCCGACCCCCTGGTGTACGCCAGTTCGCCAGCCCGCGGACTGCTCTCAGCATCGAGCTCGTTCCTGTACTACACGCTGAAGTGGTACTGCGCGTCGTCATTCTTCGGGCCCTGGCATCTGCGCTCCTACATCTACACGCTGACACTGCCGAATGTCGTTGCGCGTATCCAATCGATCGACAGCGGCTCACAGCTCAATCAGTACGTGGCCGTCCGCCCAGATGGCCGACTGGAGCTGTTCACTGCTGCCAGCTCCACGCCTACGTTCCAGTCGCTGGGCGTCACCACAGCCGTCATGGCCACTGGCAGGTGGGTCCGGATCGAGACAATGTGGGACCTCAACGGACCTGCAGAGACCAGGTTGTTCAACGACGCGGACGCCGCCACACCTACCGCCAGCGTCTCCGGCAACCTCAACGGCGTGTATGCGGCGTTCAGCACAGCGAACTTCGTGACCCCTGACGGATGGTGGATCGACGACGTCGCCGTGAGCGACCAGGGGTGGATCGGCTCCACCGTGCCGGCCTCGCAGGGCAGCCGCCTCGTACCCCCTCTCGCCAGCCAGCGGGCCAGCCGCTGGTAGCAGACCGAACTTTTTGTTCGTCCGCCCCGCACCTAGAGCTGGGGCGGGCCCGCTCCGCACGCCCTCTCGTGGCCTGCGTCGAGCACCAGGTGTGATCCCTGGCCCCCGTTGTTGAGGGGCAGCTGGCGGCCAGGGATCACACCCTGCACCTCACCTTTCGAGGGGAGGAGTGCGATGGCAGGAGCGAGCAACAGCTTCGATGGCGGTACTCCCGGCCAGGCCATCACTCCCGCGAACAGCGTGTCATCCGGCACAGCGTTCTTCACCGCAACCGCCATGACGTACAGCAACGCCCGAGTCCACCGTGGCAGCTTGTCAGGGCTGATCGCGGATGGCGCCACAGGCTACGTCGAGCACAGCTTGACCGGCAGCGGCAACCGCTGGGTGAGGGCCTATGTGTTCTGCCAGACGTACAACTACGACCTCGTCTCCCTGCAGATGGCCAACGGCGAGTACATCAGCGTCGGCTTCATCGAAGGCGCGGCCGTGCTCTACAAGGGCGCCCCGGGCACCGCGGACGCCTGGATGGACTACGTGACCTTCTCCCCGCCCGCAGGCTGGGTGCGGGTCGAACTGCAGGCCAGCCCCGCCGCCGTCAGTACCGCCCTTGCCCGGATCTACACCGAGCCAGAGTCGAGCACCCCCACCATCGAACTGTCCGGCCCCGTCCTCCGCACCGCCACTACCTGGATGGTTGCCCGGTACGGAGGCGAGAACGTCAGCGGTGCGCCCCGTTACACCGACTCTGTGGCCTGGTCCGACCAGGACTGGATCGGCCCGCTCCTCGACACGTCGGCGCCCCGGTCACTGATGCCCGTCACCGCCGTGCATCGCTCGGCCACCTGGTGATTCCTCATCCCGCACGACACCCCAACCAAGGAGGAGGGCCCCTGTGGCCGACTTCGAGTTCAACATCAGCAAGGGCAGGAGCGTCGAACTGTACAACCGGGTCAAGACCGGCGACCCGGCCACATCGGCGCTGATCATCGTCGCCCTGGCCGCGGCGAACGTGGAGAGCGACGCCATCCTGAAGGATAAGGACACGCTGGCCGACATCCTGTCCGGTCCGACCGACGAGGCCACGAACGCGGGCTACGCCAGGAAGGTTCTCGGCGCCGCTGACCTGAACGCGCTGGCCCCGAACGACGCTCTCGACCGGATGGACATCGACATCCCCGACCAGACCTGGCTGGCGGTGCAGGCCGCCGGGGGAGCGTGGGCGAAGGTCTTGGTCTGCTACCGGCCCGCCACCGCCGCACCCGACGGCCAGGTCATCCCCATGACGGCGCACGACTTCCCCCTCACCCCCGACGGCAGCAACATCGTCATGCAGATCGACCCGGCCGGCTTCTACGGGGCGGTGTAACCATGGCCAAAACGGGATACTCCGCCATCACCCCCGCCGCCGTCACGCTGGCCGCCGGGACCGCGCGCAGCGTGCTCGGCGTGCTCGCCCCCGCCTCGTTCGGTCTGGAGATCAAGAAGATCAGGATCGGCACGCTCGGCACTGCCTCAGGCGTACCAGGCGACATCGAGCTGTGCACGGCGACGTTCGCGACGAATCCGCCCGGCACCGCGGACTCGACAGCGGTCACGCCTCAGCAGCTCTACGGCCGCCCGATCACGCCGGGGTTCCTGGCGGCCTCTGCGTGGGCAGCGACCAAGGAACCGACCGTGCTCACGCCGGTCGACTACTGGCCGCTCACGCCCAATGGCGCGACGGTCCTGTATGACCTGCCGCTCGGGGACTCGCCGGACTGCGGGCCGAACACGGGGTTCGTGCTGCGCGCCAAGTTCGCCGCGGCAGTGTCGATCACCGCCTGCCTGTGGGTCGAACGGTGCTGAATGCCTTCAGTCCGTCCAGAGACCACGCAACTGACTGGTGCGGTCACATCGATCCCGAAGCCTTCCACGGCGGCACCGACTGATCTGCTGCTGGCGTTCGTGACCAACGAGAGTTCCACCTTCGGCGTCACCTTGACCGGCGGGACGCCGGAGTGGCAGCCCTTGGCATCGAAGTCCACCGTCAACGGGAGTGGCGAGAGCACGAAGGGCATCATCTCCTCCGGCATCTGGTGGAAGCCCGCAGGCGTCGGCGAGACCAGTTGGACTCTAGAGGCGCCGTCGCAGTACCTGGCCGTCGCCGTGATCGCCGTCACGGACGCACAGGTGGACGCGCCCCTGTTCACTGTGTCAGCTGATCAGACAGCCAGCACCGTGTTCACGACGGTCACCAGCCCGGCTGGGCCACCACCCGGCATCGGAGACCTGGAACTGCGGTGGGTGGCCGGTGATGACTACACCTCCACGTCGGAGCGCTCCTGGACTGCCCCGGGATCGACGACTGAGGTTTGCGACCTGACCGACCGATACGTCGCAGCGCAGTTGACCAGGCAGAGCCTGACGAGTGCGACCACGAGCGCGCGCAGCCACACGGTCGGGGCCGCCGGTCTCTTCGCCGCCCACGGCTTCACGCTGCGGATTCCGGCGCCGGGGTCCGGCCGCGTGGTCCCGATGTCTGCTGCTGTTCACCGAGCCGCGACCTGGTAGAGGAGGCGACGCCATGGCCAGGGCAGGCCGCGCCTACCCCAATCGCCCCGTACTCATCCGGTCGCCTGACCTGATCGCGGCCCGGGTTCAAACGCAAGGAGTGACGGCCACAGTCCTGGCCGCTCGCTCCCGGCTGGCTGGACAGGTTGCCGCATCTGGCACCGCCCGGCCTATGACCGCGTTCAAGCAGCGGGCCATCAGCCGGGCATCAGCGTCCGGCATGGCTACGGTGACGTTCCCGACCAGGACGCGAGTCGCTGGTCGCATCACCGGTGCCGGGACTGCCGCCGCCGTCATCCGCGTCAAGCGGAAGGCGACAAGCCGGGCAACGGCCAGCGGTGTTGTACGGACGATCAGCAGCGATCCACGAGCCAACCAGGTCGTCACCTCCGGCTCCGCACGCTCGATGAGCCTGGGCAAGGCGTTCATCGTCCCGCGCATGGCGGGCATCGGGCAGGCCCGGACGATCAACCGCGCCCAAGGCGGTCCACTGCACCGTGTCACCTCGGCGGGCATCGTGCTCTCGCTGCGCGGGTCGAAGACGTTCCGCATCGGCCGTGTCACCGGAGGCGGCATCCCGGGGCTGATGCAGCGACGCACCCCACCGTTGCGGGTCGGCTTGCCCACCCGGTCCTGGTCAGCCCGCTACGTCGGAAGGGGGAGCGGCGGAGTGGAACCCATGAGCAGCCTGTCACTGGAGTACCTGGAGTTCTTCGTCGAGAACGCATCCGGCAGCGAAGACGTCGAGGTCGCATTCACGACGCCAGGCCAGGAACCGACCGAAGGGCAGTGGCACCCGGCGTCCTGGGGAGCAGCCGGCCGGGCCGGAGCGCGAGCCCGGATCCGCGTCGGCCCCGGAGCCGTCGCCCTGGGGGACGGCACCTACCAGGGGTGGGTGCGCGTCACCACGCCCAGCGAGCGGCCGGTGCTGCCGTCCGGGCTCGTCCCCATCACCTGACGCATGACGATCGACGAGGCCATCGACCACGCCGCCCGCCTGCTGCTGAATGCCGAACTCGAGGACGAGCTGCCGCGCATGCAGCGCATGGAGGGCCTGGCCGACTCGTGGCTGACGCTCGCGCGGCTGCTGGCGGAGAAAGAGAGGGATTGACGTGCCGCTCCCCACCACTGATCAGGAGTGGCCGCCCCCGGTGATGAAACCGGAGATGCTCCTGTACGCCCAGCACGGCGCCTGGTACGCGGGCGATCCGGACCAGCTCGCGAAGGTGTACGGGGCTGGGGTGGTTCCCGGCATCGGCCTGGATCTGAAGGGCTGGGATCGGCCGCTCGTCCGGGGCGGCGGGTGGCTCAACAGGATCACCCGCATGTTCTGGGGAACGCCGGTTCCGGCGGGGCAGACCCGCTCCACGAAGATTCATGTGCCGATCGCGGCGGACATCGCGTCCACGTCTGCGGACCTGTTGTTCTCCGAGCCGCCATCGCTGCGCCTGTCCGGCACCCCGAGCCAGAAGCGGCTCGACAAGATCCTCGCCGACGGCGGCGTGATCCCGGTCCTGCTGGAGGGCGGCGAGCTTGCCGCCGCGCACGGCGGTGTCTTTCTGCGTGCGGGCTGGGACACCGAGCTGTCGGACATGCCGATCATCGACACCGTCCCCGCTGACGCGGCCGTGCCGGAGTTCTCCAAGGGCAGGCTGAAGGCCGTCACCTTCTGGCGGATCGTCCATGAGGACGAGCACGAGGTATGGCGGCACCTCGAACGGCACGAATTCGGGCGCGTCTTCCACGGGCTGTACCGGGGAGATGCCGATCGGCTCGGCATGCAGGTGCCGCTGCAGGACCTTCCGGAAACGGAGTCGTTCAGCGAACTGGTGGACGCCGAGGGCGGGTTCGACAGCCACTACCGCGGCCTGCTCGTGCACTACGTGCCCAACATGAGGCCGCACCGGACGCTCCGCGGCACGGCGCTCGGCCGCTCCGACTACGCCGGCGTCGAGATCCTGATGGACAGCTTGGATGAGACGTTCACGAGCTGGATGCGGGACCTGCGGCTCGGCAAGGGCCGCATCATCGTTCCCGAGGTCTACTTGCAAAACACCGGCCGGGGCAGGGGCGCGATGTTCGACCCCGACCGCGAGGTATACGCGCCGCTCGGGATGCTGCCCCCGCCCGGTGGCAGCGGCTCATCCATGATCACCGTCAGCCAGTTCGACATCCGCGTGGCCGAGCACCAGGCCACCGCCAAGAGCTTGCTTGCCCAAATCCTGAGGGGTGCGGGCTACAGCGTCCAGTCCTTCGGGGAGGCTGGGGAGGGCGCGGCTGCGACCGCGACCGAGATCCACTCCCGCGAGCGCAGGAGCTTCACCACCAGGCGCCGCAAGATCGGCTACTGGACACCGGCGTTGAGCTGGTTGTCGGAGTGCCTGCTCGCGATCGACAACGCGGTCTACGGCACCAAGGTTGTCGCGGAGCGGGCGCAGGTCGAATGGCCGGATGGTGTTACACCCGACCCGGAAGCGCTGTCACGCACGCTGGACATGCTCAACCGCGCCCAGTCCGCCAGCCTCGACACGCGGATCCGCATGCTGCACCCCGAATGGGAGGACACCCAGGTCAAGGCCGAGGTGGACCGCCTGCGCGACGAGCACGGCCTGAACGCCCCAGATCCTGCCGAGCTGCGCGAGATGATCCTGCCCGAGGCCGACGATTTATCGGCTAGCGAAACGGCAAGCTGATGGCCTCTCCTACGAGGGAGATCGCCACAGCGATCGAGCAGGCCCAGCGTGTCGCCGACATGTACGCCGACGCCGAACAGGTGCTTCTCCAGCGGATCGCGGCCCGAGTCGCCGACGGCGTCGACCAGGCCGACGAGGACCTGTACGCGTGGGAGGCCGCGCGGCTCGCCGAACTTGCCCAGCTCCGCAAGGAGGCTGAGCGGATCATCGGCCGGCTGCAGCGCGCCGCGAAGGCCGCCGCGCGCAAGTCGGTGCTCGGAGCGTGGGCGGCCGGGATGGACCAGGCCGTCATCAACGCCGTCCTCGGCGTGCATGACGCCAAGGTCCGCAAACGCCTGGAACAGGTCCTCCGGGACGCACGCCGGCTCGGCTCCGAGAAGCTGATCAACCCAGGGCAGGGCGTGGACGAGCTGGCCCGGCAGACCATCGAGAAGATCGCCGCCGTCGAGCTGGCCGCGCTGCGCGCGGTCGATGACATTTACCGGCAGGTCATCGCCGAGACCGCGGGCCGGGCGCTGACCGGCGCGCAGACCCGGCGCGAGGCGGCGCAGGAAGCGCTGGCCCGGCTCGCCGCCCGGGGGGTGACGGGGATCGGGCCGCCCGACACGATCCGCAGGTGGAACCTGGAGTCCTACGTCGAGATGGCGATGAGGACCGCGACCGCGCGCGCGGCCGTGGACGGCCACCTTGCGACTCTGCGGGACGCGGGCATCGACCTGGTGATCGTCTCGACCACGCCGTACTCGTGCTCCCGGTGTGACCCCTGGGAGGGCAAGGTGCTCTCCCAGCGCGGGGGGAGCGGGGACCGTGAAGAGGTCAACCTGCTCACCAACGAGCCGGTCACCGTCCGCGTGACCGCGACTGTTGAGCAGGCCCGTCTCGCGGGACTCCTGCATCCGGGATGCCGCCACTCTCTGTCGGCCTACCTGCCCGGCGTCACCCGGGCCGCGGCCAAACCCGCGACCAGCGGCAGTTACGACGACGCCCAGCAGGTCCGCCGCAGGATGCGGCAGGCCCGCGAATGGGAGCGCCGGGCCGCCGCAGCCCTCACCCCCGAGGTGAAGAAGAAAGCTCTCGCGACGGCCCGCGAGTACCGGGCCGACGCCCGTCGCATCTCCACCTCGAAGGGCCTGCCCCGGCCCCGCTGACCAGCACACTTCCGCATCCACGGCCCGCCAGGCGCGGGCCTTCGTCATGTCCGGCTCCAGGAGGGCCACACCGTGAAGCACCACACCCTGCCGACCGCGCCCGGCGCGCTACTCGGCTACCGAGCTGATGGCCGCCCGATCTTCCTGATCGCGGGCGGCTCCGAAGCAGCGCCCGAAGGCCAGCCCGCCGCACCCGCCCCCGCGGACGCGGACGGCGGCGCCGAGGTCACGGGCGCCCCCGTCGAGCCGGATCAGCCCACGGTCGCCGACCCGCGCAAGGTCGCCGACCTGCCCGCCTGGGCACAGAAGCTGATCAAGGACACCAGGGCCGAGGCCGCGGAGTTCCGCACCCAGCTCGCCGACCTGCGCAAGCAGAGCGAGACCAAGCCGGACGGCCCCACCGCCGAACAGCTCGTCGAGACCGCTCGCCAGGAGGTGGCCCAGCAGATCGCTAAAGCGCTCGGCCTCGCTCCGGAGGAGGAGAAGCCTCTCGACCCGGCCGAGGTCATCGAGCAGCTCACGGGCGAGAAGGCCGCGCTCACGCAGCAGAACAGCGACACCGCGAACCTGCTGCGCCGGACGCAGATTGAGCTCGCCGTCGTGCGCCAGTCCCTCAAGACCGGCGCCGACGCCGAAGCGCTTCTCGACAGCCGGTCGTTCCTGGCGAACGTCCGCGACCTCGACCCGAGTGACAAGGCGTTCGCCGAGACGGTCACCGCCACGATCCAGAAGGCGGTCGAGGAGAACCCGAAGTTCGCGGCGGCCCAGGCGGCGGCCCACACCAAGTCCGGAGGCGAGTTCGGCGGCGGGCCCGGCGGACGCACCGGCGAGGACCAGCTCACCGTGGACGACTTCCGCAAGCGCCGCAAGCGCGAGTCCACGCCCTGACGAGCGGCTCTGCCGCAGCGCTAGCTGATTCGCTAGCGCTTTTTCATTTGTAAGGAGACGGCCTTATGGCCAATGTATTCCTCACTCCGCAGGTCATCGCGCGTGCAGCGCTCGCGACGCTTTATGAAACCTGTGTCATGGCTCAACTGGTTCACCGGGACCTGGACGAGGATTTCGCCGGTAAGCAGGGCGACACCGTGAACGTCCGAAAGCCCGCGACGTTCGACGCCTACGAGTACGACCGTAGCGCCGGTATCCAGATCCAGAACGCCGTCGAGACCGACATTCCGGTGCGGCTGAACCATTTCGCGGACGTTTCCTTCGCTGTTACTGCTGAGGAAATGACGCTGCAAATTCAGGACTTCGCCACGCAGCTCCTGAACCCGGCGATGGAGGCGATTTCTCAGAAAATCGACCGCGACCTTCTCGCCCTCCGGGACGACATTTCCCAGGAAGTGGGGAACGGCGGCCTGCCGAACATTCACACGTGGGACACGCCCAAGGTGATGATCGACGCCGACCGTGTGCTCAACGAGCGCAACGTGTCCCCGTCTCAGCGGTCCGTGGTGATCGGCCCGCAGGTCAAGGCCCACTGGCTGTCCGACCCGCTGTTCCACCAGCTTGACGTGCGCGGCGACACCGACGGCCTTCGGGAAGCGTCGCTCGGCCGCCGAGTTTTCGGGTTCGACGCGTATTCGACCCAGAACATCAAGGTGCCGCCACAGACTTCGGGAAACAGCAAGAGCGAAGTCGGTGTGGCGTTCCACAGGACCGCGTTCTGCCTCGTCACCCGCCCCCTGATCCTGCCGCAAGGCGCCGCAAACGCGGTCGTCGCGAATTACAAGGGCTTTTCGCTCCGGGTGGTCATGGATTACGACATCGACCTTAAGCAGGACGTCATTTCCATCGACACCCTTTACGGCACCAAGACCCTGGACCCGAACCGCGCCGTTCTCGTCAAGGACGTGGACAACTAACGCCGAAAGCCGCTAGCGAAACAGCTAGCGGCCTTCTTCCTGAAGGAGAAGTTCCACGATGGCATACAAGCCGCGCCTCACCGAGAAGACGCTCACCCTGAAGGGGGCCGACATCGCGGCCGGCTCCTTCGTGCTGTGGCGGGCGTCCGTCCCGTGCAAGATCAAGGCCGTCCGTGCCTACCGCGTCGGCGGCACCGCCGCGGCGGTCAACGGCACCAGGACCACCATCAACCCGTCCAACGGCTCGCCGGTCACCACCAACCTGCTCACCGGCGACCTGTCGGTGAGCAGCGCGAGCACCTGGATGGCCGGTTCACTCGCGGGGCTGGCCAACCGGCGCTTCCTGGAGGGCGACACCCTGGCCGTCACCGTCGTGTCGGCCGGAGGCAGCCCGACCGACCTCATCATCCAGGTGGACATCGAGAAGGACGCCAACTTCTGATGCCAGGCCCCCGGACTCCCGTCGACCACATGGGCGCCCTGACGGCACGGGAGAACGTCAACGCGATGGGCGCACTGTCCAAGGTGGAGGACATCCACGCCGATGTCTCCTCCACCTACCAGTACAAGAACGTCAACACCGGCCAGGTCGTGCAGTACCCGCACCGGTCGGCGCGTCTGGACGCGCTGGAGGTGTGGATCCTCATCGGCGTGCCGGACGAGCCCGCCGCAGGCCCCGTGCAGGGGCAGGCCGGGCCGGGACTGGCCGACGTGGCCACCGCGATCACCCGGCCCGCTGAGCACGAGCCGAAGAAGGAATGGGTCGCGTACGCGATCCAGCGCGGCATGAAGCCCCGGGACGCGCAGGCCCTGTCCAAGCAGGCGCTGATCGAGGAGTTCGGCCAGGAGGGAGACATCGTCAATGGCGAGGACTGATCTCACCGTCACGGCCGTGCCGCGCGCCGGCCTGAACCTCGCATCGGCGCTGCCGAACAACGCGAACGTGGACGGCAACGCGTTCGCCTGGTCCGAGAAGCGCAGGCTGCGGTTCAAGAACACTGACGGCACGCCGAAGACGGTCACGATCGAGATCCCCGGCACCGTGGACGGCCAGGACATCACCGACCGGCCGTACACGATCCCCGCGACCACGGGCGACGTGCTCGTCCCGCCGCTCCCCGCCGTCTACCGGCGCAGCGACGGCAAGGTGTGGATCAACTACAGCGGCGTCACCGGCCTGACCGTCGCAGTCCTCGAAGAGCCGTAGGGGGTCACCGTGCTGGTGTACGCGACCGCCCAGGACTTCGCCGACTACACCAAGGCCCCGGCACCGGCAGACATCGACGGCGACCTGGAGCGCGCGTCGGAGCGGATCGACGAGCTGCTCCTGTGCGCCGTCTACCGCGTGGGCGGAGACGGCAGTCCGGCCGACGCGAAGGAGCGCAAGGCGATCACGCGGGCGACGTGCGCGCAGGCCGCGTGGTCGCGAGCGGTAGGCGATCCCTACGGGGTCGCCTCCGCGTTCGGGACGGTCAAGATCGGCAGCGTCCAGCTCGAACGCGTAGGCGGCGGCGCGACCAGCCCGCCGCGATACGCCCAGGACGCCGTGTCGATCTTGCGCACGGCAGGTCTGCTGCCGGGTTACGTCATCGACGGCCCCTACTGGTAGCCGAAGGGAGATGACCGTGGGGACCTCGTTGCCGCAATGGGTACTCCCGCACACCGCGACCATCGAACCGTTCCGCGGGAACGGCGCGTACGGGCCGGTCTACGAGCCGCCGATCGAGGACGAGCCATGCCTGATCGATGACGAGCGGCGCATGGTCCGCGACGACGAAGGGACCGAGGTCGTCAGCGACACCACGATCTTCTTCCTGCCGGGCACCAGGTGCCCGGCAGGCTCGCGGATCACGGCCAACGGCCGCCAGATGATCGCCATCACGTCCTTCAACCGGGACGGCGGCCGACTGCCCACCCCTGATCACGTGGAGGTGGTGTGCAAGTGAGGTCCGAGGAATGGCGGCCCGGCCACACCCCGGCCGAGATCAACGCCCGCTGGAAGGCGGGGGCCGTGCAGGGCCTGGAGCTGTCCTCCGAACACGTCTTGCAGGTGTCCCGGCAGCGGGTGCCGCTGGAGTTTGGCGACCTGGAGCGGTCAGGCGCCACCAGCGTGGACCGGTCGGAGCTGCGCGCGGCCGTCTCCTACGGGACGCCGTACGCGGTGTACCAGCACGAGACGCCGAACCTGAACCACCTGCCCGGCCGCGAGTGGAAGTACCTGGAGAACCCGGCCCGCGAGGAGGCCGAGGTCATCGAGCGGATCATCGCGGCGGCCATCGAACGGGCGCTGTCGTGACCGCGCCGCCGCCCGGCTTCTCCCGCAAGCTGCTGACCGGGCTCGCCGAGCTGCTCGCTGCCGGCGGGGTGGGGGACTGGGACCCAGACGGCGTCTACACGGCGGCGCAGACCGCGCTGACGATCGGCGGGCTCCCGCCGTCGCCGGACCCTGCAATCGCGCTGGCCATGTACGGGACCGGCACCAGCCTGGACGACCCGGTCAACCCGGACACGGTGGTGCAGGTGCAGGCCCGCATGCGCGGCGGCCCTGACCCGCGCATCGTCGATGACCTCGCGGACGGCGTCTACGACCAGGTGCACGGCCTGGCCAACGTCCGGCTCGTGACCGGGGTGTTCGTGCTGCTCGCGCAACGGCGCATCGTCGCTCCGCTCGGCCGGGACGATTCGGGCCGGTGGGAGCGGGCCGACTCCTATGAGCTGACGGTCCACTGGCCGACACGCCACCGCGACTGATCTTCATCCATAGCCGCTAGCCGATCCGCTGGCGGCCTTTTCGCATGCCTGAGGAGGCACCCATGGGATGGCGATCCCTGCTGGCCAAGGACTGGGTCGTGGAGGTCAACACCACGCCCGACGCTTCGGCGACCTGGACGAAGATCCGGGGCCTGACCTCGTTCGAGGAGGAAATCAAGACCAAGACCGAGGACGACTCGGATTTCGACGGCGACGGCTGGGCGTCGGAGGTGGCCACGCAGCGGGCGTGGACGCTGAAGTGCAAGGGCAACCGCAAGCGCGACGACAGCGCGCCCACGTTCGTGCCTGACCCTGGCCAGGAGTACGTGCGCCGCGCCGGCCGAGTCGTCGGTCTGGAGGCGTCGGTCGAAGTCCGCTGGTACCGGCGAGACGGAGCGCCCGACGCCTACACGGGCACGGCCACCGTGGACTACAAGGGCTCCGGCGGTAAGACCACCGATTTGGAGCCGTTCGAGATCGAGTTCGTGGGGCAGAGCGCTCCCGAAGAGATCACGAACCCGGCGGCGTGACCATGGCGCAGTTTCGCGATCTTGATGAGTTCTTCGACGACTCGCTGCCGCTCCCGATCGGCGGCAAGACCTACCGCGTCCCGCCCGCCGACGCCGAGACCGGCCTGTTCTGCCAGCGGCTCATGACCGCGGGCATCGCGGCCGCCAACGGCACGCAAGTGGACGCCGCCCAGCTCGACGACCAGGGCGAGACCGACCTGTACCGGCGTGTCCTCGGCACCGCCTACGACGAGATGATCGCCGACCGGGTGTCGTGGCCGCGCATCAAGCATGCCGGAATCACCGCGTTCCTGTGGATCGCCGGCGACACCGACACCGCGGCGAAGTACTGGGACGCCGGCCCGGAACCGGACGCCCCGGAGACGGGGGCGGCGACCTCGACCCCGTCACGGGGCTCTACGAGTGGTACGAGCCGGACCCGGCCCACCAAGGCGGCGGCCAAGCGGTCGGGTGGGAAGACCTCCTGAGCCGGTGGGCGCTGATCGAGTGCGATCTGCACTCCGCATACGGGATCGACCTGGAATCGTCCACGTCGCTGGAGGGCCGGTCCTGGCGGTGGCTGCGCACCCGGGTCCTCGGCCTGCTCGACGCCGATACGCGGATCGCCCGCGCCCTCACCCCTGACAAACAGTGACCAGGTGAGGAGGTTCGGCTGTGGGCCTGAACGTGGGCGAACTGTTCATCACCCTCGATCTGAGGGAGCGGGTGTCGAGCACGCTGTCATCGGCGGTCGCGAAGGCCCGCGCGGCGAGCCCGCTGTTCGGCGCGGTCATGGACGCCATGACGGCGGCCGGAGCGCGGATGGGCGAGGCGGTCGCGTCGGCCGCGCAGCAGGCCGGGCTCGCGCTCGCCGAGATGGTGCTCAACGCCGCGCTGTCCGGCACCCGGTTGGGCGAGGTCGTCTCCGGGATCCTCGGCAATCTGGGGGGCCTGTCGGGGGCGATCTCCAAGGTGTCCGCGGTGTCCGGGGTGTTCGGGCAGGCGATGGGCGTCATGGGCTTCACCGCGCGGCTGTTCGAGTCCGAGTCCAGCCGCAGCTTCCTGAAGGTCATCGGGACGCTCGCGCTGCTGGTGGCCGCCGTGATCATCGCCCGCAAGGTGATGGCGGGCGAGATGTCCGGGCTGCGCGCCGTCATGCTCGGCTTCTCTCCAGTCGCGCTAGCGTTCCAGCTAGCGTCCATGGCGATCGGAAAGGCCATGGACGCGGTGCGGCCGCGCGTGCAGGCCGCCGCTGCTGGGATCGCGGCCGGGGTGCGCGGCATGTGGGCGTCCGCGCAGGAGGCCCGCGACCGCATCTCCCAGGCGTACGACCGGATATCCGGCGCGGTGACGAACCTGCGCCGGGCGCACGCAGCGTGGACGATCATCTCCGGCCTCGTCCGGCTGTCGTCGCTGACCGTGCGCGGGGCGCTGGCCACGATGAGCACGGGCCTGCTCCAGTTCGGGACCGCGTCGCTGTCGGCCACGCCGATGATGCTCGGTCTGGCCAACAAGACCGGCCTCGCGCTGGTCGGGATGGGAGCGGCCGGAGTCGCTGCGGGCGGCGTCCTGGCGGGAGTGTTCGCCGGCATCACAGCTGGGATCGCGGTCATCGGCATCAAGGCCGCGATGGAGTCTGCGAAGGTCAAGGCCGCCTTCGCCGACATGAAGAAGTCGGTGCAGGCCGACCTGGCGCAGGCCGCCTCGGTCCTGCAAGGCCCGCTGACGCAGGCGGCCGGGTCGCTCAAGGCCATGTTCTCCACGCAGATCGCGCCCGCGCTCCAGCAGATGTTCCAGCAGATCGCGCCGCTGATCGGTCAGTTCACGGCCGGGCTGGGCCAATTCCTGGGCCCGATGCTGTCCGCCATCCAGGGCGTGGTCGCGGCGGTGACCCCGATGCTGTCGCAGGTTGCCGGATCGCTCGGCCAGTTCGGGAGCCAGCTCGCCGGCTTTCTGGCGCCGATCTCGGCCGCGCTGGGCCAGAACTCTGGCCTCCTGTCCACGCTGGTCACCGGGCTCGGGGGGCTGCTCCAGGCCGTGGCTCCGCTGCTGGCCGCACTGGTGTCGCTAGCGGGTTCGCTAGCGGGTCCGCTCATGTCTGGCCTCACGCTCATCGCGCAAACGCTGGCCGGACAACTCGGGCCGGTCCTGGTCCAGCTCGGGCCGTCGATCGGTGTCCTGGTGGCCAGCTTCGCGCAGCTCGCCGCTGCGCTGATCCCGCTGCTGCCGCCGGTCCTCCAGCTCGTGGCCGCGTTCGCCACATCGCTGGTTCCGGTGCTGGTGCAGGTTGGCCAGACCCTGGCCTCGGCGCTGGCTCCGATGCTGACGCAGCTCCGCCCGGTGATCGGCCAGATCGCGCAGGCGTTCGGGCAGCTCGTCATGGCCCTGCTGCCGGTCGTCCCGCCGATCGCTCAGCTCGCAACGCAGCTGATCACCGGCCTTGTCCCGGCTATCGCGCCGCTGATCCCGGTCGTCGGGCAGATCGCGGCCGCGCTGGGTGGTGTCCTGGTTCAGGCGATCACGATCCTGGTCGGCGCGATCTCGCCGCTGCTGCCGCCGATCTCGCAGATGGCTGTGCTGTTTGGGCAGACCATCCAGCAGGCCATCGTCGCCCTGTCGCCGATCTTCACGCAGCTCGCGCAGATCTTCGGCCAGCTCATCTCGGCCATCCTGCCGATCTTGCCGCCGATCATGCAGCTTGCCACGAGTCTGCTGCCGCCGTTGGTGCAGCTCATCACGGCACTGTCTCCGATCCTGCTCGGGCTGGCGGGGATCTTCACCAAGATCGTTTCGGCGGTGACGCCGTTCCTGCCGCCGTTGATCGAGCTCGGCACCTCGGTGCTGCCGCTGGTGATCAGCATCGTCACCGCCCTGGCCAAGGTGCTCACCGGGGATTTCCAGGGCGCTTGGGACACGATCAAGAACGGGGTCAAGGCATTCGGCGAGACCATCACCGGCGCCTTCAAAAAGCTGTGGGATCTCGGAAAGGACCTGGTCAACGGGATTAAAGAGGGATTCGTCAACGCCTGGAACTCCTTCACCTCCAGCGTCGGCAACCTCTTCTCCGGCTTCATCTCCTGGATCAAGAAGTTGCTGGGGATCGCGTCGCCGTCGAAGGTCATGATGGCGATCGGCTCCGACACCGCCAAGGGATGGCTGCTCGGCCTCCAAGGCGAGGAGTCCAAGATCAAAGACACGGCCGGCCGCATGGTCGACGCCGTGGTGAACGCCTTCAAGTCCGGCAAGATCACCTCCGGCGTCAAGGACCACCTCGTCGAGTCCATCCGCGCAGGGAACGGCGAACTGGCCAAACTCGCCAAGGAGCGCGAGACCATCGTCAAAGTCCTCGCCGACGCGATGGCCTACGCCAAGCAGATCGCCGACCAAGGCCGGCAGTTCGCGAGCCTGTCGAACATGGGGTTCTCAGACCAGAACCCCGTCAGCGCGCAGAAGATCCAGGAGGGGCTGACATCCCGGCTCGCGCAGGTCAAGACCTGGGCGAACACGATCAAGAAGCTCGCTAAGCGCGGCCTGTCGAAGGGCCTTCTGCAGCAGATCATCGAGGCCGGGCCCGACGCCGGAACCGAACTCGGGCAGGCGATCCTCCAGGCCGACTCGGCGACTTTCAAGAGCATCAACTCGACGTACGGGATGATCGAGAAGGCCGCCAAGCAGGCCGGACGTGCCGCCGCCGATGCGATGTTCGACGCCGGGAAGAACGCGGGCAAGGGCTTCTTGACCGGCATCGTCTCGCAGAAGAAGGCGATCGAGGCCGCGATGCGTGACATCGCGAACGCCCTCGTCGCGCAGATCAAGAAGTCGCTGAAGATGAAGTCGCCGAGCCAGGTCCTTGCCGACGTCGGCGTCAACACCGTGGCCGGGCTCGACCAGGGCATCGCCCAGGCCGCGCCGAAGGTGCTCGCGCGCGCAGCCGGAATCGCTGGACAGCTCACCAAGGCGTTCACCCCGCGCCCGGTGGCCACGCTCACCCCGGGGATGGTGCCGGGCAGCTACGGCGGCAACCACACCACCGTGCACGTGACGAACAACTACCCGGTGAGCGAGCCCACGTCGAAGACGGTCAACAAGGGCCTCCAGTACGCCGCGGTGCTCGGCCTGGCCTGACCGGTCCGCCCCAGATCGTCGCCATGTCTCCACCTCCCTTCCGGACCCCACAGGAGGTGGAGACATGGCGATCAACGTGGGCGAGCTGTTCGTCACGATCGACCTGCGCGACCAGTCGTTCGCCACCCGGCTACGACGCGCGGTCGGCGACGCCGAGCAGGCGTCGCGCCGGTTCCGGACCTCCGCCGCCGGGATCACCACGTCCGTGGCCCGGATGGGCGTCGAGGTCGTCGCCGCGGCGGCCCGCATGGCGATCCTGTCCGCCGCCGCCAGCGCGGTCACCAACAGCGTGATCTCGCTCGGAGCGGCGCTCGCTCCCGCGGTCGGACTGGTCGCGGCGCTTCCGGGAGCGGCAGCGCTCGGCGCGGCCGGGCTCCTCACCCTGACCGTGGCCTTGTCCGGGGTGGGCGACGCCTTCGAGGCCGCTCTGGGAGCGGACCAGAAGAAGTTCGAGGAGGCCATCTCCGGCCTGTCCCCGGCCGCGCAGGCAGCGGCCCGAGAGCTGCGAGAACTGCGGCCCGTCCTGCTCGCGGTACGGACCTTCGTCCAAGACGCGCTGTTCGCGCCGCTGGCAGGCCAGCTCACAGCGCTGGCGGACGTCCTTGTCGGGCCGCTCGCGATCGGCATGTCCTCGGTCGCCAGCGCCATCGCCGGCGTCGTGGTGCGGGTGGCCGAGTTCGCCCGGTCTGGTGTCGCGGTGTCCGCGATCGGCGCGGTGTTCGCTTCCCTGCGGCGCGCGGTCGATGAGCTGGCCGTCGCGATCGACCCGGTGCTGACTGGGCTGGTCCGCATCACGCAGGTCGGCGCGCAGTTCGCCGCCGGACTCGCGCCCGAGCTGGCGCTGCTGGCGGCCCGGTTCGGGACCTTCCTGTCGCAGGCGGCCGACTCCGGCCGGGCCCTGGCCTGGATGGAGGGCGCCGTCCAAGTCCTGCGCCAGCTCGGCGGGATCGCGTCCGACGTGTGGGACATCGTGTCCGGCGTCTTCGCGGCCATGCGGGCGACCGGGAGCGACGCGCTCGGCGTCCTCGGTACCGTCCTGGACCGGATCGCGGTATGGGTCAACTCGCTGGCCGGACAGCAGACCCTGACGGCGATCTTCGTCGCGCTCGGACAGATGGGGTCGGCGCTCGCGCCCGCACTCGTCGCGGTCGCCGAAGGAGTCGGCCTGCTCGCGCCGCTCGTGGCCGCGCTCGCTGTGCAGATCGGGCCCATCCTGACCGCCGCGATTCAGGCAGTCGTCCCCGCGCTGGCCGCGCTGTTCCCCGGGGTTTCGGCGATCTTCGCCGCGCTCGGGCAGGCGGTCCAGGCCGTCGCGCCCGCTCTGGTACCGCTCGCCACGGCGTTCTCGTCGATCATGGTCGCGGTCGCTCCGCTGCTCCCGGTGGTCGGCCAGCTTGCCGCGCTCGTCGCCCAGGTCCTCGCGGCCGCCGTGCAGGCGAGCCTCCCGTCGCTGAACCTGCTGGTCGCTGCGTTCGCGCTCGCGGCCCGGGAACTGGCTCCGATGCTGCCGCTCCTGGGTGCGCTAGCGGTTGTGCTAGCAGCCAGCGTGATCCCCGCGGTGGCTCCGCTGCTGCCGCAGCTCGCGGCGCTGACCGCGCAGCTCGTGACCGGGCTGGCGCCGATCCTGGGCCCAGTGATCGCGTTGCTCGCCCAGGTAGGCGGGCAGCTCGGCCAGGTCCTCCTGCAGGCGCTGGTACAGGTGACGCCCGCGGTGATCACGCTGGTCGGCGCCGTCGCAGAGCTGCTGCCGGTGATCCTGCCGCTGCTGCCGCCGCTGCTGCAGCTCGTCACGACGCTGCTGCCGCCGCTGATCACGCTGGTGCAGTCCGCGGCGGCGCTGCTTCGCGGCGACCTGGTGGGCGCGATCGCCACGGCCAGCCGCGCGATCTTGGAGTTCCTGGTCGTGATCGACAGCCTGGGCTGGCAGCTCCTGCAAGGGCTGTGGAACGGCATCCAGTCGGCGGCCGGGTGGTTCCGGGACGTGATCTGGGGATTCTTCCGGAACATCCTGCCGGACTGGGTGCGGCAGGCGATGGGCATCAACTCGCCCTCCACGCTGTTCGCGGAGATCGGCCACTTCACGATGCTCGGCATGGCGCAGGGCATGCAGAACTCGGCTCGTACGGTGCTGGCCACCGCGTCGCGGATCGCCGGTGACCTGGAGCGGTCGTTCCGGCCGGAGCTGAGCGTGGACATCGGCTCGACCGGGCGGGCCGTGACCGGGACGCACGACCGGCCGGGCGGTCCGGTGAACATCCAGGTGACAGCGATCAACCCCGTTGCCGAGCCGACCAGCGAGACCGTCAACCGGGGCCTTGCCTACGCGGGAATGTTGGGGGTGCTGTAGATGCCGATGTACCACCTCGACGGAGTACCGCTCGATCATCCGGCCGGGTGCTGGCGGGCCAAGGTCGGCACGAAACGCCGCCCGCTTCCCGGCGCGAGGTCGGTCAGCGTGAAGGTGCCAGGGGTGGCCGGCGAGCTGCCGGTGTACGGGCTGGACTTGGAGACCACGACGCTGCCGCTCGTGCTCGGCGTGACCGGCCGCACCCCGGCCGGGGCCGATGGCGGGTTCGAGCAGCTAGAGCACAATCTTGAAGCGGTCTCGGCCATGCTGGGGGTGCGGCACCGGCTGATGCAGCTCACCTACACGGCGGGCAGCATCGTGCGCGTCGCGGGCATCACCGTGGAAGCGGTGTCCGAGCCGGAGATCAACACCTCAGCGGCCCGGGCCCGGCTCACCGCCGTCTGCAAGATCCCAGGCGTGTACTGGCGTGACCCGGCCGAAGTCACCTGGGCCGGGGCGGCGAACGCTGCCAGCCAGCTGGTGACCCCGCTCGCGGGCAGCACTGGCCCGATCGTGGACGCGGTCCTGCGCGTCACCGGTCCGGCCGTCAACCCGTCGATGACCGACGTCGCGAGCGGCGGCACAGTGGGCCGTTCCTCCGGCCTGCTGGCCGGGCAGCGGCTGCTCATCGACTGCGGGCAGATGCGGGCCCGGCTCGTCACCACCGATACCTGGGATTTCACGTCCGGGACGGACGTGACCGGCAGCATCATCGCCACGGGGCCGGGGAGCGCGTTCGGCTGGTTGCACCTGACGCCCGCGATCGCCGTGGGTGACCCGCACTCCCGCGCGGTTCTCGTGACTGCGACCGCCACGTCCACCACATCGGCATCCGGGCTTGAGATCCGGGCCCGTCGTTCGTTCCTGTGAGGAGATCCATGCACGACACCGCTATCGCCGCCGTCCCCTCTCTGTCCGGCCCGCCCGAGCCGCATTACCACCTGGAGAGTGCGTTCTCCCGGTGGGGGTTCGCGCAGACGGTGCCCACCTGGCTGGCCAAGGACCGCCTGATCAGCCCTCCCGGTGACACGCCGGGTTTGTACGTGGTCATGATGTACGTGCCTGCTGGCCAGACGATCGAGACCGTTTGGACCGCTTTCCGCAACACCCAGACCACGACCGGCACCTGGCGTGCCGCCATCTACGAATCGGGTCACGGCCAGCCGGCCGTTCCGGTGGCCGGTACGGCGGCGACGGCTGCGGGTGTCGGGGTCGGGTGGGCCGCATCGCCACTGTACGAGGTGGTCCCCGCCGCTTCGGAGGGACGATGGGTGCACGTCGTGCTGTCCTTGGGGCTCATGGAGAACGGCGGCGTGGCGGCGTACAAGCCTGAATCGGCTGTTGCCCCGTTCATCGCAGACGCCTGCTGGATCAGCATGCAGCACGACGAGCCGCCCGCGGTGCTGGAACTCGGCCAGTGGCAGCCATTCGGGATGACCCCGCTGATCGCGCTGCGCTGAGTGCCCGTTTCTCAGGTTGGTGAGGCCTGACTAGGGCAGTGACAGCGTGTGAGATTTGCTGAGTGGGTCGGCGAACCGAGGTCCGTGTGTGTGAGGGCTGTGGAGCCGGGCTGGAGGTGACAGCACGGTCGTCACGGCGTTTCTGCTCGTCGGCGTGCCGGTCGCAGAGTTGGGGGCCCGTCGGCGGCGCACAGTCCTCCCGGCGGATCTTCTGACTCACAGATGGGCCGCTGCCGGGTATATCTCAATGTTCTCGGGCAGCGTCGGTGTCTGCCATGCCTCCCATTGAAGTGGTGCCCAGTCATGGGCAAAGGGGCCCAGCCGATCCTCGATCAAGCCGATGACCTCTGAGCGCGCTTCGGTCACATGGCGGTGAGTGTCATCGCTGATCAGCCCGAGCCGTCTGCCCTGCTGATATTCGTCCTCATCCTTCCACCGGTACTGCGATAGATCAGGATCGGCGACGAGGTCTAGCAGGAGATCGAAGGTGTCGATGCCCATCAGGGTGCGCCGTTTCGGCAGGTCGAAGTCGACATACCAAGCGAGAGGGTTTTGATCGGTGTCGAAGTACTGGCGCACCGTGAAGTAGGAGTGAATGCCGTACCAACTGCGAACGGTGGTGCCCTGCCAAGCCCACCACCCCAGATTCCACTCACCGGATGCGAGCTCGCGGATCGTGCGCTCCCGCAAGCTGCCGCCGTTGACGAAGGAGTTGATCCACGTGGTCGAGACCAGGCCCCGAAGCCCCGGCCATCCCGCTACGACCAGAAACTCCTCCGTGTCGTGAAGAACTCGATAGGGGGCTGCCGACCAGACCTTCTCGTTCCACACATGCCGACGCACAGCCGTCGCTCCGGCGTCAAAGCGCCTATATTCGTTCAGCAACATGCACTCGATCTTGCCTGACGGCCACCAGATCCGTCGATCTCGGGCTCGTGCCAGCTCTGTTCGCTGAAGCCCTGAGACCCATCTGGTTTAGACACAGGCACTGATACAGCCGTAGAACGGGCGGAGGGCCGCAGCGTCCCCGAGTACGCTGCGGCCCTTCCTGCTGGGATGCCGGTCAGGCCGACTGGGCCGCCTGGTGAGGCAGCCGCTCGATGTCGTACTCTCCCTGCTTGACGAGGGCGACGAACTCGGTCCAGTCCGGGGCCGCAAGGGTGACCGGGGCGTCCTTGCCGTGGACGTGCCAGATGCTCACCACGCCTGCGTCGTCGGTCCTCATCCGCACGGCACCCTCGGTCGGCTGCTCGCCTTCCTGGAGGGCGAGCAGAAACGCGCCCCACTCGTCGAGTGTCGCGATCACCGTGGGCCCGTCATCGAGGCTCGGGTCGGAGAACTCGATGTGGTCGTTGACCCGCTCTGCCAGGGGTGTGCGTCGCTGTGACATGCTGACTCTCTTTCTCTGAGATGGTTGGTTCCTTGCTGCCCGCACGCATCGCCACGCTCGTGCTGATGTGGCGGAGCGTGTTGGGGTGGTCCGTGAGTGGCCAGGATCAGGAGGCGGCTTTCTCTTGTCCTGGCCACTCCCTCCGCAGCGGTGGGGTGCAGAGGAGGGAGCCCGCCGCCGCGAATCGGCGGGCCTATCCGGCATCGGGTTGCGGAAGGGATGCCGGACGTCGGTGAGCTACGGCTGAGGCATGATGCTCATCAGCGTCGCCAGCTCCAGCAGGGCGACGATCACGACCTCGTCGGGGCTCTGCGGGCGGCGGAGCGCGATAACTCCCTCCGCCCCCTGAATGGGCAGGTATTCGAGGCCGTTCTCCTCGCCGGGTCTGATCGGCGCGAACAGCACCGGGTCGACGGCCGCTCTGGCGTTGTCCAGGTAGCCCCAGTGGCGGAAGGCTCTGCTGCTGTTCATGCGATCTCTCCTGACTGCGGCCTGATGTTGTGCGTCGCCAGCAGGGCGGTGACGTGGTTTGCGTCTTGTGGCGACATCACGCCGCGTCCGAGGCGGAACAGTTCGCTCTGGTGGGCGGCCCACGGCCTCCAGAGGACGAGCAGAGAGGGGACGTCGCGCGCGCCGAGCGCGCCGAGCACCTGGGGGACGGGTATGCCCTGCAGGAGGAGGCGGCTGGCGCTGGCCATCTGGCTGTCGTAGGCCGTGTAGGTGATGGCCGACATCCACGCGAGCTCGGCGAGCCGGCCGTTGGCGTCTCGTGCGGCCAGGCGGGACAGCACGAGCTTGCGCCAGGACTGGACCTGAGCGTTGAGGGTGTACTGCAGGGCTTGGCCCCTGGTGGTGGGGAGAAGCTGGTCCATGTCATTCCCCCAGCCTGGGCAGCGGCGGGCGGGCCGTCGGCTGGCGGGTGGGCGTCCGTTGGGCGCGGACGATGGTCCGGGTGCGGAGGTACTGCACCGCCACTTCACGGGGATCGACGCCAGCAATGCGCAGGTCTGCTTGGAGGGAGGCGCCGGGCAGCTCGCCGAACGCGGCGAGCATGGCTCCGAGTGCCTTCCCCTGGTCGCCCGTCACACCTGAGATTTCGCGATCGGCATCGCTGCGGACACGCCAGGCATAGACCGTGGTGAATGGCTCTTTTGCGGACAGCATGAGGTGTGCTCCGGGGGAGGATGGTGCGTTTTCGCACAGGGTCCGCCTATCTCAAGAGGCGATTCGGTTGCGCGATTACTAGCGTGGCCGCCACAGGAAGCCAGGCCCGCCGCGCTGTCGCAGATGGCGGTCGATGCTGGTGATCGAGGCCGGGCGCGGCGACCGAGCCCATGGCTGCGTCTGCTCAGCATGCGTGCTGAGCAGACGCAGCCCGTAGAGACGAAGCGTCATTCCGCCGCGGCTGCCGCGTTCTCCCGTGCAGCCCGCTGGAAGCCGTAGGCGAGGTAGCGCTCCCAATGACTGCCGGCGCTCTTGTCCGGAGAGATCCGGTCCAGGGTGACCATGCCCGCCAGGATGGCGGCGCACAACTCGTCCTGCACCTCGGCCAGGGTGGCGGTCTGCGGGCCGTCCGTGCCCCAGCCGCGCCAGCGCCTGTACAGCTCGGCCGCTTCGTTCGCCTCCTCCGACACCTTGGTCACGAGGAGGAGTTCCTTTGCGGGGTCAGGAGCGTGGCTGCGCCGCTCGTCACGCTCACGCAGGGCGCGGATCTGGGTCCACATCGTCTCCATGTTCATGGGCAACCTCCAGGGGGGGGTCTGGCTGGTCGGGTAGGGCGGGTGCTGAGCTGGGCGGCCGAGCTGCCATACCTGCCATCCGGCGAGGATCCACGGGCCTGCGTCGACCGCGTTGCGGACGTCCACAAGCACCCGGCGACGCACGACTGCGGCGGCCTCGTCGGGCAGGTCGGGGTCGTGGGTGAACTGTGGCCATTCGGTGCCGATCACCACCAGGTCAGCCCCCTGCAGGGCGTCGGCGACGGTGTCGGCGTAGGTGAATTCGGGGTGGTAGATGCGGGCGGCGTCGAGGGCTTCGGGGTCGTAGATGGCCGGGGTCGCGCCGCGTTCGACCAGCCGCCTGGCGAGCCGGAGCGCGGGCGAGTCGCGCACGTCGGATGTGCCGGCCTTGAAGGAGGCGCCCAAGAAGGCGATCCTGCTCCCGTCGAGCGGGCCGCCATTGGCCTTCTCCACCAGTTCGGCCGCAGCGCGGCCCCGGCCTTCGTTGACGTGCTCGACGGCGGTCAGGAGCCCGTACGCGTCGTGCGCGCCGAGCTCGCCGACGCGATGGGTGAACGCGCGCACGTCCTTGGGCAGGCAGCCGCCGCCGTACCCGATGCCGGGTCGCATACCGCCGTGCCCGATCCGCTTGTCGATACCGATGCCGTACGCGACCGTGTTGACGTCTGCTCCGGTGATCTCGCACACCTCGGCCATGGCGTTGATGAAGGAGATCTTGGTGGACAGGAACGCGTTGGCGGCGCTCTTGAGCACCTCGGCCGTGGCCGGATCGGTGACGATCAGCTCGGCGACGCCGCTGGCCAGGATGGGCGCGTACACCTCCTCGATCGCCGCGCGGGCCTCCAGGCTGGACAGGCCGGCCACGATCCGGTCGGGGCGCAGCGTGTCCTCTACGGCGTGTCCCTCGCGCAGGAATTCCGGGTTCCACACCAGGTCGACGCGGGCGGCCGGTGCGAATTCGTCGATGATGTGCTGGAGCTGGGCAGCCGTGCCGACCGTCACCGTGCTCTTACCGACGATCGTGGCAGGCCGGGGAGGCAGCAGCGGCAGCAGGGCCTCGATGGCGCCGATCACCTGGCTGGTGTCGTAGCCGTCCCCGTCCGGCCGTAGCGGGGTTCCGACAGCGATGAAGTGCAGGTCAGCGAAGTCGGCGGCCTCGCCCAGGTCGGTGGTGAAGCGGAGCTGGCCCGTGGCGGTGTGGGCTGCGAGCAGTTCGGCGAACCCGGCCTCGTAGAAGGGGGCGACGCCGGCCCCCAGCGACTTGCACTTCTCGGGGTCGAGTTCGACGCCGATCACCTCGTGGCCGAGTTCGGCCATCGCGGCGGCATGAGGGGCGCCGAGGTGGCCGCAGCCGATCACGGATACGCGCATCATGATCCATTCGTCGGATTTGTCCTGTTGGGGCGCACGGTCGGTGCGCCCCAGCAAGCTATCCCGAGCGAAGGCCGCGGAAGCGGACCTTCAGGAAGTCGGGCTGATCTTGAGGTTGAGCAGCTCGCACAGCTGCGGCAGGGCGGTGAGGGCCGCCTGGCGGACGATGATGTCGCCCTCGCGCGCGCCCTCGATCGGGTACTCCTTGAAGGAGCCGTTCTCCATGAGCCCTTCCGGGTCCACGTAGAAGATCTTCATGCCCTTCGCGCGGGCGCGGGCCTGGACCGCGCGCCGGTCGGCGTGCAGTCCGACCACGAGCAGTGCCTTGGCCTGGTCCAGGAGCGGCACGGGCGGGATCTTCTGGTCGTAGCGGCGCACGAACACCTCGGGCAGCCCGGCCCGCGCCGACAGAGTGTCGAAGTTGTGGGTGATGACCGGGCCGACCAGGTGACCGGCGTCGCGCAGCGCCCTCAGGGCCTGGTGGGCGGCGGTGGGCTGGGCCAGGAAGCACGCCTTGAACATGCGGACCAGGTCGGCGGCCTTGCCCGTGGCGTCGAGCAGCATCTCCTGCACGAGGGTGTCGGCCTCGGGGCTCATGGTGAAGGCGTGCGACTGGGTGAGGGTGTTGTCCTTGCGGGCGGTCACCCGGTACACCTCGTGCAGGTAGTGCAGCGGCGGGATACCCGCCTCGATGCTGCTCCCGCAGCCCACCTCTACCTGGAAGGGCAGGTAGTCCAGCAGCCCGGTCAGGTCGGGCGCGATGGCAGGGTTGCCGCGCTGCTCCTTGACGCGCATGCCGCCCGCGAGCACGTCCCAGGGCAGGTTGCGGACGGCGCGAGCCACCTCGTACCCGTCGGAGACGAAGGTGACGTCCACCGAGCGGAAGCCGTGGGGAGTCTCGCGTCCGGCGCGCTCGTCCTGAGGGTGCTCGTCGTAGTCGGTCAGGGTGACGCGGAGGTCGCCCTTGCTCCAGCCGTCCGGCTTTTCCCTCCAGCCGCCGGCCCGCAGCCACGAGTCGAGGTTCTTGCGGTAGACGTCGATCTCGGCCTTGGGGGCGGTGAAGGAGTGGAACAGGTACAGGTCCGTGAGCACGAGGCGCGGGATCGGGAAGGTGTAGTCCAGGTCGTACTTGTACCGGTAGTGGACGACGCGGCGGCGGCCGTCGCTGTCGGGGTCCCAGCCGGACAGTTCGGCGTTGGCGGGGTCCTGGGTCCGCCGCCAGATGCCTTCTTCGATCGACCGGGCCCGCTCGTGGCGGTCGCCGGCGAAGTGGGCTTCCCAGATCGCCACCTGCTCCGGGGTGAGCTGTTCGATGACGGAGTAGGGCAGAAACACGACGATCACCTTCCTATCGGGAGTGGGGAGAGGGGAACGGCAGCCCCTTCAGCAGGTCGGCGGTGAAGCCGCCGCGCAGGGCTGTCAGGCATTCGTTGATGCGCCACAGCTCGTGATCGACCGCCAGGTCCTTCGCCTCCTCGGCGGTGACCCAGCGGGCCTCGGTGTAGCCGCTGTTGTCCACCACGCTGATCTCCGCGCGGGTGGGGAGGGGCACGTGGTAGACGAAGTTGAGGCCCTCGGTGCAGTGGCCGGGCATGGGCGGGGAGTAGTCCACGGCGATCAGCGCCTGAGGGGTGAGGCGCAGCCCGAGCTTCTCGGCCAGAAGCCGGCTCATGGCCCTGCGCGGGTGTTCGTTGGGGGCGGCGGACCCTCCGGGCAGCCCCCAGCGGGACACCTCTGTCCAGTACGAGCGGCTGATGATGACGTACTGGCCGTCGTGCTCCAGCAGCGCCAGCGCGGCGGTGCGCCGTGGCGGCGGATTCTGGAAGTAGTCGGCGTCTGCCATGTCCCTGTCTCCCTCCCGTAAGGTCCAGGCACTGACTGTCCGCCGTGATGCGAAGGTGCCGCCAGTGGCAATTGACGCCCCTCACAGGGGCACTTACGGTCCAGGAAGAGGGCGCGGTCAGCCCTTGCCGGACGAGCTTGGCGGCGGGAGGGTGACACAGAAGCTGTCGTCCGTGCTCGCAAGGAGATCTTGTTGAGACCTCACGAAACGCACCCAGGCGAGATCCGCGCCCGCGCGGCTGTCGATTTCGGTGACAAGGTGCCTGCGCAGGTCTACAACGACATCGCCCAGGAGATTCACCTCTGCTGCGGCCACAGCCAGCTGAAGAGCCACCGCCTTGCGCGCGGGTGGAGTCCCCAAGATGCCGTTGATCGGCTGATCGAGGTGGCCGCATCGGAGGGGCTACCCGCACGTGGGGTGGAGGTTCGGGCTCTGCGGCGATGGGAGAGCGGTGGCCATGCCGATGCCGACTATCAGGACCGGCTTGCCCGGCTGTACGAGACCGGCCCGGTCCAGCTCGGGTTTGCCACCGACTACACGCCACCTTCAGGGGGTGATCGTACGAACCGACGTGACGCTCTGCGCGGTGCTGCGCGGTTGGGCGCTGCAGCGCTGATCGCTCCGGGACTGCTGGCCACCGCTGAACAGGAGGCGCGGGAGCTGACCCGTCGCAGCGAGGAGACCGACCTCGGGCCGAGCAGCCTCGCACATCTGCAACGTGTCATCACCGACTACGGCCTTCACTACGCCCGTTACAGTGCCGACGAGCTGTGGGAAGCCGCTCTCGGGGATCGCCGTCATGTCTCCACGCTGCTCCAGCACCGGACGACGCTGCGGCAGCGGCGCGAGCTGTACGTCGCCGCGGCCTGGCTGTCACTGGTGCTGGCGTGGGCGGCGGGCGATCGCGGCCAGGTGCGGGCATCGCTAGCGTTTGCCGCAGATGCTCGTCACCACGCGGACGAGGCTGATCATCCGGAGGCGGTCGCGTGGGCGTGGGATGTCGAGGCGACGACGTGGCTGTACAACGACCAGCCGGACGAGGCACTCCGTGCCGCGCAGCATGGCGTCGCGGTGGCGCCGGCCGGGACTGCGGCGCAGACGCGCTTGACGGGGCAGGTAGCGCGGGTGCACGCCCGCCTGGGGCACGTGGGTCCGGCGTCGGAGATGTTGACGGTGCTGCGTGGCCATGCGGAGCGGCACGCGGCGCATGCGACGGGTCTGTTCAGTGCCGATGCGGCGCGAGTGTGGTCGGTGGCCGCGACGTCCTGCCTCTGGTTGGGGGATGCTGGGCAGGCTCGCGACTTCGCGTTGCAGGCGATGGACGTGTACGAGCAGGATCCGAGCATGTCGCCGACCAGGAGGGCGATCACCGCGCTCGACCTCGGGACCGCGTCTGCTCAGCTCGGTGATCCTGAGCAGGCGGTGATTCACGGCTTGGACGCGCTCGCGACGCCGCGTCACGCTGCGGCGATAGTGACGCGCTGTTTCAGTCTCCACTCGATGCTTGAGCGCAACTTTCCCGGTGCCGCGGTAGTGGGGCGATTTCGGCAGAGCGTGGCGGAGCTGTCCGGAGGGTGAGCGTCTACCGCAGGACTTGCTCGTCCACGAGCCTGATCGTTAGAGGTTCGTAAAGCTCAGTCCACGCGGCGGATCGCCGGTCGCCGGGCCGGGGCACAGCCGGGGATACTCGTGCCGACGTGACGAGCAGACCTCGGGGGAACGCCGGTGCACCATGACGGGCCGTTCGATGACCTCGGCCAACTCCACGCCTGGCTGCGCTCCTCCAGCACGCAAGAGTTGGCCGGCATCCTCGACGAGGCCGACGACGCGCATCGACGTATGCACGCCCATCCGCCCCGCCTCGGCCAAGCGCCTTCTCCGGTCGTTGCTGGCGCGACAGAGGTGACGTTGCTCGGGGCGCTCGGGCACCGTTACGGCATGCTCGCGGGGGGCGCCGGTGGCGTGCTGATCAGGACAGGCAAATCGTGCGTGATCGTGGATCCGGGGCCTGCCGCGCTCGGCCTGCTGCTCCAGCTCGCCCGGCAGGGCCGGTTCGACTTCGCCGACGTGGATGCGTTGCTGGTCTCCCACTTTCACCCCGACCACTACACCGACGTCATCCCCTGTCTGGAAGGCGCGATGAGCGCCCGACAGCGGCCAGGCCGCGTGCTCCTGGCCGCGAACTCGACGGTGATCCAGCGGTTCGCCGCGTTCACGCCCTTCCACATGCGCCGCGTCGACACCTGCACGTTCACCCACCTCGCTGGCCAGGCGGAAGGCGAGCAGGCGGTGAAACTCGCCGACCTCGTCGTCCATGCGACCCCGGCGGTCCACCACGAGCACGGCGATGAAACCCGCACCGCGATCGGGTTCGCTCTCGATACCCCGGGCGGCGGCGTCTGGTACACCGGGGATACTGGCCTGTTCGACGGGCTGCTCGACGCCGTGGTGGCGCTGCTGCCGCAGACGGCTCTGGTGATCGCCCACGCCAGTGGCACTGGCCGCCACGCCGTTCCGGAACGGGCCGCGGCCTGCGACTGGCACCTCCACACGGATGCCGTCCCCGCCATCGCCGCCGTGCTGCGCCCAGCGTGCGTGGTTGTTCAGCACTACGACGCCGCGTACGCCTCAGCGCGTTACCGCATCGCTCAAGCGGAGTGGCTGCAACGGCAGCTTCATGCCCACGGTCACGAGACCACGGTCGTGGGCGGCCGGAACGGCCTGCAACTGACGTTCGACCGGCGCCGTCTTCTGCGCAGCGAGATCGTCCTCGACAACTCGTGTTCCGGCCCATCCTGATCGGATACGCGGGCTGAGCGTGGCCGTGGGACTTCCTGACCGGGGGAGGAGCGCGATCATGCTGGAGCTGCGGTTAGTCGTTCATGCTCCCAATGGGGCCCGTCTGGGGGTGCTCCCGCATCCGGTGGGGATGGAAGTCGCGTGCCCGCTGAACGACGTGCCCGCGCTCATGCTGTCCACCAGCGCACATGCGGTCAACGCGGAGCTACTGAACGGGCCGGTCGAGGTCGCGGCCGAGTGGAGCATAGACGGGCAGACGTGGACAGAGGATCCGGACTGCCGGTTCCTGCGGATCAAACGCCGTGGTGACAACACCGATCGGGCCGGGATGGGGCGGTTCGAGCTGCCTGGCTACGCCTGGATGCTGCGCAAGCTGGTGCTGTTCCCCGGCTCAGCTCCTCTGGTCGACGGGAAGCGCGGTTTCCTGAGTTCGACGCCAGGCGCGATCTTGGCCACGTTCCTGCAGGAGGGGCAGGCGCGCGGCGCGGTGCCGGGCGTCTCCTGGGACTTCACGCCGACGCACGACAGCGCGGGCCAACCGTGGGCGAAGGTGTTGACCATCTACTACCAGCCGGGGATCGATGCGCTGACGACCCTGATCAACCTGGCCGAGCAGGGCACGCTCGACTTCCGGATGAACGGGCGCACGTTGCAGGCGTACAACGCCGACACCGTGCTGGGGCGGGACCTGGCCAGCGGTGCTGCGCCGGTTGACCTGCGGTTCGGGCGTGACATCGTGGCCGCTCCCGACATCGGCACCTACGAGGACGCGGCCACGTCGGCGCTCGTGATTGGCGATGACGGGTTCCGCATGTCGTTCACGAACGGGGCCGCCGCCGCTCCGTGGGGCCGGTGGGAGGCGGCGATCGGCCAGGGCGGCGTGTCCGATCCGGGGACGGCGTTCCTCCTGGCCGAGGCGCTGCTGCTGCGGGTTGGGCACGAGCGCGTCCAGCGGACGCGGCAGATCACCCCGCACACCGCGCGCTGGCTGCCGTGGCGGGACTACCGTCCCGGGGACCGCATTCTCGCGCCGGGCGAGGGCGGGGCGATGGAGTCGCTGCGCGTCAGGCAGATGACGATCACCCGCGATCAGATGGGCGTGCTCGGCGGAAACCTGGTGCTCAACGATCGCCTGCTGGAGAGGGACTTGCGGTTGGCCCGCCGCACGGCCGGCATCGTCGGCGGCTCGACGGCCGAGGGCGGGTCGGGTGCGCGTCCGGCGCCGGAGTCGCCGACGCCGCGCACACCTGCGGCTCCGGCCGGGCTGATTGTCGATCCGCTCGCGTACATCGACGAGCACGGCCTGCCCAGAGGGCAGGTGACCGCCACGTGGGGCGCGGTCACCCAGGACGTGAACGCCGTGGCGCTGACCGTGGGCGGCTACGAGCTGTTCATGCGAATCAACGAGGTCGGAGCGCCCTGGTATCTGGTGGCCGCGACGGAGGCCGCCGACACCAACGCGACGTTCTCGCCGTTGGTGGTCGGGCAGCAGTACCAGTTCAAGGTCCGCGCGGTGAACCTGGGCAAGAAGGGCCCCTTCTCCAGCTCGGTGGTGGTGACGATCCCGGACGACACGACCGCGCCGCCCGTGCCGACCGCTCCCACGCTCGCGTCCCGGCTCGGCGTCGTGCACGTTGCATGGGACGGGCTCGGCGTCGGGGCGGCCCCGATGCCCGCCGACTTCCACCGGGTGCTCGTGTGGATGCAGGACCCGCTGGCCCCCGGCTGGGAGGAGATCGGGTACATGGACGCGGCCGGGTCGCTGATCGTGCCCGGCCTGCCGTACGGGCTCGACAGGGAGTTCTCCTTCACCGCGATCGACCGCTCCGGCAACACCTCGGCGCGCTCGGCCACCGCGACGATCGCCGCGGTGCAGCTCGTCCAGGGCGACGCCGCGAACGACTCGATCACCACCGGCGCGATCCTGGCCAACGCGATCACCGCGGCGAAGATCGCCGCCGGTCAGATCCTCGCTGAGCACATCGCGGCCGGGGCGATCACGGCCGCGAAGCTGGAGGCTGTGCTCGCGCTGGCCTCCCGGATCGTCGCCGGGGATCCGGGAGGGGCGCGCGTCGAGCTCAACAGCTCGGGCCTGGAGGCTTACAACGCCTCCAGCGTGCAGACGGTGTTCATCTCCTCCGCGTCCGGCGCGGTCAGCATCGTGGGCCAGCTCGCGACCGGCGTGACCGGCCGCCGCATCATCATCAACCCGGCCGGTGCGGCCGACCCCGAGATCCGCTACTACCCGGGCAGCGGAACGAACTACGCCCGCACGTATGCCGACAGCGACGGCGCGATCATCCACGTGTCCGGCCTGTCGCCCGACACCACCCGCCGTTCCTACGTCATCCAGCGCGGCGACGAGTGGCGCATGCACATGGTGCAGGCCAGTGACGGGCTCGCCGGGGGCGGCTACATGTTCGCGCAGCCGACGCAACTCGAGGTCGGCCACAACGACATCCAAGGCCGCCTGAACCGGTTTCTGTTTTCTCGGGGTGGTACGTCCACGACGGGCTACACCACGTTCCGGGGCACGTGGTCGTTCGAGACGGGCGCCGGGATGCTCATGTTCGCGCGGTCGCTGCCGGAGTCGGGCGGGGCAGCGGCGACGTACTTCGTCGGGTTCGCCGTCACGCTGGCGTCGACGCCGCGGCTCGTGTTCTCGGCCGACAATCCGGTCCCGGACCGGTTGTCATTTCACATGCGTAACCCGGGGACGGGCGGGTTCACGCTGCGGTCGAGCGAATCGAGCCTGGGCAGCCCGCCCACGTTCACGGTGGCCCTGCATGTGTGGGCCTGGAGACAGCACGGGGTGACGTGATGGTGCAGCGGTGGCGGATCTCGGATGTGGTCGAGGGGCCGGAGAGCTGGCTCATCTTCTACGAGCCGCTGGACGACGGCGGCGAGGCGTTCGCCGCGTCGTGGCCGAAGGAGGCATTCGAGATCCGGATGGCCGAGCACGGACTGCAGACGGTGGACGAGGCGATCGAGGTGCTGCTGTACACGCCGCTGCTGCACGCGATGCACGCCGACGGCCAGAAGGACGCTCTTCCTGTGCTGGAGGGCGATGCGACCTCCGCGCGGGCGCGTGTGCTCGGCCAGGTTGCCGCCTGTAAGGAGCGCTTTGGCGAGGTGACCGTATCGAGGTCAGCGGTCCGGCGTGGTCAGGCCGATCCGTTGCAGGTGCTGCGCGACGGCGTCCGGACCGATCCGGTACGGATCGCGGCCATGAGGTTGGACATCGACAGGTACTTGCTCGCGTCTGAGCGGGCAGACAAGGAGTAGAAGATCATGTGTTCGATCACCGTGAACTGCTCATGCACGCAGGAGCCGCAGGAGCCGCCGCCCGCGGGCACGCCGGTGATGGTGCCTCCTCCTCCGGGGGCCCCGCTTGGCTGGGACGGCTGGATGTCGTCTGCTCACCCTGACGCATGCACGAGTTCCGTCCAGCCTCCGGCCGAGGTCAGCGCGGTGTACATGGCGCGGCTGGTGCAGCCTGCCGGCCTGTCGATCAATGGTGTGTGGGTGACGACGTGCGCGCCGGCGTCCGGCCTCGTCAGTGGTGAGTCGAGAGTCGCCGTCTACGCGGAGGAGCTGGGCACCATGTCGGTGTACTCGTCGGTGCCGCGCACGGACGCGTTCTCGGAGCAAGGCAATCGCCGCTGGCGGCTGGAGTCCGAGCCGGGGGTGCCGAATCTCGTGCCCGCTCCGGCGACGGATCGGTTCGTGTGGGTGGCGGTCCTCGTCGCCGCGTACACGACGCCGCCGAAGCTGCTGTCCACGAGGCCGGTTGAGCTGCCGGGCCTGCCGGGCGGTGACCTGTTCCTCAAGAACTCGCTGTTCGGTATGCGCAGCCGGGTAGGGCAGCGAGCGACGTTGCCCCCCGTTGAACTGGTGTCCAGTGCGACTGGGTACGGCGACCTGACGGATCGCGTGATCATGGTCATCGCCGACGACTGGAACTAAGGCACGAGTCCAGCTGAAGGCGGACCTACGCGGACGAACGCCGTAGCCGTCGCCTCAGGCGGCGAAGCCAGCCCTCATTCTGCTGGTGCAGGTCGTCGATGAGGCCGTCCACCGTGCCCCCGCGCACGTCGTGGAGGCCGAGTAGCCGGAGCTGTACTTCATCCATCGCCGCGTCCACTGGCAGTCCGACGCTGGCTAGGTAAGCGGCGTCGTCCGGGAAGCCGTGGTAGCGCGCGAGGTCGCTGATCTCAATCGGGCGTGCCGTTATCGCGCCTGACGGCAGGTATCCAGCCGTGATCTTGGGCTGCTCGTCTTCCACCCATCCATGACACCACAAGGGGGTGAGTGGTGCAGGTCATCATTCCTGGCGAGCCGGTGCGGTTCGGATTGGGTCTGGTCGGCTACCAGCCGAACGGGCAGCATCTCGACTGAGAGGCCGGGGCCCCGCTCAACGACGCGCCACCGCTGCGGCTGACCTACTCCGGGCACGTGGCCGGCGCGTTGTGGCTGGCGTTGCTGTGTGAGGTGGCGGTGGAGTGGTCGGCGGGCTGGTCCCAGCCAGAGCACCACATCAGTCACCGACGTTGTCTGGCATGCAGGGCAAGGCTGAAGGCCAGCACGGCGCCCGCGCCGAATGCCATGAGTGCCTGTCTTTGAGCCGAAGGCGTCTTGGGATACACCAGGGGGCGCGCCTTGGACCGGTTCGCCTTCGCGAGCTCCTCGTCCATGATTTTGCAGAATTTACGGCTGCGCGGGGCAACTCTGTAGCTGTCCCGGGAGGTTTCCCAGTGTTTTCTGCCTACCTCTCCATCGAAATAATTCTTTGCATGATGGCGTAGCTCGGCATCTTCCATAAGCCCGAGGTCGTGCATCGAGCGCCAGTGGTTGGTCCAGGCATTGGCCAGGATCAGCATCTGGATTGACGCATCATCCTTGGGGCTCCGCCACAGGCCATCAGTTACTTGCACGAGAGCTGGTTTCTCCAAGCCCGTGCGGATGAGCTCGAACTGCACCAGCCTCCAGTTTTGGTCGGTCATGACGCGAACGCTCCGGGCTTGCAGGAGGGCAGAGTACGCAATTCCGGCCAGAGATAGGGCGGCGAGGAGCGTAGCGACTGGGCCGTAAGCCTGCCCAATTTCGCTTAGCAGGGTCCACTCCGCCGGAGGCATCACGGAAGAGAGGGTTCTCAGTGCGATCGGAGAGAGAATCAGCATCGCCGCAATCACAGAAAATGCAACAATCGCCGCAAGGATCGTCATTATTCGCTTGGTCCGGCTTCTCATCTGACCTCCCGGCAATGATGGGCGGCGAATGCGGCGATTGCCTTTGCCCCGTATGTAGAAACGTCCACGCTCGATGAGGTCTTGTCAATACAGATGAGTGAGATGGGAGGCTGGCATGCAAATCATCACCTCAGGCGAGCCAATGCGATTCGGGTTACGTTTGGTCGCCTACCAGCCGAACGGGCCACGACTCGGGGTGCTCGGGAAGCATCTCGGGGTCGAGATGGGCATGCCGCTCAACGACACGCCGAGTCTGAAGGTGACGTACTCCGGGCATGCGGCCGGTTCGCAGTGGCTCGCTTCGCCGTGTGAGGTGGCGGTGGAGTGGTCGGCGGGCGGGGCGTGGACGGAGCCGGCGAACGCCAGGTTCCTTCGGATCAAACGGTCCGGGGACGGCGCGGATCAGGCGCTCAGCCGCTCCTACGACATGCCGGGCTACTCGTGGATGCTACGCAAGCTGACCTTGTACCCGGCGATCGGGATGATCGACGGGAAGAGGCAGTTCCCGGCCACGAGCGTCGGCGACATCCTCTCGCAGATGATCGACGAGGCTCAGGGACGCGGCACGCTTCCCGGCCTGTCCTACGACTTCGACGCCGCCCAGGACTCCAATGGTCAGGAGTGGGCGGCCACGCTGACGCTCGGCCTCGACCCGGGCACGGACCTGCTGGCCGTGTTGATCAACCTCAGCGAGCAGGGCGTCTGTGACTGGCAGATGCAAGGCCGCACGTTGCAGGTGTTCAACCCCGACACCGTGCTCGGCCGCCAGCTCGGCTCCGGGCCCGCGCCGGTCGAGCTGCGCCTCGGGCGGGACATCGACCAAGCCCCCGACGATGCCACGTTCGAGGACGCGGCGTCGGCGATCCTCATCACCGGCGAGGACGGCCTGTCGGTCGAGGTGACCAATCCCGGTGCTGCCGCCCCGTGGGGGCGGTGGGAGGCGGTCCAGTCGCAGGGCGGGGTGAAGGACGAGGGCACCGCACGTCTGCTCGCGCAGTACGCCCTCGACCGGGCGTCGGGGGAGCGGGTACAGCTCACCCGGCAGATCACGCCGTACGCGGCCCGATTCCTGCCGCTACGCGACTACCGACCAGGTGACACGATTCGTGCCCCAGGCGACCAAGCGGTCATGCAGGCGCTGCGCATCCGGCAGATCACCCTGTCGGTAGACGGCGACGGGCTGATCAGCGGGAACCTCGTGCTCAACGATCGGTTCTTGGAGAGGGACATCCGCCTCGCGCGGCGCGCGAACGGCATCCTGTCCGGCGGGGTGTCGGAGGGCGGGAACGGCGGCGAGCCGGCGCCGGAGAGCAAGGACCGCGTCCCGGCCGCCCCGACCGGCCTGGTGGTGAATCCGCAGGCATACCTCGACGCGGAGGGCTACGCGCACGGGCTGATCACGGTGTCGTGGCTGCCCGTCTCGACGGACGTGAACGGCGTCTCGCTGGCCGTAGACGGGTACGAGCTGATAGGGCAGACCCCGCCGGGGACCGGCGCAGAACGAGTGCTCGGCCACACCGACGGCACCTCGATCTCCTACAGCCCGCTGACCCCGAAGAGCCAGTGGCGCTTCGGGGTGCGCGCCACCAACCAGGGCGTCAAGGGGCAGCTCGCCACCTCGGCGGTCATCACCATTCCGGACGACGAGACGCCGCCGCCGATCCCGTCGACGCCGGTCGTGGACTCCCGGCTGGGAATCGTCCGGGTCACGTGGGACGGGTTGACCAGCTCGGGGACGGGCATGCCCGCCGACTTCCACCGCGTCCTGGTCATGATGCGTGACCCGCTCGACCCGGATGATGAGGGCCAGGCGGTGGAGTGGCTGGAGCGGGCGGGGACCGCGGTCGTGCCCGGCCTCCCCTACAACGCCGACAGGGAGTTCTGGCTCGTCGCGCTCGACCGGTCTGGCAACGTGTCGGGAGAGTCGGCGAGGGCGGTCGCGTCCACGCACCCGCTGGTGGACACCGACCTGATTGGCGAGGTGATCGACGGTGCCGAGCACATCATCTCGGGGTCGATCCCGGCCGACGCGAAGATCGTCGCCGGATCGATCACGGGCGGGCTGATTCAGGCGCTGGCGATCCAGGCCGGGCATATCCAGGCCAACGCTGTGACGGCCGACAAGATCGTGGCTGGGGCGATCCAGACGGGGCACCTGGCCGCCGCGGCTATCACGGCTGACAAGCTGGCGGCAGGGTCTGTCACCGCCAGCACGATCGCCGCCGACGCGATCACCGGCAAGACGATCACCGGGTCTGTCATGCGAAGCTCGGCCACCGGCCGGCGCTTCGTGCTCGACTCCAGCACGTTGGACCTGCGCTTCTACCCGGCGAGCAACAACAACTACACCAGGATCTACGCTGAGGATGGCTGGTACCCCGGCGAGACAACGACGTTCATCACCAGCGGCACCAACAGCGGCGGCACCGCGCGGGCCGAGTTGCAGGTGGCCGCGGGGCTGGTGCGGCTCGGCATCAGGGACGCCTCGTTCTCCAACCGCCAGGGCGGCGGCCTGGACGTGGCCGAGGGCTACGCGATGTTCGGGTACTCCACCGGCAGCTCGTCGTTCGACACGTTCATCTACCTCAACAGCACGGGCCGGTTCTACATCAGGGGCCGGGTGTGGGATGCCAACGAGACGTCCCCCTACGATGCGTTCGCCGCCGGGTCCGTCTCGGTCGGCGGGGCTGCATCGCCGAACTGGGCCATCTACCGTTACGGGCCGCCCAGCTCGCCGACCTCGATGGCCACCAACATGGGGCCGGTCGTCGCGTTGCGGGATGGCGGCTCGGGCGGGCCGTCCGCGTTCACCAACAACTACGTGCCGAAGGCGTGGGCGCTCACGGCGTCCGACACCAGTGGTTTCCAGGTGAACCTCGCGAACAGCACGTCGTTCGCCTTCTACTTCTGGGCCCACCGGCATTGATCACGACATCAACGGGAGAAGGGACCGGCATGCCGCAGGTCATACAGGTGTGGGACGCCGAGCTCGGCTACTCGCGTGCCGCGATCGAATCACGCAAGGAGGGCGGCCCGGTCGAGATCGACCCCGGCGCGCCCGGCGCGGAGCCGATGTGGGGGATCTGGATGACGAACGACGCCGGCGGCGTCGGCGTGATGGTGATGCCGCACGCGCTGTTCGAGTGGCGGGCGGCCGCCTACGGCATCGACCCGGAGGACATGGCGACGTTGCTGGACGTCGCGCTGCATGAGATGGGCATCCCGTACCCGGACGACCCTCCGAGCCTGTCGGATGAGGCGCATGCCGCGATCTTGGACGCCACCCGTGATCTGCCGACCTGCTGGACGCCGGGCGTATCCGACGCTGACCGGCTGGCCGCGCACCTGGAGCGGATCCGGCTGGTCAAGCAGCACCGCTTCACCATGCAGGCAGCTCCGCTGCACGATCGGCAGGGCGCGCTGACGTACGTGGGCGCCGCCCGTGCGGCCTCGGCCGACCCGCTGGACCCGATCACGAGCCAGGCCCGGATCGACCCGATCAGGGTGGAGGCCAAGCGCATGGCGATCGAATGGGGCCGGGAGTCGTCGGTGCGGACGGTTCCGCCGAGCTTCGCGTTGAAGCCGCCGCTGACGTTCCTCAGCGCCGCCGAGACCGGGGGCAGCGCGTGAGCGAGGATTCGCCTAACTTGGCGCTGGCCTTGGCGGAGCTGCGCGGCGCGGTCGAGCTGGGGTTCGAGCGGACGAACGGGTCCACCGCTTTAATCCTGCAGCGCCTGGATCAGGTGGACGACCGGCATGCCGAGCTGGTCAAGCGCGTCGAGCAGAACCAGGCCGCCGCTGAGCTCCGGCATGTCGCGATGGAGGCCCGGCTCGACGCGCTGGAGCGGGAGGCCGTGACGCGCGGCCAGCTCGCGGAGCGGACCCGGCAGATCATCGCGGTCGTCACCATCGTGGTCGCCGTGGCGGGCACGGTGATCGCGCTCATCCAGCTCACCCGAGGCTGACCCGCGGCCTTGACTTCCCCTCCCATCGGCACGGTCTTCCCGTGCCAGGACGGCGTGCTGCTCGTGCCCGCCGTCCTCCCGATCCATGTCCCCGCCGCCGCGCTCGGCCTCACCGTGGCCGAGTGGCTCAACCTCCAGCCCTCAGAGAAGAGGTGACCCCGTGAAGAAGATTTCGCGTGCCTCCTGGAACGCGATCGCACCGTCCGGCCCCTACAGCCGCATCAGCTCGCCGCGCGGCGTGAAGATCCACTACACCGGCGGTCCAGTCCCGGCCGACATCGCCGGGCCGACCAAGCACCGGCTGTGCGTACAGCACGTCCACCAGATCCAGCAGATGCACATGTCCGGCGGCCGAGGCGAGACGTACATCGACATCGGCTACAACCTGATCTGCTGCCCACACGGCTATACGTTCATCGGCCGGGGTGTGCACCACCTGCCGGCCGCGAACGGGCCCGGCCTCAACTCCGGCCACTACGCGGTGCTCGGCCTGGTCGGCAGCACCGGGTTCACGAAGCCGAACAACGCCCTGCTGCACGCTCTGCGGGATGCGATTGAGTACCTGCGCGAGGAGGGCGGCGCGGGGAACGAGATCAAGGGCCACCGCGACGGCTACTCCACCTCTTGCCCCGGCGACGAGCTGTACGCGTGGGTGAAGCGGGGCGCCCCACGGCCGGATGAGCCGCTGGAGAAGCCCATCAAGATCACGTACGAGGACGGCATCCCGCTCTGGCCCGGCCGCGTGATCCGGCTGGCCGACCCGTACATGCAGGGCAACGACGTCAAGACCTGGCAGTACAAGCTCCGCAAGCGGGGCTGGACCATCGACGTGGACGGCATCTACGGCCCCAAGTCGAAGGCGGTGTGCGTCAGCTACCAGGACAAGGCCGGCGCGAAGCCGACCGGCGTCATCGATGAGGAGACCTGGGATCTGACCTGGTCGTGGAAGCCGCCGGCAGTGTGAGCGGTGTTCTGGAGCTCATCCCGTTGAGCCTCGGACTGGCGTGTGCACGTCAGGCTGCAGAGGCTGATGACCCAGATGTTGGATGCATCGAGGTCCGGGCGCGAACCTGGTTCGAGGCGGCCTCGACAAAGGCCAGGAGCGCGAGCTGTGAACGCTCTGCCTGCTGATCTCTCGCGGCTTCATCCACGGCATGGTGAATGGCAGTGGTGGCCTCCAACGCCTCCGAGGCCAGCCGATTGAGCTCAGCGTCGGGGTTGAGCAGTCGGAGCCTGAACAGTGCCGCCTTGGCGTTCGTGCGCTCGTTGAGTGATTCGGTCCGAGCGTTGATATATGGCGCCCCGCTCGGGTCTTCGCGCTTGCGATACCAGCGAGCGTTCTGGCTGGATCGGTACGAGGTGATGGCGCCGGCGAACGCACTGTAGGCGGCAAGCTGCTCCTGCCAGAGCCGCTCATCGCGGGCTTCCAACCGTGCCTGCCTTGCCGCGCGTCCCTGGAATAGATAGGTGGCGGCAGCGCCGAGCAGCGTTCCGGCGATGGCGATGAGGCTCGTGATCGCAGTCTGCACTCCGTCAGTTGAGCATGCTCTGCGTGATCCTGGGAGGTGCTTTCTGGGTGGCCTCTCAGATCGTCGATCGAATCGAATCCTCCCGGCTGCGTCCTTGCACGCGACACCAGAGGCCCAGCTGAACGAAGCACATTGATCTCGCTTGGCCTGCCCATCCGGGTGGGCCGTTCGCATGTCTAACCCCCTTGGAGGAACCCATGCATGGAGAATCCATCAGCTACGGCAAGCCGGTCGAGCGGAAGGTCACCGCCGCCACGGCCGGCTCCTATCTCGGCCTCCTGGCGGTCCTGACCGTCCTGCAGACCGTCAACGCCGATCTCGACCTCATCGCCTGGCTGCCTGACTGGCTGGAGTCGCTCGCGATTCCGCTGCTGCCGGGTCTGATCACGTACGTGTCTGGTTACACAACCAAGCACACTCCGAGGCCCGACCTGCCGCCGGATCAGCGATAGGTACGCGAAAAGCGCCCGTCACCCTTGAGGGTGGCGGGCGCCTTTTCCGCGTTCGCGTTGTGCCTACTGGCGTGGGATGGCGACATCGGTCAAATGCTCACTCAACAGTGGTGTTGCGGCCTCGCTTGCGGGGCTTCACGCTCACACCCCAGCGGCTCCTGAGCCATTCGGTTCCCGCATAGAAGGCCACGACGGCAGGAATGGTGAAAAAGGCCGAGCCCCAGCCCTGCTGGAGGAATACGTTGACGATGGCGAAGGCCATCAGCGGGCCAAGTAACCCCCATGTCCGCCAATCCGAGGCGAGGATCCAGCACGCCGCCCGCCGTAAGCCCGAGAATGGTGGATCGAGGGGGAATTGGAGCACAGTACGTAGCTGCACAATATGGCGCATCTGGCAGGCCATGTACAAGAGACGCCGAGTCAGTGGGACTCTAGCTTCCGCCATCGCGAGAAGCTCCGACTGAAATTCCTCGAAAAAACGCCCTCGATGTTCATGAGGCAGAAGGCAGGTTGCCTGAACTAGGAGGCGCCATGCAACCCTTTCCGCAGCGACTTGGCTACCTTCGTGGGCATAGAGCTGCGCAGGCAGCCAAGGTTTCCGTGCTCTGCCACGTAGATAGACGAACACCTCCCTTGCCGCGACCTGTAGAGGCCGCAAGAGTAAATCTAGATTGGGCGGGAATATCATCCTTTGATCAGCTTCGCTCCACGCTTGATCGCGAATCGAATCGATGGCGTTTGCAATCCACTCGAGGCGCGGAAGGATTCGATTGTGATCAACATGCAGCGAGTGCACGCAGGGGCATATTTGATACCCACCCCAAGGGAAACCGTGACGCATCGAAGCGTTACGAGAGAAGGCATCGTCATTAGACGGATTAAGAGTGTGTGGCAGGTCTTCCTCGCTGCGCTCCTGCGCGCAACTTAGGGCTATGTCGCAGTGCAGCCAACCTTGCCCCTCCTTGAGAGCGTGTTCGGCTGCCTGATCGAGGAATGCAACTATGTTCTGAGCGAGCTCTAAGGGGCAGAGGATCTTTTGCCACCGTTTCGTATAAGACACTTCCTGCTTCACGGATTTTCACCCGCCAGTCTTGGCGCTCGCCTTGACAGTTTATCTCGCTTTGCCTGTGCCTCACTGAGTGCGCTTCGAGCGTAAATCGCCCCTTGTGTGGTAAGTCGATAGTAGCGCCGACGAGGCCGACCGACTTCGTGTGGATCTGCTGCCTCAAAGCGGGACTCCACCCATGCAAGGCCCTCAAACCGAGCAAGAATCGGGTGGATGGTGCCAGGCGCCAGGCCAGCGGCGTGGCAGATCTCCAGCCCGTACATCTCGCGCATGGGGTCTTCGAGGAGGGTGCGGAGGACGAGTTGGGTGGGGATGGTCATGCGGGGCTGCTTACCCATGCTCGAACTCTAACTAGGGGCTAGTTAGAGTTCCACCCGGTTAAGGAAATCTGTGCTGTTGCCGTCGCGACCGGAGCAGCCCGTCCTCCTCTCGCGGGGCGGCGGGCTGCTCCGGTGTACGAATCAGGACGCTTGAGGCAGTGGGGCATTCGGGCAGCTCTGAGCGACTTCGGCGAGCTTGGCCTTCTCGACGTCGTCCACGCTGAGCTGCCAATGGCGCTTAACTGCCACCCATTCGGTGATGTACCGGCAGCGGACCTGCTCGATGGGCATCCATGCCGCCGGGTCCTTGTCTGCCTTTTGCCTGTTGCTCCGCGCCGTGACGGCGACCAGATGCTCCGGCCGCTCCAAGTAGTTGGCGTACTCTTCGCGTCGCTGAGCGTCCCATGTCGAGGCGCCGGAGTCCCAGGCTTCCGCCAGGGGCACGAGATGGTCGACGTCTAGTTTGCCCGCTTCTGTCACTATTTGATCGTCATAGTACGAATACCACACACCCCCTGTCAGCGTGCAGCTCGTACCGACCGTAGGTGGGTCGATGGCCTCGGAGATGAGGACCTCATATCGCGCCGAGCATCCGTTTGCGTCGGCGTCGACCCAGTGCTTGAAGCTGGTCCGCTTGTAGCCTTCCCGAGATTCTGCGGCGACCGTCAGGTCGTTGACGGCAGTTCGGAGCAAGGGTGGGGGTGCGGCGTGGTGGATGCGGTGTGTGTCTGCATTGGCAAGTCCGGGTGTGGTGAGCAGGCCGGCCAGGATGGCGATGGCAAGTACGGGGCGCCGCAAGGGAAGAGACATGATCCTCCAGCTACTCTCCGAGATTGCATGAATACGAAGAGTAGTAATTGCTGCTTGGGTGCAGCCACTGCCGCCGCAGTTACAGCCTCGTGCCGCCCAGTGAAGACACAGCAGCGCCCCGCCACCAAGGGTGGCGGGGCGCTGCTGTCTGTTCACGTCACGTCTTCGTGGTGCCACCCCCGTTCTCGTCGGAAGTGGCAGCAGATGGGCCTGCTGGCCGTGGGGGCGGAAGGGCAATGCTCTCGTCCGCCTGCGTCGTCGTTTTGCTCCACCGGACGCGAAGACCACGTGGACTGACCGTCGCCTCGAACTCGTTGATGTCGGGTGCCTTCAGTGCGCGATTACTCATCGAACGCACTCCGAGGAGGATGGCTCCGACTACGAGCGCCAAGGCCACGATTCCCCAGGGACCAGCCGTCTGGAGCGTGTTCCAGAGGCTGGTCATCCTTGGTCTACGCGGCGAACTGGATGGCGATCTGGTTGGACGTCATCCTGTTCTCCCTTCTCACGATTGCGAATATGGGATGCCGTGCATCCCATATGAGATGGTTAACTGCCGATCGCGCCATCCTCGGCACAGCCCGTCCGGCATCGCAGCCCGAAGGTTCCCAAAGACCTCCGGGCTCCCAGCGGAACATGCTTGGTGGATCAAGCAAGGCCAAAACCGCTAGGCACGCTCACTACGGCGAGCATGGCACGCGACCATTCTGCCTTCGGCGGTCATTCGTTCGCCCGAAGAATCGGGACATTAGAGGTGCCTACTGCGGGGATCAAAGGTTAGGGCCGGCCTCGTCCGGCAGGGGCCCGAAGTGTTCTTCGACGGCGGCGTCATGATGGCAGGTGAGGAGCCAGATGCGGGCTTCGGGGGGATCCACGAACTCATAGGCATCCGCTTCTCCCTCCCATTGGGACCAGCGGTGGAGCACCCATCTGTTCTCCGGCGTGCGGTAGAGGGTCTGGTGTTGGGCTGGGTCGGCGGTGAGCACACTGACGCAGTCAAGGCCAACGAGGCGGGTGGCTTCATCGAAGCGATCTGCTAGGTCGGGATCGAACCAGCCGTTCAGAACCCAGTCGTCACCCTGAAGGCGGAAGATGTTGGTGCGCACCACAGCCCCACTTTAGCGCTTTAGCGTGAAGGTCGTCATCGCGGAGAGCACATAATCAGTCACAGACAGTTAAAGTGCAAGGCTTGTGTCGGATAAAACTTCACCGTAACGTCGCCGATAAGCATCGGCATGCCATGTTTTATCCCTTTTGATCTGCGCGACACTGCACCGTGAATCTGCCACGCTATGCACGTGCTCCTGAGCTACGTGGACGAGAGCTACTCGTCGGACCGCTACTACATGGCGGCCCTCCTGGTCCCCGAGGGCCAGGCCATCCCCCTGAGCCACGCCCTGGACGAGGTCGTTTCCAGTGCAAGGGACTCATACGGGCGCATCAAAGAAGATGCCGAGCTGCACGGCACGGACCTGCTTCACGGCAAGAAGGACTGGGAACCCTTGCACGGGATGGTTCGGGCGCGGATCGGTGTCTATAACGACGCTTTCAAGGCGATTGCCGAGCATGACGTCGCCATCATCCTTCGCGGACTGGATTGCAACCGGCATCGCGCCCGGTATGTCGACCCATGGCCACCGCATCAAGTGGTGCTGTCTCGCCTGCTTGAGCGCATTCACGATCACGCCCGAGAGCGTGAGGAGTACGCGCTGATCATCGCTGACGAGTGCGGTCAGCAAGGCGAGTACCGCAAGGACCTGAAGGAGTACCAGACCAACGGCACGGGCGGGTGGCGCGATCGGAAGCTGGAGTGCATCGTGGACACGCTGCACTTCGCGCCCTCCCACGCCAGCCGACTCATTCAGGCGGCTGACCTGATCGCGTTTCTGCACCATCGAATCCACAGCGGCGCCGACAAGGATGAGCGGGCCAGGAGGGCCAACGAGAACCTGTGGGAGCGCATCAGAAAGCGGGTCGTGCACGAGCTTTACGCGTGACCTGAAAAGCACGAAGGCCCCGCGCGCTGGCGGGGCCTAAGGCAAGGTCGGAGTTGCCTCCTGCCTCCCAACCTAGCTTGCGCTGGCTGGCCGGGCTAGGGCTTGACCGGGTTTTTATCCGCTCTCTTGGAAGGGCCAGCCGGCCGAGTGCCGGGCTTCGGGGACCGGGATCAGCTTGAAGGCTGCGTCGGACAGGCGGCCGAAGGTGTGCCGGGTGCTGATGCCGGACGGAGTGTGGCCGTGCTTGTGGCCCGCGAGGTTCCACGTGTAGACCGGCACCCGGGTCGGAATCTGCTCGGTCGGGTCGCTGCCGTAGAAGCCGCTGCTGGTCTGCTCATCGGTGATGACGATCACTCGGTCATGGGCGTCGAAGGTCGAGCGGAAGTGCCGCCGGACGGCGTGGGCCGTGTTGGTCACTCCGGAGGGGAGACCTTGCAGAGTGCCGCCCACTTTCGCTCAGCCTCGTGCAGCCTCGCCAGCGATTTTTCGCTCGCGTACTGCCTCTCGACCTGCATTTTGTTGGGGTCATCGGCGGCTACTAGCGCGGCCGCCCAGTCCTGGTGGGCGTATACCGACTCGCGCAAGGTCCCACGGAGCTTTGGCTCATCGGTTGCCTCCGCAGCCTCGAGCAACCTATCGGCATATTTCAGGGCATTCCCAGGCCATTCCTTTGCGTCGAAGGTGCGCGGCTGGCCATTGCGAGCAGCGACTGCCAGGGCGCAAGCTTTGGACCGTGCAGAGTCCTTGTTGTTCAACAGGTCATCGAAGCTCTTGATGCCGAAGAACGCCAAGATGGTGATCACGGACACCGCGATCGCCAGGCCCGCAGCGAATTTCGGCTTATCAGAACCGTCGCTCACCTCTGTGCCTCCGCCACCCGTAAGCGTTGCTGCCCCGAGTATAGGATTAACGTGGTGGCTGGCGGAGCTTCTGTCTGGATCTGGCCTAGCCATGCAAACCGACAAGCTCGCCCGCTCTAAGAGCTCATTGTGGCCGCAGAAGTGCTGCTGATGGTTGCCTGGTGCGAGTACGCCTCGCAAGCGCCCAGTGTCCACAGGCAAGGCGGGATTTGTCGTCGGATTGAGGCCGGCCGTCGTGGCGTCAGGGGGGCATCTCGCGCCGCCTGACGTCTCAGCGCGGAGGTGCTTGATCTTCAGACGCCCGACGCCTGGACCGCCTTCCGGGGTAGGGGCAGTTGCTGGAACCGACTCGACGTAACGCGTCTCGCTCACGTCTCGACGGCGCGGTCGGCCTGCGGAAGATCGCAGACAAGGATGGTGACGACCCCCGGAATGCTGCCCCTACCCCGGGCCCGGGGGCCGTTCCTCGCTCCCGAAACAGAGCAACCACAGGACCAGCCTGCACAACGGCGGCGGCCAGCGGCGATCTCCATCATTGCATGTTTCGAGGGTTTCTCGTTCGCCGAAGCGCTTCAGCGAACTCGCCGAAACCGTCAGGCGGCTCAGCGGCATCCACCAGCTGTAGCGCAAGCCTCTGATACACCGCAGGCAGCTTCTCTAGGTCGGCAGGGTTGCATCGAAGCATCCGGTCAAGGTCCTGTGACTGCAGCGCATCGGCCAACTCACGGACGGACCCGCTGAGCAAGAACTGTGAGCCACGGGCGATACGGAGGCGCTCGTGATACTTGCTCTTTGGTTTGCGAACGCCCTTGAGTGACGAACCGATGACCCAGGCGGGGCCACCCATGAGACCGACTGCGAAGCGAACGCTGCGGACGAAACGAGTGATCGGCAGCCCTTCGGACTCGCGGCTAATGTGGGCTAACTCAGGCAGCCACTCGCCTTCCAAGATTTCTTGGCGGCATTCGGGGGCGAGGCCGTTCGCTGCTCTGTGGAGGAGCCAAGTAGGGACTCGCTCTAAACGAGTCTGGGCCTCCGTCTTGATCAAGTCCGTGCACGTGGTAGCGATGACCGTGATGAAGATGCCGACAAGCGCGACAACTGCTCCGAGGACGTAGAGAAAGGCGGTGAGTAGAACCTCGTGGTAGATCATGCTAGGCCGCCTTGAGGCCATAGCCGCCCGAGCGTGGGAGGGCGGTAGGCTTCGCTGAGCTCAGCCAAGTTGGTGGCCGCCAGACTCATGCCGTCAGGAGTGAGGCGGTAGGTCCGGCGCCGAGGTCGACCCGCAGTCGCGGGATCGATGTCCTCCTGTTCGCTCATGATCCAGCCAGCGCGTTCCAGGCGCGCCATGATCGGATATGTGGTGCCACTGGGCTGCTTGGTGCGCTGCATTAACTCGAAGCCGTAGCGGGGCTGTTCAGGGTCTTCTAGGAAGACTTTGAGGACGGCCGCCACGGTGGGCGTGATCTTGATGTCGCATTCCATGTTTTCGACTCTACATAGGGTCTCTGCAGCGGGCGCAGGTTCCTCGGAATGACTGCCTAGGCTGCAACGAGCGGTGGAACGCGTTGAGGCTCTTCTCATGTTCCCGCCGATGCCCGCCACGACGGCTAAGGAGATCTCTCCAGGACCTCCGCCGTGGTCGGCCCTACGTTCGCCAAGTTGACTGTGGCGAGTGGGGCGAGCCTAGGGCGACCAGGCCCACCGCCGCCGCATCAGCCAGGACCACCGTCAAGATGACGGCCGTGTTGATGGGCAGCAACCGCGCCGGGTGCCTATTTCGCTGCTCCCGTCGTTCGACGAAATGGTGGGCGGCGTCGCTGATCGCGGCGGTGCTCATGTCGTGGGTTGCATGCTCAGGGTGATCGCGCTGCTGTGCACGTCCGTCGTGTTGCTTGTGCGGGCTTGTGTGCGTCGCAGACGTGTGCAAGAGGGCGAGGTGGGCCCGCGGGCCGGTGACGCACTCACAGTCCACTGTGGACGATTGTGTGGGCTGTGTGAGTTGCGGGTGGTATGTGTCGTTTTGGAGCGCTAGTGTGCGTCGTTGACGGACCGTCCGGCCCGTCGAATGCTCGGGTGCTGTCGGGGGGCGTGTTGGTGCGCGAGGTCGCGAGAAGTACGCGATACCTCCGCGCGCCGAAGAGGCCCGCCCCGGCCCGTTGCCGTCCTCATGCCTGGCCGCCCGCCCGGCGGGGGGAGTCTGCCCGGAAATGAGAAAAGCCGCGCAGCGCGCGGCCTTCCCGAGGTCGAGACCCGCGACCAGATCGCTCAGCTCCAGGCGGTCAACCTCATCGAGCTGAGCAGCCGAGTCGCCGTTCCGGCCTCCACAACATCACATCGCGTCTGACGGTGCTCTCACGCAGCGGCCCGAGCCGTTGCGGGGGCCTTTCGCGCGCCAAAACCGTGACGCTTGGAGCCGACCATAGCACGCCGCCAAGCGGCTATCTCGGCATGCCCGGAAACCGAATCCGCGGTGTGCGAGACAGTCGCGCCCTCACCACCCCCCGCTGCTGCGACTGGCGGGGGAGTGGCCCCCCTGGTCCCAGACGGGCACATCGTCGCGCCCGCCCACCCCCTCTGGCATGACGCGGCCCACTACCTGGTCCAGGCGGCGAACCGACGCGCTGACTGGACACGCAACGCTCTGCGGTTCGCCTGGCAGGTCATGCGCCGTTCCACGTGGGCGATGCTGACCGCGCCGAAGAAGGGCGCCACCTGGCAGCACCTGGCCGCCGAGCTCGGCCTGTCGCAGCGGACCGTCGCCAAGCTGTACGCGTGGTTCATCGACGCCGGCCTGCTGGCCCGCGCCGTACCCGGCACGACCGCCCGCTACCGCAAGGGCACCCGATGCGGGTTGGACGACGACGGGCGCGGCCGCGAAGCCGCGCAGTACCTGCTCATCATCCCGGTGGCGATTCTGGAGGCCGAGGACGGCGACGATCTGGCATCAGCGACAGTGGCCCCGGCCGGAGAGGATGAGGTGCCCTGGCCGTGCCAGACAGTTCTGACCCGTTCGCACCCGGACCTCCAGCCCGACATTCCCGCAGCTCAACCCCCTGTGGAAAGATCGTTCACCCCCCAACCCCCACTCACTCCTGTAGGTGATGACTCTCCCCACCACGCGCGCGAGGCGCGACCGGCCACCCGCACGACACCGGCCGGTGGGTGGCGGGCGACCGTCACGCCGGTCACCAAGAGGGACCGACTCGCCGCGTGCGAGCGGCTGCGGGCGGAGCTGCCCCCGCTCCGGAAGCTGTCAGCGCGACATCTCCGCTCGCTGCTGCGGATCGCATTCGACCTCGGCGCGACCGTAAGCGACATCCGGCACGCGCTCGACCATCGACCAGACGGCAGCCCGTGGATCCACACTCGCACGGCACGCTGGCCGCCCGGCTGGATCCGGCACCGCCTGTCCGCATGGATCGCCCCCAGCGGACAGCTTGTCATCCTCTGGCCGATGCAGCAGCGTGCCGCCGAGCACGCTGCGCTGCTGGCCGAGCAGCGCGCCCGACGCCAGGCACGCGTGCAGGCGAACCAGACCCAGGCGAGTGCCCCATGAGCTACACCGAGAGTTGGTCGCGCCGACCAGCATGCGGCGTACTCCGACGTCGGAGTACGCGCGGATCAGCGAACGTCCGCCTTGAAATGGGTGCGGTTCACCGCCTTGCTTGTGGCCTGCTTTCCCAGCACCTTCGCCCAATCCACCGTAGGCGGGGCGGAGAACAAGCGTTCCGCAAGATCCGCGATTGCTTGCGCCACACGAGGGTCTCCGCATTCGACCTCCTCCCGCATGTCATGGGGGAGAGGATCGACATAACGGAAGATAATGACCTTGCTATCCTTTGCGGTCACGAAAGCAGGCAAGTTATCCTCGGTGGCCCCATTGAGGGTGATAAGGGCATGCTGGACTAGGTTGGGCCCGAACTTCAGGGCGCGCCTAATTCGGCGATGCCGTCGCCCGCCAGGAACTCCGTACGCAACCCACATGCGAGGGACAACGAACAGCAGGATGCTGAGGGCATCAAGCAGCTTCACGAGCTTGCCAGGAACCTCCGGCAGAGCTGCCAGCCACTCCTGCCGTCGTTCTTCTCGCTCAACCGGATGCACGATGGAGCGAGCACTCAGCCCGATGACCTTGCGGGCCAGCCATGGCGCAACCTCTCCGAACTCGTTTACCAACAGCGGCGCCAGGATGACCATCAGGATCCATGACAATGCGTCTCTCATCGCAGCCCCCTCACCCTGTGCATCTCAAGCCGAGGCAGGAGTCGGCGGCGTGGAGTAACGGGATGAGCCGCGAGGACCTCCTCCGCCCACATGCGGCCCTGCGGCGTCAGTTCGTAGAACCTTCGAGGTGGGCGACCTTCAACAGGATTTCGGCCTTCCCAACTGCTTGTGGCATGACCCGCCTCTTGAAGACGGTTTAGGACGTTGTAGGCACTACCGGCCGCCAGCTCGGCATGTCTTGCGACGTCGAAGCCGTGCATGCCATGACCTGCCTCCGCCAGTACCCGTAGCACGGCAAGCGTGGGTTTGGTGATCCTTTGGATGCTCTTCATGCCCTTATCTTGAATATGACATGTAGACGCGTCAAGAGGCGCCTTGGAGAGTGGCTTCGAACTCCGCCAACCGACGACGTAGTCGAACGCCGACGCCTACGCTGGCGGCCCCGAGTTGCGCTGGGCGCGGTGCACCCTGCGGGATGGCTACCCTCGCGGCGACTCCACCGCAGACAGACGGTAGTTCGTTCCCTGCTTGCCGACCATCACCTCACGGATCACGGCCTTCTCCTCAACCAAGCTCGCCAACGCCTTCGTGAACAGCGCCCTGGAAGACGGCTGCACCAGCGCGACGTCTTCAAGCAGACGCCCGTAACTGCGGCCCGCTGGCAATTTCGCTAGCGACTGCAGAATGGCATTCCTGACCGCTTCCATGCGGTGCCTGCCGGGCAGTTCACGCGTGACAGCTTCCCCTCCCGCCCACCGTGGCACCACAACGACCCGAGCCGGCGCGAGACGCTCACGCCAGATCTCGACCCGCTCGACCACCTCCATGAGGAGCCGTCGGCGATCCTCGACCGGAAGGGTGGGCCACTCGTGTACGAGCCCTTCGATGACGGGCACGGCGTCGCTGGCGGACTGCCGGGCTTCCTCCGGTTCGCCCTCGCTTTCGAGGAGCTCCTCAAGCCGCTGCATGACCGTGTCGCGCTCGTCATGAAGCCGATCCCGGGCGGGGACGTAGTCCTTCTCCAGAATGATGCCCCGAGACACCAGGTCGGTCTGGCGAGCCAGATCAGCGTCCAGGCGAGCAAGCTCGCGCTCCAACCGGACCTGCTCCGGCTCCTCGACCAGGCGGGGGGCGGACGGTGCGCAGGCGGCTGCTGCCTCGATCTCCTGTGCCATCTCCTGCAGCACCTCCAGTACGGCCCGCTGTACCAGGGGTCGTTGGACGAACACGCTGGTGCACGCGACCCCGGTGGTCTTGGCGCCCTGGCGCTGCCTCGCGCCGCACAGGAAGCCCAGCAGATCTCCCCGTGTGGTCATGTGCATGCCGCCGCCGCAGTGGCCGCAGTCGATGAAGCCGGAGAACTCGTGCAGGGGCTGGCGGGCCTTACGCGGCTGCGCCTTCATCTCCTGGCGCGCCTCGCTGTACGCCTGCCAGGTCTCCGCACTGATCACCGGTTCGTGCGCGCCCGGGAACAGCACCCTGCGCCGACAAGCAGAGGGCTTCCTGCAGCGGCACTCCGGATCGTGCACGCTGATGAGACCCGCACCGAAGCCACGGTCGAGCATCCATCCGAACTCGCTCTCACCCCACTCCGAGCCGCCGGGGGTCCGGATGCCCTGCCGGTTGAGCCTCACCGCCCCCTTGTAGAAGCTGCGCTCCTTCAGCCACCACGCGTACCCGTCGGCGAGAACACCCGCCAGCCCAGTGGCCACATCGGGCTCGTACCGCTCCGGCCCGTCGGCAGGGTTGAGAAGGGTCCGGTCATGAAACAGCGGATGCGGCTGGCGGCCCCGGCGCACGTATCCGAAGTACTGCCCGCCGAGTGGAGGCAGGCCGCGCTTGAGCCGGTTCTGGAACGCCTCACCCCACCGAGCTCCCACAAGGTCGGAGTAGTAGGCGGCGAACTCGAAGTGAATGCCGCGTGCCAGCCGCCCGGACGGCGTCCGGGCGTCGACCTCCTCGGTGGCCGACAGCAGCTCGCCGCCAGCTCGCTCGATGCGGCCCAGGTGGATGGGGTTGCCTTCGCGGTCGCGGCCGAAGCGAGAGAACTCCCAGACGATGATCGCGTGTGCCTGTCCTCGCTCGATCGCCTCGACGGCGATCGTGATGTCCCGGTTGAAGTTCCGGCCGGAGACGTCGAGCTCGACGATCCATCCACCGCGCGGCCATTCGCCATCGGGGATGTAGTAGCCCTTGCGCGCGGCACATGCGCGGATGGCGTCCTTCTGGATCTCGGGCGAGATCTTCTCGCCGAGCATCAAGCTGACGCGGACGTAGCCGATGGCCGGGAGGAGCTTATGGCTCTTGACCAGGGCGGAGGTGCCTAACGACAGCATGGTTCACTCGTTTCATGATCGCGAGTGATGCGCTCAAGCACCGCATCCAGGGACACACCGAGCGAACCGTTGGCGTCAGGCTTCACGCAAACCCCTCTATTGCCTGTTTTGAAGGCAAGGGTAGAGCAGCAGACAGACAAGGACGGGGGAACCGCGCGCACCCCGGCAGCTCGCCGATCAGCCCCTGTGGCGGGGCGAAGCCGACCGCAGCATCCAGGTGTGCCGATGGCGTCAAGGTCGGCTCGGCCAGTACGGGACGGCGGCACGTTCGAAGGGGGATCGGTGCGGTGACCCGCGCTGCCACTACGCCACCTGGGGGTCCGCTGCAAATGCGGTCGAGAAAAACGCGAATGCCGTGCCCCGGAGGTTTCAGGGCACGGCAAGCGGCGTCAGCGGAGCAGACCCGGCCGACTCAGGCGGGCGGCGTGATGTTGACGAAGGGGCTGCAGTTGGCAGGCCAAGGCCGCGTCCCCGTGGTGCCCGGAGGCGGGAAGACGGTACACGTGCTCTGCGCTATGTGGGAATGTGCGTTGAGCACGGTGACATGCACGGTCGTGCCCTCGTCGGGCGCAGCCAGAGTGATGTCGACCAGGCGGCCGAAGTTCCTGGGGAGCCGCGAGGACAGGTCGTGCCATCGTGGCGTCGTCCTCGGATCCCTGATCAGTACCTTGTCCTCCCGGATGACCCCGACGAACTTGGTCGGCGGCCGCTCCTCGTTCTCGGGGTCCCCTTGGAAGGCCGAGTCGATCGCGACAGCATTGTCGTCGTCCATCCCGCCGGGGAAGGAGCGATTGTCTGCGTTCACGACCTTGGCATCCGCGAGGCCGTGCACGCCGGCAGAGGCCGGCGCCGGAACGGAAAGAGCCGTGAGTGCGCTGGTTGCCGTAGCGGCTAGAGCAAACGCCAGCGTGCGTGTGATGCCGAGTGGGTGCGAAGCGCGCCCGCTCTGGTGTTGAGCCACGTGTTTCCCCTGTAGATGCCAGATTCGAACGAACGGGGGCCAATAGCTGCCCCTAAATGGTTGCGAATTTGAGGTACCCCTCTCGATGAAGCGATAAAGCACACGAGTTTTCCACGGAAGGCAAGGAGTATCGAAAGACAAATAAAAAAGCAGTCGTTTCAGATATTTAGCAGCAAACAGGGCGAGTGCACCCGCGCCCGGCACAAACCGGCCACACAGGGGGTCCAGCAGGTCACCGCCACCTGCTCGGCACGCCTGATTCGCCCCGGGCGGCCCCATCCACTACACCGACGGTCCGGTCCCGGCCGACACGTCAGCCCGTCCGCCACCGAACCGGCCACCGCAGCACCGGGACAACCCGCCTACTCCCGAAAAGACGGGGGAGAGGGGACCACACCGCCACCCCCGTCAGCACCCAACCCACCCACCACCCCTTACAGTGTCACCGGTGAAGATCCGCGAAGGCCGCCCCGGCGACGACGCCGTCCTCCTGGCCATGTTCGACAGCGCCGTGCAATGGCTCGTCAGCCAGAACCGCACCGGCCAATGGGGCACCCGCCCCTTCACCGGCGACCCCCGCCGCACCCAGCAAGCCGCCGACTGGCTCGCCGGCGGCGGCATGCGCATCGCCGAGATCGACGACCAACCAGCCGGCTGCATCGTCGTCGGCGACGCCATGCCCTACGTCACCCCCGCCACCGAACCCGAGCTCTACGTCCAGGTCCTCGTCATCGACCAACGCCACGCCGGACGATCCGTCGGACGACACCTCCTGCAATGGGCCCTGCAAGAAGCCCGCGACCGCGGCCTCGGACTCGTCCGCGTCGACTGCTACGCCGGCGACGACGAACGCCTCGTCTCCTACTACGAAAGCTGCGGATTCACCCGCGACCAGCCCTTCACCGTAGGGGAGTGGCCCGGCATGATCCTCCACCAACGCCCCTGACCCCACCCCCCGGGGATCACACCAGCGACAGCTGAGCCGCCGACGGCCCCCGCCCCACCGGCTCCGGCGCACCGCACCGCATCCCATACACCCGGCACAACTGCGCAATCTGCCCCGTGATGCGCTGCTCATAGCCGGGGGAGGGGAACCCCGCCCGATCGTAGAGCTCCTCATAGCGCTCCACCAGGTGCGGATGCGCCCCAGCCAACCACCGCATGTACCACTGCCGCGTCCCCGGCGGCAACCGCAACACCACCGGCTCCACCGCCACCGCCCCCGCACCCGCGATCCGCCGCACCGTCGCCGTCAACTGATCAGCCGCATCACTCAGCAACGGCAACACCGGAGCCATCAGCACCCGGCACTCCACCCCGGCCTCCACCAGCGCCGACACCAACTCCAACCGCGCCTGCGCCCCCACCGCCCCCGGCTCCACCGCACGCCTGATCCGCTCGTCCACGAACGCGATCGACACCGCCACCCGCGCACCCGCCCGCGCCAGCACCTCCGCATCCCGCAACACCAGCGCACTACGCGTATACACCGTGAACGGCACCCCCGCCGCCCCCAGCGCCGCCACCACCCCCGGCATCAACCGATACGTCTCCTCAGCAGGCTGATAACCATCGCCCGCCACCCCCACCGCCAGCGGCTCGCCCTCCCACCGCCCCAACTCCGACCGCAACCGCTCCACCACATTCGGCCGCACCACGATCCGCGCATCGAAATCAGCCCCCGCATCCAACCCCAGCTTGCGATGACCCGCCCGCGCCCCACACCCCAGACACGCATGCGCACAACCCCGATAAGGCGAAACCGCCCACCGCTCGACGATGCCCGCACTCCCCGGCACCCGCTCGATCACCGTACGGGCCTGCGTCTCATAAAAACCGTCACGCACCACCGCGCGCCGCTCGATCAGCGGCCGCTCATCGACCGCCTCGACAAGCGCCAGCGCATCCCAACCCACCCAACCAGTGGAACACGCATTCGACTACCTTTTCAAGCGGAACCCGCAACACCCCCACCCCACCCACACCCCGAAGGAACCCCCATGGCCTGGATCCTGCTCGCCCTCGCCATCGCCTCCGAAGTCCTCGCCACCACCGCACTCAAACTCAGCAACGGCCTCACCCACATCGGCTGGACCATCGCCGTCGCCACCGGCTACATCACCTCCTTCGTCCTGCTCGCCCGCGCCCTCAAACTCCAACTCGACATGGGCACCGCCTACGCCATCTGGTCCGGCGCCGGCACCGCCGCCATCGCCCTCATCGGCGCCACCCTCATGGGCGAAACCCTCAACCTCCTCAAGATCAGCGGCATCCTCCTCATCATCGGCGGCGTCATCGTCCTCAACCTCGCCGGCAGCCACTGAACCCGCTTCCTGAAAAACTCGGCATGCGCCACGAAGCCACCCTCGCCGACAATGAGATCGTCAAAGGCGAACGGACCAGCGAAACCATCCACGCCATGCTCCAAACCGAATGGACCCCGATGACCCTCGTCCACCACCTCGCCCTGCAAACCGACTGGGAACACGCCCAGCAAGCAGGGGAGTACCGCATCTCCACCCTCGGCCACACCCTCGACGACATCGGCTTCATCCACCTCAGCCACGACCACACCCAACTGCGCACCGTCCACGACACCTACTACACCGCCGTCACCCAACCCCTCCTCGTCCTCGACATCGACCCCACCGGCCTCGACATCCGCACCGAGAACGGCTACCCCCACCTCTACGGCCCCCTGCCCGTCACCGCCGTCACCGCCACCCACCCCTACGCCCCCTGACCACCCGTCCACCCCATCGCCCGCAACAACCGCAACACATGCGGCGGCGTCCCCACCAACTGCGTACGCCCCGCCCGGCACGACACCACCAGCAACCGCGCCCCCTCCACCCCCAGGAAATCCAGCCCGCTCACATCCACCACCAGCGACTCGTCGATCCGCCGCGCCCGGCCCAACGTCTCGGCCAGCGCCACCTGGTTCGTCGCGTCCACCTCGCCCACCAGCCGGATGATCGACGGACCCGGCATCGGGCAGCACGTGATGCGCAACTGGTGATCGACATAGAGCAGATGGGGGAGGGACGCACGCCCGAGGGGGTCCGGGGTATTCACGACAAAGCCGCCATTCCCGGGCTCTCACACGCCCGGTATCGGAAGAGGGGAGTGGACCGTGGACCGCGCGGCCGGTGACGCACACGGGGACCGCCGACCCCCCTGGACCAAAGCGGCCTCGCCGAGGCCGGAGGGGTTTCACGCCCCCTATTCACACACCCGCACCCCGACAGCATAGAGCAGCTGTCCGACCGCCGTGCGTAATCACCGGGATCTCCAGGGCCCCCCGACCAGCCCTTTTGCGGACGAATTACCCAAACCACACAGAATCCACGTTCTGTACGGTATGAGCAGTTTGTCCGGCTAGAGGCGGTTCACGAAGCGGGAGGCGGCACGCTGGCTCATGCCGGTCTCGCCGCGTACCAGGAAGACGGCTTCCTGGATCTGGCCGAGCGCCTTCAGCTCCCGAGCCTGGTCCACCAGGTCGACGCTGGGGTTGGGGCGGTTCCGGGGGCTTTTGGTGAACCGGACGGCCAGAATGATCAGCCAGATGAAGGCGGCGACGATGACGGCCGTGAGTGCGACGAGGCCGGCCGTCGAGGCGGCCAGAGCCGGCGGGGCGGCGAGGAGCTGGCTGGACGTCAGGCTGGGCATGGTGGAAATCTGCCCGGCGGGTGACTGTTCATGCGGGGTGTTTTTGCTGTGTCGTGGCGTTGGCTGGTTGCTCGATAATGAACATTATGTCAAGTAGACCTGATCGAGGGCCTCCTCCGCGCTCCCGATCGCGGACGGTGTGGCGTCGCGGTGATGCCCCGCGTTCGACGGCTGCGTGGACGAGCCCGGGACGGGATCGCTGCCGTGCTCTCCGCAAGCGGTTCGCACGTACGGGGTGGATGGGCAACCCACGTGCACGGTTCGGCCTCCCCTTTCCGGGTGGGGCCGATGGGCGGTTGCGTCGGCGGCGCTACCTTTCGGTGGTCATCCCATTGGTTCGTGGTGCTACTCCCCCGTGTGGCGTGGTGGGGGCGGTGATCGTCTAGCCTGTCGTGCGGTGTTGTCGTCGTCTGGGGTGTGGTGGTCGAGATGAGCACGGTGTGGTTGTTCACGGGCGACAGCGTGACTCAGGGGGCGTTGCACACGTTCGGGTGGCGTGACTATACGCAGTTGTTCGCCGAGCGGGTGCGGTTCGAGCTGAACCGGCCGTCCGATGTGGTGATCAACACCGGGGTGAGCGGTCAGAAGGTCTCTCAGCTCGATGTGGAGAACGCGGTGTTGCGTCATCGGCCTGATGTGGTGGTGCTGATGTTCGGGCTCAACGACTGTGCGGCCGGGCCGGCGGGGCTTGCGGCTTTTGCCCGTGACTACGCGGCGGTGGTTTCCCGGGTGCGGGAGGCGGGTGCGAGGGTGGTGCTTCAGACGCCCAATCGGGCGCCGGTGTCCGGCTGGGCCGATCTGCCGGCTTATGCCGAGGTGGTGCGCTCGCTGGAGGCGGATGTGCTGGTGGATCACCATGCGGCTTGGGATGGTGGCGAGCATTGGATGGGGTCCGGGTGTCATCCCAATGAGTACGGGCATCGGGCGTTGGCGAGGAATTTGCTGCGGGCGCTCGGTCTGTGGGAGCCGGTGGGGGTGAGTGGGTCTTTGTTCATCCCGTGAGGGGCGCTGAGGTGGTGCGCCCGGTGTGAGGCGGCGGTTGGACGCTTCTCAGGACGGGATGGGCGGGCATTCGAGGACCTCGATCGAGTTGCCGGGCATCAGGGCGATATGAGGGTGGTCGCTGAAGAGGCGTGCCGCGTCTTCGTGTGTGTCGGCCTGCACGATGGCGTATCCGGTTTTGGCGTCGGTGAAGTCTTCGATGCCTTGGGTCGTCACCAGTTTCTTGCGGAAGAGTGGCGCTCCGGGGTCGATCAGGGCGTGTTCGTTCTTCTGGGCCCATGCCGCCCATGCGTGCATGAACTCGTTCTGCTGCTGTTCGGTGAGCTGGGTCTTGTCGGTGTTGTCGGCGGCGCCGTTGAGGACGGCGAGGAACTTGGCCATGGGCGGAGGGTAGCCCACGGACATGGGGACAGGCGCTGGGTGCGCGGTGGTTCGTGGTTGATGAGCCAGGGCTGGGGTTGGGGCCGGCTCGTCATCGGTGGCTCTGTGTGGCGGGCGGGGGTTGGGTGGGGGTTGCTTGTGGGGTTGGTGGGAAGTTTTTTCGGGGGTTTTCGCCTTCATTGTGATCTTGGCGGGCGAATTGCGAACAGGTGTGTGATCTGGGGTTTTGTGGGGTGGTGAGGTGGTGTGGCGGGGCTCCCCCGGGCACTGACGGGGGTTTTGACGGCGTGTTGATTCACTGTCTTTGTCATGTTCGGGGGTTTTAGGGTAGAGCTCCTGCTATTCGCTCAGCGAGAGGAGCAGCACGTGGGGAACCAGTCGGTTTTATGTCCGGTGTGTCAGGGGGTTCTGCCTGCTTCGGACAGGGAGGCGTACACCCCGCTGCGGGGGCGGTTGATCCTGACGAACGGGTATTGCGGGGGTGGGCACGCCGAGCGGCGGGCCGAGGTGGCGGAGGTTGAGGAGACGCGGCAGGTGGCGCGTCCGTTGCCGGTGCCGGGTGTGGTGGCGCCGGTGCCGTTGGGGCGGCGCTGATTTCTCTGCTTATCGGTGGCCTGGGGTGGTGTGCCAGTAGTCGCGGGTCTGTATGGCCAGGCCGTCGGGGTTGAAGCGGGCGAAGACGCAGCCCGCGAGGGTGATGGGGTGGCCGTTGTCGAGGGCGTGGACCCGGTATTCGATGGCGGCCTGGTCGCCGTCGACGATGGGGGTGGTGAAGGTGACGTGGGGGTCGCTTTCGCCGGTGAAGGATTGCCGGATGTAGTCGGCGATGGCGTCTTTTCCGTGGTGGGGTGGGCGGAAGGGCATGCTGGTGTGGGTGGCGTCGTCGCTGTAGAGGGCGATGATGGCGGTGGTGTCGTGGTGGGTCCAGCCGTGTTGCCAGGTGTCGGCGAAGTGCTGGGCGGCGGCGCGGGTGTCCATGTGATCCATTGTGGGGTGGGTTGTCCCTTGCGATGGGTTTCGGGTGGGGTTGCTGGTCGGGGTTGAGGTGTCTCCCCCGCCAGGTTTTTTCGGGCATATCAGGGCAATTTGGCTGCTCAGCCCGGCTGTCTGTGGTGATTTGTCAGCATCGGTGGAAGATTCGTGTCAACATCTAGAGATGCCTGGGCCCTATGGGACTGCCGTTGATGCCGGTACTGGTGGTGTTCGTCCGCTCGCGATCGGTTGACGCCTCTCCCCTGCCCGCCGCCCCTGACGTCTCGGTGAAGGAAGTTCCGCGTTGCGCATCCTGCTCCTGTGTTCCTCGTTCAACGGCCTGACCCAGCGTGCCTGGCTGGAGCTGCGGCGGGCCGGCCATGATGTGAGCGTCGAGCTGGCGATCTCCGAGCGGGCCATGGTGGAGGCGGCCGAGCTGGTCAAGCCGGACCTGGTCATCTGCCCGTTCCTGAAGGAGCGGGTGCCGGAGGCGTTGTGGCGCGGGCACCGTACGGTGATCATCCATCCGGGGCCGCCCGGGGATCGGGGTCCGTCCTCGCTGGACTGGGCGATCGCCGAAGGCGAGCGCGAGTGGGGGGTGACGGCGCTGCAGGCGGTGGAGGAGATGGACGCCGGCCCCATCTGGGGGTGGCGGACGTTCCCGATGCCGTCGGAGCCGCCGCGCAAGTCGGCGCTGTACAACGGGCCGGTGGCCGACGCGGCGGTGGAGCTGGTGGCCGAGGTCGCGGGCAAGGCGGCCGATCCGTTGTTCGCGCCGGTGCCGCTGGACTACCGCTCCCCCGAGGTGACGGGACGGCTGCGGCGGCCGATGCGGCACGCCGACCGGGAGTTCTCCTGGGAGCAGCCGGCCGAGGAGATCGTGCGCCTGGTGCGGGCGGCCGACGGGGCGCCGGGCGGCCGGGCCCGGTTGTGCGAGTTGCCGGTGCGGGTGTTCGACGTGCACCGGGGGCCTGATCTGGCCGGCGCGCCGGGGGCGGTGGCGGCCCGGCGTGAGGGTGCGGTGCTGGTGCACACCGGTCAGGGGACGGTGTGGGTGGGCCACCTGCGCCTGGAGGCGGGCCCGGAGACGCAGGCGGGCTCTCAGGTGAGCGGGGTGAAGCTGCCGGCGACGATGGTGCTGGGTGAGCGGCTGGCGGGCGTGGGTGAGCGGGCCGGCTACAGCGAGATCACCTACGAGCGCGGCGAGGAGGTCGGGGTGGTGAGCTTCGACTTCTACAACGGCGCGATGTCCACCGACCAGTGCCGGCGGCTGGCGGCGGCGTTGCGGTACGCGGCGGCGCAGGACACGCGGGTGCTGGTGGTGCGGGGTGGCGAGGTGTTCTCCAACGGCATCCACCTGAACGTGATCGAGGCGGCGCGTCATCCGGAGCTGGAGGCGTGGATGAACATCAACGCGATCAACGCGGTGTGCCGGGAGATCGTGGCGTGCACGTCGCAGCTGGTGGTGACGTCGATCGCGGGGAACGCGGGGGCGGGCGGGGTGATGATGGGGCTGGGCGCCGACCGGGTGATCGTGCGGGAGCCGGTGGTGCTCAATCCGCATTACCGGACGATGGGGTTGTTCGGCAGTGAGTTCTGGACGTACGTGCTGCCGCGGCGGGTGGGGGCGCAGGCGGCGGCGGAGCTGACCGGGCGGGCGTTGCCGGTGGGGGCCGCCGAGGCGGTGGAGCTGGGGCTGGCCGATCGGGTGGCGGGCGGGTCGCGGCAGGAGTTCGAGCGGCGGGTGGTGGACTTCGCGCACCGGCTGGCCCAGGACCCCTCCTATGAGGCGTTGCTGGCGGCGCGGCGGCAGGCGCGTGAGGCCGACGAGCGGCGCAAGCCGCTGGACGCCTACCGGGCCGAGGAGCTGGCGGAGATGAGCCGGGACATGTTCGACGACCGCAACGGGTTCCGACAGGCGCGCCGGGCGTTCGTGGGCAAGGCGCGGGCGCAGGCCACTCCCCCGCATCTGGCGGGTCATCGGGAGCTGTCCGGCGCGTCGGGGCCCGCGGTCCCGGCGGCATCTCATATGTGAGATATGGTCGTGTGTTGTGGCAGATGATTACCTTGTGCGGATCGGCCGGCTCATCCGGGATGCGCGTCAGCATCGCGGTTGGACGCAGCTTCAGCTGGCCGATGCGCTGGCGACGAGTCAGAGCGCGGTCAACCGGATCGAGCGCGGCAACCAGAACATCAGTCTTGAGATGATCGCCCGGATCGGGGAGGCGCTCGACAGCGAGATCGTGTCCCTGGGGTATGCCGGTCCGATGCATCTGCGGGTGGTGGGCGGGCGCCGGCTGTCGGGCAGCATCGACGTCAAGACGTCCAAGAACGCCTGTGTGGCGTTGTTGTGCGCGTCGCTGCTGAACAACGGCCGCACGATCTTGCGCAAGGTGGCGCGGATCGAGGAGGTCTACCGGATCCTGGAGGTGCTGGCCTCGATCGGGGTGCGGGCGCGGTGGATCAACGAGGGCAGCGACCTGGAGATCGTGCCGCCGGCCCGGCTGGAGCTGGAGGCGATGGACACCGAGGCGGCCCGCCGTACCCGTAGCGTGATCATGTTCCTGGGGCCGTTGATGCACCGTACGGGGGAATTCCAGATCCCGTACGCGGGCGGCTGCGACCTGGGCACGCGTACCGTCCAGCCGCACATGTCGGCGCTGAAGCACTTCGGGCTGGACATCACCGCGACGGGCGGTTTCTACCACGCCAAGGTGGACGGCGGCGCCGCCCCGGCGCGGCCGATCGTGCTGACCGAGCGCGGCGACACCGTGACGGAGAACGCGCTGCTGGCCGCGGCCCGGCATCCGGGGGTGACGGTGATCCGCAACGCCTCCTCCAACTACATGGTGCAGGACCTGTGCTTCTTCCTGGAGCAGCTGGGCGTGCGCGTGGAGGGCATCGGCACCACGACGCTGACGGTGCACGGGCTGGCCTCCATCGAACGCGACGTCGACTACTCCCCCTCCGAGGACCCGGTCGAGGCGATGAGCCTGCTGGCGGCCGCGGTGGTGACCAGTTCGGAGCTGACGATCTGCCGGGTGCCGGTGGAGTTCCTGGAGATCGAGCTGGCGGTTCTGGAGGAGATGGGGCTCGACTGCGACCGCACGGGCGAGTACTGGGCGGCCAACGGGCGTACCCGGCTGGTGGACCTGACGGTGCGGCCCTCCAAGCTGGTCTCCCCCATCGACAAGATCCACCCGATGCCGTTCCCGGGGCTGAACATCGACAACGTGCCGTTCTTCGCCGCGATCGCGGCCGCGGCGCAGGGCTCGACGCTGATCCACGACTGGGTCTACGACAACCGGGCGATCTACCTGACCGAGCTGACCCGGCTGGGCGCCTCGGTCAAGCTGCTGGACCCGCACCGGGTGCTGGTGGAGGGGCCCACGCGGTGGCGCAGCGCCGAGATGATGTGCCCGCCGGCGCTGCGCCCGGCGGTGGTGGTGCTGCTGGCCATGATGGCCGCCGAGGGCACGTCGGTGCTGCGCAACGTGTACGTGATCAACCGCGGCTACGAGGACCTGGCCGAGCGGCTGAACGCGCTGGGCGCGCGCATCGAGACCTTCCGCGACATCTGATTTTCGTCGGTGGCGGCCGCTACCGTCTCCTCTGCAAGCTGCATACCTGCGCGCGGCGTCGTCCGCGGGCGGATGCGTTCGGTGCGTCGCCGAGATGTGAGGAGGGGAGCCGGTGCGGCCCGCGGAGCTCGACAGGTTGACGGTGGGACAGGCGGCTGACCGCTACGTGGAGCTGGTGGTGGCCAAGACGTCGACGGGCGCGCTGTCCCCGGCCACGGCCGAGGTCTACGCGCGTGACGTGGCCACGCTGGTGGCGCTGGCCGGCGCCGACGTGGTGCTCGACGACCTGACCGGCGAGGACGTCGATGCGATCTTGCTGGCGTTCGCGCGCAAGCCGGACGCGCGGCAGGCGGGCGGGTCGGGGCCGGGGCAGTCGCCGTCCTCGCAGGCCCGGTTCCGGCGGTCGATCTCGGCGTTGTTCAAGCACGCGACGCTGGCCGGGTGGGTGCAGATCAACCCGATGACGGCGGCTACGGTGACGGCCAAGCAGCGGGGCGGGCTGCGTCCGGAGCGGCGGGCGCTGACGCGGGAGCAGGCCAAGGGGCTGATCGGCGCGGCGCGGCAGTTGCGGGAGGCACCCGAGCAGGAGGGCAAGCGCCGCGACCAGCGCATGCAGTTGCGTGACGCGGTGATCGTGCTGCTGCTGTCGACGGTGGGGCCGCGGGTGTCGGAGCTGGTGCGCGCCAACGTGGAGGACTTCTACACCAACGACGGGGTGCGCTACTGGCGGATCTTCGGCAAGGGCGGCCGTACGCGTGACGTGCCGCTGCCCGATGACGTGGCCGAGGTGTTGCAGGCCTACCTGGCGCGGGGGCGTGGCCAGGTGGCCGGCGCCGACGACGGCAAGGCGCTGCTGCTGTCGTGGCGGGGGCGGCGGCTGGCGCGGGGCGACGTGCAGGCGGTGATCGACCGGGTGCAGCGGCACGTCGATCCCGATCAGCGGCGTTCGGTGACGCCGCACGGGTTGCGGCACACCACGGCCACGCATCTGCTGGCCGACGCGGTCGACATGGACGCGGTGCGGCGGGTGCTGGGGCACAGCGACCTGTCGACGCTGGGGCGTTACCGTGACGAGCTGCCCGGGGAGCTGGAGGTGGCGATGCGGTCGCATCCGCTGTTGCGTGACAAGCCGGCGCGGTAGGGCCTCGGCGCGGGGGCGATCGGGGTCGTGATGGCGGCCATCGGGGTCGTGATTGGCCGGGGGCGGTCGTTGGCTGGTTAGCTCGGCCGCGTGAACGGACAGATCGCCACCGGATGGGTGGACATCGCGGGCATGGCGGCCTACACGGCCCTGCCCGTGGGGGTGCGGCGGCCGGTGGGCGTGCTGGTCGCCGGTGAGATCTTCGGGGTGAGCGGGTACGCGCGGCGGATGGCTGACCGGCTGGCGGGGTTGGGGCATGCGGCCGTCGTGCCGGACTTCAACCACCGGCACGAGCTGCGGCCCTCCCCTGCGCCTTCAGCGGCTCCTACGGCGGCTCCGGCGGCGGTGGGCCCGGCAGGCCCGTCAACAGGGACATCGGCAGGTTCCTCGGCGGGTCCGTCAGCGGGTCCGTCAGTGTCCTCCCCCGCGGGCTCTTCGGCGGGGCTGGTGCGGGAGGGGGTCGAAGCGGGGGGCGGGGTGCCGCTGGCCGGGGATCCGGTGACGGGTGGCCCGCTGGGGCGGGTGGTGGAGTTGCCGGTCGATGCGGCCGGGCGGGAACGGGGGCTGGAGCTGGCCTGGCTGCTGCGCCGGGAGCAGGTGCTGGATGACGCGCGTGCCGCGTCGGAGCATCTGCGGCGCGTGGGCGCCCGGCCCGCGGCGGCGGTCGGGTTCAGCCTGGGCGGGCACGTGGTGTGCTCGGTGGCCGGTGAGCTGGGGCTGTCTGCGGCGGTGGCGCTCTACCCGGGCTGGCTGACGGGCACCGAGCTGCCGCTGAGCCGGCCGGAGCCGACGCTGGAGCGGGCCGCGCGGGCGCCGGGACGGCTGGTGGTGCTGCTCGGCGCCGACGACCCGATCATCGACGGCGCCCAGCAGCGGGCGATCGCCGAGCGGCTGGAGACGGTGGTGTATCCGGGGGCGAGCCACGGGTTCGCCGCCGACGAGCGGGACACCTTCCACCCGGCCTCGGCTCAGGACGCCTGGCGGCGCATCGAGGACGTGCTGGACGAGGTACGCCGCTCCCGTACGGAATGACCTCGGCCCGGACGGGCCGGTTCGGGTCAGGTGCGGGCGGGGGTGGTGCGGACGGCCAGGCGGTCGAGGGAGATGCCCAGGACGTCGGCCAGTGAGGCGATGGTGAAGAACGCCGGCGTGGCGATGCGCCCCGTCTCGATCTTGCGGAGGGTCTCGGCGGACATGCCGGCCGCGGCGGCGACCTCGACGATGCTGCGCTCGCCTCGGGCCTGGCGCAGCATGTGGCCGAGCTGCTCGCCGCGCAGCCGCTCCTCGGGGGTCAGCGGGGATCGCACCATGCCGCCCACCCTACACCCGCGGGATACTTATACCGGTATTGTTATCGCCCCCAGGGGACCTCTGATCCGGTCTTCGTGGTCAGGGGATGCGGGACACCTCGGGGAAGCGGCTGTCGGGCTCCTGGAACAGGCGGGTGGGCCTGCCCAGCAGGTGCAGGTCGAAGAACGCCCCGACGTAGGCGCGCTGGGCCGCCACCGACCGTTGCGGATCGATCGTGCCGACGAAGTCGGCGACCGGCACCCCGCCCTGCTTCCCGTCCTTCCCGTCCCCCGCCTTGGGCAGCGCCGCGGCGATCTGCGGCAGCAGCGCCTGCAGGTCGGTGAACGAGCCGTGCGCGGCGCCCTTGAACCGCAGCTCCCGCTTCCACCCGGTCGAGGCCCGCCAGAACGACTTCCAGCTCGGCTCGCTGTCTCGTGTGTGCGTCTGGGCCGCCAGCTGCAGGAACGGCCTGGCCACGCCGGTGGCGGCGACCGGGCCGACGTAGCCGCCGTCGAGGTTGACCCCGGCGTCCACCCGCGGGTCGTCGTGGACGAGCTGGGCCGCCACCGACCCGCCCAGGGACTGCCCCAGCGCCCCCACCCGCGTCAGGTCGGGCGCCCCGCGCAACCCGGCGGGCATGTCGTCGCCGCCGATGGCACGTCCCTGCCCCAGGGCCGTGACCTGGTCCAGCACGAACCGCATGTCGGCCAGCCGCGCCCGCGCGTGCCGCTCCAGCAGCGCCGCGATGACGCGCGGGGTGAGCTTGGCCGGCAGCGGCAGCGCGCGCACGACCCGCCCGCCGGGGAATTCCACCTGGTCGGCCTCGTAGGTGTGGTCCACGGTGACGACGAGGTAGCCGCGCGAGGCCAGGTCCTGCACGAGCGTGGTGCCCAGCGTGCGCGGGCCGCCGTCCCCGGAGCCGAACAGCACGACGGGCAGCCGGCCCGCGCCGCGCTCGACCGGCGCGCCGGAACGGGCGGCGGTGCGGGTGGCGGCCCAGTCGACGGCGCCCTTGGCGATGCCCATGGGCGGCGCGGAGCGGCGGTCCCAGTCGGCGGCGGCCAGGGGCGCCATGTGGGGGGCGAGCGGCTGCGTGCCTGCCTTGGCCGGGTACCACAGGCTGACCATCAGCTCGCGATACGGCTTCGACCGCACCAGGGGGTCGCGGCGGGAGCGGTCGACCAGGCGCAGGGCGACGGTTCCCACCGGGTGGGGGCCGCCGGGCGCGGGCAGGGCGACCGTGACCGCCTGCTGTGCCTGCTGTGCCTGTTGCGCGTGCAGGGGGGCGGTGACGGGCGTGAGGGTTAGGGCGGCGACGGCCAGAGGGGCCGCGTACGTCTTCACGGGCATGCCGGTGTTCTCCTCGAACGGGACGGAAGGCGGGGGGTGTGGTCCGAGGCTGGCAGGCGGGCTCGTGGGCGGGCCAGCGGCCACGGGCTGACCTGCGGGTACGACTTTCGGATGAGGCGCTCCGATGTTCCTCCTTGCGGAGGATGGGGGGCGCCGGGGCGCGGCCTTTAGGGTGGGCGCATGACTCCGGCCGCCCGCCCGACCGCGCCGCCCCGCTCGACGATCGGCTCGACGGTCCGCCCATCGGTCCCGTCGGTGATGGGCTCGGTGACGGGTTCGTCGGTCCGCCCGGTGAGCGGCTCGGTGAGCGGCTCGGTGATCCGTGCGGCGATCCGTGCGGTGATCGGCTCGGTGCCGCCTGTGGCCGCCGACGCGTTGCTGGCTGCTGTGATCTTCGTGGTCACGCTGGGGCCGGGGAGGGTGGTCGAGGGCGGCCCTGCGGTGCTGGCCCTGCAGGTGGCTCTGGTGGCGCCGCTGGTGTGGCGGCGGCGCGCCCCGCTGCTGGTGCTGTGCGTGATCGGCGGCGCGGCCGCCCTGCAGTGGGCCATGGGGGTGCAGCTGCCGGCTGATGCGGCGCTGCTGGTCGCGCTCTACACGGTGGCGGCCCGCCGCTCGTGGCGGGCGACGCTGGTCGCCGCGTTCGTGCTGGAGGCCGGGGTGGTGGCGGCCGCGGCGCGGTGGGCGCCGCCGGGCCGGATGCCGTTGACGGTGGCGGCGCTGAGCGCGATGTCGGCCGCCGCCCTGGCCGCAGGGCTGTGGACGCGGGCCCGGCGGGCCTACGTCGCCTCCCTGGAACGCGACCGCGACCAGCGGGCACGTCTGGCGGTCGCCGAGGAGCGCGCCCGGATGACGCGCGACATGCACGACATCGTCACCCACAACCTGTCGGTCATGGTGGCGCTGGCCGACAGTGCCGCCTACGTCCACGACCGCGCGCCCGGTCAGGCCGTGGCCGCGATGGCGCAGATCGCCGACACCGGCCGCCAGGCGCTGCGCGACATGCGCCGCTCCCTCAACACCGACCAGGACGCTGACCGGGCCGCTGACCGGGCCGCTGACGGAAGCGTCGGTCAGGGCGTCGGCCAGGGGCAGGAGCGCGGTATCGCGCCGCTGCACCCGGCGCCCGGCATCGCCGATCTCGGCCCGCTGGCCGAGCGGATGCGCGCCGCCGGCCTGCCGACCCGGCTGCGGGTCGAGGGCGACCCCGCCGACGTCCCGGCCGCCGCGCAGCTCACCCTCTACCGGCTGGCCCAGGAGGCGCTGACGAACACGTTGCGGCACGCGCCCGGCGCCCGCGCGCACGTCCAGGTGCGCCTGACCCGCCGGCGGGCCGACATCGAGATCACCGACGACGGCGGCCGCCCGGCGCCCCTGCGGCCCGCCGGGCGGGGGCTGGCCGGGATGCGTGAACGTGTCGCCGCCTTCGACGGCACCCTGCACGCCGGTCCGGCCCCCGGTGGCGGCTGGCGGGTCGCGGCCGCCCTCGACCTGACCGGCCCCCACGCGAGCAGCCCCGACACGAGCGACCCAAACGCGACCGGCCCAGACGCGAGCAACCCAAACGCGAGCGGCCCGGATGCGTCATGACCATCCGGCTGCTGATCGCCGACGACGAGGCGCTGCTGCGGATGGCCTTTCGCATGGTGCTGGACGCCGAACCCGACCTGTATGTCGCCGGCGAGGCCGCCGACGGCGAACAGGCCGCCCTGCAGGCCCGCCGGCTGCGTCCCGACGTCGTGCTCATGGACGTGCGCATGCCCGGTCTGGACGGCATCGAGGCGACCCGCCGGATCGTCCGGGACTGTCCCGCCTCGAAGGTGCTCATCCTGACCACCTTCGACCTCGACGAGTACGCCTTCGCCGGGCTCAAGGCGGGCGCCGCCGGGTTCCTGCCCAAGAACACCCCGCCCGCCGACCTGCTCAGCGCGATCCGCAACGTCGCCGCGGGCGAGGCCGTCCTGTCGCCGCGTGTCACCCGCCGCCTGCTGGACAGGTTCGCCCCCCAGCTCACCCCCGGCCCCCGGGAACAGGACCGGCTGCTGGGCCTGCTGACCGCCCGCGAGCATGACGTGCTCGTCCAGGTGGCGCGCGGCCTGTCCAACGCGGAGGTCGCCGCCGCGCTGCATCTGGCGGAGGCGACCGTCAAGACGCATCTGAGCCGGGTGCTGCTCAAGCTCGGGCTGCGTCACCGCGCCCAGGTCGTGGTGTTCGCCTACGAGAGCGGCCTGATCCGTCCCTCCTCGTGACCTTTCTCCGCCCGGTGGACCAGTGCGGCGATCCGGGCGGACACCTGCTGCCACACCCCCGGCGGGAATCCGTGTCCCATCCCTTCGACCAGCAGGAATTCCGCGCCGGGGATCGCCTGCGCCGTGGCGCGTCCGCCGGCGGGGTCGGCGGCGGTGTCGGCCGTGCCGTGGATCACCAGTGCCGGCACCGCCAGCCGGGACAGTCCTTCCCGCCGGTCGCCGGACCCGATCACCGAGGCCGCCTGCCGCAGCATGCCGGCCAGCGACCAGCCGCGGTCCCAGGCCCGCTCGGCCCTGGCCCGTACCGCCTCCAGGTCGGCGGTCAGCCCGCCGGCGCTCGCGCCGGACACCATGCGCGCCACGTACAGCTCGCGGGTGGTCGGCGGCGACCCCGGCAGGCCGCGCGCGGCGCCGGGGCGCTGCGGCGGGGGTGTCATCCGGTCGCCGTGCGTGGACATGATCGAGGTGAGCGACCTGACCCGCGCGGGGTGGGCGACGGCGACGGCTTGGGCGATCATGCCGCCCAGCGACGCCCCCACCAGGTGGACGCTGTCCAGGCCCAGGACGTCAAGCAGGCCGACGGTGTCGGCGACCAGGTCGGCCAGCGTGTAGGCCAGCGAGGAGAGGTCTCCGGCCAGCGCCGCGGCGAAGTCCGGCTCGCCGGCGCCGTCGAAGTGGGTGGAGCGCCCGCAGTCACGGCCGTCGAACCGGATCAGCTGCAGGCCGTGCCCGGCCAGTTCGGCGCACAACCCGTCGGGCCAGTTGATCAGCTGCCCGCCCGCTCCCATGATCAGCAGCACGGGTGGCGCGGCCGGGTCGCCCAGCCGCTCGTACACGATGTCCAGCCCGGCCGGCCCGACCCCGGACGCCGTCTGCTCGGCCACTTGCGCCCCTTCCCGGAACTGTCGGCGCCCGTCGCTACCGTGACCTCATGCAGGACCTCATGCGGGACCGCATGGACGACAGCGACGACAGCGTGGATGACAGCATCGTTATCACCGGCGCGCGCGTGAACAACCTCAAGAACCTGTCGCTGCGCATCCCCAAGAACCGGCTCGTCGTCTTCACCGGCGTGTCCGGCTCCGGCAAGTCGTCGGTCGTCTTCGACACCGTCGCCGTCGAGTCCCAGCGCCAGCTCAACGAAACCTACTCCTGGTTCGTCCGCAACCGGCTCCCCAAACACGAGAAACCCGAAGCCGAGGCCATCGACAACCTCGGCGCGGCCATCGTCGTCGACCAGAAGCCGGTCGGCGGCAGCTCGCGTTCCACCGTCGGCACCATGACCGACATCCTGCCGATCCTGCGTGTGCTGTTCTCCCGCTACGGCACGCCCAGCGCCGGCTACTCCTACGCCTACTCCTTCAACGACCCCCACGGCATGTGTCCCGGCTGCGACGGCCTCGGCCGGGCCGTCCGCCTCGACCTCGACGCGCTGCTCGACCCCGGCCGGTCCCTCGACGACGGCGCCATCCGCTTCCCGCTGTTCGGGGTCGGCACCTGGCAGTGGCAGATCTACGCCCGTTCCGGCACCTTCGACCCCGCCAAACCCCTGGCCGACTACACGGAGGAGGAGCGCCACCTGCTGCTGCACGGCGGCGGCTTCACCGTCGAGGTCCGCGGCAAGAGCGGCACGCTCAACAAGGTCGACTTCGAAGGCGTCGCCGACCGTTTCACCCGCCTGTACCTCAAGCGCGACCTGTCGGGCCTGAGTGACAAGACGCGCGAGGCGGTCCTGGCCTTCGTGACCGAGGGCACCTGCCCCCAGTGCCGGGGCGCGCGGCTCAACCAGGCGGCCCTGGCCACCAGGATCGGCCCCCACACGATCGCCGACCACGCCGCCATGGAGATCACCGACCTCATCGGCGTCCTGGCCGGGCTCGGCAACCCCGTTGCCGACACCGCGGCCGCCGCGCTGCGCCGCATCGACCAGATGGGCCTGGGCTACCTCACCCTCGACCGCGAGACCACCACCCTGTCCGGGGGCGAGAGCCAGCGGCTGAAGACCGTCCGCCACCTGGGTTCCAGTCTCACCGGCATGACCTACGTCTTCGACGAGCCGAGCGCGGGCCTCCATCCCGCCGACGTCGGCCGGCTCAACACGCTGCTGCTGGCCCTGCGCGACAAGGGCAACACCGTCCTGGTGGTCGAGCACGACCCCGACGTCATCGCCGTCGCCGACCACGTCATCGACCTGGGGCCGGGAGCCGGTCTGCACGGCGGCACCGTCGTCTACCAGGGCACTGTCGAGGGGCTGGCCCGCTCCGGCACCCTGACCGGCCGCCACCTGCGCGCCCGCACCCCGCTCAAGTCCGCCGTGCGCCGCCCGACCGGGCACCTGACCATCACCGACGCCGCCCGCCACAACCTCGACCACCTCACCCTCGACGTGCCGACCGGGGTGCTGACGTGCGTCACCGGCGTGGCCGGGTCCGGCAAGTCGACGCTCATCGGCGAGGTGTTCACCGCCCAGCACCCCGGCGCCGTCGTCGTCGACCAAGGGGCCGTCAACGTGTCGGCGCGCTCCAGCCCGGCCTCCTTCATCGGTGTCCTGGAGCCCGTCCGCCGCCTGTTCGCCCGTGCCACCGGCACCCAGCCGGGCCTGTTCAGCTACAACTCCACCGGCGCCTGCCCCGCCTGCGAGGGCCGCGGCGTCATCCACACCGACCTGGCGTTCATGGACCCGGTCACCGCCGTGTGCGAGATGTGCGGCGGCAGCCGCTACAACCCCGAGGCCCTGCGGCACCGGCTGCGCGGCCACACCATCGTCGACGTCCTGGCCCTGACCGCCGAGCAGGCCGCCGCGTTCTTCACCGAACCGGCCATCCGCGACCGGGTCACCACCCTGGTCGACGTCGGCCTGGGCTATCTCACCCTCGGCCAGCCCACCTCCACGCTGTCGGGCGGCGAACGCCAGCGCATGAAGCTGGCCGGCGAGCTCACCAAGACCGGCGCCGTCCACGTCCTGGACGAGCCCACCACCGGCCTGCACCTGTCCGACGTCGACACCCTCATCGACCTGCTCGACCGCATCGTCGACGCCGGCAACACGGTCATCGTGGTCGAACACCACATGGAGATGGTCAAGCGGGCCGACTGGGTCATCGATCTGGGGCCGGGCGGCGGCAGACACGGCGGCCGCCTGATGTTCCAGGGCACCCCCGCCGGCCTGCTGACCGCTTCGGGGTCCCGTACCGCCGAGCATCTGGCCGCCGCGCTCGCCTGACCGGCCGCGGGAAGGGCTCGGGCTGATCGTGCCGGGGGCGGCACGATCAGCCCGAGGTGGGGACCGGGGTCGGCGCGGGGTCAGCCCTGGGGCTCCTCGGCCGGGCAGCCGATGCCCTTGGCGGGTACGGACGCCGAGATCAGGTAGCGGTCCATGGCTGCCGTGGTGCACGTGGTCATGCCGTAGACGCCGTGGCCCCAGCCGTCGTAGGTGAGCAGGGTGGCCTTGGGGCCCAGCTGGCGGGCCACGTTGGCCGACCACGCGTACGGCGTGTCGGGGTCGTGCCTGGAGGTGGCCACCAGCAGCGGCGTGCTGCCCTTGTACCGCAGCGGGTGCTGGGGGTTGTTGACCGGATGGCCCTGGCAGATCGGCATGTCGCCCATCGGCATCGGGTTGTAGCGCATGTCGGGGGCCACCGCGTTGGCGGCGCGCATCACCTCGGCGTACTCGGCGTAGCCCCGCAGCGACAGGTTCCAGTCCTGGCACAGGATCGCGGTGGGCAGTTCGGCGTAGGCGCCGTTCACCGGCCAGTTGCCGGGAGGGCCGGGCATGTCGTCGGGCACCGGGCCGCCCGCCAGCGCGAGCAGCACCTTGGCCTCCAGCCGCCAGGCGGGCGCCTCGTTGAGCACCACGCCCAGCCACTGCAGGTTGTGCGCGCTCACCGGGCGGCCGTCGCCCGGCCACAACAGCTGGCCGCGGCCCGCCTTGGCCAGCAGCCCCTTCCACAACGCCCGGATGTCGCGGCCGCGCAGGACGCAGTCGCTGTCGCGCTCGCACCAGGCGATGAACTCCTCGAAGCTGTCCTGGACGGTGGCCGCCTCGCTCACCTGGAACGCCTTGACGTCCAGGCTGTGGTCCATGTTGCTGTCCAGCACCATGGCGCGGATCCGGCCAGGGAACAGCTCGGCGTACATCTGCTGGGCCAGCGTGCCGTAGGAGACGCCGTAGGAGGTCAGCTTGTCCTCGCCCAGCGCGGCGCGGATGGCGTCCATGTCGCGGGCCACGTTCACCGAGTCGAGGTGGTCGTACAGGGGGCCGGTGAGCTTGCGGCAGTCGGCGCGCAGCCTGTTGTCGAAGGCGACCCATGTCAGGTAGTCGGCCTGACTGGTCATGACCGGGTAGGGCATCTGGTTGTACACCGAGGCCGAGCAGGTCACCGAGCGGCTGCGGGCGACGCCGCGGGGGTCGTAGCCGACGATGTCGAAGCGCCGCTGGATGTCCTGGCTGAAGCCGGAGGGGCGCAGGATGTCGTTCACGCCGGAGTTGCCGGGCCCGCCGGGGTTGGTCAGCAGGGAGCCGATCCGCGCCGACGGGGCGGTGGCCTTGCGGCGGGCCAGGGCCAGGGCGACGGTCGGCCCGTCGGGTTCGGACCAGTCGACGGGCACGGCCAGCGTGCCGCACTCGACGGTGGGTTCTTCCTCGCACGGCCCCCAGGTGATGCCGCGCTTGCCGACGGCATCCGTGACGTCCTGCCGGGTCACCGCCGCGCCGGCCGTCCCCGCCATGGGGACGGTCAACAGCGTCGCCGTCGCTATGAGGGCGGTGGCGAGCAGGGATGTTCTTCTCAGCACATTGCTCCTGTCGTCGATCGGCACGTCGATCGGCGGGCGGGCTGCTCGCGCGGCGCGTGATCGGGCCCCCTGGCCTGGCCGCGGAGCATCCTTTGTCCTGCCTCAGCGGCCTGTTGCGGGGCCGTTGCCGTGCCTCTCCTTGATCACGACTCGGAAATCTAACAGGCGAAGGCCGCGTCGGTGGACATTACGCCAGAATTTGGACACATAGGGTCTTCCGGGCGGGACCGGTTCGGCTTCATGGCGCGACGGTGCGGCCCCGCCCTCCGGCTCGTGACCGTGCGCCACCTCGGGCGCCACCTCGGGCGCTTCCCCGGGCACGTGGTGACGGGTCCGCCAGGCAGGGCCCGCCGAACCCGTCACCACGTGCCCGGGTCAGGCGCCGGTGATCGCCTTGTCCGAGCGCAGGGTCTCGGTCCGGGTCTGCAGGAACGTGCGCAGGGTCTTCGCCTCCGCCTCGACCTTGGCGGTGTCGGCGCCGTCGTTCAGCTTGTAGGCGGCGACGAGGTCGTCGAGCAGGCCGGAGGCGGCGCCGCTGCCCAGCAGCTTGGTGTACAGGGCGCGGTACTGCTCCTCGTACATCTTCTTGAAGGCGGCGTTCTTGAGGAACTTCTCCTTCAGGGGGTGGCTCATGCGCATCATGCCGCCGCCGGGCGGGGTGAGGCCCTGAGGCGGCTGGCCCTGTGTCTGGCCCTGTGTCTGGCTCTGCTGCTGGTTGGGCTGGGGACGTCCAGGGCCGAAGCCGCCCATCCCGATCGTGTCGTTCACGCCGCTCTTGGCGTCGCCGTTGAAGGCGAGGTTGAGGTCCCAGGTGATGACCTTGAACTTCCTGGCGCCCGAGTCGTACCACAGGTAGTAGTTCTTGCCGGGGCCGGCCATGTCGTCGAAGTTGACCATGATGTGCTGCAGGGCCAGGTAGCGGGCGAACGAGGTCACGTCCAGGCGATCGGCCAGGCCCTCGGCGAACTCGGCGTCGGAGGCTCCCTCCGTCCACCTGACCAGGTCGATGACCGGCTGCAGGTCCTTGCCGCCGACCTTGTTGACCTGCTTGAAGTCGCCGGTGTACTCGGTCTGGTCCTCACCCTTGTAGGTGAAGGAGCCGGTGGCCAGCGACTTGTACAGCACGCCGTCGCCCAGGTCCGCCGCGTAGCCCTCGTCCAGGTACTCCACCACCAGGCGCGGGGTGGACGCGCGGCCGTTGACGGTGAAGGAGCTGTAGGCCGAGCGCTGGGTCGGCTCGCCGGAGGCGCCGACCAGCGCGATGCCGAGCGCCTCGTTCAGCATCGTCGTCGAGCCCGTCGCGGCCGGCCGTACGGCGACCTGGGTGCGCCCCTGGTAGCGGCGGCCTTCCACGAACTCGTCGAAGCTGATCAGCCAGGGCAGGTTCTCCGGCTCCTCGGCCTTCAGGGAGGCGCCGAACATGCCGCCTCCGGGCGGCCCGCCCTGGCCCTGCGGTTGCCCGTTCTGGGGCTGCCCGTTGCCAGGTGGCTGGAAGCCTTCAGGAGGTTGGAAGCCCTCGGGCGGTTGGAAGCCGTCGGGCATCCCTTCCGGCCGCCGGCCGCCGCCGGGCACGGCCCGCCGCCTGGACTGCCCCTTCCAGGTCAGTTGCCCCAGCGTGGAGTTGCCCTTGAGGCGGACGCCGACGCTCGGCACGCGGGTGCCGTCGATGGTGAGGTCGGCTTCGACGTACTTCTTCTCGCCGTCCTTGAAGTACTCGCTCAGCATGTCCTCGTACGCCTCGTCGGTGAAGGTGACCTTCACTTCGTGCGCGGTTGAGGCGTCGAACAGGTCCTTGGTGCCGGTCAGGTTCGTCGTGACGGCCCTGGCCTCGGCGGCCTGGGCGGTGGTGACGTACGGGCGGATCGTGCCGCTGCCGAAGACGCCCCAGCAGACGGCCAGGAACGCCGCGCACAGCGCGACCAGCTTCCAGTTCTGCCGGAGTCTGACGGGGACGCGGTGCTTGAGCTGCTTGGTCTGTGCCATGTGCCGGGCCTACAGGTCGGTCTGGTCGTACCCGGTCAGGACGGTGACCGACTGGCCGTGGTTGCGCTCGCGCAGGGCGCTGATCAGATCGCCCGGCTCACTGCCCTTCTTGATCTTGACGGTGTACATGAGCTCGGTGAGCGCCCCCGCCCTGATCGACTCCATGCTGACCAGCTCGAACTCGTCGGTGTGCCGGACGAGCACGTCCTGGATCGAGGCGGTGAAGTCCTCGTCCGAGGGGACCTGGACCTTGACGACCTGGCGCCGCACGTTGAGCTGGAACCAGTTGAACCGGTGCATGACCATGACGATCAGGCAGATGGCGACGGCGGCGACGATGCCCAGCAGGTAGAAGCGGGTGCCGACGGCCATGCCGACCCCCATCACCAGGAAGATGAATCCGACGTCGCGGGTCTCCTTGATGGCGTTGCGGAACCGCACCACCGACAGGGCGCCGACCAGGGCGAACGCGCGGGCGATGTTCGAGCCGACGACCAGCATGATCAGTGAGATCAGCATGCCCAGGACGACCAGCGTCTGGACGTAGGACTGGCTGTAGGAGACGTTGCGGTGCGTGGCCCGGTACACCCAGCCGATCATGGCGCTGAGCACGAACGACAGAGCCATCGCGATGGCGATGTCGGCCACGCTGAACGTGCCGGACAGGTCCTGGAAGGAGAAGTCCATGGGGGTCATGCCTCCGAGAGAGCGGTCGAGGGGATGAGGTCGTGGTCGGGAACGTGGAAGATCGAGCGCGGCGCCAGCCCGTGGGCCTCGACGCTCTGGCAGTACTTGGAGACCCGCACCACCTGCAGGTTCCGCTTGGCGGTCAGGTCGGTCAGCCAGTACGGCACGCGCTCGTTGGCCTTGACCTCCACGATCGTCTTGCCGGCCGGGACGATGAGCCGGTTCTCGGCGTCGGCGCCGAGGTGGAAGTCCCGGTCACGGCCGCGGATGCGCTGGTCGAACGTCACCCGCAGGCCCACGTCGGCGTCGCGGCCGAGGTAGGCGTGCCGCTGGTAGCCGGTCATGGCGACGGGCCGCAGGTCCAGGCGGAGCACCAGGTCGAGCACCTCTTCCAGGAAGGCCCGCTGGGACGGGTCGTGCTCGACCATCTGCCGTCCGTCGCACAGGCGCAGCGCGTCGGCGTACGGGAGGGACACCCGCCGCTTCTGGGTGACCCGGTTGACCCGCTGCTTGATCTCCACGAACACCGGCGTGGAGCCGTCCACGGAGAAGCGGTCGCCGTAGTGGCGCACCCGCAGCTTCCTGCGGAACTTCAGACCTTCGATCTTCTCCCAGTAAAAACGCAACTGCCGGGTGTCGTAGTAGACGCTCCAGACGCCGTAGCCCGCCTCGCCGCTGTGCCGGTCGCGATCGAGCCGCTGCTCGATCTCCTCCCGCAGCGAGACCGCCTCCGAGGCGTCCACGAGGTACTTGATCTCGTAGCGGTTGAAGGCGTGCAGCTTGCCGGGGGCCCGCAGCCGGTGGCCCTGGTCACCGTCCGCCTCGGACGACGGCTGATCAACGCTCTCAGCTGCGGATATGGCTGGTTTGCGGAACCTTTTCAGCAATGTCCCTCCTTTCGTCAGCACACATCTGACAGCACGAAGCTGGGAACAATGTGTGAACCGCGTCTGACGAGAAGGTGAACCGCCGGCGGGCTCAGTCGTCCCGGTGCTGATCAAGGGGCAGCAGCACGCGGAAGGTGGTGCCGCGGCCCGGGACGCTGGTCACCTCGATCCGGCCGTCGTGCGCCTGCACGAGCGCCGCGGCGATGGCCAGGCCCAGCCCCGTCCCGCCGCTGTCACGGGAGCGGCCGGGGTCGGCCCGGTAGAAACGGTCGAACACGTGCGGCAGATGGCCGGGCTCGATGCCCTGCCCTTCGTCGCGCACCTCGACCAGCGCGGCCCTGACGTGCGCAGCGGGCCCGCTACCGGCGTGCACCACCCCGGCAGCGGGAACCCCGGCCACGGCGCGCGGAGCGACCTCGACCCGGATCTCCGCCTCCGGAGCCGTGTGCCGCATGGCGTTGCCCACCAGGTTGGCGATGACCTGGTGCAGGCGGTGCTCGTCGCCGAGCACGAACACCGGCTCGGCGGAGACGACCAGCCGGATCGGCCGCTCGCGGTCGCGGGCCTGGGCGGCGTGGACGACGTCCCCGGCCAGCACGTGCAGATCCACGACGGCGGGCGCCAGAGCGGGCTCCTGATCCAGCCGGGCCAGCAGCAGCATGTCCTCCACCAGGACGCCCATACGTTCGGCCTCGGCCTCGATCCTGCGCAGCAACCGCTCGGCCACCGCGTCCCGGGGACCTTGGCCATGATGGTAGAGCTCGGCGAAGCCCCGGATGGAGGTGAGCGGGGTGCGCAGCTCGTGGGAGGCGTCGGCCACGAAATGCCGCAGCCGCTGCTCCGACTGCTGACGGGCGCGCAGAGCAGTGGACAGCCGTTCCAGCATCGTGTTGAGCGTCTGGCCCAGCCGCCCGATCTCGGTGCGCGGGTCGGTGTCGGCCACCCTCCGGTCGAGGTCGCCGGCCGAGATCGCCCGCGCCGTGCGTTCGACGCGGGTCAGCGGACGCAGGCCCAGCCGCACCACCGCCCAGGCCACGGCACCCAGCAGCACGAGCACCAGCGTCCCCGCGGCAGCCTCGATGACCAGCAACTGCCGCACCGTGGCGCGGTTGGCCTCCAGCGACATCGACAGGGCGACGCGCTCACCGTTCGGCAGCTCCCTGAGCAGCACGCGCCAGTCCTGGCGCCCGCTGCGGTCCTGCACGGTGAACGGCCGGGACGGCACGGACACCACCGCCTCGGCCGGGACCTGCGGGCCGCCCGTCGCGTCCGCGGGAACCAACCGGGCCAACCGCCCGGCACGGTCGTAGACGGCGATCCGGAACTGGGTCGGCAACTGCACGCTCCCGGGCGGCGGCGCAGGCCCGATCGGCGGCCGGCGGGCGGAGGTGGTCGCGGCGAACTCGGCGAGCTGCGCGTCCACACGCGACAGCAACGACCGCTCCAGCATCACGGTGCCGGCGACCGCGAAGACGGCCAGCCCCGCCGCCGCCAGGCCGAGCAGCGCCACCAGCAGCCGCAGCCGCAGCGGCCACGGACGGCGGGCCACCCTCACGACCCGCTCTGCAGCCGGTAACCCACCCCGCGCAGGGTATGGATCAACGGCGGCCCGCCGGCGTCGATCTTCCGCCGCAGATAGCTGATGTAGGACTCGACGATCCTGCTCTCGCCGTCGAAGTCGAAGTCCCACACGCGCTCGAGGATCTGCGCCTTGCTGACCACCCGCCCCGCATTGATCATCAGATACCTGAGCAGGCTGAACTCGGTCGGCGACAGATGGATCGGCCGCCCGGCCCGGCGCACGGAATGAGCCTGCTCGTCCAGCTCCAGATCCGCATACCGCAGGACGCCGTCGTCGACCTGCTCCTCCGGCGGGCGCGCCCGGCGCAGGATCGCCCGCAACCGCAGCACGACCTCCTCCAGGCTGAAAGGCTTGGTCACGTAGTCGTCGCCGCCGGCGGTCAGCCCCGCGATCCGGTCGGGCACCGCGTCCCTGGCGGTCAGGAAGAGCACCAAAGGGCTGTCACCGGCCTGGCGAAGCCTGCGCGCGACCGCGAACCCGTCCAGGCCGGGCATCATCACGTCCAGCACGATGATGTCCGGCCGCTCCCGGGCCACCTCCTCCAGCGCCCGGCGGCCGTCGGGAGCCGTCCGCACGGCGAAACCGTTCAGCTCCAAGGCCTCCGACAGCAGCTCGCGGATGTTCGGCTCGTCGTCGACCACCAGCACTTTCGCGGCGGGTTGTTCGTTCACCACATCGTTCTACCGGCACAGGGTGAGAAAAACGTGTGAGCTTCCTCCGCGGCGCCGCAAATCCCGTCGGGTCAGCAGCTCAGATCACGCGCGGGCAGGCGGCCCGTGACCAGGAAGTCGGTGACGGCACCGTCACCGCAGGCGTTGCCGTTGGCCAGATACACCCCGTGACCACTGGAGTCCACGGAGACCATCCGGGCCCGCTGCCCGAGCGCCGCACGCATCTTCAACGCCCCGCTGTAGGGCGTGGCCGGATCCCGCAGATTCTGGATCAACAGCACGTTGGCCGGACCGCGCGAACCGATCCGCGTGGCCGGCTCGGCAGGACGGAACGGCCAGTACGCGCACGGCCCGAGATTCACCGGCATGCCCGCCGTCAACGGGTAGGCGGCCCGGCTGCGCCGCACCTGCTGCTCGTGCCGGGCGATCGAGCCCGGCCACACCACGTCGTTGCACATCGTGGCGCCGGCGTGCGCGGCGGTGTTCTGCAGAGCGGCCTGCGGCGGCTGGTTCGGCGCGGGCAGCTCGGCGCCGCTCAGCGCGGCCTGCAACAGCCCGGCCAGCATCGGGTAATTGGCCGGCGAGTACAGCGCGTTGAGCAGGGTCTCCCGCAGCAGGTTGCCGGTCAGCCGCTGCTCCGGCTCGGCCCCCGGCCAGGCCAGCGGCTGCCGGTCCAGCTGGGCGGCCAGCTCCAGGAACGTCCGGCGCACCGCGGCCACGTCGCCGCCCAGGCCGTACTCGCCGTCGCGCGCCGCCGCCCACGCGCCGAAGTCGGGGAAGGCGTCCTGCACACCGACGGCGTAGTTGGCCAGCCACTGGCGCGCCACCTTGTGCGGATCGGGGTCGTCGTTGCTGTCGAGGATCACCCGATCGGTGGTGCCGGGGAACATCGTGGCGTGCACCGCGCCCGCGTAGGTGCCGTACGAGACGCCCCAGTAGGAGATCTTGTCCTCGCCGAGCGCCACCCGGATCCGGTCGATGTCCCTGGCGTGGTTGCGGGTGCTGATGTGCCGGATCAGCGGCCCGCCGTTGCGGGCGCACGCCTCGGCGATCCGGCGCGACCACGCCGCGTTCCCGGCGATCCCGCCGTCGGCGTCGGGGTAGGGCTTCATACGCGTCAGCGACAGGTCGGCGGGCGCGAGCCCGCAGGAGACCGGCGAGCTCCTGCCCACGCCACGCGGGTCGAACCCGACGATGTCGAAGCGGTCGAGCACGTCCTTCGGCAGCTTCTTCACCAGGGTGCTGGGCCGGTTCAGCCCCGGGCTGCCGGGACCGCCGGGGATGATCAGCAACACGCCGCGGCGCACGTCGGGACGAGCCGTCCTGATCCTCGACACCGCCAGCGTGACCGACGGGCCGCCGGGGGCGGAGTAGTCCATCGGCACCTCGATCGTCGTGCACTCCTGGCGGGGATCGACGCCCTCGCCGGGCCGGCAGGCGCTCCACGGGGTGACGGCGGCGTGCGCCGGAGCCGCGAGGAGTGTGGCCGTCAGGGCGGACGCGGACAACAGGGCAAGGGATTTCATCAGGGGCCTTTCGGTTCCGGTGGGGACGTCCACGACTCTGCCGGGTCGTCGATCGTCGAACCAGAGACCTCGTCACCGGCCGCCCGTGACCTCCTCACGAAACCGACAAACCACCCAAACTCCTCCACCCAGACCAGATCGTCAGCCAGAACCTCACCCGGCCACGCCCCTCACGACACCCCGTCCACCACCGGAACCAGCACATCCGTCACCAACTCCCCAGGAGGCGTACACCCCGGATCCGACACATACACCTCCCGCACCGCACCCCTCACCACCAGACGCCGCTCAGCACACCACGCCAGAACAGCATGAACCGTCAACGCGATCTGGTCATAAGCCCCCACATGAGTCGCCCGCGCGAACACCCCACCCGGCAACACCCCCACCTCCACCCCCTCACCGACGAACCCCTCCACCCCACCGTCCAGCAACAACGCCACCCGGACGTCCACCACCTCACCCACATCAACCGGAAACAACCCCACCAACCGCACCGGCCCGAACCCCTCCGGCAACCCCGCCACCAACCGCGCCACCGCCGCAGACGTAGCCCGCCCCACATCCTCCAACCCCGCCGCCCGCTCACCCACGAACGCCGCCCGCCCCCCGCCCTCCCGCACCAGAACCACCTCAGCCGCCGGCAACCCCACCGCCAGCACCCGCTCCAACGACGCCAACGTCCGCCGCCGCCGCGCCAACTCCACCTCCAACGACACCCGAACCGACTCCAAAGCCCCCACCTCCCCCGACAACACCCGCGCCACCACCGCCAATGGCACATCCAACGACCGCAACAACCCGATCGACAACGCCTCCCGCGCCTGACCAGCCCGGTAATACCGGTAACCCGTCACCTCATCCACATACGCCGGACGCAACACCCCCAACTCGTCGTAATGCCGCAACTGCTTCACACTCAACCGACCAAGCCGCGCAAACTGCCCAATCGGCAGCAACTCCTCATCCACCACCACACCCACCCTCACGTAACGTCAGACCCATGACCCTGTCCATCGGCCAAGTCGCCAAACTGGCCGGCATCACCGTACGAACCCTCCACCACTACGACGACATCGCCCTCCTCACCCCCAGCCAACGCACCACCGCCGGCTACCGCCGCTACACCGACGAAGACCTCCTCCGCCTCCAGCAAATCCTCCTCTACCGCGAACTCGGCTTCCCCCTCGAACAGATCACCGACATCCTCGACCACCCCCACACCGACCACCTCACCCACCTCCACCGCCAACACCAACTCCTCACCCGCAAAGCCCAACGCCTCCACCAGCTCATCACCAACGTCGAACGCGCCATCCACGCCCACACCCACCACATTCCCCTCACCCCCGAAGAACGCCTCGACGTCTTCGGCGACTTCACCCCCGAAAACCACCAAGCCGAAGTCCAACGCCGCTGGGGCCACACCGACGCCCACGCCGAAAGCCGACGCCGCACCGCCGCCCACACCAGGACCGACTGGCTCCAGCTCACCGCCGAGGCCACCGCCGTCGACGACGACATGCGCGCCGCCCGCACCCGCGGGCTCGCCCCCGACCACCCCCAAGTCATGGACATCGCAGAACGCCACCGCGCCCACATCACCCGCTGGTTCTACGACTGCACGCCCGAACTCCACCGCGGCCTCGGCGACCTGTACGCCGGCGACCCCCGCTTCACCGCCGTCTACGACGACCGCGCCCCCGGCCTGGCCGCGTACTACCGCCAGGCCATCCACGCCAACGCCCGCCGCCTCTGACCTGGTTGCGGGGTTTTCGGTTGGAAAAACTGGATCTTGTCCAGACCCAGCACCTTTACAATGTAGATTTCTAAGCCGGTAGGTCCAGCGCGGCAGCCGTCAGCGCGCGCGCCCGGCGGGGCGAGGTCAACAGCTCCACCGTGTCCGACAACTGGTCCACGCACCCCGCCACCGGCAGCCCCCTGACCACCGGATCCGTCACCGACGCCATCAGCGACCGCGCGAACCGCTCCCCGCCGATCACCCGGAACGGCCGGTCGTGGAACCCCCGCACCCCCTCCTCCAGCCGTTCGGTCAGCGCCATGCGGTTCTGCAGCGCCGCCAGCCGTCCGTACGCCGCCGTCAGGCCCTCCTCCCGCTCGCGCCACGACCGCGCCGCCATCGCCGCCCCCAGCGCCTCACCCAGCTCGGCCGAGCCCGGCAGCCGGGTCAGCGCGCTGCCCAGCCATTTGGCGTACGGCGGGTAGCGGCGCCGCAGCAGCAACGCCAGCCGCATCACCTCCCGCGCCAGCCGCGCCCCCACCACGGCCGACCCCAGCTCGTCCCCCACCTCCGCGCACCGACCCGGGAACGGCTCCTCCTGGCCGATGCGCTGCCATTGGCAGGCCAGCACGTACCGCCACACGTCCTGCGGATACCAGCGCAACGCCTGCCGGGCCGCCTCCAGCCCCACGCCCGGCAACCCGTCGCAGAAGACCTCACCGCCCGTCACCTCGGCCAGCGTCTGCCACGGCACGGACAACCAGTCCAGCAGGGACACCCCCGCACGCGGATCGAACCCGAGCCGCCCGGCCAGCCACTCCCCCAGCTCGGCGACCACGACCCCCGGCTGCCGCACCCCGTGGTACTCGAACACGGTGTCAAAACCCCCGAACCGGTCGGGCAGGCCCGCCGTCACCCGCTCCCGTACCGGCTCCACCTGACCGGCGGGCACGAACAGCAGGACCCGGGGCCCCCAGTCGTGGTCGGCCGAGCGGGCCGTGTCGAAGGCGAGCACCTCAGACCCCGGGCCGATCAGCGCGGCGCTGTGCCGCACCCCCGCAAGCAGCGGCGCGACGACTTCGCCGTAGAAGGCACGAGAAAGCTCAATACCAGGCACAAAGTTGGACATCACGCCGTCAACTCTGCACGAGCACCGCCGGAACCTCACCCGGTTTTCCCAGCGCCGATGACAGCGTGGTGACCGACCGGACACGCCAGGGGGAGGGACCCGTTGAGCAAGGTCGTCGCCGACATCTCCGTATCGCTGGACGGCTACGTCACGGGCCCCGACCCCGGCCTCGAACACGGCCTGGGCACCGGCGGCGAACTGCTGCACGCCTGGGCCCGCCAGCCCACCGACGTCGACGCGCGCGTCCTGGGCGGCGCCGTCCGCGCCACCGGCGCGGTCATCATGGGACGGCGCACCTTCGACGTGGTCGACGGCCCCTACGGGTGGGGCGACCCGCTCGGCTACGGTTCGGCCCGCGAGCAGGCCCAGGCGCCGCCCGTGTTCGTCGTCACGCACGCCCCGCCCTCAGCGGTACGGCGGCCCGAACTGTTCACCTTCGTCACCGACGGCCCGGCCGCGGCCGTCGAGCACGCCCGCACCGTGGCCGGGGACGGCGACATCGTCATCATGGGCGGCGCCGACCTGATCGGCCAGGCCACCGACGAAGGGCTGCTCGACGAGCTGCGCCTGCACCTGGTGCCGCTGCTGCTCGGCGCGGGCACCCGCCTGTTCGCGCAGGTGCGCCCCCGCCAGTGGGAGCCGGTCGAGACGCACTTCTCCCCCCTGGCCACCCACCTGACCTACCGCGCCATCACCTGACCCACCGCCTTCGAGCGGGGGGTTCAGCCGGCGACGTGGCAGGCCAGCACCAGGCGCCGGCGGTAGCCGATGCGCTCGTACACCTTGATCGCCGCGGTGTTGACGTCGTCCACCATCAGCGCCGCGCGGCCGTGCGTGGCCACGAGCTGGGACGACATCCAGCCGCACACCCGCTCGGCCAGCCCCCGCCCGCGGAAGCGGGCGGCCGTGGCGACCCCGGCCAGCAAGCCCACCGACGGCGCCGACCACGCGTCGGCCGCCACCGCCGCCAGCTCGCGACCCATCCGCACCCCCGCCCAGCGGCGCACCCCGGCCGCGCCCGGCACCGCGTACGACGAGGGCGCGTCCCCGGCCAGCAGCGCCATGATCTCCTGCTCGGCGTCGCCGTCCAGCCAGCTGACCACCGGCGGCGGGCCGGCGTCCAGGGGGGCGGCGTCCAGGGGTGGCGCCCCGGCCTGGCCGTTCCGAGCGCGGGGCGGCCCTTGCAGGCTCATCCAGGAGAACGCGCCGCTCTCCCGCACGCCCTCCAGCCTCGCCGCCACCCGCCGCATCAGCTCCCGCTCGCCCAGCGGCCGGTAGGTGGGCCCGAGTTCGGCCAGCGCGTGCCGGACCAGCTCGGCCGCGTCGTCCGGGTCGCCCCACACCGCCAGCCGGTCGTGCCGGGCGATGCCCGGCGCGGCGGCCACCACCGCCTCCCGTAACGCCCAGGCGCGGGCCTGGCCGCGCAGGTCCTGGGCCGTCCACACGACCAGGTCGTCGTCGCCGCACGCGGCGCGCACCGCGCCCGGGTCGCCGAGCCGGTGGATCACAAGATCTCGCCCGGCCGGTAGGCGGCGGCCTGCGGGTGCTCGGCCACGACCTGTCCCACCTGCCGCACCACCTCGGCCACCTGCGCGGCGGCCGCGCCGGTGAAGGAGACCCGGTCGGCCAGCAGCGCCTCCAGCTCGGCGCGGTCCAGCGGGAAACGCTCGTCGCCGCCCAGCAGGTCCAGCAGCTCGTTGGACGCGCCCCGCGACCGCATCGCCAGCGCCGCCGCCACCGCGTGCTCCTTGATCAGCTCGTGGGCCTGCTCGCGGCCCATGCCGGCGCGCACGGCGGCCATCAGCATCTTCGTCGTGCCCAGGAACGGCAGGTAGCGGCCCAGCTCGGCCGAGATCACCGCCGGGAACGCGCCGAACTCCGCCAGCACCGTCAGCATGGTCTCCACCAGCCCGTCGAAGGCGAAGAACGCGTCCGGCAGCGCCACCCGGCGCACCACCGAGCAGGACACGTCGCCCTCGTTCCACTGGTCGCCGGCCAGCTCGCCCACCATCGAGGCGTAGCCGCGCAGCACCACGGTCAGGCCGTTGACGCGTTCGCAGGAGCGGGTGTTCATCTTGTGCGGCATCGCCGAGGAGCCGACCTGCCCCTCCTTGAACCCCTCGGTGACCAGCTCGTGCCCGGCCATCAGCCGGATCGTCTTGGCCAGCGAGGACGGCGCGGCCGCCAGCTGCACCAGCGCCGAGACCACCTCGAAGTCCAGGGACCGCGGGTAGACCTGCCCGACGCTGGTCAGCCGCCGGGAGAACCCCAGGTGGGCGGTGACCTTCTCCTCCAGCTCGGCCAGCCTGTCCTGCCGGCCGCCCAGCAGGTCGAGCATGTCCTGGGAGGTGCCGACCGGGCCCTTGACGCCGCGCAGCGGGTAACGGCCGATCAGCTCCTCCAGCCGGTGGTAGCCGGCCAGCAGCTCGTCGGCGGCCGAGGCGAACCGCTTGCCCAGCGTCGTAGCCTGCGCCGCCACGTTGTGCGAACGCCCGGCCATGACGGTGGCGGTGTGCTCCTCGGCCAGGGAGGCCAGGCGCGCCAGCAGCGCCACGACGCGGTCGCGCACCAGCAGCAGGCTGTCGCGGATCTGCAGCTGCTCGACGTTCTCCGTCAGGTCGCGCGAGGTCATGCCCTTGTGCACCTGCTCGTGCCCGGCCAGCGCGTTGAACTCCTCGATGCGCGCCTTGACGTCGTGGCGGGTGACGCGCTCGCGCGCCGCGATCGAGTCCAAATCGACCTGCTCGACCACCTTCTCGTAGTCGGCGACCGCGCCCTCGGGCACCGCCACCCCGAGCTCGGCCTGCGCCCGCAGCACCGCCAGCCACAACCGCCGCTCAGCGATGATCTTGTACTCGGGAGACCACAGGCGGGCCAGCCCGGGTGAGGCGTAGCGGGCGGCCAGGACGTTCGGGATGCGCGGCTTGGAAGTCACGTTGGACAAGTCTATTCACACCCCGTCACCCCCACCGCATCCAGCCCGCACCCCCTTCTCCGCGGCCACGTCCGCCCCCACGGACGGGCGCTGACCAGCGCCGTCACGCGCCCGGCCGGACGCGGGCCATGTTTCCGTCCGCCCTGGCCGGTAAGTACAGGAAGTCGCGAGCACCCGACCAGAAAGGCAAGAACATGAGCACCGACGACAAGATCCGCAACAAGGCCCAGGAGCTCAAGGGACGCGCCAAGGAGAACATCGGCGACGCCACCGACAACGAGAGCCTCCAGGCCGAAGGCCGCGCCGACCAGACCGAAGGCGGCCTGAAGCAGGCGGGCGAGAAGGTCAAGGACGCCGGCAAGAAGGTCAAGGACGCCTTCAAGAAGTGACCGCCGCGGCCTTGGGGGGCGGCGCGGCGGGTCGTACCGACCTCGCACCGCACCGCCTCCCCCGCTACCCGGTCACCGGCCCCCGCTACCGGGCCGGCCGGACCGTCGCCGGAAGCGCGGGCCCTGCGCCGGCTAGCTGTTGCACTCCCGGGACAGGACCTTGCCGGTCTTGGCGTCCGTGCAGGTCTTGCACGTACGGTCCGGGCTCCCCGTGATCGGCTCCTTGGTGGTCTTGCACTCGCGCTCCGTCGACTGCCCGGGCTGCGTGGACTTCTGCTCGCAGTACTGCTTCTTGTACCCGCCGCCCTTCATGTCGCGGCAGTAGTAGCACCGCTTGTTGCCTTCCTCCAGGTACTTGCACTTGGGCGCGCCACTGGCGGCGCCTCCCGCGGCACAGTCGGCGAGCGCGGCCGACGTGGCGGGCGTGGCGGTGGTGGCGTGGACTTTCTCCCCCAGTGCCTGCGAGGCCATCGAAGGGGCGAGGGCGGCAGCGACAAGGGCGCTCACAGCGCACGCTTCCTTGAACACGTTTCCTCCCACAAGACATCTTCCTCTGGCCCCTCCATCGTGACCCGCCATTACCGGCAACCGTCAAGACACCTCTCGGGAATTTATTTTCCGGCCCCGAACGCATATCCGCCCCCGACACGCTCACCGACATTTCCATTGCACCGCCGTACCCGCCGGCGAAGGCATTGTTTACTTCGTGCCGCCCCTTTTTCGTCTTCGTTGCCCGCACGGACGGCCGCATTGGGCCACCTAAGGCTGACCGGAGCGTGCGCTGAGGCCGGCGGTGTGGCAGGGGCGGCACGGCGGTTCACGCTCGCCCCCGCAGCGCACCGCCCGCCGACGCCTACGGGATTGGCGACGCCGCCGTCAAGGCGTCTGCTGCACGATGGAAAGTGCGCTCCCTGGGCAGGCCCCCACCTGCGGGCCCGTCTCGTTGGTACGCATGAACTCGCCACGCCGGCTGACGACCGGGAGAGGGGCCGATAGATGCGCAACGACGTTTTGTGCGCGCATTTGTGTATGCTCTAGGCCGCTGAACATGACGCGAGCAGTGAGGCTTTTCATCCCCTGGCGGCAGGGCGCTGGTCACAGCCTGATCGCGAGCTTGTCGATCGCCTGACGACGTAAGAAACCCCTGGTAGATGGATTGATCACCACAACCAGATCCGTCACAACCAGGGGCCTCGGATGCTGTTTTATCGTGCCGCCGTCGATTTGTCGCGTTCAACGCTGAACTACGTCGCCGGAGTGATCCGCCGGCATCGTAAGGCGATCAAGTCGGCCTGGCGGCTGCTCAACCCGGGACAGCAGGCCCTGCTGGTGCTGGTTCACCTGCGCGAGGGGGAGACGTTCACCGAGCTGGGGGCCGGGTTCGGTGTCTCCACCGCGACCGCCTGGCGGTATGTGGAGGAGACCGTGATGCTGCTGTCGGCGCGTTCGCCCAAGATCGGGCAGGCGCTGCGCAAGGCCCGCCGCGATGGGGTGCACTACCTGGTGCTGGACGGCACGCTGATCCGCACCGACCGGGTCGCCGCCGACCGCCCGTACTTCTCCGGCAAGCACCGCGTGCACGGGATGAACATCCAGGTGATCGCCGCACCGGACGGGGCGATCCTGTGGACCTCAGGGGCACTGCCGGGCAAGGCGCACGATCTCAGCGCTGCCCGGATCTGGGGCATCCTGAGGGAACTGGAACGGGCCGGGATCGTTGTCTTGGCGGACAAGGGCTACCAGGGTGCCGGTGGTCCGGTCATCACGCCCTACAAGGGCAGAGATAAGCCCGCCTCTCAGAAGCGTGCCAACCGATCACACGCCCGCCTTCGCGGTCCAGGCGAACGCGCCAACGCCCAGCTCAAGACCGGGCGCATCCTGCGGAAGCTCCGCTGCTGCCCACTCAAAGCCGGGCACCTCTGCAAGGCCATCGCTCTTCTGCAGAACTACGAAGTCGCCCGAGGATGAAAAGAGGTCAGTGAGCCGCAACGCACATCCCCTGCCGAGCCATGCATGAGGTCGGTTCGACCATATGGCGTCTGATTCCTGCCCGCCTCAAGGCCGTGACTTCCCGTTCCTGGCACGGCTGCGACCTCGACTTCACTGAGGTCCGACGCTGCTGGGTCTGCCTGATAGGTTCGCGCCGGCTGCGTGGAGGGATCGATGTCCGTGATGCCGACATGTTGATCATTGTCTACGTGCATCGACATTGACGATTCGGACCCAGGCGATCAGTGGGCTATGCAACATCCTTTTTTGGTTCTTGCCCGATGCCACGTCAATGTAGCCGTATACGAGTCCCTGGCTCGCCCTCTGCCGGAGATCGTCGAGGCCAAGTCCGACGCGGCGCAGCAGCGGGTCGGCGTCCTGATCGAGCCTGGACACCCAATATCGGAACTCCTCCAGCTGATTACCTTCAAGGTCACCGGGCTGCCCCATGAGTCTCCTGATCTCGGGGCTCCAATCCCATCCGACCGGGCTTGCCTTCCGCCGAAGAAGACCGTCCCCTTCCGGCTCTGCCTCGAAAGGGCTGAAGAACACCACGTCTGCCGCATTCAGCTTGCCGTCGAAAGTGTTGTCTTTTACGAAGTCTGCATATCTGTTCCAGGGGATACCCCTCTTGAAACCCACCACCATGTCATATTTAGGTGCAGGCTGCGCTTCGAGTATCGCCAGGACGGTCTTCGTAGACGTCTCTCGGAAAGTTGCTGGATTCGAGATGATGCTTGACAGATACGTCTCTTCAAGACGAGGAGAAACAATCGAACCGTCCAGCCTGAGCTCGAATTCGGCAGTGTCGTACAACCATGACTTGCGCGCGTCATAGCCGAGCGGCTGCAGGCGGAAGCGAACCTTTCTCACCTTGTCCAGCACCCCCACGCTCGCACGACAGGATGTCATCGAATAATCTCCCGACTCGCGAACATGATAGGCAGGATTGGTCACCTTCGCCGCCCCGTCCAGAGTGAACTTGGTCTGATCGAAGCTGCCATCGCACCCCCAGGGCCCAGGCCAGAGGCCCCAGACAAGCCCCGAGAATGCCGCGCATATCATGGCTGCAAAGACAGCTGTCCGTCGATTTGCGCGTGTGGCCATCCGCCGGTCACACCTCTCTCAAGATACGTATCCTGGATGCTGACGAATGGCCATCCAAGCTTCGAGTCGAAGCCCGGATGGCCATTCGATCAAGCTCGTGTTGCTAGAGCTTCTGGTTTGGGAAGTGCTTTCGCCTGGTGGAGGTGACGCTGCATTCCATCAGCCTCGACCACTCCGTGGTGTTACCGAGGAGATCCGTGTCGATCTCACGGTTCACGAGCCAATAGAGATCATGGGTCCATGGCTGGTAGTGATAGTTCGCTCTGTCCTTCTTCCCTCTGCCAGCCTTTACTGTCCAGGTGAAGTTGACCGTCACCACGTTGGTGAGCTGCTGTTCGTACTGATTGATCGTACAGGTGCTCAGCGCGCCTTCTTTGCACTTCGACCGTATCGGCGGTATGGCGGAAACGTAGGTTCGCTTTTCGCTGAGGTCGATCATGTCGTCAGCGACATCCGTCCCTACGCAGTCGTCTTCTTTTGCATGCTGAACCTCCAGGCTGATCCCTCCTGTCACGCTCGGCTTGCCGTCGAAGCCGCCACTGATGTCCAGGCTGGGGGACCAAGAGGTGCTGTCATGAACGAAACACGCGTGGCTCTTCATGAAGACCTTCGTGTTCGGCGAGTTCTCTGACGGCTTGGCGGCATCCTTGCTCCAGCCGGTGAGGACTTTGCCGAAGGCCGAAGCCGGGCCATATTTCTTGCTTTTCGAGGTGAAGGTGAGCGATGTTACGACATCATCGAGCCGCCATATTTCATCCTCATCGTAGATGTCCGTTTCCTGGCTGCGATCCCACTGGGCCCGCACCGTGTTGTCCCAGTACCAGCCCTTCGCGCCCAGAGGTTCATGGATCTTACAGGTCATGCGAGTAAAGTCTTTGACGCGATATTCTTCTGGTTTATCCCCTCGAACTCCTCCGGGGACTTGGATGCCGCACGAGGAGGCGTAACCCGCATCGTCGCTTTCCCCGCAATGAGGGGTGGCCGCCGCGCGATTGGTCGCACTGCCCTCGATCGTGTTGCCGCAGCTGCCGGCGTCGTCGAAGTCGCTGCCGTCCTGGTTGGCATCGTCGGGGAGCGCGACATCGATGATGCCGCCCTCGCACCCGAAGACGAAGATACTGATGGTCGCTTGGCTCGGTTCGACCTGCCCGGCGCCGGCCTTCGTGGCAGCCGAAGGCGACGGAGAGGCCGTCTCCTTCCAGGAACGCTTGATGGAGGCCGTCACCTGCACGGTGCCATCCGGCATGGCCTGGGGAACGACGTTGAACACCTCGACCACCGAATCCGACCTTGTGATCCCACCCTTGTCGAGCTGCTCCTTCTCTGCCACCAGCACCGGGTTGAGCAAAGACAGCTTGGCTGTCATGGGATGACTCGCCACGACTCCGGGCGCCTCGAAGACCGTGGCCGCCTGCCCCTCCAGCACGGCGTCCTGCGCCTTGAAGTAGTCACTGATGCTCTGCTTGTAGGCAGCAACTGACGAGGCGGCTGAGTCGTCGATTGCCGCCTGCCCGGTTGCGGCCGGCCGGTCCAGGCATCGATCGTTCCCGCCACCACCGGGCGCGGGAGGGGGCGGTACCGGCTTCGGAGTGACGGTGACTGCTTCCCATGCACCCACGCCGTACTTCGTCCTTGCGCGTACCCGAACGGTGTAGGCGGTGCCGTTGACCAGCTGCCCGACCGCTATCGACGGCTGATCGGTTTCCCAGCTGCTCACCACCTGTCCGGCACCATCGACGACCTCCACGTCGTAGCCGTCCAGCAGCACCAGACCGCCGGTGTCTTCCGGCAGGCCCCAGCTGGCGACCAAGCCCTTGTCGCCGGCGGATGCGTTGAGGTTCAGGACCTTCGACGGCGGACCGGGCAAGATGTAGGTCAGTGCGAGGCTGAGCTGCTCAGCAGCGCTCGGGCCCCCCAGAGTGACCGGCTGCTCGTGCTCTGTGGTCACCAGGTACCACATCGCCGTACTGTCTTTCAGATCGACCTGGCCGACAGACAACGGCAGATCGTTGACATCGGCCGCATCCACATCAGCGGCCAGATCCGAACCTTTGCTGTCCTGCGTCACGCTGTTGTTCAAGCCGGAGACTTTCAGAACCACGCCGTCTGGGCATGCAGCTCCGCCACACAAGGCACTTCCGGGTTTGAAGATGGCCTCGATGAAGCTGGCTCCGTCGGGCACCTCATCCAGCCGCACGCCGATGACTGAGGCGACCTTGTCCTGGGCGACACCTCCTACCTGGAGGGCATCTGAGTCGACCAGCGGACACGACGAGCCGGCGCAGGCGGTCGGGTCGGTCTTGGCGGTCTTGATGACGAAGTTGTCCTTGCCCAGGGTCAGGTGCCGGACGTCCTCCACCGGCGGCGGCGGGGGCGTGCCCGGGGTGGTGAAGGAGACCGGGGCGGTCTTGGGGGTGCAGACCTCTTCGAGCATCGGGGTGGTCGGCGTCGTCGGGGTGGTCGGTGTGGTCGTCGGGGTGGGGGTGGGCGACGGGGTCGGGGTCGCGCCGACCGGGGCCTGCATGTCCGCCTGGATCTCGGCGGCGGTCTGCGCGCGGCTGTAGATGCGCAGTTCGTCGATCACGCCGCCGAAGTACTCGCCCCAGTTGGTGTTGGCGCCGATCTGCAGGGCGCCGCCGGAGTCCTCCAGAGCGCCGACGGCCTTCTGCGCGACCTGTTGCCCGTTGACGTACAGGCGGGCGGTGGTGCCGTCGTGGGTGACCGCCAGGTGGGACCAGGTGCCGGTGGGGAGCGCCGCCGTGCCGTCGACCTGCTGGTGGACGCCGCCGGAGCGCAGCCAGCTGCTGGGGGCCGTGCCGTTGGAGGCGTACAGGCCGTAGCCGACGCCGGCCGTGTAGTCCTTGAAGGCGACACTGCGCCAACCGCTCACGCTGGTGGGGTTGACCCATGCGGACATGGTCATGCCCCGCGGCAGCACCAGGCCGGCGTTGTGCGGGACGGAGACCTTGCTGGACGTGCCGTTGAAGGACAGCGCCTTGCCGTACTTGCCGGTGGTCCAGGTCGTGTTCTGGGCGGATCCGGTGTTGTTCTTGCCGGAGACGTCGCCGACGCTCGTGCCGGCGCCCTCGTTCATGCCGTAGGCCGCCACGAGCCCCTGGGGAAGCGGCGTGGGGGTCGGCGTCGGTGTGGGCGTGGGGGCCGGCGTGTTGCCCGGCGTCGTGGTGCCGCCCTGGCCGACGGCGCAGGCCACCATCTGCCACTTGTAGGTGGTGCCGGGCTGGACCGTGTTGGCCGGGATCTGGAAGGAGGCGCGTTCGCCGCCATTGACGTTCCGGGTCCCGAGCGGAGCCGACCCGACCGGGGTTCCGGCGTTGTCGTACAGGTAGTACTTGGCGGTCACCGGCCCGCCGGAGGGGCGGTTGACCATGCCGGACAGGATCGGCTGGACCGGGTCGGCCATGCCGGTCTCGGTGTCGGTGGGCAGCGTCGCCGCGTCGGAGGTGATGCGGTAGGCCGGGCTCTCGTTGCAGGACGGCGGCGTCACCCCGGTCCGGCACGCCTTGACCACGAACTTGAAGCTGGCCGGATTGTCCAGCGAGAAGATCCTCTCCGGCGTCTGACCGGCCGGCACGCCGTTGTTCGTCGTCGTTCCCGGAGCGGTGACCATCGTGCGCAGGTCGGCCGGCGACAGGACCCGCTGGTAGGCGTGAACGTCGTCGATCGCGCCGGTGAAGGGCGTGTGACTGCCGGCGATCTGCCCCTTGCCGAACTGGAAGGCGCCGCGGGCGTTCCAGTTCGCGGTGTGATCGCGCTCGTCGGCCAGCTCGCCGTCGACGAACAGCCGGATCTTGTGAGCCGTCTGGTCGTACTGGACGGCCACATGGCTCCATCGGCCGACCCGGGCGATGTTCTTGGAGACCGCCCACTGTTCGTAGATCCGGTCAGGGATGTCCTGGGTGACCATGGTGAGCACCCACCGCTGATCCACCTCGGGCACCGTGGAGCGGGCGTAGGCCAGGGTGAAGGCGGGCTGGTTGACGCCCTGCTGGGAGAAGACCACCTGGTCGTCGGCGCTGTCCTCCAGCCTGACCCAGGCCGTCACCGTGTAGCTCTGGTCGGTGTTGAGCACCGGCCCGGCGGTGGAGCCGGTTCCGCCGGACAGCTTGAGAGCCTGGCCGACCTGCCCCGGGACGCGGCTGTAGGCGCCGGTCAGGGGGGCGTTCAGGTTGTGGCCGGAGGCGTCGGCCGCGCCGGCTCCGGACGTCTCGTCCAGCTTCCAGTAGCCCGCCTCGCCGGTGGGGAGCTGGGCGGGCGGCGGCGCCATGGTGGAGTCGTTGACGCTGACGGTGTAGTCGAGCGGGGTGGCCTCGGGCACGCTGGACTTGTAGGTGACCTTGACCGCCGTGGAGCGGGCGATGGCGTCATTGCCGCTCAACGAGTCGATGGATTCGGCGGCCACAGTCGGGATCTCCGGCGGCAGCACCCAATCCACGCTCAGCTTGGGCACGTTCTGGCCATGCGCCTGGGTCCAGAAGTCGAACTCCTCGCTGACGTTGGAGGGGGGCGTGGTCTCGGTGCCCAGTTGCAGCATCAGCCCGTGGTTGGGGGTGCCGCCGGCCCATGCCTGGGCCATCGCGGTCAGGTCCCAGCTCCACACCGCGCCGGCGGCCTGCGGCTGGATGCAGGGATTGATCGAGGCGCGACCGTCGGGAGTGGTGGCGGGCTGCCTGCTCCAGAACGTGTCGTCGGCCACCCAGGCTTCGGTGATCCGGTGCGCGAAGATCGACTGGTAGTCGACCAGGCAGGAGGCGGCGTTTGTGATCAAGGTCAGCTGCATGGTGGCCTTGAGCACGTTCCGGTTGGCGATCGACGTGGTGTCGAAGGCCATCAGCGCCCGCAGCGTCTCCGGCCTGTCGGCGCAGGTCTGGTTGGGCCACGTCCCGGTGCAGTACCGGTAGTTCTGGCGGCCGACCCTGCCCGGGGCGATCTGCGAGTTCGGGGACATGATCCCCACCTCCTGGGTGACGCCCAGAGTGGTGGTGGGATCAACGGTCACCGGGTACCGGGTGGCCGGGTCGGCCAGCCACGCCGCGTCCGGCTTCAGCACCAGGACGGTCCGGCCATCCTTGGTCTCCACGCTCGTCTTGACCCTGGCCTCGCGGCCGGGCCGGTGGTCGGCGGGGTCGGCTGCGGCGGCGTCCCACATGCGCGGCGCGGGCGCCGACAGCGCCGTCTTGCCCTTGCCGTCCTTCAGCGCGAGCCCGCCGACCTTGGTCAGGGAGAGCGTCAAGCCGTCGGCTTGTACGGGGAGCCGGAACTCCACCGGTTTCACAGGCCGCTCGCGCAGGACGACGTCGTGCTGGAAGCCGGTGGGCAGCGCCGTGGCGACGAGGTCGGCGCCGGGCCCCGCAGCGTCGACGTACCGGGCGACGTTGCCGGTGATCTCCGGGCGCGGCAGCGGCGCACCCCAGGCCAGGGCGACACGCCGCTTCTCGTCACGTGTCAGCGAGACGAAGGGGCCATCGCCCCCCAGCGAGAAGCTCACATCGGCCTTGGCCAGCTTCGGCGCTGTCGGCGCAGGTCTGGTTGGGCCACGTCCCGGTGCAGTACCGGTAGTTCTGGCGGCCGACCCTGCCCGGGGAGATCTGCGAGTTCGGGGACATGATCCCCACCTCCTGGGTGACGCCCAGAGTGGTGGTTGGATCAACGGTCACCGGGTACCGGGTGGCCGGGTCGGCCAGCCAAGCCGGGTCCGGCTTCAGCACCAGGACGGTCCGGCCGTCCTTGGTCTCCACGCTCGTCTTGATCCTGGCCTCGCGGCCGGGCCGGTGGTCGGCGGGGTCGGCTGCGGCGGCGTCCCACATGCGCGGCGCGGGCGCCGACAGCGCCGTCTTGCCCTTGCCGTCCTTCAGCGCGAGCCCGCCGACCTTGGTCAGGGAGAGCGTCAAGCCGTCGGCTTGTACGGGGAGCCGGAACTCCACCGGTTTCACAGGCCGCTCGCGCAGGACGACGTCGTGCTGGAAGCCGGTGGGCAGCGCCGTGGCGACGAGGTCGGCGCCGGGCCCCGCAGCGTCGACGTACCGGGCGACGTTGCCGGTGATCTCCGGGCGCGGCAGCGGCGCACCCCAGGCCAGGGCGACACGCCGCTTCTCGTCACGTGTCAGCGAGACGAAGGGGCCATCGCCCCCCAGCGAGAAGCTCACATCGGCCTTGGCCAGCTTCGGCTTCAGAACGCCGTCCCGCTCCACCAGGCTGGTGTCGATCCGGCCCCAGCTGCCGTCGGCCTGCTTGAGCTGCACCGGCCCGCCGTAGGTCTGGGTGGTCAGGTGGGCGTCGGGGAAGGCCCACACGCGGGCGGCCTCGGTGAAGGCCGCCTCCACCGGCACCGGCTGCCCGGACTTGCGCGCCTGATCCACGGCCGCACGCAGCGGCGCGTCCGGGTCCTCCGGCTTGGGGAAGGTCGTCATCGACGCAGGAGCGGGGGTCGCGGCCGGAGCCGGTTCGGGATCGGCCGACGCCACCGTGGCGCCGGCCACCAGCAGCGACGCCGCCACCGCGAGCGTCGCGGCGACGGCGAGGCGCCGGGGCGGCTTCCCACTCACCATTGCCACGCTGACTAACTTGTTCACTAACACTCACAATCTGTGACGAGTTGGATTAGCAAACAAGGTTTACCTGCGGTCAAGATCGCCAGGCAACAAGAGCCGGGATCACAATAAGATAAACATAAAATCTGTAACGGCCGCCTTCTCCGACGCGATATACCTGGCCAAATTACTGGTAATTCTCATTCTCACAACACGCGGAGTGGCAGGGCGATCACGCCGGCAAACCGGCCCGCCAAGGCACACTGTGGTGCCCGCGTCCCCCATAACCACCACAGCCCAGCCCGCTGTGGACCAAATGAACACGTTGCCGCCCGCGGACCACCGAAATTACATATGAAGCACCTGGCCCCGCGCCAGAAACACCGAATTCCCGCAACGAAAGGAACGGCGCATGCCCCCTGCCGACGGAACACACCGCGACCGCCGCAATCCCCTCCGCCGGGCGGCAGCAATGCTCAGCGCGCTCCTGATGAGCGCCTCCCTCGTGGCCGGCGCCACGACCCCCGCGCACGCCGCCGGCGGCTGCGCCGACAGGTCGCAGAACGGCTGGACCATCCGGCTCTGCGCCAGCAAGAACGGGCTCGACCTGATCTCCGACATGTACGTCATCGCCAAGGGACAGACCGGCAACGGCTGCAGAGGCGAAGGCCACGCCACCTCATCCGGCCAGCCGATGGGATACCTCGACCTCACCGGCTGCGCCAACATCGCCGTCAACCACCGCTACGTCATCGGCTCGCAATGGGCGGTCGGCGGCGCGCAGGTCACCACCCGCGCGGTCATCTTCGAGAGCCTCGCCCCCTTCCGCACACTGTTCGACCAGAGCGCCTCCTTCAACGACGTGTGAGGCGCCCGCCCCGGTGAGGCACCCCGAACGGCCGGATGCCCGGCGCGAGGTGAGAAACCTCGCGCCGGGCATCCATGACCCCGCCCGGCCCCGGCGCCGCATGAGGTCGGCGCCGGGGTGCTCCGCTCACGACGTCGGCGTGAGCACCTTGGCCTCGTGCTTGGGCGCGGACGGCTTGCGCCCCATCCGCTCCTTGGCCCGCTCCACCACCGTGTACAACGTCGGGACCAGCACCAGCGTCAGCAGCGTCGAGGACACCAGGCCGCCGATCACCACGATCGCCAGCGGCTGCGAGATGAACCCGCCCGACCCGGTCACCCCCAGCGCCATCGGCGTCAGCGCGCAGATCGTGGCCACCGCCGTCATCAGGATCGGCCGCAACCTGCGCCGGCCGCCCTCGATCACCGCCTCCACCACGCCCAGCCCCTGATCCCGGTACTGGTTGATCAGGTCGATCAGCACGATCGCGTTCGTCACCACGATGCCGATCAGCATCAGCATGCCGATCAGCGCCGGCACGCCCATCGCCGTGTCGGTCGCCACCAGCAGACCCACCGCGCCGGTCGCCGCGAACGGGATCGACACCAGCAGGATCAGCGGCTGGACGAAGCTCCGGAACGTCGCCACCATGATCATGAACACGATCGCGATCGCCGCCAGCATCGCCATGCCCAGGTCGGAGAACGCGTCCGCCTGCTCGGCCGAGGCGCCGCCGATCTCGTACCGGGCGCCGGCGCCCAGCGCCACCGACTTCATCTTCGTCGTCAGCTCCTGCGTGACCGTGCCCAGGTCCGACGCCTCCACCTTGCCCGACACCGTCGCGGAACGCTCACCGTCGATCCTGGTCACCTGCGTCGGACCGGCCACCTGCTCCACCTTGGCCACCGACGACAACTTCACCAGCCCCGCCGCCGTCGGCAGCTTCAGGTCCTCGATCGCCTTGACGTCCTCGGGCGCATCGCCCCCGCGCAACACCAGGTCACTGCTGCGGCCGTCCAGGGTGATCTGGCCCAGCGGCGCGCCGCGGAACGCCTGCGCCACCGCCTGGCCGACCTGCCCCTCCGACAGCCCCTTGGCCGCCGCCTTCTCCCGGTCCACCGCGACCTCGATGCGCGGCGCGCTGGCCTCCAGGTTCGACGACAGGTCACGCAGACCCTTCACCTGGCCCATCGCACCCTTGACCGCCTCGGTCGCCGTGCGCAGCGACTCGGCGTCGGGCGCCTGCACGATCACACTCACCGTGTCGGAGGAGAACCCGCCCCCGCCGGCGCCGCCGACCGTCACCTCACCGACCCCGGACAGGCCCGTGATCTTCTCGCGGAGCTGCTGCTCCACCGTCGCCGGCTCGGCGCCGTCCTTGACCGTCACCGAGAACGACGCCCGGTCCGCGCCACCGCCCACGCCGCCCTGCATGGCGTTGCCGCCACCCACGTTGACCTGGTACGTCTCCACCCCGGCCAGCCCCGACAGCACGCCCTCGACCTTCTTGGCGGCCTGGTCCGTGGTGGCCAGATCGGTGCCGACCGGCATCTTCTGCGTCAGCGAGATCGTGTTCTGCCCGGAGGAGTCCAGGAAGTTCGTCCGCAGACCGCCCGCCAGGCCCATCGTCCCGACGAACACCGCCACCCCGATGAGCACCGTCACCAGCTTGAACCGCGTGGCGAACCGCAGCACCGGCAGGTACGCCCGCTGCAACGGACTGCGCAGCTCCTTGGCCTCGGCCTCCTCACGCTGGGCCCGCGCCTGCTCCGGCGACAACGACGGCGCCTTGAGGAACCAGTACGCCAGCACCGGCACCACCGTCAGCGACACCACCAGCGAGGCCAGCAACGCCACCGCCACCGTCACCGCGAACGGCCGGAACAACTCACCGACCATGCCGCCCACGATCGCGATCGGCGCGAACACCGCCACCGTCGTCAGCGTCGAGGCCGTCACCGCCCCCGACACCTCCCGCACCGCGGTCAGGATCGCCTGTAGCTTGGCCTCGCCGTAACCCAGATGGCGCTTGACGTTCTCCAGCACCACGATCGAGTCGTCGACCACCCGGCCCACCGCGATCGTCAGCGCGCCCAGCGTCAGCATGTTGAGCGAGTAGTCACCCGCCCACAGCGCCAGCAGCGCGATCACCACCGACAGCGGGATCGACACCGCCGTCACCAGCGTCGAACGCACCGACAGCAGGAACACCAGGATGACCAGCACCGCGAACGCCAGCCCCAGCAGGCCCTCGGTGGTCAGGTTCTCGATCGACTCCTCCACGTACGGCGCCTGGTCGAACACCACCGACACCTGCGTGTCGGAGGAGTCGCCCAGCGACCGCGTCAGCTCCGGCAGCTTCTCGCGGATCTCGTGGGAGATCGTCACCGCGTTGCCGTCGGGCGTCATCGTCACCGACACGCCGAGGCTCGTCTTGCCGTCGGTACGGGTGATCGTCGAGGCGTCGGCCAGGCCGCGCTTGATCTCGGCCACGTCACCGAGCTTGACCGGCTTGAGCGGCTTGGGCCGCGCCACCTGCTGCGGCAGCGCCGCCCGGCCCGTCTGGGCCGGCTGCCCGGCCTGCGGACGGCCCTGCGCCTGCCCCGGAGTCTGGGCCGGCGTCTGGGCCGGAGTCTGGGCCTGCTGCTGAGCGGGCTGCGCGGGGGTCAGGTACAGGTTCTTCAGCTTCTCCAGCGAGTCGACCCGCGACCCCACCTGCACGGTCAGCGACCTGCCGTCGGAGGTCAGCGACCCGGCCGGGATCGGCGTGCCGTTCGCCTTGAGCACCTCGGGGATCTGCGCCGCCGACACCCCGGCCAGCGCCATCTTCTTGACGTCCGGCTCGATCGTGACGACCTCGTCACGGGTGCCGGTGACCGCCGCCTCGCGCACGCCCTCCACGCTCTGCAACTCCGGCACCATGATCCGGCGCAGCTTGTCGGCCATCGCCCGCTCGTCGCCGCCGTCGCCCACCGCCAGCACCAGCACCGGGATGTCGTCGGTGTTGCCCGCCACCACCTGCGGATCGACGCCCTGCGGGAGCGTGATCCTGGCGACGGCCTGCTGCATCTTGTTCAGCGAGGCCTCGATGTCGGTGCCGTACTCGAAGGCCACCTGGATCTGGGCCATGCCCTCCTTCGACGTGGAGGTCATCTGCTCCATGCCGGGGATCCCCTGGAAGGAGTCCTCGATCGGCTTCGTCACCTGGTCTTCGACGATCTCCGGCGAGGCGCCCGGGAAGGGCGCGATGACGAACGCGCCCGGGAACGCCAACGACGGCAGGAGCTGCTGCTTCAACTGCGGAATCGTGAACGCGCCGAACGCGGTGATCACGACCGCCACCAAGATCACAAGACTGCGGTTGACCAGACTCAACCGGGCAAAAGCGGTCATAGGCTCCCCTCCAAAGTTCGCCCCAGACTAACACTTTGCCTTATACGAATATTTAGCCTGATCCAGCTTTCCTGATAACCTTCTCAGGAAGCGAGAGGTGAGCGTGAGCGACGACCGCGAAGACCTGATCCGCAGGATCACCGAGACACAGCGCGACCTGGGAAGACTGTTCACCCGGCAACAGTCCCCCCTGTTCAGCTCCAACCTCACCATCCGGCAGCTCCGCGTCGTCATGCAGCTGTCGACGCACGGCTCGGCCTCGGGCCAGGACCTCGCCCACACCCTCGGCGTCAGCCTCGCCACCGTCACCGGCATCGTCGACCGCCTGGTCGCCCAGGGCCTGGTCAGCCGGCACGAAGACCCCAACGACCGCCGGGTGCGCCGGGTCGAGCTCACCCCCGCCGGCGCCACCCTGATCGCCGAGATCAACGACGCGGGCCTCAGACACTACAAGCGCATCATGTCCCACCTCGACACCGAGACCCTGCGCGCCCTCGACCACGCCACCCGCCGCATCCGCGAAGTCGCGGACAAGCTCTACAACGAATGACCCGCCGGGGGCGCTCCCGATCGTGGCGGCTTTTTCGGTGAATTACGGGTGAACGTCACCGGCCCAGCGGCTTTACACTGTAGATTTCAAGCGGGACAACATCGACGGCAGCTCGCCCTCGTGGGCCACCGTCAGCCGCCGCGTCGCCCGCGTCACCGCCACGTACAGGTCGTGGCCGCCCATCGGCGACTGCTCCAGGATCCCCGCCGGGTCGACCACCACCACCCCGTCGAACTCCAGGCCCTTGGCCTGCGTCACCGTCAGCACCACCACCGGGGCGTCCAGGTCCGCCGACCCCGGGAACAGGGCCGCCACCCGCGCGTGCAGCCCGTCGGGCGTGATGACCCCCAACCGGCCGCCCTCACCCCGCGCGGCCAGCTCGGCCTGCTCCGCCGCCACCAGCGCCGGCAGCTCGGCCACCGCCGCCCGCACCGCGCGCGGCTCGTCGCCGCCGTCCCGCACCGACTCCGGCGGCTCCTGCCCCGGCGCCACCGCCGCCAGCACGTCGGCCGCCACCCGCATGATCTCCACCGGCGTGCGGTAGTTGACCAGCAGCCGCTCCTCCCGCCAGCGCCCCTCCAGGTACGGGTCGAGCACCTGCGCCCACGAGCGCGCCCCCGCCGCCGACCCCGTCTGTGCCAGGTCGCCCACCACGGTCAGCGACCGCGCCGGGACCCGCCGCACCACCGTCCGCCAGGCCATCGGCGACAACTCCTGGGCCTCGTCCACGATCACGTGCCCGTACGCCCACGTGCGGTCGGCCGCCGCCCGCTCGGCCGTCGTCAGCCCCGCGCCGTCGTCGGCCTGCCGCTCGGCCAGCACGTCGGCCCGGTCGAAGACGCCCTCCTCCAGCAGGCCGGTGGTCTCCAGCACCTCGCGGGCGTACAGCTCCTGCTCGGCCCACTCCTCCCCCGCGCGCCGCGCCGCCACCCGCTCGGCCGAGTCGTCGTGGCCCAGCAGCTCGGCCGCCTCGTCCAGCAACGGCACGTCGCCGACCGTCCACGGCGACTCCCGGGGCCGCACCAGCGGCGTCCAGTCCAGGCCCGGCGGGCACACCGACCACAACGTGTCCGGCGCGGACAGCAGATCGGCGACCAGCTCCTGCGGCGTCAGCTCCGGCCACAGCTCGGCCACCGCGCGCCGCACCGGCTCCTCCCCCCACAGCCGCTCGGCCGCCAGCGCGATGTCCGTCTCGTCCAGGTCGCCTTCCAGGTCCAGCGGCTCGGCCAGCTCCGGGTCGTCTACCGCCAGCTCCTCCAGGTGCAGCGACTCCTCCAGCGCCCGCGCCTCCGCCCTGGCCAGCTCCTTCAGCAGCTCGGTGACGTACAGCTTGCGGGCCATGTTGTGCGGCAGGCGCACCGCCCGCGCCCGCTCGCGCAGCCGGACGCACACCGCGTGCGGCACGCGCAGCCGCAGCCCGTCGAGCTCCACCTCCAGATCCCCCACGGGCACCCGCTGCCGGTCGGCCACCGCCGCGGCCACCACCTCGGCCATCCGCAGATCGCCCTTGACCACCGCGGCCGCCGGCGGATCGGCCGCCACCGCCCGCACCCCCGGGAACAGCTCACCCACCGTGGCCATCACCACCTGCGTCTCCCCCAACGCCGGCAGCACCTGCCCGATGTAGCGCAGGAACATCGGGTTGGGCCCCACCACCAGCACCCCGCGCCGCTCCAGCGTGTCGCGGTGGGTGTAGAGCAGGTAGGCGGCCCGGTGCAGCGCCGCGACGGTCTTGCCGGTGCCCGGCCCGCCCTGCACCACCAGCGCCCCCTGCAGGCCCGCCCTGATCACCCGGTCCTGCTCGATCTGGATCGTGGCCACCACGTCGCCCATCCGGCCGGTACGGCCGCGCCGCAGCGCCGCCAGCAGCGCCGCCTCGCCCACCAGGGTGCGCCGGTCGCCGTCGGACATGCCGTCCAGGTCGAACACCTCGTCGTCGATGCCGACCACCGTGCGGTCCTTCAGATGCAGGTGACGGCGCCGCACCAGGCCGCCCGGGTCGGTGGCGGTGGCCACGTAGAACGGGCGCGCCGCCGGGGCCCGCCAGTCGATCAGCACCGACTCGTGGTCCTCGTCGCGCAGCCCGATCCGGCCGACGTACGTGCTGACGCCGCCGGTGTCGTCGATCCGGCCGAAGCACAGGCCGCGCTCGACCGCGTTGAGCTGGGCCAGCCGCCGCGCCTGCTCCGAGGCCGTCACCTCGCGTTCGAGCCGCGCCTGCCGGGTGCCCAGCGCGCCGCCGCCGGCGTACACCTGGCGCAGCGTCGCCTGCGCCCGCTCCCTGGCCGCGTCGAGCCTGGCGTACAGCCACTGGACCGTACGCTGCTCGCTGTCAAGGGCTTCCGCGAGACCATCTTGACGATTAGCCATTCCCTGCTATACTCCTTTACGGGAGCTCTGTGGAGCCGCTTCTCGTATTGTCGAGCTCACGAGCCTAGCCCTCCTTCGCCGTTCCGGCAACCGACGCCGCCCGTCCGCCTTCCTGCGGCTGGTGCTACCTTGAGCGGTCGTGTCGGACTATCTACGCGACCTGTTCTCCCTGCACGGCCGCCGCGCGCTCGTCACCGGCGGCAGCTCCGGCATCGGCCTGGCCATGGCCGAGGCGATCGGCCGGGCCGGAGCCGAGGTCGTCCTCGCCGCCCGCAGGCCCGCCGAGCTCGACCGGGCCGCCGAGCGGCTGCGTGCCCACGGCGTCACCGCCTCCGCCGTCAGCGCCGACCTGCACGACCGGGACGACCTGGCCCGCCTGTGCGCCGCCGCCGGAGAGATCGACATCCTGGTCAACGCCGCCGGCAACAACATCCGCAAGCCCATGGCCGAGCTCACCCCCGGCGACTACGAGCAGACCATCGCCGTCCACCTGACCGCCCCCTACCTGCTCGGCCAGCACTTCGGCCCCCGCATGGCGGCCCGCGGGCGGGGCCGCATCATCAACGTCGGCTCCCAGCAGTCCATCAGCGCCTTCGGCAACAGCGGCGTGTACGGCGCGGCCAAGGCCGCCGTCGCCGGTCTCACCCGCTCGCAGGCCGAGGCGTGGTCGGCCCAGGGCGTCTGCGTCAACACGATCATCCCCGGATTCGTGCTCACCCCGCTCACCGAGCCCGCCCAGGCCGTCCCCGGCCGCGTCGAGGAGCTGGCCGCCCGGCACATGACCGGCCGCAACGGCGTGCCCGGCGACTTCGCGGGCGCGGCGGTGTTCCTGGCGGGGGACGCCTCGGCGTTCGTCACCGGCCAGCTGCTCTTCGTCGACGGCGGCTTCTCCGTGCACTGACGGCGGCGGTCGAGCCGGCCCAGCGCCTTTACGTTGTAGATCAGGAGCGGCGGCGGGCGCGGTAGGCGCTGGCCTTGGCGCGGTTCTGGCACGACAGGCCGCAGAACCGGCGCGAGGCGTTGCGGGTGGCGTCGAAGAAGACCAGCTCGCACGCCGCCGCCTCGCACGTGCGCAGCCGCACCCCCTGGCCCACGCCGATCACCATGGCCAGCGCGGTGGCCGTGTCGGCCGCCCACGCGTCCACCAGACCGGCGGCGGGCCGGTGGAAGGCCAGGACCGGCGGGTCGCCGTGCAGGTTGGGCACGGCGCCGTGCCGCAGCAGGGCGCGATTGAGCGCGGCCGGCGCGGCGGGGCTCGCGGTGAAGGCGGGCCGCAGCTCGCCGGCCACCCCGGCCAGCCGGTCGGCGTCGGAGCCGGTCAGCGCCCTGCTGGGCGTCCATCCGTGCTGGACGAAGGCGGCGTCGAGGGCGGCGCGCCGGTCGGCCGGCGGCCCGGCGGGACGGCCGCGCATCTGGGTGACGGCCAGTTCGTTGACCAGCAGCACGGCCAGATCCACCCATCTACCGACATAACTGTCTATCTGGGACTGGCCGGTGATGCGCCACACGTCTGTCGTCACCGGCGAAGCTTACCTAGACAGTGAGGCCGGCGAGGGTCACGCGAAGCCGGGGGCGGGCTGCCACAGGCTGATCTCGGTGCCCTGGTCGTCGGTGCAGGAGCAGCTGCGGCCGGACTTGCTCTCGTACACCTCGCCCGTCGTGCCGCCAAGCTCGCGCACCCGCTCGACGGCGGCGTCGATGTCCTCGACCTGGTAGTAGAGGTTGGGCTGCGCGGACGGGCCGGCGGCGCGCAGGCCCATCGGAACGTCGGCGTTGGTGACGTGCAGGTAGCGCTCGTGCTCGCGCCTGAACTCCCAGCCGAACAGCGGCCCGTAGAAGGCCACCGCCCGCTCCAGGTCCTCGACCGACAGGGTGTAGTAACCCAGCTGGACACTCATGTACGTCTCCCCGCAATGATTGACGCTATCGTTAAGCATCAACACCATAACGGAAGCAGGCAAAGATTAACAACGACGTTAACGATCTGGACGCCACGCTGGCCGCGCTCGCCGACCCCACCCGGCGCAAGGTGATCGACCTGCTGCGCGAGGGTCCGCGCCCGGCCGGCGAGCTGGCCCAGGCGGTGCGGATGAGCGCCCCCGCGCTCAGCAGGCACCTGCGCGTGTTGCGGGCCGGCGGCCTGGTGCGCGCGGAGGCGGGCGGCGACGACGCCCGGCTGCGGCTCTACACCCTGCGCCAGGAGCCGTTCACGGCGCTGCAGGCGTGGCTGGACCAGGTGCAGGCGTTCTGGGCCGAGCAGCTCGGCTCGTTCAAGGACCACGTGGAGCGCGGGCGGTGAGCGCGGTGCGGGCGGCGGTCGTCGTGCCGGTCGATCCGGCGACCGCGTTCCGGATGTTCACCGACGAGATCGACCAGTGGTACGTGCGCGGCCGCCACAGCTGGGTCGACCCCGCCCGCGCGGTGGCCATCCGCTTCCAGGACGGCTACCTGCGCGAGCTGTGGGACGACGGCGGCCACGCCGACATGGGCCGGATCGTGCGCTGGGAGCCGCCCCGCCGCCTGGTCTGGGCCGACCTGCTCAACCCGGGCGGCCGGATGGAGATCGAGGTGGCCTTCACCGCGGTCGAGGACGGCACGCAGGTGCTGCTCGAACACCGCGGCCTGGACACCCTGCCCCCGGACGTGGCCGGGCGCATCCGCCGCGGCTACTCCTGGAACCTCGTGCTGGGCTGGTTCGCCGCCCGATGGACCCGGGCGTGATACGCAGGCGTGATCAGCGGCGGCCGTACTTCTTGTGCACGGCCTGCTTGCTGACGCCGATCGCGTCGGCGATCTGCGCCCAGGGCAGGCCCGCCACCCTGGCCCGGCGCACCTGGACGGCCTCCAGGCGCTCGATCTCGCGCCGCAGCGCGGTGGTGGCGTGCAGGGCCAGCAGCGGATCGTCGTCCTGCGCCTGCCTCATCAGGGACGCCAGGTCGTTGGTCATGCCCTAACGGTAGTCCACGATCTCCCGCCGCTCAGCGGGTCATCGCGCGTCCAGGACCAGGCGGACGCCGAGGCCGATGAGCACGACGCCGGAGATCTGTTCCAGGCGGCGCCGGACGGCCGGGCGGCCGAGGAAGTCCTTGGCCCTGGCGACCGTCCAGATGAGCAGGCCGTACCAGACGGTGTCCACCAGCACCCAGACGACGGCGAGGGTCGCCAGCGTCAGCGGCACGTTCTGCCCGGCCGGCACGAACGGCGGCAGGAACGACATCGCGAACACCGCGGCCTTGGGATTGGCCAGGCAGGTGCCGAGCCCCGACAGGTAGGACCCACGCAGCCCGGCCACCGCCTCGACCTCCACCGGCGGGGTGCCCCTGCGCGCGTTCCACAGCGCCTGCGCGCCCATCACCACCAGCACGACCGCGCCCGTGACGCGCATGACGTCGTAGGCGACCTGCGAGGCCATCAGCAGCGCCGACAGCCCGAACGCGGCGGCCAGCCCCCACAGCAGGATGCCGGTCTCGTTGCCCAGCGCGGCCGCCAGGCCGGAGCCGCGGGAGCGAAGCGTCTGACGCAGGATGACGGCGGTGCTCACGCCGGGGGCCATGGCCACCAGGAAGCATGCGCCAACGAAAGCCAGAAGGTACATGGAGGGCATGCTGACAGAGACGGCCGCCCGTTTCCCACCATTTATCCGCTAGAGGTACAGCTTGCCGAGCCCGGCCACCGCCTCGGCCATCAGCGCCCGCAGCTCGGCCGGCTCCAGCACCTCGACGTCGGCGCCCATGCGCAGCAGCAGCCAGCGCGCGTGGGTGAGCGACTCGACCGGCACGGTGAGCGTCCGCCAGCCCTCGGGGTCGGGCTCGCCCGCCGCGGCCAGCGCCGCGGCGACCACGTCGGACCCCATCGTGTACGCCAGCAGGTCCTCCCGGCCGGGCGCCAGCCTGACGACGGCCTCGGCGGTGTACATGCGCTCGCGGAACTCCTTGGCGTACGCCCGCCAGAACGCCGTCAGCTCGAACCCCTCCAGCCTGCGGAACCGGCCGGGCAGCTGCTCGACGGTGAGGATGCGCGAGACCCGGTAGGTGCGCGGCGAGCCCTCGGGCGGGGCGGCGACCAGGTACCAGGAGCCGCCCTTGAGCACCAGCCCGTACGGGTGGATCACCCGGTCGACCTCCCGCTGCCCCCACCGGCGGTAGGTCATGTGCAGCGGCCGCTGCTCCCACACCGCCTCGGCCACGTCGCTCAGGTGCGGCACGTCGTCGGCCGAGCGGTACCAGCCGGGCACGTCCAGCAGGAAACGCTCGCGCATGCGCGAGGCGTGCGAGCGCGGCTCGGGCGGCAGCGCGGCCAGCAGCTTCAGCTCCGCGGTCGCCGCGACGTCGGCCAGCCCCAGCTCGGCGGCCGGTCCCGGGAGCCCGGCCAGGAACAGCGAGGACGCCTCTTCGGCCGTCAGCCCGGTCAGGCGGGTGCGGTAGCCGTCCAGGAGCTGGTAGCCGCCCGCCGGTCCGCGGTCGGCGTATACCGGGACGCCGGCCGCCGACAGGGCCTCGACGTCGCGGTAGACCGTGCGGATCGACACCTCCAGCTCGGCGGCCAGCTCGGGCGCGGTCATGCGGCCACGCGTCTGCAGCAACAGGAGGAGGGAGAGCAGGCGGCTGGCACGCATATCCGACATTGTATTGCGCACATTTTCGGTGTTTATATGAACAGATGGAACGTTTGACCGCCATCATGAACGCCCTGCGCACCCAGGACAGCGTCTCGGTGACCGAGCTCGCCGAGCGGCACGGCGTGTCGGAGATGACGATCCGGCGCGACCTGGACGAGCTGGCCCAGCAGGGCGTGGTCCGCCGGGTCAGGGGCGGCGCGCTGTCCCTGCTGCTGCGCGGCGAGGAGCCGCCGTTCGGGGTGCGCGAGCGGGAGGCGGTGGAGGCCAAGCGGCGCATCGGCGTCCAGGTCGCGGCGCTGATCGCCGACGGGGAGGCGGTCGTCCTGGACAGCGGCACCACCGTGCTGGAGGTGGCCCGCGCCCTGGCCGGGCGGCGGCTGACCGTGCTGCCGCTGGCGTTGCAGGCCGTCTCGCTGCTGGCCGCCGCGCCGCGGGTGCGCCTGGTGCTGCCCGGCGGCGAGGTCCGCAAGGGCGAGCTGAACCTCACCGGCCCGCTCGCCGAGAGCTCGATCGCGGCGCTGCGCTTCGACACCGCGGTGATCGGTTGCTGCGGCCTGTCGGCCGAGCACGGCCTGACCGCGCACGACCTGCCCGAGGTCGCGGTCAAACGGGCGGCCATCGCCGCCGCCCGGCGGGTGATCGTGGCCTGCGACTCGGGCAAGTTCTCCCGTACGGCCTTCGGCGCGGTCTGCCCGATCTCCCGCCTGGACGTCGTGGTGACCGACGACGGCGTGCCGCCCGAGCAGCGTGACGCGCTCGTCGCGGCCGGGGTGGACGTCAAGGAGGCCGGGTGAGACGCGAGCGGACGGCCGTCCACCTGCTGTTCTTCCTGGCCGGCCTGGCCATCGGCACCTGGACGGCCCGCATCCCCGCCGTCAAGGAGGCCCTCGGGCTCGACGCCGGACGGCTCAGCCTGGCGCTGCTGGCCATCGCCGCGGGCGCCGTCGCGGGCATGACGACCGTCGGCCGCCTGGTGGACCGGTACGGCAGCAGCCGCGTCATGATCCCGGCGGCCCTGCTGCAGGGCGTGGTGCTGGTGCCGCCCGCCTTCGCCCCGAACCTGGGCGCGCTGGCCGCCGCGCTGCTGGTCTTCGGGATCGTCCACGGCGTCCTGGACGTGTCCATGAACGCCAACGCCGTCGAGGTGGAACGCGCCTGCGGGCGGCCGGTGATGTCGTCCTTCCACGCCGTCTACAGCATCGGCGGGTTCGCCGGGGCCACCACGGGCGGGCTGTTCGCGCAGGCCGGGCTGCCGCCGTCGGTGACGTTCGGGTGCGTGGGGGTGGTGATCGCCGTGCTGGCGGTGTGGGCCGGGCGGTGGGCGCGGCGCTCGACGCCCGCTCCCCTGCCGGCCGGCGGCTCGGGGTCCGGACGGCCCAAGGGCATCCTGTTCCTCGGCGTGCTGGCCTTCTGCTGCCTGGTGGGCGAGGGCGCGGCGGCCGACTGGAGCTCGGTCTACCTGCGCGAGAACCTGGCCTCATCGGCGGGGTTCGCCGCCGCCGGGTACGCCGCGTTCTCGATCGCGATGACCGCGGGACGGCTGGCGGGCGACCGGCTGGCCGCCCGGTTCGGGCCGGTGGCGCTGGTGCGGTGCTGCGGGCTGCTGGCGGCGGCGGGGCTCGGGCTGGCGCTGCTGGGCGGGGGGCCGGTGGCCGGGGTGGTGGGGTTCGGCTGCTTCGGGGCGGGGTTGTCGTGCATCGTGCCGCAGGTGTTCTCGGCCGCTGGGCATCGCGATCCGGCCTTCGCCGGGCGGGCGCTGGCGCGGGTGGCGTCCGTGGGGTACCTGGGGTTCCTGTCGGGGCCGGTGATCATCGGAGCGGTGGCCCAGCTGGCCGGGTTGCCGCGGGCGCTGGCCGTACCGGCGCTGATGGCGGCCTTCGTCGCCCTGGCGGCCCCCGCGCTGCGGTCCTAGGCGTCCGATCGCGGGCGGCGGCGTGCCAGGGATCAGCCGAACTGCTGCCAGCCGAGCCTGATCACCATCGCCACCACCACGCACAACAGCACGACCCGGACGAACGCCGTGCCGCGCCTGATCGCCATCCTGGCGCCGAGCTGCGCGCCGGCCACGTTGCACAGCGCCATGCCGAGCCCGAGCGCCCACTGCACGTGGCCCTGCAGCCCGAACACCGCCAGCGCCCCGAGGTTGGTGCCCACGTTGATGATCTTCGCCGAGGCGGAGGCGCCGACGAAGTCCAGGCCGAGGATGGTGGTGAAGGCGATGATGAGGAACGTGCCGGTGCCCGGCCCCATGATGCCGTCGTAGAAGGCGATGCCCACGCCCGCCGCGGCCACCGCCGCCACCACCCGGCCGCGGGTCCGCAGGTGCGGCTGCGGCAGGGCGCCCATCGAAGGGCGCAACGTGACGAACGCCGCCACGCCGAGCAGCACCACCATCACGACCGGGCGCAGCACGTCGGCCGAGATCGCCGCCGCCGCCCACGCGCCCAGCCCGGCGCTCACCACGGCCAGCGCCGCACCCGGTAACGCCACCTGACGGTCGATCTTGGTGGAGCGGGCGTACGCCACGGCGGCCGAGGCCGTGCCGAACACCGAGGAGAACTTGTTGGTCGCCATGGCCTGGACGGGCGGCATGCCGGTCATCAGCAGCGCCGGCAGCTGCACCAGCCCGCCGCCGCCCACGACCGCGTCGACCCATCCGGCGCCTGCCGCGGCCGCCAGCAACACCACAACCTGCTCCAGCGGCACGCCGCTCCCCCCCACTCCCCCAGGAACCGCCCAGAAGACTACAGCCCCCCTCCAATCACCCACCGCAGGCCACCCCCATCCCCCGGCCCCTCAGCCCGCCCCCTCGCGTGCTCCGGTGCTGCGCTCAGGCGGCGAGGAGGGAGGCCATGGCGGAGAACCGGAACCGGCGCGACCAGCTGCGCGACGCCGCGATCGAGGTGCCGGCCCAGGAAGGCGGCAGGGGCCTGACCCCCGGGCGATCGACCGCGCGGCCGGCCTGCCGGAAGGCACGGCCAAGAACTACTTCGCCACCCGCGACGCCCTCCTGCGGGCCGCCGCCGAACGTTGCGTCGAGCGCCAACGGGCCGACCTCCGAGCGGCTCCGGCCGAGGAGATCCAGGGGCGCGACGGGCTGGCCGCGTTCCTGCGCGCCCACGAGGCGGCCGGCCTGCCGGCGACCCGGCGTACCGCCGCGACGGCCACGATGTGCCGCAACACGGCCCTGACCTACCTGCTCACCCAACCGGCCGACTACGGCCTCGACGACCTCGACGCCTTCCTGCGCGACCTCCTGCACACCGTCTACCCGCCGCGCGGGTGACCGGCGGGCGCCGTCCCGGCCGGGTAGGCGAGACTGGACCGGTGACGATCGAGAACGGACCGCCCGTGTCGAGCACCTCCATCGTGGTGCTGACGCTGGCGCGGCGGGTCGAGACGGAGCTCTCCGCCGAGCTGGCGCCGCTTGAGCTGACGATCAGCCGCCTGGGGCTGCTGGGACACATCGCCGGGGTGCCCGGCGCGTCCTTCAGCGATCTTGCCCGCATGTCGGGCATCTCGGTGCAGAGCGTGCATACGGCGGTCAAGGGGCTCGTCCAGGCGGGGCTGGTGCGCGACCGTACGGCGCGGGCGGGGTCGGCCTCCACCATCGAGCTCACCCCCGAGGGGCAACGCCTCCTGCGGGAGGCCGCCCAGGCCATCACCAAGGTCGACGAACGTCTCTTCGGCCCCGACGCCGACCCGATCCACCAACAGGTGGGCGAAGCCATCCGCACCGCCTTCCCCGCCCCCTGACCTCCTGGCCCCCTCCGCCCCACCTCCCTTGCCCTCACCGTCGCCGCATCAGCGGTAGAGCTTTGCGACGGCCGCCAGCACCCGCTCGCGGGCGGCGGTCGCGGAGGTGACGCCGGTGCGCACGTAGGCGGCCAGCCCTTCGTCCGGCCCCACCAGGGCGAGCGCCGTGCCGGACGGGCCGAGGGAGGCGGGGATGCGGCCGGCCTGCCGGTCGCGGGTGATGAGGCCGGCCATCCGGCGCTGGAAGTCGGCATACAGAACGCGCAACCGGGCCGCGACGGCCTCCCGGCAAAGGCGCGGGCGCGAAGGCGCGGGCGCGAAGGCGCGGGCGCGAAGGCGCGAGTGCGAAGGCGCGAGCGGGGGCGGGGGCGGGGGCGGGGGCGCCGGAGTCTCGCATGGCAGGTCGGCTTTCAGGGTGACTGAAGGTTTCGCTAGGCTTCAGCCACCCTGAAGGTTGGAGGCGATCCATGAATCATGTCCTGTTGTCCATCCATGTGCTGGCGGGGATCGTGTTCGTCGGCGGTTCGGCGGTCGCGTCGAGCTTGTTCCCCCGTTACGCCCCTCTCGCCGCCACGACCCCCGTCACCACCTCCAACTCCGCCCCCGCGGCCGCCTCTGCGAAGGCCGCCGGAGCGGAGCGCAGTACCGCCGCAGCCGCTGTGCTGCACCGCATCACCGGTGGTTACGCCGCGTTCGGGTTGATCGTTCCGGTGGCCGGGATCGTGCTGGCCAGTATGCAAGGACGGATGGGGCAGACCTGGATCATCGTGGCGATGATCCTCACCGCCGTCGCGGGCGCCCTGCTGGCCACCCAGATCCACCCCCGCCAGCGCCAGGCCCTCGACGCCCCCGACGACGGCCGCCGGCTCCGCACGCTGACGATGCTCACCGGCGTCTACAACCTGCTGTGGGCGGCCGTCGTCGTGCTCATGATCGTCCGCCCTGGTGAGCAGACGGAAGCCTGAGCGTGCTGACCCTGCGCATCGCCGCCGCCGCCGAGGCCGCCACGCTGGCGGTTCTGCTGACCAACCTGCTCACCGTGCACGCCAAGGCGATCACGACCTACGCCGGTCCGCTGCACGGCATGGCCTACCTCGTCGTCATCGCCACGGCGGCCATGACGCCCAGGGCGCAAAGCACGCCCGGGGCACGCTGGAGCGCGCTCGTCCCCGGGGTCGGCGGCCTACTGGCCCTGCGACGCCTGCGCGCCGTACGAGACGACCGAGAGGGATGACCTCGAGGTCCGGACAGGTCCCCAAAGACGCCAGCAGGCCGGACCCCAAGCAGAACGCCGATGCCGGGATCCGGGCAGGACCCACAGCAGGGCTCCCTGAAGGGGCTCGGACAAACCCCGCCCGCAGAGACCCGGAGCTGGCCTGGACGAGCCCGGCAGGCCAGCCGGGCAGACCAGGGGATTCAGCGGGCAGGAGGCCCATGCGAACCAGCCCGCAGAGACACCGGAGAGACCAGCGCGGACCAGCCCGCACGAACCCGGGCAGACCACCCACAGGACCCGAGGGGATCAGCGGGCCAGGCCGGCCCGGACAGGCTAGCCCGGAGGGCTGCTCGGGCAGACCAGCGGACCGAAACCCAAAAAGACCAGCGGGCCAGGACCCAGGCTGGCCAGCTCCGGGCAGGCCAGCTCGCACGAGCCCGACAGGCCAGCTCAAGGTGGATCAGCGGGCCTGGGCCCGGACGGCGGGCCCCGGGGGACCCGTGGGCCCGGGCCGGGTTCGGGTGGTGGGTCAGTGGGCGGGGGCCAGGGTGCGCTTTCTGGAGGCGTAGATGTCGTCGATCAGCCGGTAGGTGCGCGCCTGCTCGGCGGTGAAGATGCGGTCGCGCTCGATGTCCTTCCTGATCTCCAGCACCCCGCGCCCGGTGTGCCGGGCCAGGATCTCCTCCTGCTGGTCACGCATGCGCACGATCTCCCTGGCGTGGATCTCCAGGTCGCTCGACTGCCCCCGGCCGCCTTCCGTGGCCGGCTGGTGGAGCAGGACGCGTGCGTGCGGCAGGGCGGCCCGCTTGCCCGGCGTGCCCGCCGCGAGCAGGACGGCCGCCGCCGAGGACGCCTCCCCGATGCAGACCGTGTGGATCTCCGGCCGGACGAACTGCATCGTGTCGTAGATGGCCGTCATCGCCGTGAACGACCCGCCCGGCGAGTTGATGTACATGTTGATGTCCTGGTCGGGATCGAGCGACTCCAGCGTGAGGAGCTGGGCCATGACGTCGTTGGCCACCGTGTCGTCGATCGGGGCGCCGATGAACACCACCCGGTCCTCGAACAGCTTGTTGTACGGGTTCATCTCCCGCACCCCGTAGGAGGTGCGCTCGGTGAACGAGGGCAGCACGTAGCGACCGCTCATGGTCAGTTCATCCCTTCGGCGATGTGGTCGACGAACCCGTACTCCAGCGCCTCCTGGGCGGTGAACCACCGGTCGCGGTCGGAGTCGGCCTGGATGCGCTCGAGCGGCTGGCCGGTGTGGTGGGCGATGATCTCGGCCATCCTGCGCTTGGTGTAGAGCATGTTGTCGGCCTGGATCTGGATGTCGCTGGCCGAGCCGCCGATGCCGCCCAGCGGCTGGTGCATGACGACGCGGGCGTTGGGCAGGGCGTAACGCTTGCCCGGCGCGCCGGCGGTCAGCAGCAGCTGGCCCATGGAGGCGGCGAAGCCCATCGCCACCGTCGCCACGTCGCACGAAACGAACTGCATCATGTCGTAGAGCGCCATGCCGGCCGTCACGGAGCCGCCCGGCGAATTGATGTAGAGCGTTATGTCCCGATTGGGGTCTTCGGCTGCCAGCAAAAGCAGCTCACCGCAGAGCCGGTTGCAAATCTCGTCGTCGACCTCCTGGCCGAGGACTACGATGCGTTCCTTCAGCAGGCGCTGACTGAGCTGGTCAGGCCAGGCCGCGCGCTGGGTCTCCGTCATTGACGTCGCCTTTCTGCCGAAACTAATTCTGCGAAAAACGCTAGACCCGGCGGCGGTGAATTCCGGCCTATTTTCGCTGGGGGCGCATTTCACTCAAGGCGCATTACTCCCAGCGCGAAAAAGTATCGACATACAATCCCGGATGTGAGAAGGAACCTCCCCCGTCGTTGGGCGTGCCTCATCCTGGGCGGGGCGCTGCTGATGCCGTACATGATGGCCGGGGTGCTGGTCGCCGGGTTGTGGCGCGGCGTGTCGTCCGACCTGCTGATGCCGATCCAGGTCGGGGTATTCGTCGCGGTGCTGCCGGTGGTGGCGGTGACCGGGCTGTTCCTGCCGGTGCGCGCGCTGGAGGTGAACGCCGCCCAGGGGCTGCTCGGGGCCCGCGTGGAGACCCCGCCGCGGCAGGCCCGCCGGTCGTGGCAGGAGCGGCGGCGCACCGCCGCGTGGTTCACGCTGCATCTGGCGGTGGGCGGCGTGGTGAGCGGGTTCACGCTGGCGGTGGTGCCGTTCACGGTGTTCACGATGGCGCTGCCGTTCATCGGGGAGCCGATGCCGGTGCTGGGCGTCACGGCGGAGCCGGGGTGGCCGTCCCTGCTGTGGGCGGCGGCGGGCGTGGGGGCGCTGGCGTTGCTGGTGGCGGGCGCGGCGGGCGCGGGCGCGCTGCTGGCCGCCCTGGCTCCTCCGCTGCTCGGCCCCACCCCCGCCGAGCGGCTGGCCGCCGCCGAAGATCACGCCCGTACGCTGGCCGAACGCAACCGGCTGGCCCGCGAGCTGCACGACTCGGTCGGGCACGCGCTCAGCGTCGTCACCCTGCAGGCAGCCGCGGCCGGACGCGTCCTCGACCGCGACCCGGCCACCGCCAGGACCGCGCTGGCGGCCATCGAGCAGTCGGCCCGCGCCGCGCTGGAGGACCTCGACCACGTTCTCGGCGTCCTGCGCGAGGACGCCCGCACGGACACCCGCGAAAACGGGCGCGCGGACGGGCATGAGGACGGGCGCGACGACGCAGGCGAGGGCAGGCGGGAGGGGCGCCGCGAAGGCCACCAGGAGGACGGCGAGGAGGGGCGGCGGGCGCCGCAGGCGACGTTGGCCGACCTCGCGGCACTGGTGGCGGGCTCCGGCGCCGAGGTGCGGCAGGACGTGGGCGACCTGTCCGGCGTGCCCGCCGTCGTCTCCAGGGAGGCGTACCGCATCCTGCAGGAGGCGCTGACCAACGCGATCCGGCACGGCGGCGGCACAGTCCGGCTGGCCGCCGCCGTCCAGGGCGGCGACCTGCGGCTGGAGGTCAGCAACCCCGGCGGGAGGCACGATGGGAGGCGCGCTGGGAGCCACGGCCGGGGCGACGGGCGGGGCGACGGGCGGGGCGGCCGGGGCGTGGCGGGCATGCGCGAACGCGTACGCCTGCTCCGCGGCGATCTGCGCGCCGGCCCCGACGAGGACGGCTGGACGGTCTCGGTCCGCCTCCCCCTGCGCCCGAGCCCCTGACCGCCGCACCCCCGCACCCCGAACCCCGCAGCCCGCACCCCGAACCCCGAACCCCGAACTGTCTCCAGGCAGGTCCTCCCGAGGCAGGCCCCCGCCAACGTCGGCCCAGGACGCCCCCGAACCCTCCCCGCCCACGGGCCGCTACGGTCAGGGGCATGACACTCAAGGTCGTGATCGCCGACGACGAGGACCTCATCCGCGCCGGGCTGCGCGTCATCATCGACGCCGAGCCCGGCCTGCGCGTGGTCGGCGAGGCCGGGGACGGCGCCGCGGTCCTGCCGGTCGTCCGCCGCGAGCGCCCCGACGTCGTCCTGATGGACGTCCGTATGCCCGCCATGGACGGCATCCAGGCCACCCGCCGGCTCGTGACGCTCGACGACCCGCCCAAGGTCCTGGTGGTGACCACGTTCGAGAACGACGACCACGTCTACGACGCCCTGCGCGCCGGGGCGAGCGGCTTCCTGCTCAAACGCACCAGGCCGGACGACCTGATCCAGGCGATCAGGCTGGTGGCGGCCGGCGAGTCGCTGCTGTTCCCGGCCGCGATCCGCACCCTGGCCGGCCGCCGCCCGCGCGCGCACGTGCCGGGCATCGACCGGCTCACCGGCCGCGAGGGCGACGTGCTGCGGCTGATGACCAGGGGCATGTCCAACACCGAGATCGCCGCCGAGCTGGTCGTCAGCCAGGAGACCGTCAAGACGCACGTCGGCAACGTCCTGGCCAAGCTGGGCGCGCGCGACCGCACGCAGGCCGTGATCGCCGCCTACGAGTCCGGGTTCGTCTCCCCCAGCTGATCGAGCAACTGCGCGGCCGGCAGCAGGGTGGCCTCGGCGGCGCTCAGGCCCTTCGCGGCCAGGGCCCGGTCCACCAGCCGCAGCCCCACCGCGTAACCCGCCATGTCGGGAATGCCGCGGGGCTCCTGGCCGAAGCGCCGCATGGCCCTGTCGCCCAGCACGTACGCCGGGGTGTTCCCCATGCCCTCCAGGTCGAACGCGTCCATGATCAGCTCGTGGGCGCGCTCCAGCTCCTCCCCCGTCACCATCCGCGACCAGGGCCCCATGGCCTCCGGCCCGGACAACTCCCGGACGAACGCCTCGGCCAGCCCCTCGGCCACCACGTGCTCGCCCACGGTGACCTTACGCGGGTCCCACTCGACGTTGGTGTGGCGCACGTTGTGGTGGAACTCGTGCACCGCGCAGTGCGCGATCCGGCCGATGACCTCCTCCGACGGCCAGCCCAGCAGGTACAGCCAGCCGGGCGAGCCGCCCATCCCGTAGTAGCCGCCGCTGACCTGCATCAGGTGCTCGTCGCCGGGGTCGCCGAGCACGAACATCACCTGCAGCGAGGCCGCCTGCCTGGCCTCCTTCAGCGCGTGGGAGGCGCGCTCCAGCTCCTTGCGCACCTGGCCGAGCACGTCGGCCTCGATCATGGCCCGGACGGCGGGCAGGTAACGGGCGTCCTCGGCGTCGACGCGGAAGCCGCCGCCCTGGTGGTGGATGTCGACGATGTCGCCGGGCACCGGGATCGCCGGCCGGATCGGCGCCAGCATCTCCCGCAGCGCCTCCGGCCGGTCGGCGAGCGGCCGGGTGAGCAGGTCCGCCATGGCCGTGAGCGTGTCGTGAACGATGAACTCCATGCCGCGGACGCTAAAGCCTCACGTGACGTGAGGCTCAAACGCATCAAAGCGGCGACTCGCCCAGTTCGTCGCCCGGCGACTGCCCCGGCGTGCCGGGACCGGTGCGCGTCGGCGACGGCGACTGCGACGGAGAGGGCTCCGGCACCGGCGTGGCGGGCGTGGGCGGCGGCGTGGGCACGAACACCGTCGGCGGGAGCTGCCGGGGCATCGGCTCGCTGTCGCGCCTGCCGAACAGCAGCAACAGCAGGATCGTCGTGACCAGCACCAGCAGCAGCGCCAGCGCCAGCGCGGCCAGCAGCACCCGCCGCCGCGTCTCGGTCAGCGGCAGCCGCCGCGTCAGCGGCCCCGGCAGCGCGGGCGCGCGGTCGGTCAGCCAGTACGGCACGAAGTCCGGCCCGTGAGCCTGCCCGATGAACGTCCCGCCCACCATGACGGGGTCCAGGAACCGTTCGGCCCCCGGCTGCCCCGGCGCGTACGGCACCGCCACCCACGGCGCCGGCCCGTCCTGCACGTCGAGCACCTCGGGCGTCCCGTCGAGCACCGACGCGCGCGCCCGGCCGAGGCCCAGCCATCCGCGCCCGCCGGACCGCCCCGGCGCCTCCTTGATCGCGGTCAGGAACCGGTCGCGCGCCGCCGCGTCGAGCGCGGCGCCCCGCGTGAGCACGGCCAGCGACACCGCGCGCCCGTCGGGTCCCTGTCCCAGGTAGACGAACCCGGCCGGAGCCGTGTGCAGGCGGGCCTGCACGACGTAGCGCCCCAGCTGGGGCGGATCACCGTACTGCAGGGGACTTGCCACGTTTGCCATGAAAGCACAGACGTGGCGTCGTGCACGTTCGCGGCGCGTTTGGTGGAATGGCGTCATGAGCGTCGCCGAAGAGTTGCCAGGCGGAAACGACGCGGCAGTGCTGCGTCGAAGTCTCGACGAGGTCCGGCGTGTCATCGTGGGACAGGAGCACATGGTCGAGCGGCTGGTCGTGGCCCTGCTGGCCCGCGGTCACTGCCTGCTCGAAGGTGTGCCGGGAGTCGCCAAGACCCTCGCCGCCTCCACCTTGGCCACCGTCGTGGGCGGCACGTTCGCCCGGATCCAGTTCACCCCCGACCTCGTGCCGAGCGACATCGTCGGCACCCGCGTCTTCCACCCCTCCAACGAGAAGTTCGACGTCGAGCTGGGTCCGGTGTTCGTCAACTTCCTGCTGGCCGACGAGATCAACCGGGCCCCCGCCAAGGTGCAGTCGGCGCTGCTGGAGGTGATGGCTGAGCGCCAGGTCACGCTGGCCGGCGTCACCCATCCGCTGCCCAGGCCGTTCATCGTGCTGGCCACCCAGAACCCGATCGAGTCCGAGGGCGTCTACCCGCTGCCCGAGGTGCAGCGCGACCGTTTCCTGTTCCGCGTGCGGGTGCCGCACCCCAGCGCGCACGAGGAGCTGGAGATCCTCCACCGCATGAGCGTCACGCCGCCCGTGCCCGACCGCGTGCTCGACCCGGCCCGGCTGCTGGCCCTGCAGCAGGCCGCCGAGCAGGTCTCGGTGCACCAGCTCGTGGCCGACTACGTGGTGCGCCTGGTCATGTCCACCCGCGCGCCCGCCGACTACGGGCTGGCCGACCTGGCCGAGACGATCGAGATCGGCGTCAGCCCCCGCGCCACGCTCGGCCTGGTCTCGGCCGGGCGCGCGCTGGCCCTGCTGCGCGGCCGCGACTACCTGCTGCCCGACGACGTGCGCGACGTGGCGGTCGACGTCATGTCCCACCGGCTCATGCTGACCTTCGACGCCCTGGCCGACGGCGTCGATCCCGAGCAGGTCGTCAAGCAGATCCTGCACGCCGTGCCGCCGCCCCTGGTCGTCTGGAACCAGAACCGTTGAACACCGCCGAGCAGGCGCTGCGACGGCTGGAGCTGACCGTCACGCGGCGGCTCGACGGCCTGCTGCACGGCGCCCACCAGGGGCTGCTGCCCGGCACCGGCAGCGAGACCGGCGACAGCCGCCTGTACGTGCCCGGCGAGGACGACGTGCGCCGCATGGACTGGGCCGTCACCGCCCGCACGACCGTCCCGCACGTCCGGGACCTGATCGCCGACCGCGAGCTGGAGACCTGGGCGCTGGCCGACCTGTCGGCCAGCATGGACTTCGGCACCGCCGACACCGACAAGCGCGACCTGGTGGTGGCCGCCGTCGGCGCGATCGGCTTCCTGTCCAGCCGCATGGGCGACCGGTTCGGCGCGCTGGTGCTGCACGAGGAGTACATCCACCGCATGCCCGCCCGTACCGGCCGCCCGGCCCTGTACGGGCTGCTCAACTCCCTCATGGACGCCCCGCGCGGCCGGGCCGTGCCCGACGCCCCCGACCTGGCCGAGGGCATCGACGTGCTGGCGGCCACCCGCCGCCGCAGGGGCCTGCGCCTGATCGTCTCCGACTTCCTCGACGACCGCCCCGAGCTCGACCCCGACGCCGAACGCCCCTGGGAACGCCCGATCAGGCGGCTGGCCGCCCGCCACCAGGTGCTGGCCGTGGAGGTCATCGACCCGCGGGAGCTGGAGCTGCCGGACGTCGGCCGGGTGGCGTTCACCGATCCCGAGACCGGGAACGTACGTGAAGTGCACCTTTCTCCCAAAGTCCGGCAAGCATATGCAGAGGCCGCCGCCCTCCAGCGTGAGGGCACCCGGCTCGCCCTGCGCCGCGCCGGGATCGCCCACCTGGTGCTGCGGACCGACCGGGACTGGGTGTTCGACGTGGCGCAGTTCGTCCTGCGCCAGCGCCGCATGAGCCACCTCGCCCACCGGAGACCCGTATGACGTTTCTCGCGCCCGGCTGGTTGTGGCTGTTCGTGCTGGTGGCGCTGCTGGTGGCCGGATACGTCGTGGCGCAGTTCGCCCGCCGCCGCTACACCGTGCGCTTCACCAACCTGGCGCTGCTCAACCTCGTCGCGCCCGCCGGGCCGGGCTGGCGCCGGCACGTGCCCCCGGCGCTGTTCATGGTCATGATGTCGTTCCTGGTGGTCGGCGCCGCCAAACCCGCCGACCAGGTACGCGTCCCCCGCGACCGCGCCACCATCATGATCGCCCTCGACGTCTCCCTGTCCATGGACGCCGGCGACGTCCAGCCCAACCGGATCAGCGCCGCCAAGGCCGCCGCCCAGGCATTCGCCAGGGAGCTGCCCGACCGCTTCAACGTGGGCGTGGTCTCCTTCGCCCGCTCGGCCAACGTCGTCATCTCCCCCACCACCGACCACCAGGCCGTCGTCACCGCCATCGGCAACCTCACCACCCGGCCCGGCACCGCGATCGGCGAGGCGGTCTTCAACTCGCTCGACTCGGTGCGCTCCTTCGACCAGCAGGCCGCCACCGACCCGCCGCCCGCCGCGATCGTGCTGCTGTCCGACGGCGACAACACCTCCGGCCGGTCGGTGAACGAGGCCATCGAGGCCGCCCAGCAGGCCCACGTCCCGGTCTCCACCATCGCGTACGGCACCCAGGAGGGCACCGTCGACATCGACGGCAGGCCCGTGAACGTCCCGGTCAACAAGCAGACCCTGCAGTCGCTCTCCGACGGCACCAGCGGCCGGGCCTACGCCGCCGAGTCGGGCAGCGAGCTGCGCGACGTCTACGAGCAGATCGGCACCTCGCTGGGGTTCAAGCTGGTCAGCCAGGAGATCACCCAGTGGTTCATCGTGGCCGCGATCGTGCTGGGGCTGCTGGTGGCCGGCGCCGCGGTCTTGTTCGGCACCCGCATCCCGTAACGTTTTCCCACGTGGCCCACTACTTCTCCGAACGTCCCGAGACCGCGAGCAGGCCGGGCTCGGTCGACCTGGTCCTGCCCGACCTGCACCTGCGGCTGGAGACCGACCGGGGCGTGTTCTCACCCGACCGGGTCGACGTCGGCACGCGCGCGCTGCTGGAGTCGGTCCCGCCGCCGCCGCAGGAGGGCGACCTGCTCGACCTGGGCTGCGGCTACGGGCCCATCGCGCTGACGATGGCCTCGCGGGCGCCTGGGGCGACGGTGTGGGCCGTCGACGTGAACCGGCGCAGCCTGGAGCTGACCGGACGGAACGCCCAGGCCGCCGGCCTTTACAAAGTAAGACCTGTTCATGTTGATGAAGTGCCGGATGACGTGAAATTTCGGGCCATCTGGTCCAATCCCGCCATCCGGATTGGCAAGCCGGCTCTGCACGAGATGCTCACCAGGTGGCTCACCCGGCTGACGCCCGACGGCGTCGCCTACCTGGTCGTCCAGAAACACCTCGGCTCGGACTCCCTGCAGCGCTGGCTCGGCGAGCAGGGCTGGCAGGCCTCCCGCGAGGCCTCCCGAGCCGCCTACCGCATATTGAAGGTGGCCCGATGAGAAGGCAGCTGCGCCCCACCGACGTCAAGCGGCTCAACCGCACCTGGCGCAGGAACACCGACAACCGGCTCGCGCTGATCCTGGAGTCGGTGACGGGCCCGTTCAACGTCGGCTCGATCTTCCGCAGCGCCGCGGCGTTCGGCGTCGACCAGATCTGGCTGGCGGGCAACGCCACGCCGCCCACCAACCCCAAGGCGGGCAAGACGGCGCTCGGCACCGAGCGCCTGGTCACCTGGCACGAGCCGGTCCCGGCCACCGAGGCGGTCAAGGCCGCCAAGGACGACGGCTACGCCGTGCTGGCCATCGAGCTGACCGGCGAGGCCGTGCCGCTGCACCGCGCCGACCTCGGCCGCGACGTGTGCCTGGTGGTCGGCAGCGAGGACCACGGCTGCTCCCCCGCCCTGCTGGAGGCCGTCGACGGCGTCTGCTACATCCCGCAGGTCGGGCGGGTGGGCTCGTTCAACGTGTCGGTGGCCGCGGCCATCGCGCTGGCCGAGGCGCGCCGCCAGGAGTGGGAGAATCTCCCCGAACCGTGACCGAACCGTCCACCATCGGAAGGGACACCGGGTCGTGCTCAGCCGTCGTTTCGCCTTTCTCGACCATCCGGGGCCGCTGGCCTTCGCCCACCGCGGCGGCGCGCTGGAGGGCGCCGAGAACTCCCTGGCGGCTTTCGAACGCGCGGTCGCGCTCGGCTACGACTACCTGGAGACCGACGCGCACGCCACCGCCGACGGCGTGCTGCTGGCCTTCCACGACCACACCCTCGACCGGGTGACCGACCGGCGGGGCCGCATCTCCGAGCTGCCCTACCGGGAGGTCCGGCAGGCCCGCATCGCCGGCGTGCACGAGATCCCGCTGCTGGAGGACCTGCTCGGCACGTGGCCGCAGGTGCGCTTCAACATCGACGTCAAGGAGGCGGCGGCCATCGCGCCGCTGGCCGAGGCGGTCCGCCGCACCAATGCCTACGACCGCGTCTGCCTGACCTCCTTCTCCGACGAGCGCCTGGTCATGGCCAGGGCCGCCATGGGCCGCGAGGTGTGCTCGGCGCTCGGCCCGCGCGGGGTGGCCGCGCTGCGGGCCGCCGCCACCACCTCCGGCTACGGCCGGCTGCTGGCCCGCCTGTCGCGCTCCGGGATCCCGTGCGCGCAGGTGCCGGTCGGCTTCCGCGGCCTGCGCGTCACCACCCGCCGCCTGGTCCGCACGGCCCACGCCATCGGCATGCAGGTGCACGTGTGGACGATCAACGACACCGTCCGCATGGAGCACCTGCTCGACCTCGGCGTCGACGGGATCATGACCGACAACGTCACCGGCCTGCGCGACGTCCTCGAACGGCGGGGCCTGTGGCACCCGCGCGGCATGGCGGCCTGACCCGCCCGGCGGCGGCCACCTTCCTCTCCTGAGGTGATCACTGTAAGGTCATGGGCACGACACGTGGACGTGACCCACGACCTGCGAAGATGGGCACTTCGCCAGGCATGACCCCACCCCGTGGCCGCAGAGGAGCGACACGACACCATGGCCTCCACCGCACCCCCCGCGGCCCTCGACGACTCCCCCGCGGCACGCCGCCGCGAGCAGCGCGGCTGGTACTTCTACGACTGGGCCAACTCGGCGTTCTACACCACGATCATCTCGGTCTTCCTTGGCCCGTACCTGATCCCGGTCGCCAGGACCGCGGCCTGCGCGAAAGACTTCCCCGACCTCGCGCCCGAGACGTGCGCGTCCCAGTTCGACGCGCTGGTCCTGCGCCACCCCGGCCTGGGGTATGTCGACGTGCTCGGCGCCGACATCCGGCCCGCGGCCTTCTTCGGGCTGACGCTGACGGTGGCGGTGTTCCTGCAGATCGTGTTCCTGCCCATCGTGGGCGCGCTGGCCGACCACACCGGCCGCAAGCGGGAGCTGCTCGGCGGGTTCGCCTACGTCGGCGCGCTGGCCACCATGGGCCTGTACTTCGTCGAGGGCGACCGCTACCTGCTGGGCGGCGTGCTGTTCGTGGTGGCCAACCTGGCCTACGGCTCCTCCGTGGTGGTCTACGACTCCTTCCTGCCGCAGATCTCCACCCCCGAGGAGCGCGACGGGGTCTCCTCGCGCGGCTGGGCGATCGGCTACCTCGGCGGCGGGTTGCTGCTCCTGCTCAACCTGGCGCTGTTCCTGCAGCACGACAGCCTGGGGCTGAGCGAGGGCATGGCGGTGCGCATCAGCATGATGTCGGCCGGCCTGTGGTGGGCGACGTTCACGGTCATCCCGCTGCTGCGGCTGCGCAACCGTCCCGTGGCGGCGCACGAGACCACGGCGCTGCGCTCGGTGCGCGGCAGCTTCCGCCAGCTCGGCCGTACGCTGGCCGAGCTGCGACGCTACCCGCTGACGCTGCTGTTCCTGGTGGCCTACCTGGTCTACAACGACGGCGTGCAGACGGTCATCGGCAACAGCGCGGCCTTCGCCTCCGAGGCGCTCAAGCTGGACAAGACCGTACAGATCACGGCGATCCTGATGGTGCAGTTCGTGGCGTTCTTCGGGGCGCTGCTGCTGGGGTGGCTGGCGCGCAGCTTCGGCACCAAGCGCACGGTGCTGGCCAGCCTGGTGTTGTGGACCGGGATCGTGGTGGTGGCGATGTTCGTCGGCGAGGGGCAGGCGCTGCAGTTCTACCTGATGGCCTTCGCGATCGCGATCGTGCTGGGCGGCACGCAGGCGTTGTCGCGGTCGTTGTTCTCGCAGGTGATCCCGAAGGGGCGGGAGGCGGAGTACTTCAGCCTGCTGCAGATCAGCGACAAGGGGTCGGCGTTCATCGGGTCGCTGACCGTGACGATCGCGCTGCAGGTCACCAACAGCTACCGGATCGCCATCGTGTCCATGATCATATTTTTCGTGGTGGGCTTCGTGCTGCTCGCCCTGACGAACCTGCCCAAGGCCATCAGGGCGGCCGGCAACGAGGTCCCCTCGCGGATCTGACCCCCGTCAGGGGCCGTACCGGCGCGAGAGCCAGTACGAGGTGCCCACCAGGGCGCCGGTGCCCAGGATGGCCAGCAGCACCAGCGGGCCGACGTGCCCGCCGCCGGTCATGGTGCCGCTCTCCAGCCGGATCTCGGCCCGCCCTGGAGCCTCGGCCGGGCGGGTGACGGGCTCGGGGGGCCGTGAGTCGCGGGCCTCCAGGCCGGGGATGGCCTCGACGTCGTCGTCCCGGCGCGGGGCGTGGGCCTGTTTCCTGGCCGGTTCGCGCCGCCCGGACCGGGGGGCCGGGCGGTCGTCGTCATCGTCATCATCGTCGCCGTCGTCGTCATGGACGGCCTGGAGGAGCGCCGGAGGTGGCCCGGCCGCCGCCTGGGCCGGGAGCAGCATCCCTCCCCCGGCGAGGACGAACGCGAGCGCGGCGGCCGCCGCGGGCCAGCGTGGCATGAGATCCATCTACGCCTCCTGATCGACGTCGCGGTCCCCTCAGCCTGCGGGGCCGCCGTGGGGCGGCCGTGAGCGGGCCATGAGAGTCCTCTCACGAAGGGTCGCGCGTCAAACACGCAGCGTCACAGATCGGCGGCGAGCACCATGGTGCCCGGCCCCCGGGCGGCTCCGGGACCGGGCATCGGCAGCACGGTCTCGGCCGTGGCCTCGCCGCCGCAGTGGGGGCAGGTGACGACGGGCGTGAACTCCCGCCCGCAGGAGTGGACGAGCAGCGCGGGCGGCCCTCCGGGCGGGGTGGACCACCGGTCGCCCCAGGCCATGAGCGTCAGCAGGGCGGGTACGACGTCACGCCCGGCCTCGGTCAGCAGGTATTCGTGGCGCACCGGACGCTCCTGGTAGGGCCGCTTCTCCACGACGCCGGTGGCGACGAGATGGTCGAGCCGGCGGGCCAGCAGGTTGCGCGAGATGCCCAGGTCCTCGGCGAGGTCGTCGAACCTGCGCAGGCCGAGGAACAGGTCGCGCAGGATCAGCGGGGTCCACGGCTCGCCGATGACGCCGACGGCCTGGGCGATGGAGCAGTGCATCTCACCGAACCTGTTCATGCACCCATGATAGTGGGTTGATAATGTGAACCCATGACAGTTCACATTCAGGACTCACCCGCCGGCGCGTACCGCCGGGCCGGCGAGGCGCACGACGCCCAGGCGCTCAAGGCCACCCTCGCCGACGACGTGGTGTTCCACTCCCCGCTGAGCTTCCGGGCCAGGTTCGAGGGCCTCACACAGGTCGGAACACTGTTCGAAGCCGTCTTCGACGTGCTGTCGGACCTGCGCTACCAGAGCGACATCGGCGACGGCCGCACCCGCATGCTCACGGCGACCGCCCGGGTGGGCCGCCAGCCGCTGCACGAGGCGGCCCAGCTCGAACTGGACGACGACGGGCTGGTCCGGGAGATCACCATGTGGATCAGGCCACTGCCGGGACTGACCGCGCTGATGGCCGCCCTGGGCCCCCGCATCGCCAGGGACAAGGGCAAACCGGGCCTTCCGCTGCTGGTGGGGGCGGCCTCCGCGCCTCTGGCCGCGATGACGAGGTTCGGCGACCGGACCCTGGTGCCGCTGCTGGCCTGACCACCAAGCTGCGGCCATCGCTCTGAAGAGAGAGCAGTGCTCTTGACACAGGGACCCCTGTCACGAGAGCATTGCTCTCACAACAGAGCAACGCCCTCAGCCAGGAGTTACCCCATGACCTCCCCCCGCCTCACCTCCGCCGCCTTCGCCCTCGGCGGCGTGCTGCTGTTCGTCTACCCGCTCGTGCGGCCGTCCGGCGACGACGCCGTCGCCATGGCCTCGACCGCGTGGGTCACCGGCCATCTGGCCGCGATGCTCGGGTTCGTGCTGCTCGGGCTGGGCACGCTCGGGCTGCACCAGGTGCTCGGCGACCGCCTGTCACTGCGCGCGGCCGCGGTGACCTGGGTCGGCGCCGGCCTGACACTCCCCTACTACGGGGCCGAGGACTTCGGCCTGCACGTGATCGCGCAACGTTCCCTGCGCGACGGCGCGCCCGCGCTGATGGAGCTGGTCGAGCAGTTCCGCTTCGACCCGCTCGCGATCACCTTGTTCGCCGCCGGGCTTGCCCTGCTGGGCGTCGGCGCGGTGATGGCGGCCGTGGCCGTGTGGCGTTCGGGGATCCTGCCCAAGGGGGCCGGGACGGCGCTCGCGCTGGGTCTGGCGCTGTTCATCCCGCAGTTCTTCAGCCCGTACCCGGTGCGGATCGCGCACGGCGCGCTCATCATGATCGGCGGGTTGTGGCTGGCGGCGAGCCTGCTCAGAGCCCCGCGGACGGCCGCCGCGGCCTGAGGACGGGGCGCCGCTGCGAGCGGGCTCGAATACCCGAGGCCCCAAGCGCGATTGGATCACCCCGCGGGTGGGAATCCCATCACGGTACCAAGCGTTAGACACCGTGGGAGACAGACCCCCCACGTATGGGGGCCCTGTAGGAGGCATTTAGACATGGGCGAGCGCGCGCTTCGTGGCACCCGGCTCGGGGCAACCAGCTACGAGAACGACCGTAACACGGATCTGGCCCCACGCCAGGAGGTGTCCTACACCTGTCCTAAGGGCCATCGCTTCGAGGTTCCGCTTGCCGCCGAGGCCGAGATCCCCGCGACCTGGGAGTGCCGCATGTGCGGCGCGACCGCGGTGCGGGTCGACGGTGAGCAGCCGGAGTCGAAGAAGACCAAGCCCCCACGGACTCATTGGGACATGCTGCTGGAGCGGCGGTCCATCGAGGATTTGGAAGAGGTGCTCAACGAGAGGCTCGCGGTCTTGCGCGCCCAGCGCCGCAAGAGCGCCTGACCACTTCTCACGGTGAAAACCCCCGGGCGACGCCCGGGGGTTTTGCTGTGCCCGGCTACCAGCGCTGACGCGCCTCCTCGGCCCAGCCGGTGAGGCCGTCGAGGTCCACCCACGCGCCGTCGTCGTCCTGGACGCGGCCGGAGAAGTGGCCGAAGCACTGGTGGGTCTCGCTGGCCACCACGCCCAGCTGGGTGCGGGCCACCTTCTCGTGGAACGGCCGGAACTCCACCTCGACCCGCGGGCCGGTGATGTGCCAGGGGCGCAGCCAGTCGCCGCGGTCGTAGGTCCACTCCAGCTCGTCGCCGATCTTGTGCAGCCGGCCGCCGGTGAACAGGGCGTTCTCGGTGACGCCGGTGCCGTCGGTCCACTTGCCGCCGAGCTGGACGGACCGGCCGGGCCCGCTGCCGGCCGCCCAGTTCCAGGTCACCGCGTACGGCCACTTCCCCCGGCCGTGGTCGAGCACCGCGAAGGAGTCCGCGGGGTCGATGGCGAACTCGTCCCGGTCGAGGCACAGGCGTCCGCGTGCCGGGCGGCCGACGTCCTTGACCGTGTACTGGAACCGGTTCGGGCCCCAGGGGACCACGACGCCGAGCGACTCGTGGCCCTCCGGCAGCGGCACCTCCAGGTCGATCCGCACGCCGGGGGCGGCGGCGCGGATGACGGTGGCGGCCGGGTCCTGCCGGATGTCGATCGCCAGCCCGCCGCCGCGCACGGACACCGTGCCGGCGCCGCTGCGGTCGGGGAAGGAGGCGCCGCGGGCCAGCGGCACGACGACGTCCTTGGCGAACTCCGCGCCGGTGGCCCGGTCGAGCACGTAGACGCCGTGCACCCCGGCGTAGTCCAGCGAGGAGGCCACCAGGCCGATGATGTGGGAGGGGGTGACGACGCCCCAGTACTCCCAGCGCTTGCGCCGTCCCCAGCCGCGCAGGTTGGCCCGGTGCAGCGGCGTGCGGGTCCAGCCGACCGCGGCGGGGTTCAGCCGCCCGCCGGGCAGGCACAGGTCGGCGGGGGCGGTGAGCTCCCGTTCATGGGTGGTCATGGAAGGCGAGCCTCCTCGTGACGGAGCGGATGAGGTCGGCGGGCAGCTTCAGCTCGGCCCGGTCGTAGGTGAGCAGGCCGTTCAGCTCGTCCTCGACGTCGGAGAGCTGGGTGTAGACGGTGGCGCTCAGGCCCTGGCGGATGGCCGGGACGATCTGCTCCTCGTGCAGCCGGACGAACGCCGCGCCCAGCTCGTCGGCGGTGCGGTAGCGCCGGTAGCCGAACTCCTTCTCGCCCCAGGTGTGGCCCTCGACGGCCAGGCTGTAGCCACCGTACTCGGTCAGGGCCAGGACGCGGCCGTCCGGGCGGGGCGGGCGGAAGCGGCGGAAGTAGACGTGCAGGCTGAGCAGGTCGCCCGCGCCCTGGTCGTGCCAGCCGCTGGCGTGGTCGATCGTGCGGGTGGGGTCGAGCCGGGCCAGCTCGGCGGCGATCCGCGCGGCGTCGAACTGGCCCCAGCCCTCGTTGAACGGCACCCAGACCGCCAGACCGACCACGTTGCGCAGGTGCTCGACGGTCTCGCGCAGCTCGGCCTCGAACGCGGCCCGCCCGGCGGCGTCGGCCCGTCCGAAGCGGTGGTGGCGGCGGTCGTCCAGGCGCAGCGGCAGCAGCGCGGGGGTGGTGACGACCAGCGGACGGTAGGTCTGGCCGCCGTTGACCAGGTCCTGCCAGACGAGCATGCCGAGCCGGTCGCAGTGGTGGTACCAGCGCAGCGGCTCGATCTTGATGTGCTTGCGCAGCATGGTGAAGCCGAGCTGTTTCATCATGACGATGTCGTCGACCATGGCCTCGTCCGAGGGCGGGGTGTAGAGGCCGTCGGGCCAGTAGCCCTGGTCCAGGATCCCGGCGTGGAAGTACGGCCGGCCGTTCAGCAGCAGCCGGGGCACGCCGTCGGCGTCGGGGCCGACGGAGAAGGAGCGCATGCCGAGGTAGCCGCGGACGCGGTCCTCGCCGAGCGAGACGGTCACGTCGTACAGGAAGGGGTCCTCGGGGGTCCACGGGCGCGCGCCGGGCAGCGGGACGCGCACCGGCCGCCCGGCGGGGACGGTGGCCCGGCCCGCCACCCGGCCGTCGGCGAGGATCTCGACCTCGGCCTCGCCGCCCGCGGCGTGCACGGTCACCTCGACGCACTCCTCGGCGAGCACGGGCGTCAGCGTGAGCCGTTCCACGTGCGGATCCGGCACGCGCTCGGCCCAGACGGTCTGCCAGATGCCGGACTGGGCGGTGTACCAGATGCCGCCGCGGCGCAGCCGCTGCTTGCCGCGCGACTGCCAGCCGGTGTCGCTGTCGTCCTGGACGGCCACGTCGAGGGTGTTGCCGCCCTCGGTCAGCGCGTCGGTGACGTCGAAGGAGAACGGCAGGTAGCCGCCGCTGTGGCCGCCCACCTCGACGTCGTTGACCCACACCCGGCAGGTCTGGTCGACGGCGCCGAAGTGCAGGAGCACCCGCCCGCCCGCGGGCCCGGCGGGCGGCTCGAACGTGCGGCGGTACCACAGGGTCTCCCCCGGCAGCAGCTGCCGGCCGACGCCGGACAGCGGCGCCTCCGGCGAGTACGGCACGAGAATGTCGCCGTCGTACGACGCGGGCCGCGAGCCGTCGTTGATCGCGTATCGCCAGCGGCCGTTGAGGTTGACGTAGCTGTCGCGGACGAGCTGGGGCCGGGGGTACTCCGGCAGCGGGATCGGGTCGCCGGTCACGAGAGCCACACCGCCGTGTCGGCGGGCAGGGCGCCGCCGTCCAGGGGGCCGCTGGCCAGCAGGACGGCGTGGTGCGGGGGCAGCGGCACCGCGTCCGGGCCGAAGTTGACCATGAGGGTGAAGCCGGGCTCGCGGCTGAGGGCCAGTACGCCGGGCGGCGCGTCGAGCCAGGTCAGGTCGCCGTCGCCGAGCGCGGGATGCTCGCGGCGCAGGGCGATGGCGGCGCGGTGGAGGTTGAGGGTGGAGCCGGGGTCGTCCCGCTGGGCGGCGACGGTGAGGTGCGCCCAGCCGGCCGGCTGGGGCAGCCAGGTGCCGCCCGTCCCGAACCCGTACGGCGCGGACGTGCCCGACCAGGGCAGCGGCACGCGGCAGCCGTCCCTGCCGATGAAGGCGCGGCCGGTGCGCTCGAACATCGGGTCCTGCCGCGCCTGCGCCGGCATGTCGAGGTATTCGGGCAGGCCGAGCTCGTCGCCCTGGTAGAGGTAGGCGGCGCCGGGCAGGGCGAGCAGCAGCAGCGTCGCGGCGCGGGCGCGCCTGAGGCCGAGCTCGCGGTCGACGGCGACCTTGCCGAGCAGCACGTCGGCGGTGGGGGCGCGGACGAGGTCCTGGTCGATGCCGAACCTGGTCGCCATCCGCGGCACGTCGTGGTTGCCCAGCACCCAGGGGATCGAGCCGCCCGTCTCGCGGGCCAGCCGGTGGGACTCCTCGATCACCGCGCGGAACTCCGCGGCCGACCACGGCAGGGGCATCAGCCGGAAGTTGAACAGCTGGGCCAGGCCGTCGCCGGTGAGGTAGGGCCGGGCCTGGGCGGGGTCGGCGAACCAGATCTCGGCCACCGTGCCGCGCGGCCCGGGGTAGGCGGCCAGGATCTTGCGCCAGGACCGGTACAGCTCCAGCAGCTCGGGCTGGTGCTCGTACGGCACCGCGGACTGTCCGGGCGCCAGCGGCGCGCCCTGGCTGCCGGGGACGACGTCCGGCAGGCCGTCCTCCTTGAACAGCATGGCGGCGACGTCGATGCGGAACCCGGACACGCCGCGGTCCAGCCAGAACCGCAGCACGTCCTCGAACATGGCGGTGACGCCGGGGTGCCGCCAGTTCCAGTCGGGCTGGGCGGAGTCGAACAGGTGCAGGTACCACTGGCCGTCGGGGGCCTGGGTCCAGGCGGGGCCGCCGAACATGGACTGCCAGTTGTTGGGCTCGTCGCGGAAGACGAACCAGTCGCGCTCGGGGCTGCCGGGGCCGGCCGCCAGCGCCTGCCGGAAGCGGGGGTGGGCGGCGGAGCAGTGATTGGGCACGATGTCGACGATGACCTTGATGTCCCGAGCGGTGGCCGCGGCCAGGAAGGCGTCGAAGTCGGCCAGCGTGCCGTAGCGGGGGTCCACGTCGGTGTAGTCGGCGACGTCGTAGCCGCCGTCGGCCAGCGGCGAGGGGTAGAACGGGCTCAGCCAGACGGCGTCCACGCCCAGGTCGGCCAGGTGGTCCAGGCGGGCCAGCGCGCCGGGCAGGTCGCCCTGGCCGTCGCCGTCGGCGTCGGCGAAGCTGCGGGGGTAGATCTGGTAGACGACGGCCTCGCGCCACCAGGCGTCGCGGTCGAAGACTGCGGATCCGTCGGACACTGCTTTATCGGACGCTTTATCGGACACTGCGGATTCTCCAGATGAGGCAGGCGCCGAGCGCGGCGAAGGCCGCCGCGACGGCGTACATGAGCGGGTAGCCGCCCGCGGAGGTGACCAGGGGCGCGGCGATGACCGGCCCGAACGTGCTGGAGGCGGAGTTGGCCAGGCTGACGATCCCCAGGTCCTTGCCGCGGTCGGCGTCGGCGGGCAGGAGCTGGGTGACCATGGCCTGGTCCACGGCGGCGAACATGCCGTAGCCCGCGCCGAGCAGGACGCTGGCGGCGATCGCGGCGGGCCAGCTGGTCAGGAAGGTCAGCACGAGCCCGGAGGCGGCCATCGTGAGGCCGCCGACGAAGACGGCCGTGCGGCGGTTGCCGAACCGGTCCGACAGCCAGCCCGCGACCAGGGTGGGCGCGACGCTGCTCAGCGTGAAGACCGCGACGAGCACCACGACGCCCTGCTCGACGGTGGAGCCGGGGAAGAGCGCCTCGTAGCCGACGCCGTCGCGCAGGTAGTACTGCAGGTAGCCGATCGCCATGGCGAGGGTGAGGGTGATCAGGAAGCGGCTCAGCCAGGCCCAGGCGAAGTCGGGGTGCCTGCGCGGGCTCACCTTGAAGCTGCGCAGCAGCGAGCGCGGCCCGAACGGCGGCAGGTCGGCCGGCGCGCTCGCGGGCTCCTTGGTGAACAGGCTGAACGGCAGCACCAGCAGCAGCACCAGCACGGCCATCGCGACGAACCCGGCCTGCGACCCGGTCGCCACGACGGTGACCACGACGCCGCCCAGCAGCGGCCCGGCGAGCTGGCCCACGCCCGCCAGCGCCGAGGCCTTGCCGCGCTGGCTGATCGGCACCTGGTCGGGCACGGTGGCGATGGCGGTGGCGAGGGCGGCGGTGAAGGCGAGCTGGGCGACCGCCCAGCCGACGACCAGCCCGGCCAGGGAGTCCTGGCGGGAAAGGAAGACCAGGGACGCGGCGCAGACCAGCGCGCCGCCCGCGATCCAGGGGCGGCGCCGGCCCATCCGGGCGCGGGTGCGGTCGGACAGGGCTCCGAACAGCGGGTTGGCCACGATCGTGCAGACGGCGGCGATGGCGAAGACCACCGCCAGCGACGCCTCCTTGTGCTGCGGATCGATGCGTGCCACGTGGGAGGGGAGCAGGATCTGGTTTCCGACGGTCATCGCCATGATGACCCCCATCTGGGCCAGCGCCAGCAGGGACATCCAGCCCGCGGACACCCGTCTGTCAGGCGCGAGGCGCGTTTCGGCCATGCAGGTCCTCCCTGGGGGGAACGTGAGAGGATGTCACGTTAGAACATGACAGGTCGTTATGTTAAGACTTGTTCGTGGAGAACCCCGGCATCCGGCGGCGACCGGTCCAGCGGCGCAGCATCGACAGGGTCGAACGCATCCTCGACGCCTGCGCCCGCCTGCTGGACGAGGTCGGCCTGGACGCCCTGACGATCTCCGACGTCGCCAGGAGCGCCGGCGTGCCCTCCGGCACGATCTACCAGTTCTTCGACGGCAAGCCGGGGATGCTGCGCGAGCTGGCGCTGCGCAACCTGGAGGTGCTGCTGGCCCGGCTGCGGGCCAAAGTCGCCGAGGAGCCGCCGCTGACCTGGCCGCGGGCGGCGGAGCTGGTGCTGGCCGAGACGGTGGAGATGCGCAGGAGCGTGCCGGGCTTCACCGTGGTCGACTTCGCCGACACCCGGCCGGGCGGCCCTTCGTTCCTGCCCGCCGGGCGGGTGCGGGAGAGCGGGGACGTGCTGGCCGAGCGGCTCTACCACTTCGCGCTGGAGGAGGCGGGGCTGCCGGCGCTGCCGGATCCGTACCGGGTGATGCGGCTGGCGATCCAGTCCACGGCGGCGGTGTTGTACCTGACGTTCTCCGCGACGCCGCAGGGCGATCCGGCCATGATCGAGCAAGGACGCAGGCTGTTGCGGGCCTACTTCGTGGACGTGGCCTCAGAAACATTCCGGTAACAAGGATTGACCGTTCAAAACCGGACGAACTACCGTCTTCCACATTCTATAGAAAGCAGAATGCAGGAGGCGGTGCATGGACGCGACGGCACGCGCGGCGATCGTCACCGACGTCGCGGGAGCGGTGGAGGTGCGCGAGTACGGCCTGCCGCAGCCCGGTCCGGGAGAGTTCGTCCTGGAGGTCGAGCTGTGCGGCATGTGCGGCACGGACGCCCACATCTACCGGGGCCGGCTGGCCAGCGTGCGTTTCCCCGCGCTGCTCGGGCACGAGATCGTCGGCCGGCTGGCCGCGCTCGGCGACGGCGTCGCGACCGACCACGCGGGGCGGCCGGTGGCCGTCGGCGACCGGGTGGGCGTCTTCCCGGCGCTCAGCTGCGGCCGGTGCTTCGAGTGCCAGGTGCGCCGCAGGCCGGGCAGCTGCCCGGACCGGCGGCCGTCCTACGGGTTCGCCTCCCCCGCCGACCGGCCGCCGTACCTGACCGGCGGCTTCGCCACCCACCTGTACGCCTCGAACGCGGGAACGGTGTTCTACCGGACCGAGCTGCCCGCCGAGGTCGCCGTGCTGCAGGAGCCGCTGTCGGTGGCCCTGCACGGCGTGGAACGTTCCGCGATCCGGATCGGCTCCACCGTCGTGGTCCAGGGCGTCGGCGCGATCGGCCTGATGGCCGTGGTCGCCGCCCGCGCCGCCGGGGCGGCCAGGGTGGTCGCCGTCGGCGCGCCGGGCGCCCGGCTGGAACTGGCGGCGCTGCTCGGCGCGGACACCGTCGTCGATCTCGGCGAGGGAGCCGCCGGGCGCCGCCGGGCGGTCTTCGACGCGCTGGGACGCGCCGGCGCCGACGCCGTCATCGGCACCGCGGGCTCGCCCGAGGCGTTCACCGAGGCGCTCGGCCTGGTCGCCGACGGCGGCGTGCTGGCCGAGCTGGGCAACTTCACCGACCGCGGCGCCGTCCCCTTCAACCCCTACAGCGACCTGCTGAAGCGGGACCTCACGATCGCCGGCGTCTACGGCGCCGGCCCCGACATGCAGCGCCGCTACCACCAGGCGCTGACGATCCTGGAACGCGGCGGCAGCCCCTTCGAGCGCGTGGTCAGCCACCGCGTGCCGCTCGGCCGGGTCCGCGAGGCGCTCGAAGCCCTGGGCTCGGGCCATCCGCTGGACGGCCGGGACGTCGTCAAGCTCGCCGTCGACCCCTCCGCCTGAAATCCCCCATTCCCCTCCGGGAGGACACCCGTGTTGAACAACACCCGGCTCGTCACGGCCGCGGCCGTGCTCGCGCTCAGCGTCGCCGCCTGCGGCTCGTCGTCGCCGGAGGTCGCGGCCGACGGCGGCGGCCTCGGCACGGCGCAGGCCCCGGTGTCGATCCGCGTGATCGCCAACGACGCCTTCGCCAAGCAGTGGCAGGACAAACTCGTGCCGGAGTTCGCCAAGAAGTACCCGAACATCAAGGTCACCGTCGACGGCATCCCCTACAACGACCAGCTGCCCAAGACGATGCTGGAGCTGACCGGCACCACCGCCACCTACGACGTGGTGCTCGCCGACGACCCCTGGCTGCCGCAGCTCGCCAAGACCGGCGCCCTGTACGACCTCAAGGGCCCCGAGCTGGCCAAGTGGAACGACCCCGGCTACGACTGGGCCGACTTCAACCCCTCGCCGCTGGCCGCCGGGGAGTGGGAGGGCAAGCAGTACGCCGTGCCCGTGCGCTCCAACCTGCTGCTGATGTTCTACAACAAGTCGCTGTACAAGAAGGCCGGCGTGGCCGAGCCGACCGCCGAGACGACCTGGGAGCAGTACTTCAAGGACGCCCCCAAGCTCGTCCAGGACACCGACGGCGACGGCAAGACCGACTCCTGGGCCGTGGGCACGTACTTCACCAAGGACCCGCTGACCCCCACGGTGTGGCAGACCGTGCTCAACTCCGACGGCGGCAAGATCCTGGACGGCACGAAGGTCGCCTTCGGCGGCCCGGCGGGCGTCAAGGCCCTGCAGACGCAGGTCGACCTGCTCAAGTACGCGCCGCCCGGGGCGAGCACGTACCAGTTCAACGAGCCGCTGGAGGCATTCCGGCAGGGCAAGACGGCCACCATGTTCATGTGGGGCAGCGTCTACAAGGGCACCGCCGTGGACAAGGAGACCACCACCCTGACCCCCGAGCAGGTGGGCCTCACCACCCTGCCCGCGGGATCGACCTCGCCGGGCGCCCACCGCGGCATCTGGACGGCCGGCATCTCCAAGAAGTCCACGCACCCGGCCGCCGCCTGGACCTGGCTGCAGTGGGTGACCTCCAAGGAGGGCGAGCAGTTCACCGGCAAGGCGTTCGGCACCTTCCCCGCCCGCAACTCCAGCCTCGACGGCACGCCGCCGGCCGAGTGGGCCGTCCCGGTCTACAAGGCGCTCAAGGACGGCTACGAGGTCGTCTCCAAGGGTGAGATGTGGCGGCCCAGGCTGCCCGAGTCCGACGCCGTGCAGCAGATCCTGGCGCTGCAGACCAGCCGGGCCATGTCCGGGCAGGCCACCGCGCAGCAGGCGATCGACCAGGCCGCCAAGGAGATCGGCGACCTGCTGACGGCCAAGGGCTACAACCAGTGAGGCGTGCCCGACTGGGAGAGCCGGGCACGGCCTGGCTCTTCCTGGCCCCCGCCCTGCTGCTGCTGGCGGGCATGCTGCTCTACCCGATCCTGTACACGGCCTGGGTGAGCGTGTCCGACTTCGACCTGGCCTCCTTCCAGCCGTCCGGATGGGTCGGCTGGCGGCACTACGAGGCCGTGCTGCGCGATCCGGGCTTCCTGGACTCGCTCCGGGTCACCGGCGTCTACCTGGTGATCGCGCTGCCGCTGCAGATGGTGCTCGGGTTCGCCATCGCGTTCCTGCTCAACGTCGCCTGGCGGGGGCGGGGCGTGCTGCGTGCCCTGTTCCTGATTCCGATGGTGGTGGCCCCCGTGGTCGCCGGCGGCGTGTGGCGGATGTTGCTCGACCCGCTGTGGGGCGTCGTCAACTACGCCCTCGGCCTGGTCGGCGTCGGGCCCGTCGAGTGGATCGGCGACCCGACGCTGGCCATGGTCAGCCTGATCGTCATCGACACCTGGCGCTGGACGCCGTTCGTGGTGCTCATCGCCTCGGCCGGGATCATGGCCCTGCCCGGCGACGTGTACGAGGCCGCCAAGTCCGACGGCGCCGGGCGCTGGGCCATCCTGCGGCGCATCACGCTGCCGCTGCTGGTGCCGGTGATGGCCGCCGCGTTCGTGGTGCGCTGGCTGGGCGCGGTCAAGATGTTCGACATCGCGCTGGCCGCCACCAGGGGCGGGCCGGGCAACTCGACCAACGTCATCAACCTCTACATCTACGAGAAGGGGTTCAGGAGCCTGGAGTTCGGCTCGGCCTCCTCGATGGCGACGATCGTCCTGGTCCTGACGATGCTGATCACCTTTGTCCTGTTCCGCGTGACCCGGCGTCTGGAGAACCGATGGTGAGACGGTACGCGGCCGTCACCGGGGCCGTCCTGGTGACGCTGGCCTTCCTGTTCCCCGTGCTCTACATGGTGTCGATCTCGTTCAAGCTGCCCAGGGACATCTTCACGGTGCCGCCGCGCTGGCTGAGCGAGTTCACCCTCGACAACTACGTCAGCTACTTCCAGCAGGCGCGCATCCTGCCCCGCATGGTCAACACGGTCATCGTGGCGGCCGGCGCCTCGGCCATCTCCATGGTCGCCGGCTCGATGGCCGGGTACGCGCTGTCGCGGCTGCGGATGCGCGGCGCGGGCGTGGTGGGCGGGCTGATCCTGGCCTCGCGCGCGGTGCCGCCGATCGCGCTGGTGGTGCCGCTGTTCCTGGTGGCCAGGAAGCTGGGGCTGACCGACCAGTACATCACCGTGATCCTGGCGTACGTGACCTTCCTGGTGCCGTACGTGGTGTGGCTGATGCGGGCCTTCTTCCGCGGGCTGCCCAAGGAGCTGGAGGAGGCGGCGATGATCGACGGCTGCTCGCGGTTCGGGGCGTTCTTCCGGATCATCGTGCCGACGAGCCTGACCGGCCTGGTCTCGACGTTGATCTTCTGCATCATCCTGGCCTGGGAGGAGCTGCTGTTCGCGCTGATCCTCACCAACGACCGGGCGGTCACCATCCCCGTCGCCATCGCCGGGATCGCGGCCGACACCGAGAAGGGCGGGATGTGGGGGCCGCTGGCCGCGGTCGGCGTGCTGACCGTGCTGCCCGTGGTGGTCTTCGCGCTGCTGGTGCAGAAGTACCTGATCAAGGGTCTCGCGGACGGCGCGACCAAGGGGTGAGGAGCCGATGAGGATCACAGACGTCCGCGCGCGGGTCATCGAGCTGCCCTATCCCCGGCCGTTCGTGCCGTCGTGGGCCCCGGAGGGCGCGCACCGGGCGATGTCGGCGGTCATCGTCGAGGTCGAGACCGACGAGGGCATCGTCGGGGTGTCCGGCGGCGACATGGGCCACGGCACCGGGCCGATGCTGCTGGAGGCGATCCGCGGCTGGATCCGCCCGCAGCTGGTCGGCCTGGACGCCTTCGACACCACGCACGTGGCCAACCGGCTGAGGTACGTGGCCGAGTACGTCTTCCCCCGGCCGTGGGTCGTCGGCGTCGCCGTGTGGGACGCCGTCGGCAAGGCCTGCGGGCAGCCGCTGTACAAGCTCTGGGGCGGGCACTCGGGAGCTGTCCGCGCGTACGCGAGCTTCGGTGAGCTCCGCGACCCGGCCCAGCGGGCCGAGGACGCCCTGGCCGCCGTCGAACGGGGCTTCCAGGGGATCAAGCTGCGCGTGCACGCGGCCACGATCGCCGAGGACGTGCGGCAGGTCGCCGCCGTGCGCGAGGCGGTCGGCCCCGACGTGGCGATCATGGTGGACGCCAACCAGGCGGCCGCCCGCTGGCGCTACGCCCCCGACGGCACCCGCCTGATCTGGGACTTCGAGCGCGCCCTCACCACCGCCAGGGAACTGGCCGGGCTCGGTGTGGCGTGGCTGGAGGAGCCGCTGCCCCGGCACGACTACCGCGCCCTGTGCGAGCTGACCGCGGCCTCGCCGATCCCGATCGCGGGCTGCGAGCACAACCGGGGCATCGGCCAGCTCGTGCGCATGCTGGAGGATGGTTGCTTCGACATCTTTCAGCCCGACGCGAACGAGAGCGAGGAGATCGGCGCCCTGCGCGACTTCGGCGCCATGGCCGCCGCCCGGCAGCGCAAGGTCATCCCGCACGCCTGGGCCACCGGGCTCGGCGTGGCGGGCAACCTGCAACTTTGCGCCTCGCTGCCGAACTGCGACTGGCTGGAGTACCCCTACGATCCGCCGGTGATCGTCCCTGAGGTGTTCCACGCCATGCTGACCGAACCGCTGCTGCCCGACTCCCGCGGTCTCGTCGCCGTTCCGGCGGGGCCCGGAATCGGTGTAGAGCTGGACCACGCGGCGATCGAGCCGCTCACCGTCCAGCGGGTCTGAAGGGCTCCCCAACCATGGCCGAATCGCGTTCCCCCTTCCGCACCAAGGCGGATCTTGCGGCGGAGCACATCAAACATCTGATCATGAGCGGCGCGGCGCCTCCCGGCACGAAGATCACCACCAGGGTGGTGGCCGAGGCCGTGGGCATCAGCGAGACGCCCGTGCGCGAGGCGATCAAGCAGCTCTGCTCCGAGGACTGGCTGGTCGAGCGCCCGCACGTCGGCGCCGTGGTCGCCGAGCTCACGGTGGCCAACGTGCGCGAGCTCTACAGCGTCCGGGCCGCGCTCACCGCGCTGGCGCTGGAGCTGGGCGGCGTGCCGCTGGAGGGCGCGCGGCTGGCCGAGGTCGACGCGGTGCTCGCCGAGTGCGAGACCGCCGTCGCCCGCGAGGACGTCGCCGCCTTCGCCCGCCTCAACCGGCGCTTCCACTCCCTGCTGTGCGACACCGAGCACAGCAAGCTCACCCACCGCATGCTGCAGAGCCTGTGGGCCCGCACGGAGACCGCCCAGCGCGGCTTCCGCCTGGTGCCCTGGCGGCTGCCCAAGTCGCACGCCGAGCACATCGCCATCAGGAACGCCCTGGTCGAGGGCGACATCCCGCTGGCGGGCAGGCTGCAGCACGCGCACGAGATGGCCGCCATGAAGGCCCTCATCGAAGGAATCCAGGAGACACATGGCTGACACCCGCAGGGCTCTCGTCGGAGCCGCATGGCAGGAGGCCGACCAGACCTTCACCGTCCGCTCCCCCGCCACCGGCGAGCCGCTGGCGCAGGTCGCCGACTGCGGCCCCGAACTGGCCACGCAGGCGGTCGACGCGGCCGCGGCGGCGCTGCCCGGCTGGCGGGCCATGCCCGCGCACGAACGCGCCGACCTCATGCGGGCCGCCGCCCGCGAGCTGACCGCGCGGGCCGACCGGATCGCCGCGATCATGACGGCCGAGCAGGGCAAGCCGCTCGCCGAGGCGACCGGCGAGGTGCTCTCGGGCGCCGACCACCTGCTGTGGGCCGCCGAGGAGACCCGCCGCCTGTACGGCGAGACCGTGCCCGGCGCGCACGAGGGCAACCGCATCTGGCTGCTGCCCGAGCCGGTCGGCGTGGTCGCGGGCATCACGCCGTGGAACTTCCCGGTCTCGATGATCACTCGCAAGCTCGGCCCGGCGCTGGCCGCCGGCTGCACGGTCGTGCTCAAACCGGCCGAGCAGACCCCGCTGTCGGCGATCGCGGTGGCCGAGGCGTTCGTCGCGGCCGGGCTGCCGCCGGGCGTGTTCAACCTGGTCACCACGTCCCGGCCGGCCGGGTTCGGCCAGGCGGTGATGACCGACCCGCGGGTGCGCAAGGTGTCCTTCACCGGCTCCACCGAGGTCGGCCGCGAGCTGATCAGGCAGAGCGCCCACGACGTCAAGCGGCTCAGCGTCGAGCTGGGCGGGCACGCGCCCGTGCTGGTCTTCCCCGACGCCGACCCGGTCGCCGCCGCCCGCGCGGTGGCCCGCAGCAAGTTCCTCAACGCCGGGCAGGCCTGCACCTCGCCCAACCGGATCTTCGTCCACTCCTCACTGGCCGCCGCCTTCACCGACGAGCTGGTACGCCAGGCGCGGGCGGCCGAGCTGGGCCCGCTCATCGACGAGGCGGCCGTGGCCAAGGTGAGCAGGCACGTCGAGGACGCCGTCGCGAAGGGCGCGGCCGTCCTGACCGGCGGGCGGCGTCCGGAGGGGGCGGGCACGTACTACCCGGCGACCGTGCTGGGCGGGGTGAGCGAGGACATGCTGGTCTGCCGCGAGGAGACGTTCGGGCCGGTCGCGCCGGTGCTGGAGTTCGACGACTGCGACAAGGTCGTCGAACGCGCCAACGCCACCCCGTACGGGCTGACCGCCTACGTGTGGACCAACGACCTGACCAGGACCCTGCGCGTGGCCGAGGAGCTGCAGTTCGGCATGGTCACCGTGAACGGCGGCCCGCTGGCGCCGCCGCAGGCGCCGTTCGGCGGGATCAAGAGCAGCGGCTACGGGCGCGAGGGCGGCCACCACGGGGTGGCCGACTACCTGGAGTACAAGTACCTCAGCGTGGGGCTGGGACGATGACGGAGAGCACGATGAAGACGAGCCCGCGCACGGTCGCCGAGCGCGAGATCACCCACCGGGTCGACCTGTGCCTGCCCGACGGCCGGCTCAACCCGGCCGCGGTCGGCTGGAGCCGCACCCCGCTCCACCGCGCCAACATCCGCGGCTGGGGCCGCACCATGCGCTGGGACTACTGGTGCGTCACCAGCCCCGGCCACGTGTTCGCCTTCAGCGCCAGCAGCCTCGACTACCTGGCCGGCGAGTCGGCGTTCTTCCTCGACCGGCGCACCGGCGAGCAGGTCTCCAGCCGGGGCCTGCTCGTCCCGGCCAGGGGCGTGTCCTTCTCCGAGCGCGGCGGCGAGGGCAGCGTGCGCATCGGCGCCGGCCCGGTCCGCATCAGCGTCGACGAGACCGCCGACGGCACCCGGCTGCGGCTGAAGTCCGCCGAGATCGCCGCCGACGTGCTGGTGCGCCGGGTGCCGGGCCGCGAGAGCCTGTCGGTCGTGGTGCCCTGGGGCCCGCGCCGCTTCCAGTACACGGTCAAGGACGTCGGCCGGCCCGCCGAGGGCACCGTCCGCGTGGGCGGGCTGACCTACGAGTTCGACCCCGCCGACGCCCTGGCCACGCTCGACCTCGGGCGCGGGCGCTGGCCCGGCGACATCCGCTGGAACTGGGGCGCCGCCGCCGGACGGCCCGGCGGCCGCGACGTCGCCCTGCAGATCGGCGGCAAGTGGACCGACGGCACCGGCAGCGTGGAGAACGGCCTGATCCTCGACGGCCGGCTGCACAAGATCAGCGAAGAGCTGGTCTGGCGGTACGACACCACCGACTGGCGCGCGCCCTGGCGCATCGAGGGCGAGCGCGTGGACCTGGAGTTCGTCCCCGAGCACGTGCGCGAGGCCGACGTGCGGCGCGCGTTCTACATGCGCAGCCAGGAGGCCCAGGCGTTCGGCCACTACCGCGGCACGGTCGTCGCCGACGACGGCGAGCGCGTCACGGTCGACGGCCTGTACGGCTGGGCCGAGGAGGTCTACCGGCGCTGGTAGCGCCGGTCAGGCGTCGCGGTCGTCGCGGATGACCTCACCGTGGATGACCTCGCCGTGCACGACCTTGCCGCCCTGCGGGGCCCGGTCCACGCCGGGCGCCGGCGGGAACATGTTCGCGTACGGCGAGGCCGCCGCCATCCGCTTGACCCGCCGGTCGAAGAACGACGACGCCAGCCGCCGCATCAGCGGCCGGGTGAAGGGCAGCACGAAGACGAAGCCGACGAGGTCGGTGAAGAAGCCCGGGATCATCAGCAGGGCGCCGCCGGCCAGCACCAGCCCACCGTCGGCCAGCTCACGGTCGGGCACCCGGCCCTCCGACAGCGCCGCCTGCAGCCGCCGCCACACCCGGCGGCCCTCGCGGCGCACCAGCCAGGCGCCCAGCAGGCTGCCCGCGACGAGCAGGCCGACGGTCGGCCATCCGCCGATCATCGATCCGACCTGGATCAGCAGCCAGACCTCCAGCACCGGGACGCCCAGCAGGGCCAGGAACAGCAGCAGCCGCATCGTTTCCTCGATTCCGCGCACACGTACATCAGGAACAACGTCCGGCGGGCCGCGCGCGTTCCTGGACGCGGATCCTCGGCGCCCGTCAGCCGCCGCTCAGCCGCGGGTGCGGCGCAGGCGGCGGGGCAGGCCGGTGACGCCCCACATGCCGATGCGCCACAACGCCTCGGACATGACCTTGCCGTTCATCTTGCTCTTGCCGACCGTGCGCTCGACGAACGTGATCGGCACCTCCACCACCCGCAGCCCGTGCCTGGACGTGCGGAGCGTGAGGTCGACCTGGAAGCAGTAGCCCTGCGACTCGACCCCGGCCAGGCCCACCTTCTCCAGCGTGGCGGCCCGGTAGGCGCGGAAACCGGCGGTGGCGTCGCGCACCGGCAGGCCGAGCATCACCCGGGTGTAGATGTTGGCGCCCTTGGACAGCAGCTCGCGCCGGTGGGGCCAGTTGACCACCTTGCCGCCGGGCACGTAGCGGGAGCCGATCGCCAGGTCGGCGCCGTCGGCCAGCGCCTGCAGCAGCTTGGGCAGCTCCTCGGGCTGGTGGGAGCCGTCGGCGTCCATCTCGACCAGCACGTCGTAGCCCTCGCCCAGGCCCCAGCGGAAGCCGGCGATGTAGGCCGCGCCGAGCCCCTGCTTGCCCGGCCGGTGCAGCACGTGGACGTGCTCGTCGGCCTCGGCCAGGGCGTCGGCGACCGCGCCGGTGCCGTCGGGGCTGTTGTCGTCGGCCACCAGCACGTGGGCGTCCGGCACGGCGGCGCGCACCCGCTCGACGATCGCGGGCAGGTTGTCGCGCTCGTTGTAGGTCGGGACGACGACGAGCACCCGGCCGACAGTCTCCATCATGAGCCGTTCCCCATTCGGTCGCCTCGCCTGCCGCGCCGTGCGGCGACTCCCACAGCCACCGCTCCCATCAACATCAATGCCCATTCAGGAAGCTCGCCCACCTTTGTGGCGATCGTTTCCTGGGTGCGTACGGGCACCTTGACCACGTTCATGTCAGGGACAAGTTCACGGGTCTGCCAGGAGACCTTACCGTCAGGCGTGACATATGCGGAGATCCCGGTCGTGGCGGCCGTGACGACGGCCCTGTTGTGCTCGACGGCCCGCAGCTTGGACATCGCGAGCTGCTGCGGGGGCAGGTTGGACAGCGCGTAGCTGGCGTTGTTGGTCTGCACCACCAGCGGGGTGCCGCCGGCGCGCACGGTGCCGCGCACGGTGTCGTCGTAGGCAACCTCGTAGCAGTTGACCGCGCCGATGGTGACCGGGCCGAGCTTCAGGTCGCCCGGCCTGGTGCCCGCGACCGACTGCCGGCCGACCAGGTTGGCCCGCTCCCACAGGGCCAGCACGATCTCCTTGAACGGCGTGTACTCCCCGAACGGCACCAGGTGCTGCTTGTCGTAGTAGGCGCCGGGACCGCTCACCGGGTCCCACACCAGGCTGCGCGTGGCGCGGTGCTCGTCGCCGATGGCCACGACGGCGCCGACCAGGGTGGGGACGCCGACGTACTTGACCGACTCGTCGATGACCTGGCGGGCGAAGGCGCTGGTGTAGGGGTCGATGTCGGTGGAGTTCTCGGGCAGGACGACGATGTCGGGCCTGGGCAGCGCCCCGGCGCGCACGGCGTCGGCCAGGCGCTTGGTCTCCTCGGCGTGGTTGCGCAGGACGACGGCCGGCTCGTCGCCGAGCGGGTGCATGCCCCGCCCCGGGACGTTGCCCTGCACGATGCCGACGTTGATCGACCGGCCCTCGTCGCCCGGCCTCGGCAGGGCCGGCGCGAGCAGCGGCACGGCCAGCGCCACGACCACCGGGACGGCCCTGCGCACGGCTCTGTTCACGGCCTTGTCCGTGGCTTTTTCCGTGGCTTTTTCCGCGGCTTTTTCCGCGGTGGCGGCGGGACGCACCAGGACGGCGTGGGCCAGCAGGGCGCCGCACAGCGCGACGGCGAAGGACACCAGCGGCGCGCCGCCCAGCGCGGCGTAGGGGGTGAACAGCGACTCGCCCTGGCTGAAGGCCACCCGCGCCCACGGGAAGCCGCCGACGGGCACCAGGCCGCGGGCCCACTCCATCGTCACCCACAGCGCGCCGAACCACAGCGGCCACAGCCGCAGCCGGAACACCAGGGCCGCCAGGGCGGCCATGACGGCGTAGAACACGCTCTCGGTGGCCACCAGCATGACCCAGACGTCGTCGCCGATCGTGCGCACCCAGGCCAGGGCCGGGAACAGGAACACGGCGGCGCCCAGATACCCCAGCCACGCGGCGCGCCGGGGACGGGCGCGGTAGAGGCCGGCGACGATCAGCCCGATGCCGACCGGCGCGCACAGCCACCAGTCGAGCGGCGGGAAGGCGGTGAAGAGCAGCAGCCCGCCGGCGACCACGGCCGCGACCCGCGCGGCGAGCACCCACCGGCCCTCGCCCTTGGCGCGACCGCCTTCACCCGCGGAGGAGGCGGTGTCGGTCTCGGTGTTGGTGTCGGTGTCGGCGGCGTCCGCCTCGGGAGCCGGTTCGCGCCCGGGGACGGGCGGAACGCTCGTCTTGTCCTGAACCACGCCGGGTCTCCTCGCAAAATCGCACGCCTGCTTGCGAAAACGCTACCGCCCCGGGGCCGCGCTCAAGCCAGCGGCGCACGCGGAGATCGAAAACGGCCGCTCACAGGCGGCCGGCTGGGTGATCCCGTTGGGACGGGATCACCCGGCGCGATCCGCGATCCAGCGCACGAGAGCGGGAAGAGGGCCCGGAAACCCTTCGGACCGGACCCGTCTCGTCGGCGGCGAGCGCGGAATTCCGTTGTCTACTGGGCTCCCGGACCCGTCCCGGGTCCAACCCCCCAACCGGTTGGGGTGCCCCGACTCGACGGACCGACGGCCCTGCACCTGGCTGTGTGGACGAAGTCACGCTCCGTCACGGACGCAGGATCCGGCGATGTCAGAGACGGCCAACCGGCCAAGTCCCGTGCTGGACTGCGCAGCAAACTACCGACTCCACCTCAGATGTCAACCGTGTCCCGATCAGCGGGAACATCAAGTTTCCGCAGGTGGGACATGTTCGGCCTGCCGTCGTAAAGCGGGTCAAAGCCCATTTGCCGACGTCGGGGACCTGCCCGGCAGGCCCGACAGCGCCTGCGACAACGGCCCTTCGTGGACGACGCCCAGCCGTTGCGTGGCACGCGTCAGAGCAACATACAGGTCGCTCGGCCCGCGTGGCGACTGGGCGGCGATGAGGTCCGGCTCGGCCACGATCACCGAGTCGAACTCCAGGCCCTTGGCGTCGGCCACGCCCATCACCGCCAGGGGCGCGTCGAGGGCGGCGGCCCCGGCGGCCCGTCCGGCGCCGGGCGTGACCACCGCGGCGCCCTCCACGGCCGCGACCAGCCGCGCGCCGAGCGTGTCCAGCAGCGCGTCGGGCACCACCACGGCGACCTTGCCGCCCTCCCCGACCTCGGCCCCGGCCAGCTCGGGCAGCGCGGACAGCGGCGCCGACCAGGGCCGCGCGCCGAGCTCGCGCACGGACGTCGGCGCCTCCAGGGCCGGGTCGATGGTGGCCAGCACCCGCGCGGCCACCTCCATGAGCTCCACGGGCGTGCGGTAGTTGACCGTCAGCCGCTCCTGACGCCAGCGCCCGGCCACGTACGGGTCCAGCACCTGCGCCCACGAGCGCGCCCCCGCCGCCGAGCCGGTCTGGGCGATGTCGCCGACGATCGTCATCGACCGCGTCGGGCAGCGCCGCATGACCGCCCGCCAGGCCATCGGCGACAGCTCCTGCGCCTCGTCCACGATCACGTGGCCGTAGGCCCAGGTGCGGTCGGCGGCGGCGCGTTCGGCGGTGGTGAGGTAGGGGCCGTCGCCGCGCTGGCGCTCGGCCAGCCGCTCGGCCTCCATGACGTCGGACAGGCCGGTCAGCTCCAGCACCTCGCGCGCGTAGGCCAGCTCGGCCTCGCGCTGGTGCTCCTCGGCCTGGCGGGCCGCGGCCAGTTCCTCCTCGGCCTGCATCGCCGAGGCGCGCAGCACGTGCTCGTCGATGTCGCCCAGCAGTTCGGCGGCCTCGTCCAGCAGCGGCACGTCGGCGTCGGTCCATTCGGCCGAGTCGCGGCGCAGCAGCGCCCTCTCCGCGGGGCTGAGGACGCCCCCCGCCGCGTCCAGCCGCTCGGGCGACCCGTACAGGCCGAGCAGCAGCCGCTGGGGCGTCAGGTACGGCCACAGCCGGTTGAGCGCCGCCTTGACCACCGGCTCGGTCCGCAGTTCCTCGCGCAGGTCGGCCAGCTCGTCGTCGTCGATGAGCCCCTTGCCGATCTTGCGGGCCTGCTGCCGGGCCAGCGCGTTCAGCAGCGACCTGACGAACACCGCGCGCGCCTGGTTGTGCGGGCGGCGCGAGCGCACGGCCTTGTTCTTGGCCGCGTCGAGCATGGCGCGGTCGACGGTGAGCGTCAGCCGGCCCATCGCCAGCTCGATGGGCTTGCGCGGCACCTTCTGCCGCTCGCGCACCGCGCGCTCGATCACCTGGGCCATCCGCGCGTCGCCCTTGACCGCGGCCACCTCCGGACGGTCGCGCCGGGTGGCGGTCACGCCCGGGTACAGCTCGCCCACGGTGGACAGCAGCACGTCGGTCTCGCCGAGCGAGGGCAGGACCTGCTCGATGTAGCGCAGGAAGGTCAGGTTGGGGCCGAGGATGAGCACGCCGCGGCGCTCCAGGCGCTCCCGGTGGGTGTAGAGCAGGTAGGCCGCCCGGTGCAGGGCCACGACGGTCTTGCCCGTGCCAGGGCCGCCCTGCACGACCAGGACGCCGTTGAGGTCGCTGCGGATGACGCGGTCCTGCTCGGCCTGGATGGTGGCGACGATGTCGCGCATCCGCCCGGTGCGGCGCTCGTCGAGGGCGGCCAGCAGCGCGGCCTCGCCGTTGAGGGTGGCGCGGTCGTCGTCGGTGAGCGCGTCGAGGTCGAGCAGGTCGTCGTCGACGCCGACGACGCTGCGCTCCCTGGTCTGCAGGTGGCGGCGCCTGGTCACGCCCATGGGCGCGGCGGGGGTGGCGCGGTAGAACGGCTGCGCGACGGGCGCGCGCCAGTCGATGAGCAGGCGTCGTTGCTCGTCGTCGGTGAGGCCGAGCTTGCCGATGTAGAGCCGGCCCTCCTCGACGTGGTCGAGCCGGCCGAAAACCAGGCCGCGCTCCACCGCCCAGAGCCGGGCCAATCGCCCGGCGTACATGTCGGCGAAGGAGTCGCGCTCGGATCTGTTCTGCATCGTGCCGACGGCGCCTGTGGCCAGCACCTCCTTGAGCCGGCGCTGGGTGCGCTCGCGCAGCGCGTCGAGGCGGTCGTACAGACCGGTGACGTAGGACTGCTCTTTGGCGAGCTCCGTTTGACGAGTTGCCGCCTGACCATTATTGTGGTTAATGGGACACTCCGGGCCATTCTGCTTGTTGTTGCGACAAACGATGACATTAGCACGCCTGTCGAGGCACTCCCATCTTCCCTTCCCCCTTCCGGGTCACGGCTTGGTTTCGCCCTCTTGACCAGCATGGGAGAACTCCCTATGTTCACGAGTTAGGAAAGTTTCCTAACTTCGTCGAAGGAGTCCTCCTGATGAGCGGTCCGGTTCCGGGAACGCCCAGCCTGCTGCGCGCGATCAACGACCGCGCGGCCCTGCGGGCGCTCCTCGAGCGCGGGTCGCTGACCCGCCCGGAGCTGGGCGCCCTGACGGGCCTGTCCAAGCCCACCGCCTCGCAGCTGCTGTCGCGCCTTCAGGACGCCGGTCTGGTGGTCCTGGACGGCATCAGGGAGGGCCTGCCGGGCCGTACCGCCGAGGTCTACCGGATCAACCCGGCGGCGGCCTACGTGGGCGCCCTCGACGTCACCCCCGACCGCATCGAGGCCCGCGTCGCCGACATCACCGGCACGGTCGTGGGCTCGTACACGCTGCCCACGCCCCGGCGGCCGGGCGGCGAGCTGGTCGACCGGCTGGGCGCGGCGCTGGCCGGCGCGAACCCGCCGGACAAGCTGCGCCGGGTCGTGATCGGCGTGCAGGCGGCGATCGACCCGGCCACCGGCCGGCTCGGCTACGCCGCCGCCAAGGACGTGCCCGGCTGGCAGATCGACGACCTCGTGCCCACCCTCAGCGCGGGTCTCGGCACGGCCGTGGACGTGGAGAACAACGTCAACCTCGTCGCCCTGGCCGAGCAGGCGCACGGCGCGGCGCGCGGGCATCCCGACTTCGTGCTGCTGTGGGCCGACGAGGGCATCGGCTCGGCCATCGTGCTCGGCGGTCGCATGCACAGGGGCGCGACCGGCGGCGCGGGCGAGGTGGGGTACATGCCGACCCCGGGCGCGCCGACGGCCCGCGAGGCCGGCCGCTACGCCAACCACGGCTACCAGGCGCTCACCGGCGGCCCGGCCGTGCTGCGGCTGCTGCGCTCCTACGGCGTGCACGGCACCGACTTCCGCCAGGCCATCGCCAAGGCGGTGCGCGTGGCGGAGGGCTCGGGGCAGAAGGCCGACGACGCCAAGGCGGGGCTGCGCGACATCGCCGCCCGCCTGGCGGTGGGCCTGGCGGCCATCACCTCCGTCATCGACCCCGGCCTGATCGTGCTGACCGGAGGCGTCGTGCTGTCGGGCGGCGAGCCGCTGCGCGAGCTGGTCGAGCACGAGCTGCACGCGCTCACCATCCCGCGCCCCGTCGTGCGGCTGTCGCACGTGGAGGGCAACCCGGTGCTGGCCGGCGCGCTCGACCTGGCCCTGGACACCGTGCGCGACGAGGTCTTCAGCTCGACCGTCCCTTCCTAGAGCCTCTTTCTCCATCCCGTTCCACCCTCCCTTCATGATCCCCCCAGCGGTAGGAGGCACCCCCCGTGCGCTTCGTCCCCCTGGCGGCCGTCGCGATCCTCGCGCTCGCCGCCTGCACCGCCGGCAGGGAGGCCGGGCCCTCGCTCGGCTCCCAGCCCAGACCCTCGGGCTCGGCCTCCGCGGCCCTCCCGGCGGCCACGATCCAGCTCTGGCACGGATTCTCCACCGACGCCGAGGTCAAGGCGTTCGAGGAGGCCATCGCCGGGTTCCACGCCAAGTTCCCGCAGATCACCGTCAAGGCCACCAAGGGCGTCCAGGACGACCAGATCACGCAGGCCATCCGGGGCGGCAACGCGCCGGACGTGGCGGCGTCGTTCACGACGGACAACGTCGCCCAATGGTGCAGGTCGGGATCGTTCCAAGACCTCACCCCGGTCATCAAGCAGGACGGCATCGACCTGTCGGTGCTGCCCGAGGTGGCACGTTCCTACACCGGTTTCGGCGGCCGGCAGTGCACGCTGCCGCTGCTGGCCGACGCGTACGGCCTCTACTACAACAAGGCCCTGATGAAGGGCAACCAGCCGCCCAAGACGCTGACCGAGCTGGCCGAGCTGGCCAAGAAGCTGACCGTGCGGGACGCGAACGGCGACATCAAGGTGGCCGGGTTCGTCCCCAGCACGCAGTACTACGAGAACAGCCCCAGCCACCTGGCCCCCATGGTCGGCGCCACCTGGTACAACGCCGACGGCACCTCGGCCATCGGCACCGACCCGGCGTGGAAGGCCCTGCTGCGCTGGCAGAAGGACCTCATCGACTGGTACGGCTACGACAAGCTGGAGAAGTTCCGCAAGAGCCTGGGCGACGAGTGGAGCGCCGACCACCCGTTCTACAAGGGCAAGATCGCGATGGTCCTGGACGGCGAATGGCGCAACGCCATGATTGCCAACGACGCCAAGAAGCTCGACTACGCCACCGCTCCCCTGCCGGTCGCCGACGACAAGCCCGACCTGTACGGCAGCGGCTTCACCGCCGGCACCGTCATCGGCGTCCCCAAGGGCGCCAAGAACCCGCAGCAGGCCTGGGAGCTGGTCAAGTACCTGACCACCGACACCAGCTCGCTGGTGACGCTCTCCAACGCCCTGCGCAACGTGCCCACGACCAAGGCCGCGATGGAATCGCCCGACCTGGCCAAGGACGCGAACTTCGCCACCTTCCTCGACGTCTTCTCCCACCCCAAGACCTCGACGCTGCCGCCGAGCGTCAACAGCGTGTTCAACCAGGAGGCGCTGGCGACCTTCGTCGTCAAGTGGGAGAAGGGCGCGGTCACCGACCTCGACGCCGGGCTCAAGGGCGTGGACAAGCAGATCGACGACAAGCTGAAGCTGTCCGGGGGCTGATCGGCGATGGCCTCCTCCCCCCACGCCGCGCCGCCGAGGCGGCGCGGCGAGGGCCTGCGCGCCCTGCTGTGGTTGTCGCCGTGGATCGTCGGAGTGTCGGTCTTCTTCGTCTATCCGCTGCTGTCCACGGTGTACTTCTCCTTCTACCGCTACGACATGACCAGCACGCCGGAGTTCATCGGGCTGGACAACTACGCCTACCTGCTGCACGACCCGCGGGTGGCGATGTCGGCCAAGAACACGCTGTGGCTGGTGGCGATCATGGTGCCGGCCACGGTGCTGTTCTCCCTGGCCCTGGCGCAGCTCGTGGTCCGGCTCAAGGCCGGCGTCGGCGTGCTGCGGACGATCTTCTACCTGCCGTCGCTGGTCCCGCTGGCGGCCGGGACGATCACCTTCGTCTTCCTGATGAACCCGGCCACCGGGCCGTGGAACAAGTTCCTGGCCCTGTTCGGCATCCACGGGCCCGACTGGTTCGGCGACCCGGCCTGGTCCAAGCCGAGCCTGACGCTGCTGTCGCTGTGGAGCTGCGGCCAGCTCGCCGTGATCTTCATGGCGGCGCTGCTGGACGTCCCCCGGCACCTGTACGAGGCCGCCGCCATCGACGGCGCCGGGGCCTGGCGGCAGTTCCGCAGCGTGACGCTGCCGACGATCGCGCCGGTGCTGATGTTCGCCCTGGTCACCAACGTCATCTACGCCCTGCAGTACTTCACCCAGGCGATGATCGCCTCCCGGGTGGCCTCGGGCTCGACCGACTCCCCCGGCTCCGCCTTCACCCCCGGCTACCCGGACGAGTCGCTGCTGACGCTGCCTCAGTGGCTCTTCCAGTCGGGCTTCCGCGACTGGACGATGGGCTACGCGTGCGTGCTGGCGCTGCTGCTGTTCGTCACGTCGATGATCTTCACGTTGATCCTGCTGCGGCAGTTCCGCCGGGCCGAGGAGGCGATATGAGCGCGACCATGACCGCCCCCGCCCCGCCCGCGGCCCCCGCGCGGCGGCAGGGGGTCAGAGCGAGGCGGCGGCGCACGCTGATGTGGATCGCCACGCACGCGACGGCGATCGTGCTGGCCCTGATGTTCCTGGCGCCGGTGGTGTTCCTGACGCTGACCGCGCTGATGACCGACGAGCAGGCGCTGACCGGCGACCTGTGGCCGCGCACGTGGAACTTCGACAACTTCGTGGTGGTGTTCGAGAAGTCGAAGCTGCTGCGCTGGGGGATCAACACGCTGCTGTACGCGGGCCTCGGCACGGTCTTCACGCTGGCCTCCTCGATCCCGGTGGCCTACGCGCTGGCCCGATTCCGCTTCCGCGGGCGGCGGGCGGCGTTCCTGCTGGTGATCACCGCCATGATGCTGCCGCCGCAGGTCATCGCGGTGCCGATCTACCTGGTGTGGGCCCGGCTGGGGCTGACCGACAGCCTGTGGCCGCTGATCCTGCCGATGTTGTTCGGCGACGCGTTCTCGATCTTCCTGCTCCGCCAGTTCCTGATCACCATCCCGCGCGAGTACATCGACGCGGCCAAGGTGGACGGCTGCTCGGACTTCAGGACGCTGGTGCGGGTGATCCTGCCGATGGCCCGTCCGGCGGTCGCCGCCGTCGCCCTGTTCCAGTTCTTCTACTGCTGGAACGACTACTACGGCCCGCTGCTGTACGCCGGCGTCGAGCAGGAGGGCTGGACGCTCTCGCTCGGCCTGGCCACGTTCAAGGCGTTCCACAGCGTCCAGTGGAACCTCACCATGGCCGCCACCCTGCTGGTGACCGCCCCGGTGATCATCGTGTTCTTCCTCGCCCAGAAAGTCTTCATCGAGGGCGTGACCTTGACAGGAGTGAAGGGTTGAAACTCGCCGTGGTCGGGGGCGGCTCGACGTACACGCCGGAGCTGGTCGACGGGTTCGCGCGGCTGCGTGACGAGCTGCCCGTGACGGAGATCGCCCTCATCGATCCGGATCCGTCCCGTCTTGAGCTGGTGTCGGGGATGTCGCGGCGCATGCTGGCGCACGCCGGGCATCCGGCGCGCGTGCTGGCCACCTCCTCGGTGGCCGAGGGGGTCGCGGGGGCCCAGGTCGTGCTGTTCCAGCTCCGGGTGGGCGGGCAGGCGGCCAGGAACGTCGACGAGACGCTGCCGCTGGAGTGCGGCTGCGTGGGCCAGGAGACGACCGGCGCGGGCGGCCTGGCCAAGGCGCTGCGCACGGTCCCGGTCGTGCTGGAGCTGGCCGAGACCGTACGCCGGCAGGCCCCGGACGCCTGGATCATCGACTTCACCAACCCGGTCGGCATCGTCACCAGGGCGCTGCTCGACGCCGGCCACCGGGCCATCGGGCTGTGCAACGTCGCGATCGGCTTCCAGCGCCGCTTCGCCGCCGGGCTGGGCGTCGAGCCCAGCCGCATCTCGCTGGGGCACGTCGGGCTGAACCACCTGAGCTGGGAGCGCTCGGTCCATCTCGACGGCCGGGACGTGCTGCCCGACATCATCGACCGGGCCGGCGAGGAGATCGCCGAATCCCTCGGGCTGCGGGTGGAGCTGATCCGGCGGCTCGGCGTCATCCCGTCGTACTACCTGCGCTACTTCTACGCCCACGACGCGGTGGTGCGCGAGCAGCGCGCCAAGCCGTCCAGGGCCGCCGAGGTGGCCGAGATGGAGACGCGGCTGCTGGAGATGTACGGCGACCCGTCGGTGGTGACCAAGCCGGAGCTGCTGGACCGGCGGGGCGGCGCGTTCTACTCCGAGTCGGCGGTGGCGCTGATCGCCTCGCTGCTCGGCGACCGGGGCGACGCGCAGGTCGTCAACGTGCGCAACCAGGGCACCCTGCCCTTCCTGGACGACGACGCCGTCATCGAGGTGCCCGCGGCCATCACCGCCGCCGGCGCCGCGCCGCTGCCGGTGCCGCCCGTCGAGCCGCTGTACGCGGGGCTGATCGCGCACGTGTCGGCGTACGAGACCCTGGCCCTGGACGCCGCCCGCCGGGGCGGCGCGGACCGCGTGCGCGACGCCCTGCTGGCGCACCCGCTGATCGGCCAGGACGACGTCGCCGAGGAGCTGACCGGCCTGCTGCTGGCGGCCAACCGCGAGCACCTGCCCTGGACGGTGGGCTAGTGGCGGGCCCCCGGCTGCTGCTGGCCGTGGACGGCGGCAACAGCAAGACCGACGTCGCGGTGGTCGCGGACGACGGCGAGGTGGTCGCGACCGGCCGGGCGGGCCCCTTCGAGCCGCAGAGCGCGGGCGTGGCCGCGGCCGTGGACGTGGTGGCCGAGGCGGCGGCCCGCACCGGCCTGCCGGCCCAGGCGTTCTGCCACGTGTCGGCCTGCCTGGCCGGGGCCGACTTCCCGGTGGAGGAGGAGGCGCTGGCCGCCGAGTTCGCCGCCCGCGGGTTCGGCGACGTGGTGGTGCGCAACGACACCTTCGCGCTGCTGCGGGCCGGCACGTCGGCCCCGTGGGGGGTCGCGGTGGTGTGCGGCGCGGGCATCAACGCGGTCGGCGTCTCCCCCGGCGGCCAGGTCGCCCGCTTCCCCTCGCTCGGCCGGATCAGCGGCGACTGGGGCGGCGGCCAGGGCGTGGCCGAGGAGGCGCTGTGGCACGCCGTGCGCGCCGAGGACGGCCGCGGCGCCCCGACGGCCCTGGCGGAGCTGGTCACGGCCCACTTCGGCACGGCCACCGTCGAGGAGCTGGTCCTCGACCTGCACTTCGGGCGCGTGGACGAAGGGCGGCTGCACGAGCTGGCCCCCGGCGTGCTGGCCGTCGCGGCGGCCGGGGACGCGGTCGCCCGGTCGCTGGCCCAGCGGCAGGCCGAGGAGGTGACCGTGATGGCCGAGGTGTGCCTGCGGCGGCTCGGCCTGCTGGGGACGCCGGTCGAGGTGGTGCTCGGCGGCGGCATGCTGACGGCCCGGGACCCGCTGCTGACGCCGCTGCTGGAGGCGGCGTTCGCGGCCAGGGCGCCGCGGGCCGAGCTCGTGGTGGCCGAGCTGCCGCCGGTGGCGGGGGCGGCGCTGCTGGGGCTGGAGCACCTGGGGGCCCCGGAGGCCGCGCTGGCCCGGCTGCGCTCGCACTTCGCGCTCCCGGTCACCCGCTGACCCGCCCGCCGACGTCCGTGTCCGGCTTGCCGGGTACGGGCGCCGGTCCTGCGGGGGCGGCGCCCGGCGGGCTTCAGGCGGAGGCGTTCTGGTCGGGCTCGGCGGGCGTGACGTCGGGGGCGACGACGGGGGCGCGGTGCTCGTAGGGCGTGCTCAGCACCACGGTGGTGCGGGTGGAGACGTTGGCCGAGGCGCGGATCTGCTGCAGCAGGTCCTCCAGCGCCACCGGCGAGGCCACGCGGACCTTGAGGATGTAGCTCTCGTCCCCGGCGACGCTGTGGCAGGCCTCGATGGCGCTCAGATGGGCCAGCCGCTCGGGGGCGTCGTCGGGCGCGGCGGGGTCGATCGGCTTGATCGACACGAACGCGGTCAGCGGCAGCCCGATCGCGTCGTGGTCGATGACGGCGGCGTAGCCGCGCACGACGCCGCGCTTCTCCAGGCGGCGTACGCGCTGGTGGACCGCGGAGACGGAGAGCCCGGTCTCCCTGGCCAGGTCGGTGAAACTCATGCGGCCGTCGTGGGCGAGCAGCGTGACAATCCGGCGGTCGATCTCCTCCATCGGTCAAAGGTAGCCGGTGATGGTCACGACATGGTCCCGACGGGAGCGACCCCTCGGTTCATCGCGTGCTCGACCAGGGTGATGAGCACCTGGCGGCCGGAGTCGCGCCTGCGGGCGTCGCACAGCACGATGGGCACGTCGGGTTCCAGCCCGATGGCCGAGCGCACCTCGCCGACGGTGAACGGGCGGGTGCCCTCGAAGCAGTTGAGCGCGATGATGAACGGCTGCTCGCGCTTCTCGAAGTAGTCGACGGCCGGGAAGCAGTCGGCCAGGCGGCGGGTGTCGGCCAGCACCACGGCTCCGAGCGCGCCCATGGCCAGCTCGTCCCACACGAACCAGAAACGTTCCTGGCCCGGGGTGCCGAACAGGTAGAGCATGTAGTCGTCGCGGATGGTGATGCGGCCGAAGTCCATCGCGACGGTGGTGGTGAGCTTGCGCTCGACGCCCGACAGGTCGTCGACGTGCGTGCCGACGTGGGTGAGCGCCTCTTCCGTGCGCAGCGGGCGGGTCTCGGAGACGGCGCCCACCATGGTGGTCTTGCCCGCGCCGAATCCGCCGGCGATCAAGATCTTGATCGCGGTCGGCAGCCGCCAACGGTCGACGCGACCGAATTCCATCCAGCACCGCCCGTACAGGTCCCGCGCACGTCGTGGCCTTCGCGCATGGTCAGTGAAATCTGTCAAGGCGCGTGGTGAAGGCCGTCCGGCGTGCCTGGCATCGAGCCACCCTAGCAACGCCACATTTTCCACTCAAGACGAATACTTTTACAACGAACCAAATGTCACGATTTATCGTCGCTAGTCCCATAAATCGCCTGACGGGCGACGGGCGGTCAAGAGACTTGTCAGCTTGTTCGACGAGATCGTTAGGTTGCGGGGCCCAGGTCCGAAATTCCGGTGAAGCCGGCGTTGAAGCCGATCCGCCGGCCCAGGTAGGCGGCCGTCCGCGGGCTGCAGCCGCGCAGCGCCTCGATCGAGCCGGTCGCCTCGCGGGCCAGGCCGGCCATCGCCGTGGTGACCTCGCCACCGGTGACCCCGAGCGCCAGGACGTTCAGGTCGCCCCAGCTCAGGTCCCTGCGGTAGGAGGCGACGTCGCCGAGCAGGTGCAGGTACCGCTGCACCTGGCGGCTGACCGTCCGCAGCTCCTCCAGGTGGCCCGTGGTCCAGCCGTCACCGGTGTAGATCCAGTGGGACAGGTCCACGAAGCAGGAGCCGCGGCTGTCGGCGTTGTCGAGGTAGCGCTCCAGGGTGGGCACGGCGCCGGTGTCCCGCCACACCCAGGCCCTGGCCATCCCGGCCAGCGTCCGGGCGAGCTGGTCGTGCCAGAGCCGCCGCGCCGGCCCGAACCCCTCGACGGTGGCCAGCTCGTCACGCAGGTCGGCCAGGAAGCGGGTGACCGGCGACCGCGGCACCGCGCCGCCGGCGACCTCCATGCACTCGCCCGTCAGCCGCTCGACCTGCTCGCGGGTGGTGGCGGTGTGGTCGACCAGACGGCCGACGGCCAGCACCCACAGGGCGCTGCGGTTGACCGCCTTCAGCCCGCCCGCGCCCGCCCAGGGGGCGCTGAAGGCGGTGCCGAGCGTCAGGGCCTGGTAGAACTCGGTGTCGAAGGCGGCGCCGGGGAACAGGCCGTCGTACAGCTGGGCGCAACGCCGCAGGTCTCTGCCGCACTCGGCGGCCAGGGCGCAGGTGCGGCCGAGCCGGTACGCCTCCTCCAGCTCCTCGCCGGGCACCCTAGGGCCGCCCGCACGGCACACAGCTCATGGCGACGCCCCCCAACAGCCGGCCGGACGCATGCACCTGCGGAAGAATTCTTTCATGATCACATACACCCATCAAGCCGTCCCCGCCTCCGCGAGCCGGCGGAAGGGCGGCGTCAGACGGAAGGGAAGGCGGCCCAGAGGGCGGTGGCGTCGTCGTGGGGCTTGCCGCGCACCGCCCCGCGTTCGACCTCCAGCCCCCGTACGGCCGAGATCACCGCCCCCGGCCCCCCGCCCACCAGCTCGGCCAGCACGGACTCCCAGCTCCACCCGTACCACTCCACCAGCCGGGTCACCCCGTCGGTGAACAGCCCGGCCCCCAGCAGCCCGGACGCCTCCACGACCCCGCTGACCGCCTGACCGGCGGCCTCGGGCCGGGTGGAGGCCACCCAGAACCCGCCCTCGGCGTTGCGCAGGCGCCGCACCAGCTCCGGCGAGTACGGGCGCCCGCCCGGCAGCCGCTCCACCCGGTCGTCGCCGATGACCTCGGCCCCGCCGTCGGCCCGCGCGAGCACCACCGGGGAGTCACCCAGCACGAGGTACTCCACCACTCCCCCGCCCAGGCGCATCATGGCCACGGTCGTGGACGGCGAGTCGGGGTCGCCCAGGTCGCACGTGCCCGCATGGGCGCCCATGGTGACGGAGATGGCCTCGGCCAGGATGTCGGCCAGCGGCGAGCGCCCGCCGGCGGCCAGCCCGGCGGCCAGCGCCCCGCCGAGCCGCCCGACCAGCCAGGCGACCCCGTGGGCGCAGCCGCCGCCTGCCCCGGCCGCCGCCGTGGCCCCGTCGAGGACGACCGCCCACGAGGGCCCGGCCACCGCCAGGTCCTCGTTGGGCCGCGCCGACCCGGGCCGGGTGGCGTACCTGACCTCGGCGAACATGCCGTTACGGCTGGACGGTCACCAGCTCGCGCGGCGTGTTGTTCAGCCGCTCGCCGCCGGTCTCGGTGCAGACGACGATGTCCTCGATGCGGGCGCCGTGGCGGCCGGGCAGGTAGATGCCGGGCTCGACGGAGAAGGCGAACCCGGCCTCCATCGGCTCGTCGTTGCCCGCGACGATGTAGGGCTCCTCGTGCGTCTCGATGCCGATGCCGTGGCCGGTGCGGTGGATGAAGTAGTCGCCGTAGCCCGCCTCGGCGATGACCTCGCGGGCCGCCGCGTCGATCGACTCGCACGACACGCCCGGCCGCACCGCGGCGCAGGCGGCTTCCTGGGCGCGGCGCAGCACCTCGTAGTAGGCGGCGAACTCGGCGGGCGGCTCGCCCACGCTGTAGGTGCGGGTGGAGTCAGAGCAGTAGCCGTTGTGCAGCTGGCCGCCGATGTCGACCACGACCGGCTCGCCGGCCTGGATCACCCGGTCGGACACGTCGTGGTGGGGGCTGGCGCCGTTGGGCCCGGAGGCGACGATGACGAAGTCGACCGTGGCGTGGCCGGCGGCCAGGATCGCCTCGGCGATGTCGCGGCCCACCTCGCGCTCGGTGCGACCGGCGCGCAGGAGCTCGGGCACCTGCCGGTGGACCGCGTCGATGGCCTCGCCGGCCTCGCGCAGGGCCGCCACCTCGGCCGGCGACTTGCGCATGCGCAGGTCGCGCAGCACCGTGCCGGCCAGCACCTGCTCGGCCTGCGGCAGCACGTCGCGGAAGCGCAGCGACGACATGGCCCACATGCGGTCGGCCAGCCCCACCTTGGCCACCCGGCCCAGCCGGGAGGCGGCGATGCTGTAGGGGTCGTCGGTCTCGTCCCAGGCCACGAACTCCAGCCCGAGCCGGGAGGCGGGCGAGGCCTGCGCGGCCGGCAGCTCAAGGCGGGGCACCATCATGTACGCCTCCCCCGAGGCGGGCACCACGAGGCAGGTCAGCCGCTCCAGCGGCTTGGCGTCGTAGCCGCTGACATAGCGCAGGTCGGGCCCGGGGGTGAGCAGCAGGGCGTCGAGGCCGGCCTTGGCGGTGGCCTCCTGCGCGGCGGCAAGACGGGACACGGGATACAGGTCTGAGGACGTCACGAGCCAAATCTACTCGGACGCCCGGTGGCCCCACTCCAGCAGGCCGCTTGTCCGCCGAGGGCTAAAATCCGCGAAAACTTCTCACAACATGAGAGCCCATAACTACACTCCGTTCCACATTGATCACGTAGTGTGGGACCAATTGTCCAGTTCCACTGCACTTTGAGAGTGAGGCCATGGTCGACTTCGCAGGCGCGGCAGAGCTGGTCAGGGAGGCCCCGCACGGGCGGGCGCGCGGGGCGGGGGCGGAGCTGCTGGCCGTCCGGCTGGCCCACGCCGAGCGGCTGGGCAACATGGGCTGGGCCGAATGGAACCTGCGCACCGGGGCCGCCATCTGGTCCGACCAGGTCTACGCGATCTTCGGAAGAGACCGTGAGGAGGGGCCGCTGTCCCTGCCCGACCTGGCCGCCATGGTCGAACCGGCCGACCTCGACGCGCTCGACCGGCTGCTGTGGCACGTGGTGGAGGGCGTCGAGCCCGTGCACGCCGAGTTCCGCGTCAGGCGCGGCACCGGCGAGCTGCGCGACCTGCGCGTCGTGCTCGAACCGCTGATGTCGCCCGGCGGCCCGGTCGGCATGCACGGCGTCATCCAGGACATCACCGGCCGCCGCAGGGCCGAGCGCATGATGTCGGAGTCGCGCCGCCAGCTCCTGGAGGCCCGCGAGCAGGCGGCCGAGGAGCGCAACGTGATGCTGGCGCTGCGCGAGGCCATCCTGCCCGCGCCCACCGGCTGCCTCGACCTGCCGGGGGCCAGGATCGCCGTCCGCTACGTGCCGGCCGAGAAGACCGCCAGCCTGGGCGGCGACTGGTTCGAGGCCGCGACCACGCCCGACGGCCGCCTGCTGCTGGCCATCGGCGACGTGTCGGGCCACGGCCTGCCCGCCATCGCCCACATGGCCCACCTGCGCCACGCCCTCGTCGGCCTCACCATGACCGGCCGGCCCGCCGACCGCCTGCTGTCGTGGCTCAACGACCTCGTCCTGCACCAGCTGAAGGACACCACCGCCACGGCCGTCATCGGCCACCTCGACCCCGAGACGCTGCTGTTCACCTGGGGGCAGGCGGGCAACCTCGACCCGATCCTGGTGCGCGGGGGCCGGGCGACCCTGCTGGGCAGGCCGCGCGGCGTGCTGCTCGGCGCGGTCTCCGGCCGCCCCTACGAGCTGGCCCACACCCGGCTGCGCCCCGGCGACCTGCTGCTGATGTTCACCGACGGGCTGGTCGAGCGGCGCACCCGCGACATCGACGTCGGCCTGGAGCTGGTGCTCGCCGCCGCCGCGAGCCTGTCCCCCCACGACCTCGAAGCCGGGCTCGACCGCCTCCTGGCCGACATCGGCGGCCCCAACCCCGAGGACGACGCGTGCCTGCTGGCCGTCGCCGTCCCGGAGCCGGACGGGAAGGCGGCGGGAGTGCGACCATAGACGGGTGCTCATGCTTCTGGACACACCGTCCCTCTACTTCCGCGCCTTCTACGGCGTGCCCGAGTCGGTCAAGGCGCCCGACGGCTCCCCGGTCAACGCGGTGCGCGGGCTCATCGACATGATCGCCACACTGGTCCGTCAGCATTCCCCGGCGGCGCTGGCCGCCACCATGGACGCCGACTGGCGGCCCGCCTTCCGGGTGGCGGCGATCCCGACCTACAAGGCGCACCGGGTGGCCCACGGCGACGTCGAGGAGGTGCCCGAGGCGCTGGTGCCGCAGATCGCGGTGATCAACCAGGTCCTCGACGCCGTGGGCATCGCCCGTCCCGAGTCGCCCGGCTACGAGGCCGACGACGTGATCGGCACCCTCACCCACCAGGCGCGGGGGGCCGTCGAGATCGTCACCGGCGACCGCGACCTGTTCCAGCTCGTCGACGACTCCCGCCCGGTCCGCGTCCTGTACACCGCGCGCGGCATCCGCAACCTGCAGTTCGTCGACGAGGCGTTCGTCACCGCCAAGTACGGCGTGCCCGGCCGCGCCTACGCCGACTTCGCCACCCTGCGCGGCGACCCCAGCGACGGCCTGCCCGGCGTGCCCGGCGTCGGCGAGAAGACGGCGGCGGCCCTGATCACCCGGTTCGGCTCGCTCGCCGCGCTGCTGGAGGCGCTCGACTCCGGCGTCACCGAGGGCTTCCCGGCCGGCAGCCGCAACCGCCTGGCCGCCGCCCGCGACTACCTCGACGCCGCGCCGGCCGTGGTCCAGGTGGCCTCCGACGCGCCGCTGCCCGCCGCCGACCTGACGCTGCCGGACAAGCCGCGCGACCCGGAGGCCCTGGTGGCCCTGGCCGACCGCCACGGCCTCGACAGCCCGCTCAACCGCCTGCTGGAGGCGCTCAGGAGCTGAGGAACTCCCGCACGGCGTCCTGGGCCGCCTCGCGCAGGCGGCCGTGCACGGCGGCGTTCTCCTCGCGGTCGGTGCGCACCTCCACCACCCGCGGCCCCTCGCCGCGCATCGCCTTGGACAGCTCGCTGACGTCCCCGAGCAGCGTGTACGGCGTCCCGCTCGCGGCGGCGGCGTAGGCCAGGTCCACGCCGTGCGGCGTGCCGAACACCCGCTCGAACGGGTCGCGCACCGCCGCCTGCGGCAGCAGCGAGAAGATGCCGCCGCCGTCGTTGTTGACGACCACCATGCACAGGTCCGGCCTGGGCTCGCGGGGGCCGAGGATCAGCCCGTTCTGGTCGTGCAGGAACGACAGGTCGCCGAGCAGCGCGTACGAGGGCCCGTTGTGCGCCAGCGCGGCCCCCATGGCCGTGGAGACCAGCCCGTCGATGCCCGAGGCGCCCCGGCTGGCCATCAGCCTGATGCCGCGCCGCGGCCGCATGAACTGGTCGAGGTCCCTGATCGGCATCGAGGAGCCGCAGAACAGCAGCGCGCCGTTGGGCAGCGCGTCGGCCAGGTCGCGGGCCAGGCGCGGCTCGGAGGTGCCGGAGACGTCCAGGACCGCGTCGAGGGCCGACCGGACGGCCGCGTCGGCCTGCCGCCAGGCGTGCAGCCAGCTGTCGTCGCCGGAGGCCACCGGGATCTCCACGGCCTGCGCGACCTGGGTGGCCGACCTGGTCGGGTCGGGCCAGCGGTCGAGGTCGGGGGCGACCACGATGTGCTCGTCCGTCCGCTTCAGCCAGGACAGCAGCGGCCGCGACAACCCGGGCCGGCCCAGCGTGACGACCACGTCGGGGCGGTGGGAGTCGGCGAACTCGGGCGTGCCGAGCAGGTAGTGGTAGCTGGAGATGGAGTGGTCGCCGTAGCGGGCGCCGCCGTTGGGCTCCGACAGCACCGGCCAGCCGGCCATGCCGGCGGCGGCCACGTAACGCCGGACGTTGGCCGCGCCGTCGCCGACGACCAGCACGCCGCGCCGGGTGGGCGGGATGTGCAGGGCGATGGGCGGGGGCGCGACGCGGGCCCGCACCCAGGGGCCGTTCGCGCCGCCGTCGAGCGGCTCGGACCAGCTCGTGTCGCCGTCGGGGATGAGCGGCTCCCGGAAGGCCAGGTTGAGGTGCACGGGGCCGGGGTTGGCCGCCCCGGCGGCCCGCTGGTAGGCGCGGCAGGCCAGCGAACGCCAGTAGGCGACCATGCCGGGACGGTCTTCCGGCACGCCGACCTCGGCGAACCAGCGGACGGCGGTGCCGTACAGCTTGACCTGGTCGATCGTCTGGTTGGCGCCGGTGCCGCGCAGCTCGGGCGGACGGTCGGCGGTCAGCACGAGCAGCGGCACGCCAGACTCGTCGGCCTCGATCACCGCCGGGTGGAAGTTGGCCGCGGCCGTGCCGGAGGAGCAGATCAGCGCCACCGGCCGCTCGGAGCGCTTGGCCAGGCCGAGCGCCAGGAAGGAGGCCGAGCGCTCGTCGATGCGCACGTGCAGGCGCACCCGCGACTCGGCGTGCAGCGCCAGGGCGAGGGGGGCCGAGCGGGAGCCGGGGGCGAGCACCACGTCGGTCAGGCCGCAGCGCACCAGCTCGTCGACGAGCACGGTGGCCAGCGCGGTTGCGGGGTTCAAAGTGACGCCTCCTGCATCCGGCCCAGCCACTGGGGAGATTCAATCTCAAATTCCGACAAATGCTGAAAATTCACCGAGGGGCGGCGCACCGGAAGCCATCCGTCCACGGGCACCAGCGAGTCGTCCACCACGTCGCCCGCCAGCAACGACATCGTGCCCAGCCCGCACGCGTACGGCAGCGACGGCAACGCCGCCGCCAGCGCGACCCCCGCGGCCAGCCCCACCGACGTCTCCACGGCGCTGGAGACCACGGCGGGCAGCCCGCACGCCTCCACCACCCGCAGCGCCGCGCGCACCCCGCCCAGCGGCTGCACCTTGACCACCGCGATGTCGGCCGCCTCGGCCGCCCTGACCTTCAGCGGGTCCTCGGCGCGCCGGATCGACTCGTCGGCCGCGATCGGCACGTCGACCGCCCTGCGCACCGCCGCCAGCTCCTCCAGGGTCGCGCACGGCTGCTCGGCGTACTCAAGACCGAACCGGTCGAGCCGCTTGAGCCGGGTGACGGCCTCGTCGACCTCCCAGGCGCCGTTGACGTCGACCCTCAGGCGCCCGGACGGCCCGAGGGCGTCACGCACGGCCTCCACCCGCGCCAGGTCGTCGGCGAACGTCTGGCCGCGCTCGGCCACCTTGACCTTCGCCGTGCCGCAGCCGGAGCGGCGCACCAGCTCGTGGGCCTGCTCGGCGTCGACCGCCGGGACGGTGGCGTTGACCGGGACGCGGTCGCGCACCGGCTCGGGCCAGCCGTCGAAGGCGGCCTCACGGGCGCACGCCAGCCAGCGGGCGCACTCGCGCGGACCGTACTCGGGGAACGGGGAGAACTCGCCCCAGCCCGCCGGGCCGTGCAGCAGCACGCCCTCCCTGACGGTCTGCCCGCGAAACCGCGTCCGCATCGGAATCCGGAAGACCACGGGAGAACGCGTCACGACCCTACCCTGCACCTGTGTCCGACCTGTCGCCATTAACCTTACGAGCATGTGGAGGAACCCGTCGCATCCGGACCGTCCGCTGCATGCCATTGTGCAGCCTCCCGGCCCCGGCCTTTTCACCGCGATCCGCGACGCCCTCTCCGGCGACGGCCCGGCCGTCCTGCCGCTCCAGCCGGGCCACGAGCACCAGGCCCTCCAGGCTCTGCGGCCCACCCACGCCGGCGGCCAGCCGCGGCCGGGCGGCGAGGGCGTCCCCGGCGACGTGGCGGTCGTCATCGCCACCAGCGGCAGCACCGGCACGCCGAAGGGCGTGCAGCTGTCGGCCGCCGCCCTGCGCGCCTCGGCGTCGGCCTCGCTGAGCAGGATCGGGGCCGACGAGGGCGACCGGTGGTTGTGCTGCCTGCCCGTTTCCCACGTCTCCGGCCTGCAGGTGCTGGTCCGCGCCCTGCTGTCGGGCAGCGAGCCGATCATCCACCCCTCCTTCGACGTGCGGGCCGTGCTGTCCTCCGGCGCCCACCACGTCTCCCTGGTGCCGACGCAGCTCCACCGGCTGGTCGAGACGGGCGCCGACCTGTCGGTGTTCCGCACGATCCTGCTCGGCGGCGCGGCGCCCAGGGCGGGGCTGGTCGAGCGGGCCGTGGAGCTCGGCGCCCGGGTGTTCACCACGTACGGGATGAGCGAGACGTGCGGCGGCTGCGTCTACGACGGCCAGCCCCTTTACGATGTAGATCTCAAAATCGGCGAGGACGGCCTGATCAGGATCGCCGGTCCCGTGCTCTTCTCCGGCTACCGCTTCGCCGGCCGGACCGCCTTCGACGGCGACTGGTTCGTCACCTCCGACCTCGGCGAGCTGAACGGCGGCCGGCTGCGCGTGCTCGGCCGCGCCGACGACGTCGTCAACACCGGCGGCGAGAAGGTCGTGGCCGCCGTGGTGAGCGCGGTGCTCGGCACGCACCCCGAGGTCGCCGACGTGGCCGTGGCCGGCCTGCCCGACCCGGAGTGGGGCGAGGCGGTCACGGCGTTCGTGGTGCCGGCCGACCCGGCCGCGCCGCCCACGCTGGCCGAGCTGCGCGCCTATTGCCGCGACCGGCTGCCCGCCCACGCCGCGCCCCGCGACCTGCGTCTCCTCCCCCGCCTGCCGCTGCTGCCCAACGGCAAGACCGATCTCGTCCGGCTGCGGACAGGAACCTGACGCGGCGCGGCTGCGTCATAACGGGGAGAGAAGGAAGGGAGCCTTCATGAACCAGACCCGCAAGATGTGGGCGTCCGCGGCGGTCGTCGGCGTGATCGTCGTCGGCGGCGCGTCGGTCGCGGCGGCCGCCTCGGCGGGCAAGCTCGACGCGGTCGCCAAGGAGACCCGGGCCGTGGTCGACCAGCAGGCCGATCAGCAGGTCAATCAGAGCGTCGAGCAGACGTCGCCGACCGGCCGTCCGGTGCCCTCGCCCGGCGACACCGAGGGCGTCGTGGTCTCCACGGAGGTCAATCCCGATCCACGCGAGGTCATCGACTACTGGACCGACAAGCGCATGGAGGAGGCCGAGCCGATGCCCATGCCGGAGGGGACCGGAAGCTTCGAGGTGGCGGAGTAGTTCCCGCCTTCCGGGGGGTGGCGCGCCCTCTGGGCGTTCCGCCCCTTTTTCAGCGCTCCGGGAACAAATAGCGATGGATGGCGTTATTGATACTGGTGCGCCGTGCGGAGTGACCACCGCCCCACCACAACCTGCCTGATCGCTTCGACTCCGTACGGAGGAGGTGTCCTCATGCCCAGAACCGCCGTGGCGACCCCACCCGCGACTCTCGACCAGCTCATTGAACGAGGGCGAGCCCAGGGTCACCTTTCTCTGGCGGAGCTGCGCGACGCGTTCGCCGAGGCCGGCATCAGCCCCTCTGAAGGCCGCACGATTCTGCGCGAGCTCTCCGAGGCCGGCGTGAGCCTGGCTGCCGAGAACGAGCCGTCGCTGGCCAAGACCGCCGCCAGGAAGACCACCCAGAAGACCGCCCCCAAGCCGAGGAAGGCTTCCGGGGCAAAGGCTACCGGCCGCACGGCCGCCGAGGCAAAAAACCCGGTGGACGGCAAGCCCGAGCACGAGGAGGACGTGGCCCCCGACGACCTCGAACTGACGGCCGAGGACGCCGAGATCGAGACCGAGGCCATGGACCTGGACGACAACCAGTCCGTGATGGGCGACTCGGTGCACACGTACCTGAAGTCGATCGGCCGTCGTACCCTGCTCACCGCCGCCCAGGAGGTCGAGCTGGCCCGCCGGATCGAGGCCGGCCTGTACGCCGAGTACAAGCTGGAGACGAACCCCGACGTGCCGCCGTCCGTGCGCGACGACCTGCACCTGGTCATCGAGGACGGCCGGCAGGCCAAGGACCACATGCTGGAGGCCAACCTGCGCCTGGTGGTCTCGGTGGCCAAGAAGTACACCGACCGCGGCATGTCCCTGCTGGACGTCGTCCAGGAGGGCAACCTGGGGCTGATCAGGGCCGTGGAGAAGTTCGACTACACCAAGGGCTTCAAGTTCTCCACCTACGCCATGTGGTGGATCCGGCAGGCCATCCAGCGCGGCTTCGCCGACTCCGCCCGGACGATCCGGCTGCCCGTGCACGTGCTGGAGATGCTCTCCAAGCTGTCGCGGGTCGAGCGGGACATGCACCAGAGGCTGGGCCGCGAGCCCACGCCCGAGGAGCTGGCCGTCGAGCTCGACAAGACGCCGGACCAGATCGAGGAGCTGCTGCGCACCAGCCGCCAGCCGATCTCGCTCAACGCGACCATCGGCGAGGACGGCGAGACCACGATCGGCGACCTCATCGAGGACGTCGACTCGCCGGAGGCGTCGGAGATCGTCGACCGCCAGCTGCTGGGCGACCAGCTGCGCGGCGTGCTCGACAACCTCTCGCCGCGCGAGGCGAAGATCATGGCCCTGCGGTTCGGCCTGGTGGACGGCAAGCCGCACACGCTGGACGAGATCGGCAAGCACCTCGGCCTGACCCGCGAGCGCATCCGCCAGCTGGAGAAGGAGTCGCTGTCGAAGCTGCGGCACCCGAGCAACACCCGCCCGCTGCTCGACTGGGCCAGCTGACCCGCACCGCCCCGTCCGTCGCCGTCAGGACCTGACGGCGACGGCCCAGGAACGCGAGTCCCCGCCATCAGGACCTGACGGCGACGGGCCTGGAACGCACGAAGATCCCCGGCGCGCATGGCGCCGGGGCTTTCGTGTGCCTTCGGTCAGACCGGGGCTTTCGTGCCTTCGGTCAGACGGTGGCGGGCACCGGCCGGGGCACGCGCGGGATGCCCCACATGCGGTTCTCCTCGCGCAGCGTGCGCAGCCGGTCGACCTCGGCCGTCCACATGGCCCCGCGGGGGGTGGCCCTGGCCTTGCGGCGCGCGATGCGGTCGTCGTACGAGCGCACGCCGAACGTGGCCCGCTGCCCGGCCTCGGCGGCCCGCAGCGCCTCGGTCAGCGCGACGTCGAACGCCCGGCCCGCCGCCAGCAGCTCGATCTCGTCGGCCGCGGCCGCACGCAGGTCGCGCACGATCTGCTCGGCCTGCCTGGCCTTGTCAAGCAGCTGCGGGAAGCCCTTGGAGATCTCCTGGTCCGCGTGGTAGCGAACCTCGGCCTCCCGGCTCACCCGCGGACGGAAAAACGCCATCGACCCTGCCCTTCACGCAGTCTTTGCTGTTCAACCCACAAGGGTACGCCGTCCGACACCGCCCCCGAACACCGGGCGACGGACGGGGCCGCCCAGTAAGATGATCACCATGCCCGCAAAGAGACCTCCCGTGCCACTCTCCCGCGAGCGCATCATCGAGGCCGCACTCCACATCGCCGACAGCCAGGGGCTGCGCCGGCTCACCATGCGCCGGCTGGGCGACGCCCTGGAGGTGGAGGCCATGGCCATCTACCACCACCTGCCCCGCGGCAAGGAGGCGCTGATGGACGCGCTGGCCGAGCACGTCACGTCCGTGCACGTGGAGCAGGCGGCCACCTGGCAGGAGACGGCCAGAGCGTGGTGCCGGGCGGGCCGGGAGCTGCTGCGCGAGCATCCGGGCGTGCTGGCCCTGGCCCTGACCAAGCCACCCAAGGGCGCCACCGCCGTCGCCATCAGGGAGCAGACCGAGCAGCTCGCCGACGGCGGCCTGAACGACGCCCCCGAGGCCGTGCGCGCGCTGCGGGCGTTCGTGTTCGGCAGCGTGGCGGTCGAAGTCCAGCAATCCGGATGGGCTGACCCGGAAGTCGATGAATGGGTCAGGCGGGACGAAAGGGCGGATGTGGACTTCGAAAGAGGACTCGACGCTTTGCTCAAGGGGTTGCAAACGTAGTGCGCGTGTCGTGCTTGGCCCGTTATCCTGCATAAGGCACGCTGTGTCGAAGGTCACACGACCGGGGGATCCTCCTGTAACAGTCCGAACGGGCTATGTCGGACCGTGTGACCCACGTCGCACACTTGCCAGAACAACAAACCCGAGCGGCTCCCGTCCCTCTCCCGGGAGCACCCACGAGATATCGGAGGCACGCCGATGTGCCCGCACGACCCGGCCTGTCCGTCTGCCGAGGCGCCGGACCGCGAGGCAGCACGCACCCTCGCATGCCACCCCGAGCAGGGGTGGAGCCTTCTCTGCAACGGCGTCGTCCTGTTCGAGGACACCGGGGAGCTGCTGCCCAGCGGCACCGTCATCGCGCCGCACCGGCCCGACCCCCTGGTGGGCGCCGCCTGACGGCGGCGTAGCCGCCGATCCACCGGGCCACGACCTCGCCCACCCGGGCGGGGTCCCGCTTCAGGTCGTGGCCCTCGCCCGGCAGCACCACCAGCCGGGCGCAGTCCGCGGGATCCGGCACTCCGAACGGATCCCGGTCCCCGTTGACCACCAGCACGTCGACCCCGGCCCCGCGCAGTTCCTCGGCCCTGGACCGCTCCGGCTTGCCGGGCGGGTGCAGCGGGAAGGCCAGCGCCACCACCGCCGCCGCGCCCACCGCCGCGGCCGTACGGCAGGCCACCCGGGCGCCGTTGCTCCGGCCGCCCTGCACCAGCGGCAGCCCCGGCCACCCGGCGCGCACCTCGCCCAGCACCGCTTCCCATGCCTCGTCCTGCCGGGCGGCCGAGCCCGGCGCCCGCGCCCCCGCGACCCGGAACGCCTGCGACACCCTGGCCACGGTCGCCCCCACCCCGAGCGCGGCGTCGCGGACGGCCAACAGGTCGGGCGCGTCCACTCCCCCGGCCGAGCCGTGGGTCAGCACCAGCAGCAGCCGGGGCTCGGCCGCCTCGTCGACCTGCACCAGCGCCGGCCCCCGCGGAGTCATGATCTCCATGGCAGCACCGTACCTGGGGAGGATCCGCCATTGGCCCCCAGGTCTGATGACGGCGCGCCGGACAACCGGGATGATGGCTTCCATGCCAGAGATGCGCCCCATCCGGGATGACCTGCAGGCCACCCTCGACGCCCGCCGCGACCTCGGCCCCGACTACGAGGCCGCGCTCGTCGAGTCCTTCGTCGAACGGCTCGACGCCACCATCGCCGCCCGCGTCCAGGCCGAGCTGAGCGGCCACGGCCTTCCCCCGGCCAAGCCCAAGCAGCGGCAGAACAACGGCGCGGCCATGATCCCCGTCGCGCTGGGCTCGATGGGCCTCGGCATCCCGCTGACCGCCATCGCGTCCGGCAACTCGGGGCTGGTCGGCCTGACGATCACGTGGCTGGCGATCGTCGCCATCAACGTGGCCGCCGCCGTGGCCATCATGCGCCGCGGCTGAGCCTTCCCCGCACGGCGCTCAGGTGTCGCGGTGGAAGCGCAGCCGGACCTCGGCGGCCATGGTCCGGTCCTCGTGTTCGAGGCCGTAGGTCCACACCTGGCCGGCGTCCTCGGTGCGCCCGCGCAGCGGCAGCGTGCGGGCCAGCAGCTCGATGGCCAGCGCGCCCGTCTGGGGGTCGGCGCCGCTCTCGACGGCCTCGGCGAACTCGGCGCAGGCCAGTTCCAGGTGCGCGATGCCGAGCAGCACCCGCAGCCCCGGCAGCTCCCGCGCCGGGGCGAACTCCAGCGCGTCCAGCAGCAGCCCGGCGGCCTCCCCCGGGTCGCCGTACTCCAGCAGCGTCTCGGCCAGCTGGCGGGCCGCGTGCGCGGCGGCCTCGGCGTCGCCGGAGTCGAGGCTCGCGTCGAGGGCGGAGCGCAGCTCCTTGCCGGCCTCCTGCGGGCTGCCGGCCAGCCGGGCCAGCGCGAGGTGCGCAATCGGGACGTAGGCCGGCGTGCCGACGCCGAGCACCGCCTGCCAGGCGGCCCTGGCCTGGTCGTCGCGGCCCTCGCGCTCGAACCCCTGGGCCAGGTGGCAGGCGGCCTGGGCGGCGTACTCGGGATGGCCGGTGGCCAGCGCGGTGCGGGCCGCGGCGCGGGCGGCCTCGGTGTCGCCGCGCTCGTCGAGCACCACGGCCAGCCCCACGGCCGCCTGCGCCCGGTCGGGGCTGTCGGGGTCGGCGACCAGCTCGGTCAGGATCGCCGCCGCACCCTCCAGGTCGCCGCCCTCGGCCAGGCGGCGGGCGGTGTCGAGAGGCGGGGTCTCCAGCTCTGAGAACGTCAAGAGAGCTCCTTCAGGCGACGGATCGCACCGAGCCTAACGGCTCGTCGCGATCATGTCTGCTCACTTGACGGTGTAGGACTGGGCCGGGTCCGGCGCGGGCCCCCGGGCGGGGACCCGCGCGGGCGGCTCAGTCCTCGTACGCCTCCAGCGGCGGGCAGGAGCACACCAGGTTGCGGTCGCCGTACGCCTGGTCGATGCGGCGCACCGGCACCCAGTACTTGCCCTCGCGCAGCGAGGCCACCGGGTAGGCCGCCTCGGTCCGCGAGTACGGGTGGGCCCACTCGTCGGCGGTGACCGACTCGGCCGTGTGCGGCGCGTTGCGCAGCGGGTTGTCGGTCTTGTCGTAGTCGCCGGAGGCCACCTTGGCGATCTCGCCGCGGATGGCGATCATGGCGTCCACGAACCGGTCGAGCTCGTCCAGGTCCTCGCTCTCGGTCGGCTCGATCATCAGCGTGCCGGCCACCGGGAACGACATGGTCGGCGCGTGGAAGCCGTAGTCGATCAGGCGTTTGGCCACGTCGTCGACGGTGACGCCGGTCTCCTTGGTGATCTGGCGCAGGTCCACGATGCACTCGTGGGCCACCAGGCCGCCGCGCCCGGTGTAGAGCACCGGGTAGTGCGGGGCCAGCCGCCGGGCCAGGTAGTTGGCCGACAGGATGGCCTGCTCGGTGGCCGCCGTGAGGCCCTCGGAGCCCATCATCCGCACGTACGCCCACGAGATCGGCAGGATGCCCGCCGAGCCGTACGGGGCGGCCGAGACCGGGCCGACCGGGCCGCCGTCGCGCAGCGGGTGGCCGGGCAGGTAGGCCGACAGGTGGCCGCGGACCGCGACCGGGCCGACGCCGGGGCCGCCGCCGCCGTGCGGGATGCAGAACGTCTTGTGCAGGTTGAGGTGGGACACGTCGGCGCCGAACTCGCCCGGCTTGGCCAGGCCCACCAGGGCGTTGAGGTTGGCGCCGTCGACGTAGACCTGGCCGCCGGCCTCGTGCACCTTGGCGCAGACCTCGGTGATCGACTCCTCGTACACGCCGTGCGTGGACGGGTACGTCACCATGATCGCGGCGAGCCTGTCACGGTGCTTGGCGATCTTGGCGTCGAGGTCGGCCAGGTCGATGTTCCCGTCGCTGTCGCAGGCCACGACCACGACCCGCATGCCCGCCATGACGGCGCTGGCCGCGTTCGTGCCGTGGGCCGAGGACGGGATCAGGCACACGTCCCGCTCGGTGTCGCCGTTGGCCTGGTGGTAGGCGCGGATGGCCAGCAGGCCGGCGAACTCGCCCTGGGAGCCGGCGTTCGGCTGGATGGAGACCGCGTCGTAGCCGGTCACCTCGGCCAGCCAGCCCTCCAGGGTGCCGATGAGCTCCCGGTAGCCCTCGGTCTGGGCCTCCGGCGCGTACGGGTGCACGCCGGCGAACTCCGGCCAGGTGATCGGCTCCATCTCGGTGGTCGCGTTCAGCTTCATCGTGCACGAGCCGAGCGGGATCATCGAACGGTCGAGCGCGATGTCCTTGTCCTGGAGCCTGCGCAGGTAGCGCAGCATCGCGGTCTCGGAGCGGTGGCTGTGGAAGACCGGGTGGGTCAGGTAGTCCGACTCGCGCAGCAGTTCGGCCGGCAGCGCGTCGGCCTCCAGCGCCACCTCCTCGCGCTCGACGCCGAAGGCGGCCCACACCTTGACCAGCTCGGCCGCGCCGGTCTTCTCGTCGCAGGCGATCGAGACGTGGTCGTCGCCGGCCTGCCACAGGTTGACGCCCCGCTCGGCGGCGGCGGCCACCACCTCGGCGGCCCTGCCGGGCACCCGGACGAGCACGGTGTCGAAGAACTCGCCGTGCACGACCTCCAGGCCGGCCTCGCGCAGCCCGCCGGCCAGCGCGACGGCGTGCCGGTGCACGCGGTGCGCGATCCGGCGCAGGCCCTCGGGGCCGTGGTAGACGGCGTACATGCCGGCGATCACGGCCAGCAGGACCTGGGCGGTGCAGATGTTGCTGGTGGCCTTCTCGCGGCGGATGTGCTGCTCGCGGGTCTGCAGGGCCAGCCGGTAGGCGGGGTCGCCGTCGACGTCGACCGACACGCCGACCAGGCGGCCGGGCATCTGCCGCTGCAGGCCCTCGCGTACGGACATGTAGGCCGCGTGCGGCCCGCCGAACCCGAAGGAGACGCCGAAGCGCTGGGAGGAGCCGACGGCGATGTCGGCGCCCAGCTCGCCGGGGGCGGCCACGAGCGTGAGGGCCAGCAGGTCGGCGGCGGCCACGACGAGCGCGCCGGCCTCGTGCGCCCTGGCGGCCACGTCGCGGAAGTCGCGCAGGCGGCCGGAGGCGCCCGGGTACTGGACGAGCACGCCGAAGCACTCGGGCAGCTCGCCGTCGAGGTCGTGCTCGACCAGCGTGATGCCGAGCGGCTCGGCGCGGGTGGCCAGCACGGCCTTGGTCTGGGGCAGCGTGTCGGCGTCGACCACGAACACGTCGCTCTTGGACTTGCCGGCCCGGCGGGCCAGCGTCATGGCCTCGGCCGCGGCGGTGGCCTCGTCCAGCAGGGAGGCGCCGGCGACGTCGAGGCCGGTCAGGTCGGAGACGACCGTCTGGAAGTTCAGCAGCGCCTCCAGGCGGCCCTGCGAGATCTCCGGCTGGTACGGCGTGTAGGCGGTGTACCAGCCCGGGTTCTCCAGCAGGTTGCGCCGGATGACGGCGGGTGTGACGGTGTCGTAGTAGCCCAGGCCGATCATGGAGGTCAGCACCCGGTTGCGGGAGGCCAGCTCGCGCAGCTCGGCGATGGCCTCGGTCTCGCTCGCGGCGGCCGGCAGCTTGAGCCGGTCCTTGACCCTGATGGCCTCGGGCACGGCCACGGCCACCAGATCGCCGACGGACTCGAAGCCCACGGCCTCGAGCATGCGCTGCTGCTCGGACTCGGATGGGCCGATGTGCCTGGACGAGAACGGCGGAGCGGACAGGTCGGTCATGGAGGTTGCCTCCCGAGGCTTGGAGACCGGCGCCAGGGCGCGGGCGAGTGCCGGATCTCCCCCTCTGTCATCGCGACGTCATCGCGACCTGAGAGCTTCACCCCGCCGTGGGGCTTGCACCGTCGGTGAGGTGCGCCTGGCGGGCGCACCTGCTTTCCAGAGTTGCCTCACCCGAGCGGTACGGGATGCCTGAGAGATTCCGGGGAGGGTTGCTCCTTCGGCGCCCCAGGACCGCAGCCCAGGGACTCTCCCGCACGGGGTCATCAGCCTTACTCTGTCCTAGATTACTACGGTGTGTTCAGCGGTTCAGCTCACCCCGTGCGGCGTGCGCGACGCCGCTTGGCGAGCTCGTCAGCGGGATGGTCGGCCGGGACGGTGTCCTCGACCGCCGCCCGTTCCCCCGGCAGCTCCGCGAGGGAGCCCTCGACCTCTCGCCAGACCCGGCCGAGCGCGATGCCGAACACGCCCTGGCCGCCCTGGAGGAGATCGATCACCTCGTCGGCCGAGGTGCACTCGTAGACGCTGACACCGTCGCTCATGAGCGTGATCTGCGCGAGGTCGGCGACCCCGCGGTCACGCAGATGCTGCACCGCGGTGCGGATCTGCTGCAACGACACCCCGGTGTCGAGCAGCCGCTTGACGACCTTGAGCACCAGGATGTCGCGGAAGCTGTAGAGCCGCTGCGAGCCCGAGCCGTGCGCGGCTCTTATCGTGGGCTCGACCAGGCCCGTGCGCGCCCAGTAGTCGAGCTGCCTGTAGGTGATGCCGGCTGCCGAACAGGCTGTGGGCCCGCGGTATCCGATGTCGTCGGGCACCGTCGCGGGCTGCTCGTCGAAGAGCAGTCCCTGCTCTCCGGCACGCTGCCGCGCGCTCTCGCGCCGCACCGGATCTTCCTGGCCGGCCGTCTTTCCCTCGCCGCTGCTGACCGCCACGCGGACCTCCGGCTTTCTCTCATCCCATGGCCTGATCTGGGGGTTCGTAAAGGGCGACCACGGGTTTCACTTGCACCGTAGGACCGTGACCATGCCCAGTCAACGATCCGGCTCGGCGCGTCGTGAAGCGTAAATGCACTGAAATACCTACCCCGCCCTGCCGAAGTCCTCGGGAGTGATCGTGTCAAGGAACTCCCTGAACTTCTCCACCTCGTCCTCCTGGTCGTCCGGGATGATCACACCGGCCTCCTGGACCACCTCTTCGCTGGCGAAGATGCGCGCGCCGGTGCGCAGCGCCAGGGCGATCGAGTCGGAGGGGCGGGCGCTGACCTCCACACCGTTGGAGAACACCAGGTCGGCGAAGAAGATGCCGTCACGCAGGGCCACGATGTTGACCGCGCGCAGCCCGACGCCGAGCGCGCTCAGCACGTCCCTGAACAGGTCGTGGGTGAGCGGCCGGGGCGGCGGCTCCTCGGCCTGCGCCAGGGCGATCGCGGTCGCCTCGGTCATGCCGATCCAGATCGGAAGGAACCGTTCCCCGTGTGCCTCCTTGAGCAAGACGATCGGCTGATTTGTGGGCATCTCAACTCGAACGCCCACGACCTCCATCTGCAACACGGGCTGCTCCGTATTCGGCCGGCCGGTCGCCCGGCACAGCTGTTGACTGGGTCGTTTCTGCTACACGCTTATGCATTTCAACGTAACACCCGGCAGGCCTGGAATGTGCCCCGGCCTTCCAGCTCTGTGCCCTCAGCGGCCCAGGACAGACCTGACGCCGAGGCGCACCAGGGAGGCGTGCAGGTCGAGCAGGAGCGTGGACAACTCCCTGGCGGCCTCGTCGGCCTCGCCGATGGCGCCGGGCGCGCGCCGCTTGAGTATGGGCGCGACGGTCTGCTCGACCAGCCCGCACTCCCGCTCGGCGGCGGCCTTGACCGCGCGCAGGTGGCGGGCGTGCAGGCCGAAGCGGGCCAGGGCGCCGACGCTGCGCGCGATCTTCAGCGCCTCCTCGTCGTAGCGCCTGGCCACGGGGGCGAGCAGGCCGTAGTCCTCCAGCTCGGCGAGGGTCTCCTCGTCGATGCCGGCCGCCTCCAGCAGCTGGGCCCGGTCGTAGCGGACCTCCTGGGTCTGCTGCACCGCGCGCGGACGGCCGAAGCTCTCGGCCATCCTGTCCTTGATCACCCGCAGCGGCAGGTAGTGGTCGCGCTGCTCGGTCAGGATGAAACGCAACTGCTCGACGTGGAGATGGGTGAACTTGCGGTAGCCCGAGGGGCTGCGCTCGGGCTCGATCAGCCCCTCACCCTCCAAGAAGCGGATCTTGGACACGGTGACGTCGGGGAACTCGCCCTGCAGCAGGGCGAGCACCTCCCCGATGCTCATGTGCGAGCGTGCCGCCTGTGAGCTCATGCGCCGGCGTTGACCCTCATCAGGAAGACGAGGCGGAACTTGCCGATCTGCACCTCGTCTCCGGAGTGCAGGGGGACCTCCTCGATGCGCTCGCGGTTGACGTAGGTGCCGTTGAGGCTGCCCACGTCGCGTACGGAGAACTGGCCGCCGCGGTGGCGGTAGAACTCGACGTGGCGCCGGGAGACGGTGATGTCGTCGAGGAAGATGTCGCTCTCCGGGTGGCGCCCGGTCGTGGTGAGGTCTTTGTCCAGCCGGAACCGGCTGCCCTGGTTGGGCCCCCTGGTGACCGTGAGCAACGCCGTGCCGGGCGGGAGCTGTTCGACCAGCGCCCGTTCGGCCAGGAGCATGTCGCCTGTCTCAGCCTCGTACGCCTCGATTCCCGCGACCGAGATCGTCGACGTGGTGTCCCCGGAGACCTCGGGTCTGGTCAGCGGTGACCCACAGCGGGAACAGAAACGGGCATCCTCGGGGTTGGCGTGCCCGCACTGCGTGCAGTAGACGCTCGGCATCGATCGGCTCGGCCTCCTACCGCGAAGACGCGGCGACGGTGCTGGGGACGCGCCTGCCTTCGCTCTTCAAGTTTGCGAATGCCGCAACTTACGCTGATCAGCGGCAAAGGTCAAGGCGGGGCGCTGGACTGCGGTTCGGACGCTGACAAAGTTACCGCCGCCCCCACCCCGTGGTCCATGCCGCCGCGCGTTTCTACATTACGATCTTGCGGCACTCCGCGCGCACATCTCGGGCGAAGGCTTTTCCGCTACTCTACGTGATCAGACGGCCGCCTGCTCGACCACGCGGGCCCACCGTTCGAGCAGTGCCTGCGCGCCGTCCATGTCGGGGGCCTCGGCCCACAGGTCGGTCACCGGCTCGGCGGCGGCGGGCAGGATCAGCACCCACGAGCCGTCGTCGCGGGCGACCCGCACGCCGTCGGTGGTGTCCACGCGCCAGTCGTCGGGCTCGGCCTCGGCGGCCTCGATGACCGAGCGCATCACCGCGCCCTTGGCCGCCCACTGGGTCGGGACGCTCCGCCGCAGCAGCTTGACCTCGGGGATCCTGGCGTCGATCTGGCTGAGCGACAGCCGGGTGCGGGCCACCAGCCCCAGCAGGCGCATGAACGCGGCCAGGCCGTCGATGGCCGGGCTGAACTCCGGCACGACGAACCCGCCGCGCCCGTCGGCCGCGAAGATCATGTCGGCGCCCTGGGCGGCGGAGGTCAGGGCGTCGAGCGCGGTCGAGGTCCACTGCACCTGCACGCCGTGGAAGCGGCAGACCTGCTCGGCGACCCGCGTGGTGGTGACCGGCAGGGCCACCCGGCCGCCCCGGCGCTCGGCCGCCACCAGGTCCAGCACGACCAGCAGGGCGCGTTCCTCGCTGATGAGCTGGCCGGTCTCGTCCACCAGGGCGATGCGTTCGCCGACCGGGTCGAAGCGCACGCCGAAGGCCGCCCGCGAGGAGCTGACCAGCTCCGACAGGCGTTGCAGGTCACGGCGGCGCTCGGCCAGCGTCTCGGTGGGCGAGACGTCGTCGAGCCGGGCGTTGACGGTGAGCACCTCGACGCCGGCGCGGCTGAGCAGCGTGGGCATCACCAGGGAGGAGGTGCCGCCGGCGCAGTCGACCACGACCTTCATGTCCTTGACGCCGGTGACGCCGATGGCCCGCATCAGCTCGTGCGTGTAACCCTCGACGGCCCTGGCCGGGTAGTGCAGCTCGGCGATCTCGCCGGGGAAGGCCCGCCGGTACTCCTGGCGGGAGAAGACCCGCTCCAGCTTGCGCTGGGCGGCCGGGGGCAGGTCGGCGCCGCGGTCGTCCATGATGACGATGTCGACGCTCTGCGGGTCGCCGGGCGTGGTGCGCAGGGCGATGCCGCCGGCGGCCGACTCGCGGGCGGTGTGGAAGCGGGCCACGGGCAGCGGCGCGGCCTCCAGGTCCAGGACGTTGATCGCGGCGGCGGTCAGGGCGCCGATGACGGCCCGCTTGAGCGCCCTGGCGGCCAGCGAGCAGTCGCGGGAGGTGACGACGTAGGCGCCCTTGCGCAGGGTGGTGGCGTACGCGCCGGCCAGCCGGACGCACAGCTCGGCGGTGATCTCGACGTTGACCAGGCCGCTGACCCCGCGCGGGCCGAACAGGTTGCGCTGGCCGCGCGACTCCCAGATGACGCTGGTGTTGACGACCGCGCCGGCCTCGATGGTCTTGAACGGGTAGACCTTGACGCCGCTGGAGACGTACGCCTCGGCCTCGATGACGCACTCGTCGCCGATGACGGCGTTCTCCTCGACGCGGGCGCCGCCCATGACGTCGGTGCTCTTGCCGATGACGCAGCCGCGCAGGTGGGCGCCGGGGCCGACGTAGACGTTGTCGTGGACGACCGCGCGGTGCAGGAAGGCGCCCTCGCGCACGACCGCGTTGTTGCCGAGCACGGTGTACTCGCGCAGTTCGGCGCCCGCCTCCACCTTGGCGTAGTCGCCGATCAGCAGCGGGCCCTTCAGGACGGCGTCGGGGTCGACCGTGGCCGAGTCGGCCACCCAGACGCCCGGGGAGAGCTCGAAGCCGCCGATGTCGAGGCGGACCCGGCCGGACAGCGCGTCGGCCTGGGCCTTGAGGTAGCTGGCGTGGGTGCCGACGTCCTCCCAGTAGCCGCCCGCGACGTAGCCGTAGATGGGGGCGCCGCGTTCCAGGAGGGCGGGGAAGACGTCCGAGGACCAGTCGACCGGTTCGCCGTCGGCCACGGCGTCGAGGATCTCGGGCTCCATGACGTAGATGCCGGTGTTGACGGTGTCGGAGAAGACCTGGCCCCAGGTGGGCTTCTCCAGGAAGCGCTGCACGCGTCCGTTCTCGTCGAGGATGATGATCCCGAATTCGAGCGGGTTGGGCACGCGTTTCAGGCCGATGGTGACAAGAGCCGAATTTTCGCGATGAAACCGGATCATGTCGGATAAGTCGATATCTGTGAGGGCGTCGCCGGAGATGACCAGGAAGCGGTCGTCGCGCAGGCGGGCGGCGGCGTTCTTGACGCTTCCCGCGGTGCCGAGCGGCAGGTCCTCGGTGGCGTACTGGAGGTTCATGCCCAGCTCGTCGCCGTCGCCGAAGTAGTTGCGCACGAGGGCGGCCAGGAACTGCAGGGTGACGACCGTCTCGGTGATCCCGTGCCGTTTGAGCAGGCGCAGGACGTGTTCCATGATCGGGCGGTTGACCACCGGAAGCAGAGGTTTGGGCTGGTTGGCGGTCATCGGACGCAGCCGAGTCCCCTCCCCGCCCGCCATGACGACCGCCTTCACCCGATCACTCCTTCGTGGTCGCGGTTACGAGTTGGCGCACCTGCACCACATACAGGATCCCTGCCCACCAATACAGGCCGGTGCCCCAGATCGCGAAGGCCCACCCGGCAATTCGCGCTATATCGGCATACCACCCGGTGTGGGAGGCGAGGAAGAGCAGCGGGAAGGCGTACATGAGGTTGAACATGGCGGCCTTGCCCAGGAAATGCACCTGAAGTGCCTTATATCCGTGTTTGCGAAGTACGGGGAACGAACAGGCGACGAAGAGCTCCCGCGCCACGATGACGGCCACCAGCCACCACGGGATGACCTCGCGCAGCAGCAGCGCCAGGATCGTGGCGAAGACGTACAGCTTGTCGGCGGCCGGGTCGATCACCCGGCCGAGCTTGCTGGTCTGGTTGAACGCGCGAGCGATCTTGCCGTCGAGCCAGTCGGTGAACCCGGCCACGATGAGGATGGCGATGGCCCACCCGTCCGCCCTGGGCCCCAGAACCAACCAGAGGAACACGGGCACGCCGAGCAGACGCAGGAAGCTCAGCAGGTTGGGAACCGTCCAGATCCGGTCCTCGGCGGAAGTTTCGCTCACGCAGAGACCCTACTGCGTGGAACTCCGGCACAGACGCCCCACCAGCGACCATTCCCCGCTCGCCCTCTCCCGCACGGGCGCGGGGCCGGTGGGGGTTGATGGCGTTTCGCGGCATGTGGGGGCGGGAAAAGGCTGGATGATCGATCCCCCCGCGCTGCCGGCCTGCCTTGGGGGGATCGGATGTGGCCCTGGGAGTCCGGCGTGCTGCGCGACGCGCCGGAGATCGCCTTGTTCCTCTGCCTGGCCCTCGGGTTCGCCCTGGGCAGGCTCAGGTTCCGCGGGGTGGCCCTCGGCGGCGCGGCCGGGACGCTGGCCGCCGCCCTCGCCGTCGGGCTGCTGACCGGCGGCGTCGCGGTCCACCAGCAGGTGCGGGTGATCGCCTTCTCGATCTTCGCCTTCACTCTCGGCTACACCCTCGGGCCCGCCTTCTTCGCCGCGTTCTCCGGGCGCAACCTGCGGTACCTGTGGTTCACGGTCGTCGAGGTCGTCGGGGCGCTGGCGGTCGCGGCGCTGGTCGCGGACGCGCTCGGGCTCGACCCGGGCACCACGGCCGGGCTGGTCGCGGGGGCGGCGGCCGGGCCGGTGGCCTTGGGCACGGCGGCCGACGCGCTGCAGGCCGCCGGGCTCGCGCAGCAGGCGCTCGGGCCCGCGTACGTCCTGTCCTACCTCCTGGCCCTGGTCACCGTCGCGCTGCTGACCCTCAGGGCCGCGCCCGCGGCGCTCCGGTTCGACCCCCGGGAGGAGGCCGCGGCGCTGTGGCGGCGGCTGGACGGCGCGGAGGAGACGCCGCCGCCGGCGGTGCTGGGCCGGGCCCACCAGGTCACCACCGGCGAGGGCAGGACGGTCGGGCAGGCGGAGATCGCCATGGGCACCCGGGTCTCGGTGGAGCGGCTGCGCAGGAACGGCCGGCCGATCCCGTTCGGCCCCGACACGCTGCTGCAGCGGGACGACGAGGTCGTGGTGGTCGGCGTGCGGCAGGACGTCGTCAACGCCGGGGCGGTGGTCGGGCCCGAGGTTCCGGGCGGGCGGGAGCTCGACCTGGACCTGGAGGTGGCCGACGTCATGCTCGGGGGCCGGCCGCCGGCGACCGTGCGCGACCTGCGCGCCGGGCTGTCCGGCCAGGGGGTGCAGGACCTGCACGTGTGCGAGGTGCGGCGGGCGGGGTGCCGGTTGCCGGTCCGGCCCGGCACGCAGTTGTGCGCCGGTGACGTGGTGCGGGTGACCGGGCTGAAGCGGGACGTGGACCGGGCGGCGTCCTGGCTGGGGGCGCGGGCGGACGCCGGACGGCGGGCCGACGTCGTCTACCTGGCCGCCGGGCTCGTGGCGGGGCTGGTGGCGGGCCTGGCGGGCGGGCTGACGGCGTCGATCGGCTGCCTTGCGGCCGGGCTGGTGTTCGGCCGGGCACGGGCGGGACGGGCCGGCTTCGGGCAGTACGACGCCGGCGCCGCCCGGGTGGTGGGCGAGGTGGCGCTCGGCGTCTTCGTGGCGGCGCTCGGGCTGTCGGCCGGGCCGGCGGCGGTGGAACTGGTGGCGCGGCACGCCTGGCAGGTGGCCCTGGGCGCGGTCGCCACGGCCGCCGTGCCGGTGGTGATCTCGCTGGCCATGGGGGCCAAGCTGATGATGTCGCCGCCGCCGCTGGTGCTGGGCGCGGTGAGCGGGCAGCACGGCCTGACGACCGTCCTGGGCGGGGTGCGCGCGATGTCGGGGAACGGGACGCCGCTGCTGGCGTACACGGTGGTGCACGCGTTGTCGGGAGCCGTGCTGGCCCTGCTGGGCCCCGCCGCGGTGGCCCTGGCCCGCTGGGTGGGCGCCTGAGCGCGCCACCGGCCCGTCGGGGCGGCCGGGCCGGGCAACCAGGCCGGATGGTCAGGTGCGCAGGAAGGCGTGGGTGTGGCCCACCGGCTCGAAGCCGAGGCGGGCGTAGAACTGGCGCGGCCAGTCGGCGGCGTCGGCGACCAGGAACGTCAGCTCGGCGCCGGCCGTGGCGGCCAGCAGCGCGGTCAGCAGGGCGTGGGCGTGGCCCCGGCCGCGGTGGGGCCCCAGGGTGTAGACGTTCTCGATCTGGGCGACGCCTTCGTGCACGTAGAGGTCGGCGTGGGCGGCGATCTGCCCGTCGGCGGCGCGTACGGCGTGGAACTCGACCCGGTCCGCGCCGGACGCGCGGGCCGCGGCGCGGGCGGCGAGCCCGTCGACCACGGCCTGCGGCGCCTGCGGCAGCGACTCGCGCCACTCCTCGCGCAGCACGGGCAGCAGCTCCTCCAGCGCGAGCCGCTCGGCGGCGGTGGCGGCGGCGGGGCGGGCACCGCGGAAGGCCATGACGACGTTCGTCTCGTGGCCGTAGCCGGCGGCGGCGAAGGCGGGCCGGAACTCCTGGCCCAGCCGGTCGTCGTCGACGCACACCAGCCGGTGGCCGAGCCCGGCGAGCCGCTCCTCGGCGGCCGCGAGCACCGGCTCCGGGCGGCCGGTCCAGACGACGAGCTTGTTGTCGTCGTGCGACATCGGGTAGCGCTCGTCGAGCACCGCGAACCCGCCGGGGACCGGCGCGACGACGGGCGCCTTGCGCCGGGCGAAGCCGTGCACGAAGGACAGGGCCCGCGCCAGCTCGTCAGCCACCGCGCGCGGCCCGCAGGAAGGCCCTGATCAGGGCGGAGTCCTTGACGCCCGGCGCGGTCTCGACGCCGCTGGACACGTCGACCCCCCACGCGCCGGCGGCCTCGGCGGCCTCGGCCACGTTGGCCGGGTCGAGCCCGCCGGCCAGCATCCACCGGCCGGACGGGCGGCCGCGCACCGCCGCCCAGTCCCAGGGCTCCCCCGAGCCGGGACGCGGGGCGTCGACGATGAGCAGGTCTTCGTCGAAGGCGCCGCACCGCAGGTCGGCGGCGGCGTCGACGGCCCGCACGAGCGGCCGGCCGAGGTCTTTCAGCGCGGTGAAGTCGGCGTGGGGGTGGTGGCCGTGCAGCTGCACGGCGCGCACGCCCGAGGCCAGCGCGGCGGCCCTGACCTCCTCGGGGGTCTCGCCCCGGAAGACGCCCACGGTGAGCACGTGGGCCGGGATCGGCGCGGCCAGCTCGGCCGCCCGCTCGGGCGTGACCCTGCGCGGGCTCCGGGTGAGCACGAACCCGATGGCGTCGGCGCCCGCCTCGACGGCGGCCTCGACGTGCTCGGGCTCGCTCAACCCGCAGATCTTCACATACACACCTCAGACCTTAGCGGCGCCGCGCCGCCGACGGCGACCACGACCAGATCAGCAGCGCGCCGATGAGGCCGAACAGCAGCACCCCGTTGGGCACGTGCGCGCCCAGCCAGGACCAGGTGAAGTGCTGGAGGAGGCCGACGACGAGCAGCGCGACGCTGGCCCACACCGGCCAGCCGGCGCCGCGGCCCGGCCGCCAGACCAGGACGGCCAGCACGATCTGCACGAGCGCCACCAGGTGCACGACCATGCCCGCCATGACGTGCGTCTCGGCCAGCGCGCCGCCGCCCGCCGCCACGGCCTGTCCGGCGAACGAGGCGGCCACCAGCAGCGCGGCGGCCTGGGCGATGACGACGACGCGCAGGCTGTAGAGCAGCCCGGCCGACACCTGCCGGGTCGTGCCGGGACGCGGCATGACCTGTGTCTCCCCCATGATGTGGATCCTTTCTGCGAACGAAGGACCCACATCGTGTCGAGGACGGCCACATGCGGTCGTCAGCCTGCGGGATGACCCCCTGATCCCCCGCGTGGCGGACGGACCGGGCGGAAGGCGGCGTCCACGAGACCGGAGCGGTGGGCGACCACGGCGGCCTGGATGCGGTTGCGCAGGCCGAGCTTGTCCATGGCGGCGGCGATGTGCGTCTTGACGGTGGTGACGCCGACGTGCAGCTCCTCGGCGATCTCGGCGTTGGACAGGCCGGTGCCGACCAGGGCGAGCACCTCCAGCTCCCGCTCGGTCAGCCCGGACGGCGGCGGCACGGCGGCCTGCTCCTCGGCGGCCAGGAAGCGTTCCACGACCCGGCGCAGCACCGAGGGGGCCAGCAGCTGCTCCCCTGCGGCGGCCCTGCGCACGGCGTCGACCATGCGTTCCGGCTCGTCGTCCTTGACCAGGAAGCCGACGGCGCCGGCGCGCAGGGCGGCGTGCACGTCGGCGTCCTCGGCGAAGGTGGTGAGCACGACCACGCGGGCCCCCGGGCGGGCCGCCAGCACCCGTCTGGTCGCCTCCAGGCCGTCGACGCGGGGCATGCGCAGGTCCATGAGGATGACGTCGGGCACGTGGCGTTCGGCCAGGCGGACGGCCTCGGCGCCGTCCTCGGCCTCGCCCACGACCTCCATGTCCCCCGCGGCCTGCAGCAGCATGCGCACGCCCGCGCGGACCAGCGCCTGGTCGTCGGCCACCAGGACGCGGATCACGCGGCGCTCCTGGCGGGCAGGCTGGCCAGCAGCAGCCAGCCGCCGTCGCCGTCGGGGCCGGCGCTGAGGGTGCCCCCGAGGGCGCGCACCCGCTCGCGCATGCCGGCCAGGCCGCGGCCGGAGGAGGGCAGCCGCTCGATGACGGTGGGCGGGCGGCCGTTGCGGATCTCGATGGACAACCCTTCCTGCGCGGGGGCCACGGTGACGCGGACCCGGGTGCCGGGGCCGGCGTGTTTGAGCACGTTGGTGAGACCTTCCTGGACGATGCGCGCGGCGGAGGCGCGGGCGATGAGCGGGGCGCGGTCGCTGGCCGGGTCGAGGTCGAGGTCGACGACGAGGCCGGCGGCGGCCATGCGTTCGGCGGACTCGCGGACCACGTCGGCCGGGTTGGCCAGCAGGTCGGGGCCGCGGTCGGGGTCGCGCAGCAGGTCGAGCAGGTCACGCAGGTCCTGCAGCACCTGATGGCCGGTCTCGCGGATGTCGGACAGCGCGTCGGCGACCGGCCCGTCGGGCGCGGTGTAGCGGGCGGCGCTGGCGCGCAGCACCATGGCGCCGACGTGGTGGGCCACGATGTCGTGCACGTCGCGGGCGATGCGCTCGCGCTCGGCGAGCTGGTCGGCGCGCACCTGGGCGACCGCGAGCCGGGCCGACTCCTCGGCGCGCAGGCGTTCGGCGGCGGCGGCGGACTGCCGCATGCCGAGGTAGCGGCCGATCGCGATGGGCGTGGCCACCAGCGTCATCAGCACGCCGACGCGCAGCGGGGTGATCTCGGTGCCGTCGCCGACGACGGCGATGGCGGCCAGCAGGCAGCCGGTGAGGTACGCGGCCCCCGTCCAGGCCCAGGAGGCGACGCGCATGGAGAACACGCCGATCGCGATGAGCGTGAGGATCAGGCAGGTGTTGACGGCGTCGTTGAGATAGGTGTCGGCGGCGATCAGCAGCACGCCCTGCAGCAGCAGGACCAGGCCGGGCAGGCGCCGGGCGACGCCGAGCGACAGCCCGCCGACCACGGCCAGCAGGCCGATCACCCACACCGGCAGGGCGCCGCTGTGCCAGGAGGTCCAGGTGCTGAGCACGGTGATGGCCACGCCGCCGGCGGCCAGCAGCGCGTCGGGCGTGACGTCGCGCTCCTCCAGCCGCTCGGCCGAGCTGCGCAGGTAGGCCCCGAGCACGGTGGGGAAGACGGGCAGCAGCACCGAGTACATCCAGGTGTTGCCGGTCATCGCGATGCCGGGGTCGGCGATGTTGACCGCCGTGGCCAGGACGGTGGCGCCCACGCCGGCCATGGCGGGCCGCCACGGGACGCGGAAGCCGACCACGCCGAGCGCGACGCAGATGAGGATCTGCGCGGTGTTGGAGGTGTAGGAGCCGAGCTGGTCGCTGAGCACGAGGAAGACGGCCAGGTAGAGGGTGACGGCCAGCGGCCACCGCCGTACGAGCCCCATGGGCAGGCCCACCAGGAGGGCCATGGGGATGTTCATCGCCGCCGGCAGGTACGCGGTGTCGCCCGCGTGGGCCGTCGTCAACAGATCCAGCCCCACGCCTGATGCCGCGAGCAGGACATCGAGCGGCACACCACGCCAACGCATGGCCTCACGCTATCCACCCTCGGCCGATACCTGATCCTCCGCGCGGAGGACCCCGTCTCCTCCTAGTGGCCGCAGGTTCGTCCAGAGGAGGGAGCGCACAGGGTGATCTTCCCGATACGTTCGGGGCCATGTCCAACGACACCGCAATGTTCCTCGGCCAGTTCCTGCGCGCCCCCGCCGTGATCGGCGCCGTCGCCCCGAGTTCGCGCCGGCTGGCCGCGGCCGTCTGCGCGCCGGTCCCGGAGCGCGGCGAGCCGACCGTGGTGGAGCTCGGGCCGGGCACGGGCCCGTTCACGGCGGAGATCCAGCAGCGGCTGGCCGGGCGCGGCCACCACCTGGCCGTCGAGGTGAACGAGCGGCTCGCGATGCTGCTCGCGGCGCGCTTCCCCGCCGTGGACGTGGCCCACGCCGACGCGGCGCGCCTGGGCGAGCTGCTGGCCGGGCGCGGGCTGAGCCACGCCGACGTCGTGGTGAGCGGCCTGCCGTGGGCGGCCTTCCCCACGGGGCTGCAGCACGAGCTGCTGGACGCGGTGACGTCGGTGATGAGCCCCGGCGCGGCCTTCACCACCTTCTCCTACATCCACGCCATCCCGCTCAGCTCGGCCCGGCGGTTCCGGGCGCTGCTGGCCGAGCGGTTCGAGGAGGTCGTGCCCGGACGCACGGTGTGGCGCAACACGCCGCCGGCCTTCGTCTTCCACGCCCGCAGACCTCGACCCTGAACAGAACGAACTTCTACGATGGCGTGATGGATTTCACCCTTCCCGAGAGCGCCCAGGCCGTCCAGCGCGGCGTCGCCGAGATCTGCGCCCGCTACGACCTCGACTACTGGCAGCGGTGCGAGAGCGACAAGCGCTGGCCGGAGGAGGTCTGGGCCGACCTGGCCAAAGGCGGCTGGCTGGGCCTGGCCGTGCCGGAGGAGTACGGCGGGGGCGGGCAGGGGCTGCTGGAGCTGGCGGTGGCCACCGAGACGCTGGCGAGCTCGGGCGCGGCGGGCGGCTCGGCCTTCACGTACGTGCTCACCCCCGGCTTCGGCGCGCTCACCCTGGCCCGGCACGGCACCGCCGAGCAGCGGGCCGAGCTGCTGCCCCGGCTGGCCACGGGCGAGGTCGAGACGTGCTTCGCCCTGACCGAGCCGGACGCCGGCTCCAACTCGCTGGCGATCACCACCTCGGCCCGCCGCGACGGCGGCGACTACGTGCTCAACGGCCAGAAGATCTGGATCACCGGCGTGCAGCGGGCCACCTGGATGCTGCTGGTGACCAGGACGGTCCCGGCGGCCGAGGCCAGGCCGCGCACCCACGGGCTGACCGTGTTCCTGGTGAACGTGCCCGAGGCGGCCGCCGCCGGGCAGCTGTCCTTCCGGCCGATCCCCAAGATGGGCGCGAACACCACGCCGTCCAACATGGTGTTCGTCGACGACCTGCGGGTGCCCGCCACGAGCGTGGTCGGCGAGGTGGACGGCGGCGCGGCCGTGCTGTGGGACATCCTCAACCCCGAGCGGGTGCTGCTGGCCGCCTCCGCGCTGGGCGGCGCCGAGGTGGCGCTGCGGGTGGCGGTCGGCTACGCCAAGGAGCGCGAGGTGTTCGGCCGTCCGATCGGCGCCAACCAGGCCATCGCGTTCCCGCTGGCACAGGTCAAGGCCAAGATCGAGCTGGCGCGGCTGATGCTCTACAAGGCGGCCTGGTCCTTCGACCGGCGGCTGCCGTGCGGCACCGAGGCCAACGTCGCCAAGCTGACCGCCTCCCAGGCCGCGTGGGAGGCGGCCGACGCCGCGTTCCAGACGCACGGCGGCATGGCGTACTCGCTGGAGTACCCGGTGGCCAGGCTGCTGGCCGACGCCCGTATCGGAAGGGTGGCACCCGTGACCGAGGAGCTTCTGCTCAACTACCTCGCGACACAGGTGCTCGGGTTGCCCCGGAGTTTCTGACGGCCCTCAGGCCCTGCCCGTCGCCTTGCGGATCACGTCACGGGCCCTGTCCATGATCGCGGCGGGCGGGCCCGCCAGCAGGTTCTTCGGCGCGGTCTCGACGCCGGCGTGCGGATGCGTGGGCGCGATCGCCTCGGCGGCCTTGACCCCGATCGCCATCGCGTGCAGCTCCTTCTCGCCTGCGGCCTGCCTCAGCCTGGGGAACTCCTCGCGCTCCTCGGCCTCGGCGTGCTCGACGACGGCCTTGCGCAGCGTGGCCAGGTTGGCCGCGAACTGCGGGTCGTCGACGCCCGCCCGCTCCATCTGGGTGAGCATGTCCTTGGCCGCGTTCTCCTCGGCCAGGCGCTCGTCCACCAGGTCGTCGCCGTCGTCGACGTGGCGGCGCGCGTACGGGTGGACGATCTCCTCCTCTGCTGTCTCGTGGACGGCCAGCAGGCGCACCAGCCTCTGGAAAGCCGCTGCTTTGTCCTCGGGGGCAGCGTTCTCGACCTCCGTGAACTGGCTCTTGATCTGCTCGTGCTGGCGCACCAGCAGGTCGACCACATCGTTGTCCGTCATGAGGGTGCGCCTACCCCGGGCCCGGACAAGCACACGCGACAGGCACACGCGTCCGGCTCAGCCGAAGGCAGGCGGCCGCTTCTCGCGCACCGCGCGCACGCCCTCGACCACGTCGGGGCCGGTGAAGCCGAGGAACTCCATCGCCAGCGAGGCGTCGAAGGTCGGGCCGGCCAGGCGCAGCCAGTTGTTGAGGGAGTACTTGGTCAGCCGGATCGCCTCCTGGGAGCCCTGGGCGAGCCGGACCGCGATCTCCATCGCCTTGTCGTGCACCTGGTCGTCGTCGACGCACAGGCTGACCAGGCCCATGCGCTCGGCCTGCTCGCCGGTGACGGGCTCGCACAGCAGCAGGTGGTACTTGGCCTTGGCCATGCCGCACAGCAGCGGCCAGATGATCGCGGCGTGGTCGCCGGCGGCGACGCCGAGCCGGGTGTGGCCGTCGATGATGCGCGCGGTGCGGCCGGCGACCGAGATGTCGGCCAGCAGCGCCACCGCGAGCCCGGCGCCCACGGCCGGGCCCTGGACGGCCGAGACGATGGGCTTGGAGCAGTTGAGCACGTTGTAGACGATGTCGCGGGCCTCGGCGAACACGCGCATCCGGGTGGCGTGGTCGCGGGTCATCTCCTCGATCATCGACAGGTCGCCGCCGGCCGAGAACGCCGTGCCCTCGCCCCTGACCACGATCGCCCGGACGGAGTCGTCGCGGTCGGCCTCGCGCCAGATCTCGCTCAGCTCGCGGTGGCCGGTCATGTCGACGGCGTTGAGCCTGCCGGGCTCGCTGATCGTGACGCGCAGCACGCCCTCGGCCGGGGTGTCGAGCTTGAGCTTGGTGTAGGTCACAGGTGCTCCCGCAGGCGGTCGGCGATGTACTGCCTGGCCTCGGCCGCCTGGTCGAACAGGCCGGGCAGGCCGAAGAAGCCGTGGATCGCGCCGTCGAACCTGCGCGCCTCCACCGGCACGCCGGCGTCGGCCAGGCGGCGGGCGTAGTGTTCGCCCTCGTCCCTGAGCACGTCGCACTCGGCGGTGAGGACGGTGGCCGGCGGCAGGCCGGTCAGGTCGTCGATGCGCAGCGGGCTCAGCAGCGGGTCGGCGGGGTCGGCGCCGGGCGCGTAGCGCTCGGCGAACCAGGCCATCTCGGCGGCGTCGAGCCCGAAGCCCTTGGCGTAGGCGCGGTAGCTCGGGGTGTCCATGGCCGTGTCGAGCACCGGGTAGACCAGCGCCTGGTGGGCCAGCCGGATGCCGGACCCGGCGGCCCGCCAGGCGGCGACGGCGGCCAGGTTGCCGCCGGCGCTGTCGCCGACGACGGCCACGCTGCCGTTGCTCTGGTAGAAGGCGGGCCTGGCGAAGACGTCGCGCACGACGGTCCAGGCGTCGTCGGCGGCGGCCGGGAAGGGGTGTTCGGGGGCCAGCCGGTAGTCGGCCGAGACGACCACGGCGCCGGTGCGCAGGGCCAGGTCGCGGCCGAGCGCGTCGTTGCGCCTGACGCTGCCGAAGACCCAGCCGCCGCCGTGGAAGTAGACCACGACGGGCAGCAGGCCGTCGCCGGGGTCGGCGCGGTAGATGCGGATCGGGACGTCGCCGGCGAGCTCGTCGCGGACGAACGGGAGTGTGGTCAGCGGCCCCCGCTGGGCCGCGAAGCCGTCGTGCGCGCGCATCTCCTGGATCGTGGCCAGGTCGAGCGTGGCCAGGTCGGTGTTGAGGTCCGACGGGTAGAGGGCGACGTAGTCCCGCGCCTGGGGGTGCAGCGGCATGAGCGCAGCCTAGCGGGCCGCCTCGACGAACGCATCGAAGAGCCGATTGTCCCCGCCGCGTTCGGGATGCCACTGGACGCCGACGCAGAACCGGTGGCCCTGGAGCTCGACGCCCTCGACGATCTGGTCGTCGGCCCAGGCCACCGCGAGCAGGCCGCTGCCCAGCCGGCGCACGGACTGGTGGTGCGGCGCGACCGCCTCGACGTGGTCGCCGACGGCCTTGCCGAGCCTGCTCGACACGCTCACCTGGATGTCGTGCACCGCGCCCGGCTCGCCGTGCCGCTCGTGGCCGAGCACCTCGGGCAGCCACGGGATCAGCGTGCCGCCCTGGGCGACGTTGAGGACGTGCAGGCCGCGGGCGATGGCCAGGATCGGCAGGCCGGCCCGGACGGCGGCCGTGGCCAGGGCCAGCTCGTACCGGTCGCGGTGGGGCTGCGGCTCGGGCGCGCGCTCGTCGTGCTCGCCGCCATAGGCCGCGGCGGCGAGGCCGGCGCCGCCGGCCAGCAGGACGCCGGACAGGCCGCCGACGTGGTCGGCGGCGACATGGGGGTCGAGCGGCGGCAGCAGCACCGGCGCGCCGCCGGCCCGCTCGACCGCCTTGGCGTAGGACGGCGGTGACAGCACGGCCTCGCGCACCCAGTCGCCCCAGCGGGCGGCCTCCAGGTAGGCGGTGATGCCGATGAGCGGTCGGGACATGCGGATCTCCAGCGGCGGGTCAGGGCTTCCCGGGCCACCCGCCCGGGGTGGAGGACCGCCATGGCGGGATGCTACGCCTCCGCCGTCCGGCGGGAAACACCGGAAACCGAAAGACGAAAATTACTTTTATTCGTTTTCTCCGCCGGAAATGCCCATATCGCAATTGGGGTGAATCGGTTGTGACGCATCAGAGGTGGTGTAAGACTCATTTCCGAGCGCGCCGGATGTGCCGGGGCACGCAGCGCGTTCACGACCCGGAGCCGTCAGGAGGTGGCCGACGCGGCCGGAATCGATTTTCCGGTCCAATGGGGTGGGGTTGAGTGCATGTCGTTGAATCCGCGACTGGTGAAGGAGAGCTTCTCACTCGTCGAGCCCGTGGCCGACAAGGCGACCGCGTACTTCTACGGGCGGCTGTTCGCCGCGAGCCCGCAGCTGCGGGGGATGTTCCCGCCCGCGATGGACGTCCAGCGCGACCGGCTGTTCGGCGCGCTGACCCGGATCGTGTGGAGCCTGGACAGCCCGGACGGCCTGGCCGCCTACCTCGGCCAGCTGGGCAGGGACCATCGCAAGTACGGGGTGCTGGCCGAGCACTACACGGCCGTCGGCACCGCCCTGCTGGCCACGATCCGGCGCTTCGCCGCCGAGGTGTGGAACGACGAGATCGAGGCGGCGTGGGTGTCGGCGTACACGGCGGCGGCGAACCTGATGATCGAGTCGGCCGAGTCGCAGGCGGGCGTCTCGCCGGCCTGGTGGCCGGCCGAGGTGGTGGACCACGAGCTGCGCCGTCCCGACATCGCGGTGATCACGCTGCGGCCCGCACAGCCGCTGCCGTACACGGCGGGCCAGTACGTCACCGTCCAGACCGCGCGCTGGCCGCGGGTGTGGCGCACGTTCTCCATCGCCAACGCGCCGCGCCCGGACGACACGGTCACGCTGCACGTGCGCTCGGTGCCGGGCGGCTGGGTGTCCACGGCGCTGACCAGGCACACCAGGATCGGCGACACGGTCATGCTGGGGCCGCCGATGGGCACGATGACGCCGCGCGAGCACAGCGCCCGCGACCTGCTGTGCGTGGCCGGCGGCACGGGGCTGGCCCCGCTGAAGGCGATCGTCGAGCACGTCATCGCCTCGGGCCGCCGGCCGCGGATCCACCTGCTGCACGGCGTGCGCACCGCCGACGAGCTCTACGACCTGCCCGACCTGCTGGCGATGCAGGCGTCCTTCCCGTGGCTGCAGGTGCTGCCGGTGGTCTCCGGCGACCCGTCCTACGCCGGGATGCGCGGCCACCTGCCCGAGGTGACCGGGCGCTTCCACTCCTGGCGCGAGCACGACGTGTACGTCTGCGGACCGGGCGGCATGGTGGACGGCACCGTGCGCCGCCTGCAGGCCGACGGCGTGCCGCCGGCGCACATATACCGCGACGTCGTCCCGGGGGAAGGCTAGGACGCCCTCCCCCGGGGGGCCGTCAGGAGGCCGCCGGGTCGCGGCGGAAGGCGGCGGCGGTCTCCTCGTCGGCCGGCCAGAACGTCTCGATGGCCAGCTCCGAGACGGTCACGTCCATCGGCGTGCCGAAGGTGGCGATGGTGGTGAACATCGACAACACGCGGTCGCCGTCGGCGATGCGCAGCGGCAGCAGGATGTCGCCCGGTCCCGGCACGTGGGCCACGTTGAGGTTGACGCCGGGGTAGGTGTAGGCGGCCAGCTCGTCGTGCAGCTCGGCCAGGCGGCCGTCGGCCGACGCCTCGGCCTGCCTGCGGAGCTGGTGCAGCAGGTACGCGCGGACCTCGGCCAGGTTCAGCAGCCTGCCGCCCATCGCGTCGGGGTGCAGCGACAGCCGCATCACGTTGACCGGCTCGGCCAGCAGCTCGGCGGGCACGCCGGCCATGAACATGGCGGCCGCCGAGTTGGCCGCCACCAGGTTCCACGCCGCGTCCACGACCAGCGCCGGGTACGGCTCGTGCCCGGCCAGGATCTTGTCCAGCGCCTGGCGGACGACGGCCATCTCCGGGGCGCGCACCTCGCGCTCGGGGAAGACCGGCGCGAACCCGGCGGCGACCAGCAGCCGGTTGCGGTGGCGCAGCGGCACGTCGAGCTCCTCGGCCAGCCGCATCACCATCTCGCGGCTGGGCCGGGCGCGGCCGGTCTCCAGGAAGCTGACGTGCCGGGAGGAGACGTCGGCCTCGATGGCCAGGTCGAGCTGGCTCACCCGGCGCCGCTGCCGCCACGACCGCAACAAATCACCAAAAGTCTCTTCTTGTATCGCTAGTGCTCCCATGTCATGAAATTTAGCGGGGAGAGGGAAGTATCACGATTACCTGTCGGGTAATGCCCGCGCCGCCCGGCCGTCCGGGGACGGCCGGGCGGCAGGCGTGCGGCAAATCTCCCAGTCCTCGGCACCGCCGCCGCGCGCGTGGCACGATGGCGGCAAGCGAACATGGGAGCGATGCTATGAGTGACGCAGTCCTCGCGATCGGCACCCGCAAGGGCCTGTTCCTCGCCCGTTCGGCGGGCGGCGGCCCGTTCGAGATCGAGCCGATCCGGTTCTCCACGGTCGCGGTGCCCTCGTTGGCCATCGACACCCGGGCAGGCGCCCCCCGGTTGCTGGCCGGCATCGAGTACGGCCATTTCGGTCCGTCCGTGATGTACTCCGATGATCTCGGCGAGTCCTGGGGCGAGGCGCCCCAGCCGCCCATCGCCTTCCCCGACAAGACCGACGCGACGCTGGCCCGGGTGTGGCAGCTCACGCCCTCGCCGTCGGAGCCGGGCGTGGTGTGGGCCGGCGTGGAGCCGGCCGCGCTGTTCCGCTCGGAGGACAACGGCGTGACCTACCGAATGGTCGAGGGCCTGTGGGACCATCCCCACCGGCCGCGGTGGCAGCCGGGCGGCGGCGGGCTGTGCCTGCACACGATCGTCCCCCACCCCACCGACCCCGAGGTCATGGGCATCGCGGTCTCGGCGGCCGGCTTCTACCGCACCCGCGACGGCGGCATGTCGTGGGAGGCCGCCAACCAGGGCATCCGGGCGCCGTTCCTGCCCGAAGGGCAGCAGTATCCCGAGTTCGGGCAGTGCGTGCACAAGGTCTGCCGCGACCCCGCCCGGCCCGACCGGCTCTACCTGCAGCACCACTTCGGCGTCTACCGCAGCGACGACTTCGGCGGCAGCTGGCACGACATCGGCTCCGCGCTGCCCTCCGACTTCGGCTTCCCCATCGTGGTCCACCCCACCCGCCCCGACACGATCTTCGTGCTGCCGCTGACGGCCGACGTCGACCGCACCCCGGTCGGCCACCGCTACCGGGTCTGCCGCAGCCAGGACGCCGGCGCCACCTGGCAGGAGCTGGGCGAGGGCCTGCCCGAGGGGCCCGTGCACGCCACCGTGCTGCGCGACGCGATGACCGCCTCCCCCGCCGGGCTGTTCTTCGGCACCCGCGACGGCGAGGTCTACTGCTCGCGCGACGACGGCGAGAGCTGGTCGCAGGTCGCCCGCCACCTGCCCGACGTGCTGAGCGTGCGCGCGGCGGTGCTCTGACCGATGGCCAGGTCATTCACCAAGCCCGTGACGATGGTCGTGTTCGTGCTGCCCAGCTCGCTGCGGCGGTGGGTGAGCGGGCGCACCGAGGTGAAGGTGTTCGCGGTCGGCGCCGACCGCGACTCCCCGCCCACGCTCGGCTCGGCGCTCGACATGCTGCGGCGCACCCATCCGCTGCTGGAGGAGCGGCTGCGCGACGACTACGGCCGCATCCGCCGGCACATCAGCATGATCGTGTGCGGGGAGAACGCCCGCGGGCTCGGCGGCCTGGACTGCGCCCTGCCGCCGGGCGCCGAGGTCTACGTGCTGCCCGCGCTGGCCTGACGCCTCAGACCTTGCGCCAGCCCGGCACCCAGGCCCCGTCCTCGACGACGTAGTCGCCGAACAGGGCGGGCGCCTCCTTGCGCATGAGCTCGCCGATGCGCTGGAAGAGCAGGCGGATCTCCTCCTCCGCGCCGACGGCGGTGCGGGCCTCGATCGTGTGCCGCAGCGTGCGCACGTTGGCCGTCCAGACCAGGCCGGTGGCCAGGCCCTCGGGGGCGAAGCGGCGCATGAACGACGTGCGGTGCTTCTTCTCCGAGAACGGCACGCCCTCCTCGTCGAGCCCGAAGTGGCCGGCCATCCAGAGCTGGAACTGCTCCAGCTGCTCCAGCACGGCCGTGGCCCGCTTCATCAGCTCGGGGTCCTGCTGGGCCCACTCGGGGAACCAGAAGGGCAGCTCGTCGAGCCGGACGAAGCGCAGCGACTCCTGGGAGATGGCCACGCCGGGCCGGTGGCGCACCAGCTCGTGCGTCAGGACGCGGCTGACGTTGTGCAGCACGAAGCTGAAGCTGACGTGTTCGAGGACCGAGCCGTGCGCGCTGGCCAGGATGTTGCGCAGGTAGTCGTCCTGGTTCTCCCTGATGCGCACCACGTTGGGGTTGAGGCCCGGCTCGAAGGAGCGGTAGCAGAGGCGGCCGGCGAACTCGGCGAGGTTCTGGGCGTCGAGGTCGCCGCGGTCGAGCCGCTCCAGCCAGCTCTCGCCGCCGACCTCGCCCAGATAACGGGCGAGCTCGTCGTAGTCAAGCTCAGGACGGGCGACGATGAAGACCTCGGGTTCGACACTGCGCATAAGGGAGCCCCCCGCTCGGGTTCTGTGGTTTGTGACGGGCTCAAGCAAACCAGCTCGCGGGGCTGCGCGCGACTCGGCGCCCGCCGTCCCCCTCCGGAGGCACGGCGGGCGCCGGGCGGACACCCTTGGCAGGTCAGCAGCGGTGCGCGGGCCTGTCGCGGGTCACCAGGTCGGTGTCGCCGGCGGTCCCGTCCTGCCACAGGACACGGCCCGCCGCGCCGGCGGCGAACAGCGCCTGCTCCCCGCGGTTGCAGGAGTAGCGCTCAAGGGCCCCGCCGGTGACCGGAACCTGGTAGATCTTGGTCAGGTTCGCGTTCTCCAGCGTGGTCCCGTCCGGCTGCACGCCGACGGTCACCCGCGACTCGCTCGCGTCGAGCCAGGTGGCGTACGGCGCCTGCGGCCCGTCCGGCACGACCGGCGTCTGGCCGGTGCCGTCCAGGGCGGCCCGCATGACGCCCATCCGGCCGTCGCGGTCGGCGTCGTAGAGCCAGACGACGTGCCCGGCGGTCAGCGCCGGGCGGATCGACAGCGACGGGATCGCGCCGGCCGGCGGTACCTCGGGCACCACGACCTCCTTGCCGGTCGCCAGGTCGTGCACGACGGGCGTGCTGTGGCCGCCCCCGGAGCCGAAGCTCACCCGCACGTAGACCAGCCGGCCGCCGGTGACCGAGGGCATGTACCCGGCCACGCCCTTGTCGGCGGTGAGGTTGACCGGGGCGGCGTTCCCGCGCTTGAGCCACAGCTCGACCTCGCCGGTCGCGGGGTCCTCGCCGGACCAGGCCACGGCGTCGCCCGAGACCGCGGCGGCGTAGACGTAGCCGGTGGTCTCGTGCAGGACGGTGGACGGCGCCGAGGCGTCGAGCGGCCGGGAGCGGACCTGGAAGCGGCCCGACTCGGCGTCGAGGGCGACCCACACCGCGCGCCTGCCGTCGGTGGCCGGCGTCCAGTCCCAGCGGCCGTCGTCGGACACGGTGGTCGCGGGGCCGCCGCTCACGCGTCCGGTCCGGATGACGGTGGGGCCGTTCGCGTCGGGGGTGCTGTCGGTGACGGCGTACCGGTCACCGGCCAGGGCGGGCGGGTCGAGGGAGTCGGTGAGGCCGTCCAGGACGACGCGGCTGTCGGTGCGGATCAGCCGCTCCCAGCCGGGCCTGATGCCGTGCCGCTCGAAGGCCAGCGCGATCGCCAGCCGGTCGCGCGCCGGCAGCCGGGCGGCGCGGGCGGCCGACTCGACGGCGCGGCGGCCGTCGGCGAAGTCGTCCAGCGGGGTCATGTACTCGGTCAGCGCCTTGTAGACGACCTTGTCGAAGCCGGCGCCGAGCTGTTCCCTGACGTCCCACAGGGCGCCGGAGAAGATCGTGGAGTTGAGGTGCACGCCGCCGGCGTCGATCGCGGTGGTGACGCCGAGGTAGTCCTTGACGGCGTTGCGGTCGTCGTCGAGGTCGCGGGTGGCGCACTGGGCGGGCGGCAGGCTCTTGCACAGGTCCTCGCCGAGCAGGCTGGCGTCGGGGTCGCTCATCGGGATGCCGAGCGCGCCGGTCTGGATGGCGTTGCCGAAGTAGTCGGCCAGGCCCTCGTTCATCGCGCCCGACTGGCCCTGGTAGACCAGGTCGGCGCTGTGGGTGATGACGCCGTGGGTCATCTCGTGGCCGACGACGTCGAGACTGGCGGCGAAGGAGTGCAGGTCGGCGCCGCCGCCGCCGTAGACCATCTTGGTGCCGTCCCAGAAGGCGTTCTCGAACGGGCTGCCGTAGTAGGTGACGTTGACGACCGAGTACATCGTGCCGCCCTTGCCGTCGAGCCCGTCGCGGCCGAGCCCCTTGTAGTACTCGTAGACCTTGCCCGCGCCCCACTGGGCGTCCACGGCGCCGCTCTCGGTGTGCTCGGGGCCGAAGGCGGGGGCAGCCGACTTGGCGAGCTCGGTGCCCGCCGGCACGCCGGGTTCGAGGAACTGCTGCACGTCGGCGCCGGCGGCGTCGTAGGTGAGGATCTCGCCGGTGGTGCCGTTCCACATCGGGCGGGCGCGGTCGCGCAGCTCGTACGCGCCGTCGGCCCGCTGGTAGACGTTGAGCGGGACGGTCCTGCCGTGCGCGGTCTGCCCGCTGCCGGTCGCCGGGCCCTCCATGCGCAGCCGGTCCAGGGCGAACAGCGGCCGGCCGGAGTGGGCGTCCACGTAGGCGTCCAGCAGGACGGGCCGCTTCCTGGCCGCGTCGGCGCCGGTCAGGGTGACGTGCCAGGCCAGCACGCCCTTGCCGCGCGGCAGCACGACGAGCTCGCCGGGCGTGGCCTTGACCGTGGCGCGGACCTGGTCGTCGCGGACGAGCCGGGCGCGGGCCAGCCGGGCCGCCAGCGCGGGGGTGACCGTGGGCGTGGTGTTCACGTCGAGCTCGGTGAGGAAGCGGCCGCCGGCGCCGGTGACCTCGCGCTGCGCGCCGTCCTTGCGGAAGCGGACCAGGTACTGGGCGCCGAAGACGGGCAGGTTCCGGTACCGCTGGGCGAACCTGACGGTCTCGTCCTGGCCGTTCACGACCGTGCGCAGCGGCACCAGGTCGGCGGGGTCGAGGTGGTAGCGCGGGTCGGCCAGGTGGGCCTTGGCCGCGGCGACGGGGTCGGCTGCGGCGGCGGGCTCGGCCAGCCCGCTCACCTCGGCGGGGGCCCGGGTGCCGGCCCGGGACTCCACCTGCGGCTGCGGCGGGTCGTCGGCCGCCGCGACACCGGGGACGGCCAGCGCGAGCGACAGGGCTGCGGCCGTGAGGACGAAGGGACGCCAGGACACGACACCTCCAGGTGTGGCGTAGGGGTTCTGGCGTCCACGATCATCACAGCAATATTGACAAATAGACAAATCACAATTTGATTACCGGAAATGTAAATTTCCGATTAGTGAGGGAAATGTCGTGAATTAATGGCATTCCGTTACGGCGACAACGCGCACCGCCGCCACCGTGGACGCCCACCCCCGCCCTCGGGCGGCCCGAGCAGGCGCCGTCGGCGGGCGCCGCGCCGAGCCGCCACCGGCGGCGGGCGGGCCTCAGATGCGGTACACCCGGCGGGCCTCAGATGCGGTACACCCGGCGGGCGTCAGAGGCGGTACACCCGGCGGGCGTCAGAGGCGGTACACCCGGCGGGCGTTGCCCGAGCCGATCATGTGGGCGATCCTGGCCGCGTCGGCCGGGCTCCACTCCCCCGCCTCCAGCCTGGCCAGCAGGGCCGCGCCCAGCGCCTGCCGGTGGTACAGGGCGCCGAGGTAGCCGGTCTCGGCCACGCCCCGGCAGCCGGAGCTGAACAGCTGCTTGTGGAACGGCGCCAGCTCCAGCAGCTCGTCCATGACGCGGGCCGAGGCGGCGGCGGCGTGCGGCAGCGCCGGGCCGACGTCGACGTAGACGTGCGGGTAGACGCCCGCCAGGTAGGCGGCGGTGCGGTGGTAGGGGTAGCAGTGGAGCAGGATGATCGGCACGCCGAGGGGCTGCAGCGCGTCCATGAGGGCGCTGAGCCTGGCCGGGTCCGTACGGTGCAGGTCGGGGCCGCGCCCGCCGAACCCGGCCTGGAACTGCACCGGCAGCCCCCGCTCGCGGGCCACGTCGATCGCGCTCCACAGCAGGTGGCGCAGCAGCACCGGGTCGGTCAGCGGCCGTTTGGGGTCGGCCAGGCGGCGGTTGGCGCCGGCGATGACCGAGCCGGTGCTCGGCCTGGCCGGGTCGAAGTCGAGCCCGCAGCGGCCCGCGATGACCGTCTTGAGGCCGACCGCCCTGGCGGCCCTGGCCGACAGCTCGTCGGCCAGGCCGTCGAGGTAGTCGACGGCGAGCTGCGCCGACTCGGCGACGTCCTGCTCGATCTGCTCGATCCGGACGATCTCGTCGGCGGCGGCTCCGCCGTGGCGGCCCATCTCGGCCGCCGACAGCAGGTCGATGTCCTCGTCCCCGGTGTCCACCAGGAACGCCACCACCCCCGCCCCGGCCAGCAGGCGCCGGTTGACCTCGCCGGCGCCCAGCTCGGCCCGCCGGGCGAGGTAGACGGCCGGCGGCGCGTGCGGCTCCAGGTCGAGCAGCGGGGCGCACCAGCGGCGCAGGCTCACGCCGAACGGCGAGTCGAAATGCGTGGTGCCGGGCGGAGCCGGCGCGCCGCCGGCGTTGATCAGCGGCTCGAACTGGGCCCGGGTCAGGTCGTCCCGGCGAACCCCGTGACAGTGGTGGTCGACGAGCGGGGCGAGCAGCGCGTCACGCACCGTGTCGGGCAGGGCTACGGGGAGCATGCGGAGACTCTAGGGGAGCCCCGCACGCCCCCGCGGACGTTTTGCCCTACGACAGGAACACCCTGCCCCTTCCCAGACGAACCGGCCCGGGTCAGCGCCGGGTGAGGCGCAGCACGTTCGCGATGATCTTCGCGCCCGCGCCGCCCTCCTGGGTGAGGATCGACTCGGGGTGGAACTGCACGGCGAAGCGCCGCCGCTCGACGTCCTCGATGGCCATGACGTTGCCGTCGGGCGTGAGCGCGGTCGGGGTGAAGCCGACCACGCCGGGCCGCTTGGCGTGCAGCGAGTGGTAGCGGGCCGCGGTGAACTCCTCGGGCAGCCCCTCCAGCAGCGCGCTGTCGCCCAGGCGGCTGACCTGGCCGCGCTTGCCGTGCTCGGGGTAGTCGAGCAGCTCCAGCGAGCCGCCGGCGTGCTCGACCATGGCCTGCAGGCCCAGGCACACGCCGAAGACGGGCAGGTCGCGGGCGTAGATCTCGTCGATGAGCGCCGCCATGCCGAAGTCGGACGGCCAGCCGGGGCCGGGCGAGAGCACCACCAGGTCGGGCGCGACGTCGTCGATGGTGCGGGCCGGGAAGCCGTGGCGCAGCGTCACCACGTCGGCCCCCTCCTGGCGGAAGTAGTCGGCCAGCGTGTTGACGAAGGAGTCCTCGTGGTCGACGAGCAGCACCTTCATGCCGGCCCCCGGCTGCTCCCTGACCACGGCGGGCGGGACGGCGTCGGGCTGGTTGACCGAGGCCAGGGCGCCGAGCAGGGCGCTGGCCTTGAGCTCGGTCTCGCGCTCCTCGGCCTCGGGGTCGGAGTCGAACAGCAGGGTCGCCCCGGCCCGGACGGTGGCCACGCCGTTCTTGATCTGGGCGGTGCGCAGGGTCAGGCCGGTGTTCATGGAGCCGTCGAAGCCGATGAAGCCGATGGCGCCGCCGTACCAGCGGCGGGTGGTGGCCTCGTGGTCCTCGATGAACTGCATGGCCCACGTCTTGGGGGCGCCGGTGACGGTGACGGCCCACATGTGGGTGAGGAAGGCGTCGAGGGCGTCGAACTCGGGACGCAGGCGGCCCTCGATGTGGTCGACGGTGTGGATCAGGCGCGAGTAGAGCTCGATCTGGCGGCGGCCGATGACCTTGACCGTGCCGGGGACGCAGATGCGCGACTTGTCGTTGCGGTCGACGTCGGTGCACATGGTCAGCTCCGACTCCTCCTTGACGCTGCTCAGGAGGGTGCGGATGGCCTCGGCGTCCTCGACCGGGTTGCTGCCGCGGGCGATGGTGCCGGAGATGGGGCAGGTCTCGACGCGGTCGCCGTTGACCCGGACGTACATCTCGGGCGAGGCGCCCACGAGGTGCTCGCCGTCGCCGAGGCTGATGATGAACTCGTACGGCGCCGGGTTGCTGTGGCGCAGGCCGCGGTAGAAGGCCGACGGGTCGGTGCAGACGGCGTGGAAGACCTGGCCGGGCACGACCTCGAACAGGTCGCCGCGCTTGAACCGCTCCTTGGCGGCGGCCACGACCTTGGCGTACTCGCCGCGCACCGGGTCCTTCGGCAGCTCGCCGGGGACGACCTGCGGGACGGAGCTGCCGGTGCGCTCCAGGCCGCGGGTGGTGGCGCCGTCGACGATGAACTCGTAGCGGTACTCGACGCTGGTCTCGCGCTGGCGGTCGATGACGACGATCCGGTCGGGCAGGTGGAGCACCAGGTCGCGCTGGTCGTCGGGACGGGCCAGCTCCTGCCGGATGGGCTCGAACTGGAAGGCCAGGTCGTAGCCGAAGGCGCCGTAGAGCCCGAGGTGGGGGTCGTCGCCCGCGAAGGCGGCGATGACCTCGCGGATCGCGGTGAACACGGTGGGCCGGCGGCTGCGCATCTCCTCCGGCAGCAGGTCCTCCGACTCCGGGACGTGCACCTCGACGCGGTCGGGCGTCGGCTCGCTGACCGGCTTGCCCGCGGCGAGCAGGCAGGAGGCCACGGCGGGCAGCACGACCCTGCCGCGCTCGTTGAGCGCGGTCGCCGAGATGACCCGCCCCTTGGCGACCAGCTCCAGGCAGGGGTCGACGTAGCCGAAGGCCCATCGGCTGTAGCGGCCCGGGTAGTCCATGCCCGACGAGAAGGCGCCGCCGCGCCGCTCGCCGAGCGCGGTCACGATCTCTTCGAGCGCCTCTTCCGACACGTCACGTGCCTCGCGCTCGACGCCGACGCCCCCGGCGGTGGTATATCCGCTGGTCTCCACTTGCTGCCCCTTACCACGTCACATCATGAGGCCCCGGGGGCGGACACGAGAAAGGCCGCCATCCGGGGCGGCCGTCCTTTGAGAGGAATGCGAAAACGCGCCGCCTAGAAGCGGCGCCACCACTGGATCTGAGGGCGATTTCGCATGCCCCCCAGGTTAACCGGCGGACCAAGATCGCGCAACGCGACACCCGGTCAGGCAGTGACAAAGGGCGGGGAATGGATCTAGCCTCGACGTCCATGGAACGGCCCTGGGCGTGGCGTCCGGTGACGGTGACGGCGGTCCTGACCGCGGTCGTGGCTCTCGCACTGAGCCCCTGGTACGGCTACCACCGCGACGAGCTGTACTTCCGGGTCCTGGCCGGCCACCCTGCCTGGGGGTACGTCGACCAGCCCCCGCTGACGCCCATGCTGGGCAAGGCGGCGCTCGGGCTGTTCGGCGACACGGTGACGGCGCTGCGGGTGTTCCCCGCGCTGGCCGCGGCGGCCGTGGTCGTGCTGGTGGCGCTGGTGGCCCGGGAGCTGGGCGGCGACCGGCTCGCCCAGACGATGGCCGCCGTGGGCGCGGCGACCGGGGCGTACACGCTGATCGCGGCGCACACGCTGCTGACGGTCAGCTTCGACCTGCCGCTGTGGACGGCGGCGATCCTGTTCGCGCTCCGGGCGCTGCTGCGCGAGCAGCCGCGCTGGTGGCTCGCGGCGGGCGCGGTGATCGGGCTGGCCACCTACAACAAGCACCTCATCGCGCTGCTGGTGCTGGGCCTGGCGGCGGGCCTGCTGATCGCCGGGCCGCGGCGGGCGCTGGGCAGCCCGTGGTTGTGGGGCGGCGCGCTGCTGGCCGCGGTGCTGGCCGCGCCGAACCTGGTCTACCAGGCCACGCACGGCTGGCCGCAGCTGTCGATGGCCGCCGCGCTCAGCGCGGACAAGGGCGCCGAGATGCGGGTGATGTTCGTGCCGATGCAGCTCACGCTGTTCGGCCCGGTGGTCTCGGTGGTCGCGGCGCTGGGGTTCGTCCGGTTGTGGCGCGACCGGCGGGTGCGGGCGGTGGCGGTGGCCTATCCGGTGACGGCGGTGCTGACGCTGGTCAGCGGCGGGCGCTTCGACTACACCGCGGGGCTGATCGTGGCGCTGTTCGCGGCCGGGTGCGTGAGCGTGTCGCGGGCGCGGGCCGGGCGGGTGCGCGCGGCGTGGGCGTTCCTCGCGGTCAACGCGGCGGCCTGCGCGGTGCTCGCGCTGCCGCTGGTGCCGGTCGGCGCGCTGGCCGGCACGCCGGTGCCGGCGATCAACGAGGTGGCCCGCGAGTCGGTCGGCTGGCCGCGCTTCGCCGCGGCCGTCGGCGGCGTGCTGCGGGCGCTGCCGCCGGACGAGCGGGCCCGCGCGGTGGTCGTGACCGGCAACTACGGCGAGTACGGCGCCCTGGACCGGGCGGGCCTGACCCGCGTGTACTCCGGCCACAACCAGCTCTGGGCGTACGGCCCGCCGCCGGACGACGCGACCGTGGCGATCCTGGTGAACGCGGGCGGCCGGGCCCGCGCGATGTTCGGCTCCTGCGAGCAGAAGGCCCTCGTGGACAACGGCGTGGACGTCGACAACGAGGAGCAGGGCCTGCCGGTGTGGCTCTGCCGGGATCCCGTGCGGCCGTGGTCCGCCACCTGGCCAATGTGGCGACATTTCAGCTGACCACATTACATTTCGGGACTTATCCGAGCTTGTTAGGATCAGCGCCCTTGCTTTCCCGACAGGATCTCTTCACCCTTCTCGACAGAGGCTGAAAGATCACCTCTTCCTCACCGTCGTGAACGTCGTGAAGGAGAGCACGTGCGCAACACCCTCACCTGGCGTGCGATCCTGACCGGGATCGTCACCGCCGCCGCCCTGGCCGTCCCCCAGGCCCCGGCGCACGCGGCGCCCGATCCCGGCAAGATCTCCCAGACCGTCCGGGCCGAGCTGGACAAGGACGGCAAGGCCACCTTCTGGGTCCGGATGAAGGGCACCGCCGACCTCGGCGCCGCCCGCCGGGCCGCCACCAAACGGGCCAGGACGCAGCTGGTCTACCAGGCCAAGACCGAGCGGGCCAAGACCTCGCAGGCCGGGCTGGTCAAGCTGCTGGAGGCCCAGAAGGCCGACTACACCTCGTACTGGATCGTCGACGCCGTGCGGGTGACCGCGGACGCCAAGCTGGCGTCGGCGATCAGCGAGCTGCCCGAGGTGGACCGGATCGACCCGGTCACCGTCGTCGCGCTGCCCAAGCCGGTGACCGGCCGGGCCGAGCCCAGGGCCGGCGCGGTCGAGTGGAACGTCGACCGGATCGGCGCCCCGCGGGTGTGGAGCGAGCTGGGCGACCGGGGCGAGGGCATCGTGGTCGCCTCGATCGACTCCGGCGTCCAGTACGACCACCCCGACCTGGCCGCGAGCTACCGGGGCAGGAACCCCGACGGCTCCTACACCCACGACTACAACTGGTTCGACCCGGCGCGCGTCTGCCCGTCGGCGGCGCCGTGCGACAACAACGGCCACGGCACGCACGTCATGGGCACGATGGCGGGCGCGAACGGCATCGGCGTGGCGCCCGGCGTGCGCTGGATCGCCGCCAAGGGCTGCGAGGTCAACACCTGCACCGACGCCTCGCTGCTGGCCGCCGGCCAGTGGGTGCTGGCCCCGACCGACCTGAACGGCCGCAACCCGCGTCCCGACCTCGCGCCGGACATCGTCAACAACTCCTGGGGCGGCAACGGGTTCGACCCCTGGTACGTCGAGACCGTCCAGGCGTGGGTGGCGGCGGGCATCTTCCCCGCCTTCGCCAACGGCAACGAGGGCCCGGCCTGCCGCACCAGCGGCTCGCCCGGCCAGTACGCGATCAGCTACAGCGCGGGCGGCTTCGACGTCAACAACGTGCTGTACGGCAGGTCCAGCAAGGGCGAGGGCCAGGACGGCGAGATCAAGCCGAACATCGCGGCCCCCGCGGTGAACGTGCGCTCCTCGGTCCCGGACGACGACTACGACTCCTACACCGGCACCTCGATGGCCTCGCCGCACGTGGCCGCCACGGTGGCGCTGATCTGGTCGGCCGCGCCCCGGCTGCAGGGCGACGTGGCCGCGACCCGGCCGCTGCTGGACCGCACGGCGATCGACGTGGCCGACACGAGCTGCGGCGGCACCGCGGCCGACAACAACGTCTGGGGCGAGGGCCGGCTGGACGCCTACGCCGCCGTCCAGGCCGCGCCGGACGAGGGGCTGGGCGAGCTGCGCGGCACGGTCACGGCGGCGGGCGAGCCGGTGCCGGGCGTGACGGTCAAGGTGACCGGTCCGCTGGCGCGCGCGGTCGTCACCGGGCAGGACGGCACGTACACGATCCCGCGCCTGCTGCCCGGCGAGTACGCGCTGACGGCGGAGAAGTTCGGCTACGACCGTGGCGGCGTCACGGCCACGGTGACCGCCGAGCAGGTCACGACCGGCGACGTGGCGCTCGTCCGGCAGCCGTCCGGCACGCTGTCGGGCACGGTCAGCACGGCCGGCGTGCCCGAGCCGGGCGCGACCGTGGCCGCCGGCGGCACGCCGGTGAGCGCGGTCACCGACGCCGCCGGCCGGTACACGATGACGCTGCCGCGCGGGACGTACACGCTGACCGTCACCCCGGTCTCGCGCTGCTCGAGCGGCGCGACCGCGCAGGTCGCCGTGGACGGCGACACGGTGAGGGACCTGGAGCTGCCGCTGCGCGGCGACGGCTTCGGCTACACCTGCCGGGCGGCGGCGCAGCCGTACGTCGCCGGGACCGAGAAGCTGGCGCTGACCGGCGACGACGAGGCCGTGCAGGTGACGCTGCCGTTCGCGGTCCCGTTCTACGGCACCGGGCAGGCCAGGGCGTGGATCAGCACGAACGGGTTCGTCACCTTCGCCGCCGACCGGGTCACCACGGGCAGCAACAGCCGCCTGCCGGGCACGGGCACGCCGAACAACGCGGTCTACCCGTACTGGGACGACCTGAAGGTGGACGCCGAGGCGGGCGTCTACACCGGCGTGGTCGGCACGGCCCCGCACCGTCAGTACGTCGTGGAGTGGCGCAACGTCACCTTCTACAGCGGGACCGGCGAGCGGGTGTCGTTCGCGGCGCTGCTGGGCGAGGACGGCTCGGTCTCCTTCCGCTACAAGGACGTCGAGAGCGAGCGCGAGCAGGGGTCGAGCGCCACCGTCGGCATCGAGAACGCGGCCGGCACGGACGCGCTGCTCTACTCCTACGAGGAGGCCGCGCTGGCCACCGGCCGCGGCGTGACGTTCACCGCGAGCCGGCACGGCCTGGTGACCGGCGTGGTCACCGACGCCAACGACGGCCAGCCGCTGGCCGGGGCGTCGGTGAAGCTGGGCGACGCGGCCTCGTTCACGACCGGCGCGGACGGGTCGTTCTTCGGGCAGGTCCCGGCGGGCGACCACGACGTGGTGGTGGCCAAGGAGAACTACGGCACCTTCACCAAGCCGGTCACGGTCGTGCCCGGCACGCTGACCAGGATCGACACCGCCCTGGTCACCGGCCGGGTGAGCGCCTCGGCCGCCGAGCTGACCGCGGTCATGCCCGCCGGGGCGACCAGGACGCGCACGCTGGAGCTGACGAACCTGGGCTCCCCCACCGCCTACACGGTGACGAGCGACGCCGACTGGGCGTCGGTCACGCCGCAGGCGGGCGAGCTGGCCAAGGGCCAGAAGGCGACGCTGCGGGTGACGCTCTCCGGCGCCGGGGTGACGCCCGGCGGGATGCACACCGGCAAGCTGGTCGTCAAGTCGGCCAGCGGGCGGCAGCCGGCCATCGAGATCAAGGTGACCGTGGTGGTGCCCAAGTTCCAGGTGGCCGTCGACGCCGGCGGGTCGAAGGCGCTGACCGACGCCGACGGCGACGCCTGGGCGCCCGACCGCCGCTGGGCCCAGGGCGGGTACGGCTACGTGGCGACCTCCACCAAGACGGCGAGCACGTCCAGGACCATCGCGGGCACCGGCGACCAGGAGCTGTTCCGGACGGCCAGGGAGGGCATGCTGGAGTACCGGTTCGACGGCGTGCCCGCCGGGACGTACACGGTGGAGCTGGACTTCGCCGAGGTGAAGAGCACGCAGATGGGCAAACGGGTCTTCGACGTGCTCGTCGAGGGCCAGCTCGCGATCCCGGCGCTGGACCTGGCGCTGGAGGCGGGCACGTACACGGCGGTGGCCAGGCAGTACACGGTGAAGGTGACCGACGGTCAGCTCAACGTGCGCTTCGCCGCCCGGCAGGGGGCCACGCTGGTCAACGGCGTGCGCGTCTCCGAGCGCCCGGACAAGGCGCTGCCCTGACCGTCCGGGGTCCCGCCGTTCCTGGTGCGGCGGGACCCCGGGCCGGGGCCGGGATCGACGGCCGGGATCGACGGCCGGGATCGACGGCGGGCCTGGAACCGGGCCTGGAACCGGATCGGGGCCGGGGTCAGCGGGCGGCGGTCGGCAGCGGGGCGAGGTCGGGGCGCTTGGGGGCGACCCCGTCGCCCGAGGAGCGCCGGTTGATGCGCCTGCCGATCCACGGGCCGAGGTAGGTCCTGGCCCAGCGCAGGTCCTCGCGGCGGGCGGCCGTCCAGACCGGCGGCCGCCTGGCCGGGTACGCCTCGCGCCAGTCCTCCGCCACCGGCACGCCGAGCACCTCGGCGGCCCGCAGCGCCACCCGGCGGTGGCCGTCGGGGCTGAGGTGTAGACGGTCGGCGTTCCAGGCGCGCGGGTCGCGCAGGACCGGCATCGGCCACAGGTCCACCAGCAGCGCGTCGTAGCGGCGGGCGATGTCGTGAATGTGCAGGTTGTAGACCTCGATCTTGGAGTGGGCCAGCCGCATCACCGGCACGTGCCGCAGGTCGAAGCCGGTGAACATGAGCACCCGGCTGCCCGCCTCGGTGAGCGTCCTGACGCCCTCCTCCAGCCGCCTGGCCACGGACGCCGGCCCGCTGCCCGGCCGCAGGATGTCGTTGCCCCCGGCGCACAGCGAGACCAGGTCGGCGCCGAGCTCGACCGCCTTCGGCACCTGCTCCGACACGATCTGGTCGATCAGCCGGCCGCGGACGGCGAGGTTGGCGTACCGCAGTCCGGGCTCCCCGGCCTGGCGGCGGTCGGCCTCGATGTGCTCGGCCAGCCGGTCGGCCCAGCCGCGGAACCCGTGGTCGGCCGGGTCCTCAAGTCCTTCGGTGAAACTGTCCCCTAGGGCGACGTACGAAGTGATTCGTCCCATGACCGGATAGTTTGCCAAGGACCTTTGTCCCTACGCGACCGTAACCCCCGGCTACCACCCGTCCCGCCCGATCTGTTACTGGTTAGGACATGAGACGCGTGCGGCTGCGGCGGGACATCCCCGTCCCGATGCCCGACGGTGTGACGCTGCTGGCCGACCACTACGCCCCGGCTCATGGGCGGCCGGCCCCGGCGGTGCTGATCCGTTCGCCGTACGGCCGGCGCGGCCTGTTCGGCTGGATGTACGGCCGCGGCTTCGCCAGGAACGGCTTCCACGTGCTGATCCAGAGCTGCCGGGGCGGCTTCGGCTCCGGCGGCAGCCTCGACCCGCTCGGCGACGAGCGCGACGACGGCCTGGCCACCATCGCCTGGCTGCGCGAGCAGCCCTGGTACGGCGGCTCGTTCGCCATGTTCGGCCCCTCCTACCTCGGCTACGCCCAGTGGGCCGTCGCCGCCGAGGCCGGGCCCGAGCTCAAGGCCATGGCCACGCAGATCACCGCCTCCCAGTTCAGGGACGCCGCCTACGTGGGCGGCGCGTTCGCGCTGGAGTCGACGCTGAGCTGGACCACGCTGACCGACACCATGACGCGCCGCTTCGTCGGCGGGGCCGCGATGCTGACCGCCCCCAGGGTGACCCGCCGGGCCGTGTTGTCGGGACGGCCGGTGGCCGAGCTGGACGTGGCCTCGGCGGGCCGGCCGCTGCGGTTCTTCCGGGATCTGCTGGCCCACCACGCCGACCCGGCCGTGCCGTACTGGCACAAGCGCGACTTCTCGCTCAAGGTGGGCGAGGTGGAGGCGGCGGTCACCATGCTCGGCGGCTGGTACGACGTCTTCCTGCCCTGGCAGCTCAAGGACTACGCGGCGATGCGGGCGGCCGGGCGGCGGCCGTACCTGACGATCGGGCCCTGGTACCACGTCGACTCCCGGCACGGGCGGCCCTCGAAGGCCGAGGCGCTGGCCTGGTTCCGCGCCCACCTCATGGACGACCCGTCCGGCCTGCGGACGGACCCGGTGCGGCTGTACGTCACCGGGGCCGGCGAGTGGCGCGACTACCCCGACTGGCCGGTGCCGGGCGTGCGGGAGCAGCGCTGGCACCTGCGGCCGGGCGGCGGGCTGGACCCGCGCGAGCCCGAGGAGGCCGGGTCCGACCGGTTCCGCTACCACCCCGCCCATCCGACCCCGGCGATCGGCGGCCCGGTGCTGCTGGCCGACTCCAGGCCGCGTGACCAGCGGCGCCTGGAGGCCCGGCGCGACGTGCTGGTCTACAGCTCCGCGGCGCTGGAGGCCGACGTGGAGATGATCGGCCCGGTGCACGCCGACGTCTACGTCCGGTCCAGCACGCCGCACGTGGACGTGGTGGTCCGGGTCTGCGACGTGCATCCCGACGGGCGCTCGCTCAACCTGTGCGAGGGCGTGCGCCGGCTGGGCCCGCACACCGACGGTGACGGGAACGGTGAAGGGAACGGCGACGGCGTGCGCCGGGTCCGGGTGGAGTTGTGGCCGATCGGCCACCGGTTCCGCCGCGACCACCGGATCCGGGTGCACGTGGCGGCCGGCGCGTACCCGACGATCGCCCGCAACCCGGGCACCGGCGAGCCGGTGGGCGCGCCCGGCGGCCCGATGGTGCCCGCCGACGTCGAGGTGTTCCACTCCCCCGCCCGCCCCTCGGCCGTGGTGCTGCCGCTGTGCGCGCCGCGCGGCTGATGTCGCTGGTCCTGCTGTTGCAGGCCAGGGGCGGGATGACGGCGGCCGAGCTGGCCAGGGAGCTGGAGGTCTCCGAGCGCACGGTGCACCGCGACGTGCTGGCGCTGTCGGAGGCGGGCGTGCCGGTCTACGCCGACCGCGGGCGCGGCGGCGGTTACCGGCTGCTGGACGGCTACCGCACCCGGCTGACCGGGCTGGACCGGGCCGAGGCCGAGGCGCTGTTCCTGTCGGGGGTGCCCGCGGCGCTGCGCGAGATGGGGTTGCAGGAGGTGGCCGCGACGGCCCGGCTCAAGGCCGCCGCGGCGCTGTCGCCCTCGCTGCGCGACGCGCCCGCCACGGCCGCGCAGCGGTTCCACCTGGACGCGCCCGGCTGGTACGCCGCCGACACGCCGCCGCCCCCGGCGCTGGCCCCGCTGGCCAGGGCCGTGTGGAACGACCTGCCGGTCACGGTGGTCTACAAGGAGCGCACGCGGGAGCTGGAGCCGTACGGGCTGGTGCTGAAGGCGGGCGCCTGGTACCTGGTGGCCCGCCTGCGCGAACGGTTCCTGATCTTCCGGGTGGACCGGATGGGGGACGTCCGCGCGCGCGAGCCGCGCTTCGAGCGGGACGCGGACTTCGACCTGGCCGCGTTCTGGGCCGGGCAGGCGGCCGAGTTCAGCCGCTCCCTGCTCAGGGACGTGATCACGTTGCGGCTGACCCCGGCCGGCCGGCGCATGCTGCGGTACGTCGCCGACCCGGCCGCCCTGGACGACGCGCTGGCCTCGCTCCAGCCGGACGGGACCGTGCGGCTGGCCGTGGAGTCGACGCGGGTGGCCTTCACCCAGGTGCTGCGGTTCGGCCCGGAGGCCGAGGTGCTGGCGCCGGAGGAGCTGCGCGCCCAGGTCGCCGACGCCGCCGCCCGCATGGCCGAGCTCTACCGGCGCTGAGCACGCCCGCGCGGCCGGGCTCCACCGGCGCTGAGCACGCCCGCGCGACCGGCCTCCACCGGCTTTGAGAGCGGCCCGGCCGCGCGGCGGGGGTCAGCGGTAGTCCTCCCAGCCGCCGGCGCCGCCCTTCTCCACGACCTCGGCGATGTAGCGCCACACCTGCGGCCGGCTGCCGTCCACGTCGGTGACGCCGTACGCCTCGGCCAGCTCGCCGCTGGTCACCGACGACCCCGACCACCTGCGCCGGTCGGGATCCCGGGCGAGGGCGGCCACGCCGCGACCGACGTAGGCGGGGGTCTCGGAGACCATCCACGCGCTGTCCGCCTTCGCCTCCCGCCAGTTCTCCTCGGTGACACCGAAGCCGTCCAGCATCGCCTCCGAGCGCAGGAACCCGGGCGTGACGGCCACCGCCGTCCCGCCGTACGGGCGCAGCTCGTGGGACCAGGCGAAGGCCAGCCGGTTGACCGACAGCTTGGCCAGGTCGAAGTAGACGTTCTCGCGGTAGCGGGTCCGGTTGAACTCCCAGGTGCCGTCGGTGACCTCCACGACCAGGCCGCCCTCGTGCCGGATCAGCAGCGGCAGCAGGTGGCGGGCGCTGATGAGGTGGGTGTCGACGGCCAGCCTGAGCAGGCGCAGCCCGTCGTCCAGGTCCTGCTCCCAGACGGGGGTCTCCCACTTCCACAGGCCGTCGCCGCCCCACACGTCGTTGACCAGCACGTCCAGGCGACCCTGTTCCCGTTCGACGCGGGCGGCCAGGTCGGCCACCGCCGCCGGGTCCAGGAAGTCGACGGGGACCGCGATGCCCGTCCCGCCCGCCGCGCTCACCAGCTCGGCGGTCTCCTCGATCGTCTCCGGACGGTTCATCTCCGAACGGCGCTCGCGCGTGCTCCGTCCGGCGCAGTAGACCGTCGCTCCGGCCGCCCCCAGGGCGACCGCCATTCCTCGTCCCGTTCCGCGGGTCGCGCCCGCCACCACAACAATCACGGGCACGATCGTGGCCCGAATACCCGCCACCTGCTGTCATGTTTTCCGCGGGAACGCTGTGATAAGTAGTTGATTACCATGAACAGCGAATTCGAGCTCCGCGGGGTCAACCACGTCGCGCTGGTCTGCTCGGACATGAAGCAGACCGTCGACTTCTACTCCGGCGTGCTGGGCATGCCGCTGATCAAGACGATCGAGCTGCCCCTGGGCTGGGGCCAGCACTTCTTCTTCGACTGCGGCGGCGGCAACGCGCTGGCCTTCTTCTGGTTCCCCGACGCGCCCGAGGGCGTGCCGGGGGTCTCGGCGCCGAAGAACCTGCCGGACCGGGGCGAGCTGCTGTCGGCGGTCGGCTCGATGAACCACCTCGCCTTCGACGTGCCGCCCGAGCGCATCGAGGAGTACCGCGACCGGCTGGTGGCCAAGGGCATCGACGTGGGCGTGCTGCTCAACCACGACGACAGCGAGTTCGGCGTGGCGCCCGCGATGCACGAGGGCGTCTTCGTCCGGTCCATCTACTTCAAGGACCCCGACGGGATCCTGGTGGAGTTCGCCGCCTGGACGCGGCCGGTCGGGCAGCCGGGCGACGTCCGGCACGAGCCCAAGACGGCCGCCGACCGGACCGTCTGATGCCGCGCCTGCGGCGGGTGCCGCCCGAGGAGGTGACCGACCCCGTCGTCCGGTTCTTCCACGACCGGCTGCTGTCCCCCGACGGCACGGGGACCGCGACCGGCTCGCCGGGCGACTGGTGGACGGTCTTCGCCCTCGACCCCAAGATCTTCCGCCACTGCGTCAAGGGCTTCCAGATCTACCGGGAGTCACGCCTGGACCCGGTGCTGCGCGAGCTGGGGCAGACCAGGGCGGGCTGGGCGCGGCAGAGCCAGTTCGTCTACTCCCAGCACTGCAAGCAGCTCAGGGCGCTCGGCGTGCCCGAGGACAAGGTGCGGGCGGTGGCCTCCTGGCAGGTCAGCGACCGGTTCGGCGAGCTGGAGCGGGCGGTGCTGGCCTACACCGACGGCCTGGTGCTCGACGGCGGCCGGGTGCACGACGAGGTGTTCGCCGTGCTGTGCGCCCACCTGCCCGACGAGCAGATCCTGGAGCTGACCTACATCGTCTGCCTGTACGAGATGCACGCCACCATGGCGCGGGCGCTGCGGCTGGAGTTCGACGACCGCCCCGACCCGATCACCGAGGTGCCCGCCCCCGAGGGGTACGGGACGCGCGACATCGCCGACGACGTGACCGTTCGTCGCGAGTAGCCGACCATTCGCCGATCGCCCGGTTCCGCGCGGCGCGGGAGCGACTTAACGTGCCGTTGGCGAGGGGTGGCTTTGGTCTCACATATTGAGATTTCATCTCGACATTTAGGCCAAACCGTAATGTTCCGGACATTGGGTTTAATACCACCGGAAAGCTAATCTCCCTCCATTGACGACATTGTCAGGAGCCGGTCAACACGCCGCTCCTGATCCCCCATTCGGAGGGCCGATGACTACCGGGGAATCCGGGCAGCCGCCGCGTACCGACCGCAGCCCGTGGAACTGGCTGCTGGTCGTGCCGATCGTGCTGCCGCTGCTGACGTTCCTGTTCAACTCCGATGAGCCGCGCCTGCTCGGCTTCCCGCTGTTCTACTGGCTGCAGCTGGCCTTCATCGTGGTCGGCGTCGGCTGCACCACGATCGTCTACAGGATGACCAAATGAGCGGGCACGTGACCGAGCTGGTCGTCTTCGGGCTGCTGTTCATCCTGGTCAGCGGCATGGGGTTCGTGGCGGCCCGCTGGCGGCGGCCCACCGACCTGGCCAGCCTCAACGAGTGGGGCCTCGGCGGCCGCAGCTTCGGCTCCTGGGTCACCTGGTTCCTGGTCGGCGGCGACCTCTACACCGCCTACACGTTCGTGGCCGTGCCCGCGCTGGTGTTCAGCTCCGGCGCGCTCGGCTTCTACGCGCTGCCCTACACCGTGGTGGTCTACCCGCTGGTGTTCCTGGTGCTGGCGCGGATGTGGTCGGTCTCGCACGTGCACGGGTTCGTCACGCCCGCCGACTTCGTCCGGGCCCGGTTCGGGTCGCCGACGCTGGCGCTGCTGATCGCCATCACCGGGCTGGTGGCCACGATGCCGTACATCGCGCTGCAGCTCGTCGGCATCGAGGCCGTGCTGAAGTCGATGGGCATCACCGGGCACCTGCCGATCATCATCGCCTTCGCGATCCTGGCGGCCTACACCTACCAGTCGGGCCTGCGCGCGCCCGCGCTGATCGCCTTCGTCAAGGACGCGCTGATCTACATCGTGATCCTGGCCGCGGTCATCTACATCCCGGCCAAGCTGGGCGGCTGGGGCAACATCTTCGACATGGCGCAGGCCAAGTTCGACAAGACCCCCGCGCCGGGCGACGGCATCCTGCTCAACGGCGCCAACCAGCTCCAGTACGTCACGCTGGCCTTCGGCTCGGCCCTGGCGCTGTTCCTCTACCCGCACAGCCTCACCGGCGTGCTGGCCTCCAAGAACCGCAACGTCATCAAGCGCAACATGTCGGCGCTGCCCGCCTACAGCTTCGTGCTCGGCCTGATCGCGCTGCTGGGCTTCATGGCCATCGCGGCCGGCACCAAGCCGGTCGGCGGCGACCCGAACACGATCGTGCCGAACCTGTTCGACCAGCTCTTCCCCGACTGGTTCGCCGGCGTGGCGTTCGCGGCCATCGGCATCGGCGCGCTGGTGCCGGCGGCGATCATGTCGATCGCGGCGGCGAACCTGTTCACCCGCAACATCTACCGCGAGTACATCAACAAGCAGGCCACCGACGCCCAGGAGGCCAACGTCTCCAAGGTCGTCTCGCTGGTGGTCAAGGTGGGCGCGGTGCTGTGCATCCTGCTGCTCGACCCGCAGTTCTCGATCGACCTGCAGCTCATCGGCGGCGTGATCATCCTGCAGACGCTGCCGGCGGTGGCGCTCGGCCTGTACACCCGGTGGTTCCACAAGGGCGGCCTGATGGCCGGCTGGGCCGCGGGCCTGGCGGCGGGCATGTGGATGCTCTACCTCATCCCCAACCCGGCCAAGGGCAAGGAGCACTTCGGCGGCTCGGCCTTCAGCCTGTCGAACCTGGGCCTGGACACCAAGATGACCGTCTACGCGGGCTTCCTCGCGCTGATCGTCAACCTGGTCGTGGCCGCGGTCGCCACGCTGATCTTCCGGGCGGCCAAGGTGGCCGACGGCGCGGACGCCACCCGGCGCGGCGACTACTTCGCCGACGAGGGCGACCCCGACGTCAAGGACCTGGACCTGGCCGGGTCCCACTGACGCTCACGGCCGCTGGAGGTAGCCGGGATCGGCCACCTCCAGCTTGGCCCGGACGGCCTGGACCAGGGCGGCGGTGAGCGCGTCGTCGCCGTCGAAGCGGCCCGCGCGGACGGCGGCGGCCAGCTCGGCGTCGTCGGCCACGCCCAGCGCCGCCAGCCGCGCGGCGTGCTCGGCGGCCTGGTCCTGGCCCAGCTCGATCTCCCGCTCGACCATGGCGAGCACGTTGATCGCCACCCGCGTGTGGAAGCGCACCCGCCCCTCGACCGCGGGCAGCACGTCGTCCCGCAGGAAGCCGCGGACGGCCGCGACGAGCTGCGCGGCGGTGGGCACGTCATGGGGCTGCGCCATCGGCGGCACTCCCGTCACCTCGGCTCCGGAGCCGTACGCCCGCGCACGGCCAGTAGTGAGCCCAGGCATAAGGATCATCGCCCTGCCTGTCAAGGCCCCGCCCCACGGATGACCTTTCTCCACCCCCGGGACGACAGACCTCCGCCCACGATCGGCGTGTCTCTACCGAGCCGCCCACACCGGCGGTGGCGGGCCCCCGCACGACGATGACACGCTTCCCGAGCGGCCCGGCCCTCCGGGGTCACGCGGACGGCCCGGACGGCTGGGAAAGTCGCCCGGCGCAGCTCCCGGCCCCCGGCTTCCCGGGCCGCTCAGCCGCAGTCAACCCGAGGGAGCGCAGCATGAACGACGACGTACGCGTCAAGGCCTGCCGCATCAACGACCACGTGGAGCTCATCCACGACTCCTCCCCGGACGTCGTCCTGGAGATCCCGCGCCGCGACTGGCAGCACTTCCTGGAGGCGGTCAGGTCGGGCGCGTTCGAGCTGGAGGTCCTGCCCCGCAAGGCCGAGGAGAACGCGGCCTGACCCCGTCCCCTCCGAAGGGCCCGGCGGCCGCCGGGCCCTTTCCCGTGCCGCGGCGCGTCCGGACCGTCCGGGCGGCACGACGGGAGCCGGTTCTGTCGGTGGGCACGCGTACGGTCGTTCCAACCGGACGGTGGGTGATGTCGGTGACCGAGGAGCAGGCCGCGGTGCTCGCCCTGACCAGGGCCACCGCCGGGCCGTGGCACCACACCGCGCGGGTCGTGGAGGCCCGGGGCAGCGCGCTGCGGCTGGCCCGCGGCGACCTCGACGGGCTCGGCCAGTACGACAGGGCGCACGCCGCGCGGGTCGTCGCGCGGCTGCGTCCGGGCGACCTCGGCCGGGCCGGGGTGCTCATCGCCTCCTGCCCCGCCGCGCTGGTGACCGTGCTCGACGACGACTATCCGGGCAACCTGGCCTGCGCCCACAACCTCCAGCCGTTCCTGTGGGTGCGCGGGCGACTGGGAGCCGGCGACCACCGGTCGGTGGCGGTCACCGGCGACGCCCCCGGCGCCCGCGCCGCGGCCCGAGCGCTGGCCGCGGCCGGTCTGACCGTCGTGTGCGACGCGCCACGCACCGCCGTCGCGGCAGCGACGGCCGGCGGCCGCGCGATCCTGGTCGGCCCCGACGACGGGCGGCCGATGACCGGCGGGCCCGGGGCCCTTGGGGTCGTTCCGGACGACGGGCGACCGATGGCCGTCGTGGGCGGTCCGGACGGCGGGCGGCAGGGCGGCGGCGGGGCCGGGGCCGTCGTGGTGGTGTCGCCGTTCTGGCCGGGCACGGGCGCCACGGCCCGGACGCGGGCGGTGACCGGGCTGGTGACCAGCGGGCTGGCCGCCGCGCTCTACGTCACCGGCGCCTGCGACGGCGAGCGGGCGGCGATGGCGCTGTCCCAGGGCAAGCACGTCTTCGCCGCCCCCGGCCTGCCGTGGACGCCCCGGCTGGCCTACCGGGGAGGAGTCACTGTCGTAGCGGGCATTGACGAGCTGGCGCGCCAGGCGGTCAATCTTGTAGATGTGACCCGGCTGACGACCGTCTTCTGAGCATGGGCGACGCCCGCGCGGTGACCGAGGCGTACCTGCAGATCTTCCGCAACGTCCCGGCCGCCGGCCCCGGCGTCTGCCGGATCTGCCACACCGGCGCCGGCGGGCCGTCCGGGCTCTGCGTCACCTGCGGCGTCACCACCCAGGGCCTGTACCGCCACACCGAGCACGTCGTGCCCGTCTCGCTGTGCGTGCGCGACGGCGACGGCGCCCAGCTGCACGCGATCGTGACCCGCCGCAGGGACCCGCCGGGCAGCGTGCGGCGGGTGCCCTTCCTGGCCGCCACCGTGGCGCGGTTCCACCGGGCCCACTCCGCCTGCCTGACCCGGCTGGCCGGCGGCCCCTTCACGATGGTCACCACGCTGCCCGGCACCCGGCTCGACCGGCCCATCGAGGTCTTCGGCCCGATGCCGCGGGTCGTGGACATGGTGGGCGACCTGCGGGGGCTGCACCGTCCCGTGCTGATGGCCGGGTCGGCGCAGGCGGCCGAGAACCTCGCGCGGCGGCGTTCGGACGAGCGGGCCTTCCAGGTGCTGGGCCGCGTCGACGGCGCGCGGGTGCTGCTGGTGGACGACCTGTTCGTCTCCGGCGCGCACGTCCAGAGCGCGGCCTCGGCGCTCTTCCTGGCCGGGGCGCGGGCGGTGGTCGCGCTGGTGATCGCGCGGCTGGTCTTCCCGCGCGCCGGCGGCGACACGGCCCGGCTGTGGGAGCGGGCCTGCGCCGAGCGGTTCGACTTCGGCCGCTGCTGCTGCGCGGGCGCGCCGACCGTTGACCGCGCAACGGATTTCGGTTGAGATCACCCCATGAGCTTCGCCGTACCCGAGCACGTCCGGCCGATCCGCGACGCCGTGCGCGCGTTCATGACCGAGCGCGTCGAACCGGCCGAGGAGGTGCTGCACGAGGGCGGGCCGCGGGCCGCCGCCACCATGGCCGGGCTGCGGGACGAGGCCAGAAAGGAGGGCCTGTGGGCCCTCGGCCACCCGCGCGAGCTGGGCGGCGGCGGGCTGCCGTTCCTCGACTACGTCTACGTCAACGAGGTCCAGGGCCGCAGCGAGTACGGGCAGCTCGCCCTCGGCACGTTCACCCTGCAGGACTCGCTCATGCTGCACGAGCACGCCTCCCCCGAGCAGCGCGAGCGCTACCTGGAGCCGCTGGTGCGCGGCGACATCTCGCCCAGCTTCGCGATGACCGAGCCGGAGGTCTCCAGCAGCGACCCCACCCAGCTCACCACCTCCGCCGTGCTCGACGGCGACGAATGGGTGATCAACGGGCACAAGTGGTTCACGACGGGCGCCTCGGTGGCGGCGTACACGACCGTGATGTGCCGGACGGAGCCGGACGCGCCGCCCCACCGGGCCTTCTCCATGATCCTCGTGCCGACGGACACGCCCGGCTACACGATCGTGCGCGAGACGCCGGTGCTCGGCCTCGGCGGCGCGCACTGCGAGGTGCGCTACGAGGACGTGCGGGTGCCGGCCGCGAACCTGCTGGGCGAGCGCGGGCACGGCTTCGTCATCGCGCAGCGGCGTCTCGGGCCCGGCCGGATCTTCCACTGCATGCGCTGGCTCGGGCAGGCGCAGCGGGCCTTCGACCTGATGTGCCGGCGGCTGCACGCGCGCACCGCCTTCGGCGAGCCGCTGGCGGCCAAGCAGCTCATGCGGCAGCACGTGTTCGACTCCTACACCGAGATCCAGGCCGCCCGCCTGCTCACCCTCCAGGCCGCCGAGGCCGTGGACGCCGGCTCGCAGGCCCGCGTCGAGATCGGCGCGATCAAGGTGGTGGGGGCGCGCATGCTGCACAACGTCATCGACCGGGCCGTCCAGGTGTACGGCGCGGCCGGCCTGACCCCCGACACGCCGCTGGACCGCATGTACCGGCACGCCCGCGCCGCGCGCGTCTACGACGGCCCCGACGAGGTGCACATCGACGCGGTCGGCCGCCGCCTGCTGGGCGCGTACGCGGCCGGCGACGCCTGGGAGTTCGGCCCCCGGTGAACCGCGTCGAGACGATCGTCCGCGAGGTGTACGGGCCGGACGCGGCCGTCCCGTACGCGGTCAGGCTGCCCGGCGGGGCCTCCAGGGAGACCTGGGCCCTGGACGTGGTCGTCCCGGGCGGCGACCGGCACGAGCTGGTGCTCCGGCTCGACGGGCCGGGGGGCGCCCTGGAGGCGGGGACGGGGCTGGCCGAGGAGGCGCGGCTGATGCGGGCGGCGGCCGACGCCGGGGTGCCGGTCCCGCACGTCGTGGCCGCCGCCGGGCCGTACGTCCTGATGAGCCGGATCCCCGGCGAGACCATCCCGCGCCGGATCCTGCGGGACGAGGCGTACCGGGAGGCCCGGCCGAGGCTGGCCGCCCAGTGCGGGCGGGCGCTGGCGGCGATCCACCGCATGCCGCTGTCCTGCCTGCCCGAGATCGGACGCGCGACCGAACCCGAACCCGCGACCGCCCCCAAGACCGCGCCCCTCGGGACCGCGCCCCTCGGGACCGCGACCGGGGCCGCGCCCGCGACCGCGCCGCAGGCCGTCCCCGCTGACCCGCTGCGCTTCTGGCGGGACGTGCTCGACCTGACCGGCCAGCCGCATCCCGTGTTCGAGCTGGCCCTGCGCAGGCTGGAGGCCGACCGGCCGCCCGCCGTCCCGGCGAGCGTCGTGCACGGCGACTTCCGCAACGGCAACCTGATCGTCGGCCCGGAGGGCGTCAGGGCCGTGCTCGACTGGGAGCTGGCCCACGCCGGCGACCCGCTGGAGGACCTGGGCTGGCTGTGCGTCAAGGCGTGGCGGTTCGGCTCGCCGCTGCCCGTGGGCGGGTTCGGCGGCTACGCCGAGCTGACCGCCGCCTACGAGGAGGCCGGCGGCCGGCCCGTCGACCTGGACGCGCTGCGCTGGTGGGAGACGTTCGGGGTGCTGAAGTGGGGGATCATCTGCGTCATGCAGACCATGCGGCACCTGCGCGGCGGCGCCTCCTCGGTGGAGCTGGCCGCCCTCGGCCGCCGCGCCTGCCAGAACGAGTGGGACCTGCTCGGCCTGCTGACCTGACCGGGCCGCCGATCGGTCGGTCCGCCAGGCCCTCAGCCGCCGGCGACGGCCGCCGCGATCACGTCCACCAGCCCCTCCACCACCTGCGCGCGGTCGACCTCCGGATGCTCCAGCCACCAGTCGCCCGTCGTCTGGACCATGCCGACGAACGCGTGGCCGAGCACCTGCGCCCGCACCGGGTCGGCCACCACCCGCTCGTCGGCCAGCACCCGCCCCAGCTCCTCGCCCAGGCCGCGCACGAGCGAGGTCATGTGGGAGCGGATGCGGGTGTCCTCGGCGCTGGCCCGGTGGAACAGGAAGCGGTAGAGGTCGAGGTTGGCCGAGATCAGGTCGAGATAGACGCCGATGGCGGCGCGGGCGCGGGCCCGCAGGTCGGTGCCGGGCCCGGCGAACTGCGGGCGGAGCTGGGCGATGACCGTGCGCACGTGGCGGTCGGCCAGCGCCTGGTACAGGCCGCTCTTGTCGCCGAAGTGGCGGTAGAGGACGGGTTTGGTGATGCCGGCCTCGGCGGCGATGGCCGCCATCGACACCTCGGGGCCCTCGGCCAGGATGGCTCGGTCGGCGGCGTCGAGCAGCGCCCTGCGCCGGTCGGGGTCCCGTCTGCTCATCTGCTCAGGATAGATCGCAGACGACGCGGCAGCAGCGCCGAGAAGACCAGTAACGCGCCGGTGTAGGCGTACAGGCCGGTCGCCCCGGCGAGGGTGCCGGGCGGCTCGGCCCACGGCGGCTCCCACAGGCCGGGCAGCGCGCCCGCCAGGCCGATCGCGGCCCGCAGGTCGAGGGCGAACAGCACGCCCGCCACCGCCAGCGGCAGCCCGCAGGCCAGCGCGGCGGCGGGCCAGGCGGCCAGCACCGCGACGATCAGGGCCGCCGCCGCCAGCAGCCCCGGCCCTGCGGGGGCAGGGGCGAAGGCCGCCTGCCCGGCCCGCAGCGCTCTGGCGCCCGCCTCGGTCAGGTAGTAGACGGGGGGAACGGCGGCCAGGCCCACGCCGACGCCGATCAGAACTCGTACCTCACCGGTCACAGAGGCCATCGTCCCCCGCTCACGGACGGCTCACGCGGCGGTTAGGTTTTTGGGCATGAAGAACACCGGCACAGGCCCAGGCGCCATCACCCCCGACGGATCCCCGGTCGAGTTCTACACCCTCCTCCAGCCCGGCCGCGACGCCGACGTCGTCATCCAGGAGACCCCGCCGGGCGGGTCCGTCCTGGAGCTCGGCGCCGGTGTCGGCAGGGTCACCCACGCGCTCGTCGAGGCCGGGTTACAGGTCGTGGCCGTGGACGAGTCCCCCGAGATGCTGGCGCACGTGCGCGGGGCCGAGACCGTGCACGCGCGGCTCCAGGACCTGCGGCTCGACCGGCGCTTCGACACCGTCACGCTGGCCTCCCAGCTCGTCAACGTGGTCGACGCGGAGGTCAGGCGGTCCTTCCTGGCGGCGTGCGCGCGGCACGTCAAGCCGGGCGGGGCGGTGCTCGTCCAGTGGATGACGGCCGAGCGGCACGACGGCTGGCGGGCCGGCTCGGGCAGGAAGGACGGCGACGTCACGATCACCCTGGCGGAGGTCGGGGAGATCTCCCCCGGCGTGTTCGCGGCGACCATGCGCTACGAGCACGGCGACCGGGTCTGGACCCAGTCGTTCACCTCGCGCCGCATGACCGACGACGAGCTGGCCGACGCCCTGGCCGCCGAGGGGCTGCGGCTGGAGCGGTTCGTCACCGAGGACCGCATGTGGTTCCTGGCCCGGCCCTTTACATCGTAGATTTCGGTGTAAATACTGGGAAATACTGGAACTGTTGATACCCTCGCGCCATGAGTGACCCGCTGGACGAGCTGGAGCGGCGGATCGACGGGCTCCGGGCCGGCGTGCGCAAGGCCATGCGCGTCAGGGACGGCGCGACGGCCCGCGTCCTGCGCGCCGAGCTGCGCGCCGCCGAGCGCGCCTGGGACGCCCTGGTGAGCGGCGAGCAGCCGCGCGCCGGGGCGGAGGGCCCCCGGCTGGTCACCGTGCGCGAGCAGGTGCACCAGGCGCTCGCGCTGCTCGGGGCCGCCGCGCAGCCGCGCCTGGTGGTGGCGGTCAGCGGCGCGTTCTTCGCCGGCACCATCCGCAGCGCCCAGCTCACCAGCCTGCGCCGCGACGAGGAGCGCTCGTTCCGGTCCACGCCGCACGGCAGGCCGTACTACCTGTGCGCGGCGCTGACCGACCGCCTCTCCCCCGCCCGCGGCCTGCTGACGCTCAGCACCTGGCCGCTGGAGCGGCGGGTGGTCGGCCCGCTCAGCCCCCGCGTCGACTTCCTGACCTGCGCCATCGCGGTGGCCTCGCACGACGGCGAGGACGAGCGGGCCCTGCGCTTACTGGCGCGGATGGCCAGGAACGTGCCCGGCGCCACGGCCACCGACCTCGGCCCGCCCGACCGCCGGCGGATCGCCGAGGCGGCCAGGGCCGAGCTGGCGGTGCACGCAGAACGCGACACGCGCGACCGCGCCGAGCTGGCACGACGCGCCACATCCCAGCTCGGTGACGTGGCCAGGCTCTTCGGCGCCGCTACGCTGGGCACGATCAAGGAGGAGACAGCGACGTGAGCGGCTTGAGACGCGAGGACGGCCCGGCCCACCGGCTCGACGCGCTGCGCGGCACGACGCCGCCCAAGCCGCACGACGCCAGAGCGATCGCGGCCCTGGCCGCCAACCCCGGCTGCACCCGCCGCGCCCTCATGGACGGCGCCGGCGTCGACAAGGACGCCGCCGCCCGCCACCTGGGCTTCCCCGCGCCGTTCGGCCAGTCGCCGTTCGCGATCACCCGCGGGAACGCGTTCGAGGCGCTGGTCAAGGCCGACGGCTGCGCCGAGCTGCTGCGCATGCTGCGCGAGGTGCTGGACCTGCCGGTCGCCGAGGTGGCCTACCACGACGTGGAGAACGTCGGCGCCCACCTGCGCCACACCCACACCCGCGCCCTGTTCGACCGGGCGGCGCGCGGCGACCAGGACGCCGGCACGCTGTTCGACCACCCGCTGCTCAGCCTGGAGATCGCCGGCCACACCGCGTTCCTCGAACCGGACGTGGTGGCCTTCCAGCTCGGCGGGCGCTTCCACGTGGTGGAGATCAAGTCGTTCGCGGTGGTCGACGGGCAGGCCGAGCCGGCCGCGGTGGCCGCCGCCGCCCGTCAGGCCGCCGTCTACGTGCTGGCGCTGCGCACGATGCTGGCGGAGCTGGGGCACGACCCGCTCACCGTCTCCCACGACGTGGTGCTGGTGTGCCCCGAGAACTTCGCCAACCGGCCGGTGGCGACCCTGGTCGACGTGCGCAGGCAGCTCGCGGTGCTGCGCCGTCAGCTCACCCGGATGACCGGCCTGGACCGGCTGCTCGCCGCGCTGCCCGAGGACCTCAGCTTCGACCTGCGGCCCGGCGAGGACGGCCGGCCCACCCGCCCGGTGGCCGAGCTGGCCGACGCGCTGCGCAGGACCACCGCCCGCTACGCGCCCGACTGCCTGTCCGCGTGCGACCTGTGCTTCTTCTGCCGCGACGAGGCCCGCCAGGAGGGCGCCTCCGACCTGCTCGGCCGCCAGGTGCGCGACGAGCTGGGCGGGGTCGCCTCGGTGGCCGAGGCGCTGGGCCTGGCCGACGGCCTGCGCGACCCGGCCGACGGCCAGGAGGAGATCGCCGGCCTGCTCCGCAACGCCGAACGCCTGCGCAGGGAGTGCCTCAGTTGAGCCTGCTCACCTCGCTCGCCCGGCTGCGCGCCCTGCGGGAGGGCATCGCCCAGCCCGTCGCCACGGTCCGCCACTGCCACGTGGGCGCGCGGCCGATGGTGTTCATCCCGCTCAAGCTGTCGGGCGAGGCCGCCGCGCCGCTGGCCGCCATGCTCGGCACCGACCGCGACCGGCCGCGCCTGCTCGTCGTCACCCAGCCGCGCAACCGTGACCTGCGCTTCGCCTGGGCCGCCGAGCTGGCCGGGGTGCTGCTGCCGTACGTCGAGGGGTTCACCGCCGACACCGAGACGGTGGAGCGCAAGAACGCAGACCCCTACGAGCGGGCGCTCGACGCGCCGCAGCTCGTCGTGCCGAACCAGGCGGGCGTCGGCTTCACCAGGCTGCTCGGCCGCTCCACGCGCTTCCGCAGGCCCGACGGGCCCTACCCGGTGCCGCCCGAGGTGCCGCTGCTGGGGCGGTGGCTGACGTACTTCGCCGAGCGGGCGGCCTACCCGGGCTCGTCGCTGACGCTGGCCGCCACCGAGGAGCTGGCCCGCCACTGGGCCAGCGGGCAGAGCGCGCTGGAGGACGCCAACCTGGCCGCGCTGCTGTCCTGGATCACCCAGGGGCCTTCCGACGACGCCGAGGACCCGCTGATCTGGCCGCCGGCCGGGCCCGCGACCGATCCGGGCTTCGACGCCGAGGTGCTCGCGCCGGCCATCGAGAGCGAGTCGCCGGAGCGGGTCGCCGAGGCGCTGCGCACCCAGCTCGAACCCACCTGGCGGCTGATGTGGCAGGCGCTCGACCTGCTGGCCGGGCTGGAGCCGGGCGCGAGCGTGGCCCAGCGCTGGGAGCAGGACCGCGGCTCGTTCAGCGCCATGGCCGCGCACATCGCCGAGGGCGCGCCGCCGCAGGCCAGGCGCGACGGCGCGGTGGCCGCCGCGGCCAAGCTGGCCCGCATGGAACGTGCCCAGGCCGCCTACGACGTGCAGCGCGCCTACGACGACCCGCTGGTGATGGCCGAGTACCGGCTGACCGGCGAGGCGTTCGCCGGCGAGGTGATCGAGACCGTCCCCGACAACGTCGAGGGCGAGGGCCGCTCGCGCAAGCTGCGTCCGCTGGTGGTGCTCAAGACCGACGACCCGGTACGCCTGCCGCCCGGCGCCTCGCTCGGCACCCCGCAGCGCCGCGGCCAGGGCGCCGAGCTGGTCGAGGCGCACGGCGGGCTGATCACCCTGAAGATCACCAAGGGCATGGGCCGGGGGAAGACGCCCGCCCCCGGCGCCGTGCCGGAGATCGGCGAGCGGGTCTGCTACACCTCGCTGACCGACGACTTCCAGGGCTCTCCGGCGCTGCCCGAGGCCGAGGCCACGCCGTGGACGCACGGCGGGCCGCCGCAGGAGTACATCCCCGACGACGAGGACGCCCAGGAGGAATGGTCGTGAGCGAGAGCCCGGAGCAGGTGATCGCGAACGTCCTGGCCGACCTGCCCAGGAACCGCGGCGTCGTGGTCGACTCCCCGCCGGGCGCGGGCAAGTCCACGCTGGTCGTGCGGGCCGCCGCGCACATCGCCGCCACCGGCGAGCCGCTGATGATCGTCGCCCAGACGAACGAGCAGGTCGACGACCTGGTGGCCCGCATCTCCGACAAGCACCCGCAGCTGAAGGTCGGACGGCTGTCGGCCGGCGGGTACGTGCCCCACCCGCGCATGCTGGAGCTGGCCGGCGTCACCGTCGGCACCAGGATCCAGGATCTCGGCGACCCCGACATCGTCATCGCCACGGCCGACAAGTGGGCGTGGATCTCCGGCCGGGTGTGGCCGTGGGCGATCGTGGACGAGGCGTACCAGATGCGCTCGGACAAGCTGCTGCGCATCGCGGGGCTGTTCGAGCGGGCGCTGTTCGTCGGCGACCCCGGGCAGCTCGACCCGTTCTCGATCGTCGACGGCGACCGCTGGTCGGGGTTGTCGTGGGACCCGTTGCAGAGCGCGGTGGCGGTGCTGCTGCGGCACAACCCGGAGCTGCCGGTCCACCGGCTGCCGGTGTCCTGGCGGCTGCCCGCCTCGGCCGCGCCGGTGGTGTCGAAGGCGTTCTACCCGTTCACCGGGTTCCGGTCGGGCACCTCGGCGGGCGACCGGCGGCTTGAGCTGACCGCGGGCGGCATGGGCACCGTGCACGACCGCGCGCTGGAGGAGGCCGCCCGGTCGGGGTGGGCGCTGCTGGAGCTGCCCGAGCGGCACACCGTGCGCACCGACGGCGAGGCCGTGCAGGCCGTGGCGCTGTTGGCGGCGCGGCTGCTGCAGCGCGGCGCCGTGGCCGCCTCCGAGCAGGGCGAGCGGCCGGTGACCGCCGACCGGATCGCGGTCGGGGCGGCCCACCGCGACCAGGTGGCCGCGATCAGGAACGCCGGGCTGCCGCCGGAGATCACCGTGGACACCGCCAACCGCCTCCAGGGCCGCGAGTACGACGTGACGATCGTGCTGCACCCGCTGTCGGGCCGCCGCGACGCCACCGCCTTCCACCTGGAGTCGGGGCGGCTGTGCGTGCTGGCCTCACGCCACCGGCACGCCTGCGTGATGGTGGCGCGGGCGGGCATCGCCGAGCTGCTGGACGCCCACCCGTCGGCCGAGCCGGTGCAGCTCGGGGTGCCGGTGAAGTTCCCCGACGGCTGGGAGGCCAACCAGTCGGTGCTGGAGCACCTGGCCCGCCACCGGGTCTAGCGGGAGCCGGTGCCGGGACGGCGTCAGAGGCGGCGCCGCCAGACGTCGATTGCCAGCACGCGGCGCATGCCCGCCGACTCGTACAGGCCCAGTGCGGGGGTGGTGTTGTTGCTGTCCACGTGCAGGATCGTGCCCTTGCGGCCTCTGGCGGCGTCGGCGGCGAAGGCGTGCCGGAGCAGGAAGCGGCCCAGGCCCCGGCCGCGGAAGCGCGGGTGCACGGCGAGCGTGGCGACGTAACCGCAGTCTTCGTCGGGGACGAACTGGTTGCTGCCGATCAGCACGCCGGCGGGCTCCCCGTCGATCCTGGCCAGGGTGAGCTGGCTCCAGTCGGTGACGCTCATGGCCTGGCGGCGCTCGTACCAGTGGTCGTAGTCGACCGGGACGAAGCCGAAGTGCTCGGCGAAGCCGATCTGGTGCACCGCGTGCGCGGCCCGGCGGGTCTCCTCGTCCTCGCCCGTGTGCAGGGTGAGGCCGGGCGGCGGGGCGGGCGGCTCGACGGGGGCCGCGTGGTCGGCGCGCATGCGGTGGAAGCTGGTGCCGGGCTCGAAGCCCTGTTCCTTGGCGTAGGACTGCTTGTCCTGGTCGACGCGGTAGATGCCGATGTCGAGGGTGACGCCGTCGTGGCCGCGCTCGGCGCCGAGCTCGCGGGCGCGGGCGGTGACCGTGCGCCACAGCTCCTGCCGCAGGTCGTCCAGGTCGTCCAGGCCGGGGCGGGTGACGACCTCGATGTTGACCAGGTCGCTGTCGCCCACCCGGCAGGCCCAGGCCCAACCGGTCGGGCGGCCGGTCTCGTCGTGGGCCAGCCAGCCGTCCCTGTCGAGGTCGAAGCCCGGCTCGGCCAGCTCGTCGGCGATGTCGTCGAGCGTCATGTCGGGCGACCCGATGACGTCGGTGTCGTAGGCCGCGACCAGCTCGTGGATGGCCGCGGCGTCGTCGACCCGGGGGCGGCGCAAGATGTGCATGGGCAGGATTGTGCACACTTCGCCCACCCCGGCGCCTCCCATTTTTCCCGGGGTGGCTAGGCTGGCCGGGTGGTCGACAGGAAGCCGCTGCACATCGAGGTCGCCACGCCCGACGCGACGACCGTCGCGCTCGCCCTGTCCGGCGACCTCGACTACGAGTCCGTCAGCCGGCTGGGCGACCTCCCCGTCCCCGCGGGCATCACCGCGATCGACGTCGACCTGTCCCGGCTGACCTTCGTCGACTCCTCCGGCCTGGCCGGGCTCGTCCGCCTCCAGCTGCGGGCCGCGGACGCCGGCGCCGTGGTGCGGGTGGTGGCGCTGACGCCCTATCTGCGCAGCCTGTTCCAGCTGACGGCGATCGACCGGCTGTTCAGCCTGCCGCCGGGCTGACCGCCTCCTGCGCGGCCGCCTCCGTGGGAGCGCCGCCGCGCAGCGGGATCTCCTTGATGAGGGCCGCCAGCACCGGCACCACGACGGCGAAGGCGATGGCCCACCAGAACACGCCGGAGATCGAGGTCGCCAGCGACTCCAGGATCCCGGTGCGCATCTGCACGGGGAGCTGTTCGAGCTGCTTGGGATCCATCCTGGCGCCGCCGCCCGAGGTCATGCGCTCGGCCGCCTGGGCGCCGAACCGGCCGGTCAGCTCCGACAGGTAGTGGTTGTTGAAGATCGCGCCGAACAGCGAGACGCCGAACGAGCCGCCGATCGACCGGAAGAACGTGGTGGCGCTGCTGGAGACGCCGAGGTCCTTCTGCTCGACGCTGTTCTGCGCGATGAGCATGGTGGTCTGCATGAGGAAGCCCATGCCGAGGCCGAGCACGGCGATGTAGATGCCGGTCTGCCAGGAGGCCGTGTGGACGTCCATCGTGGACAGCAGCCACATGCCGGCGGCCATGCCGACGCCGCCGATGATCGGGTAGATCTTGTACTTGCCGGTGCTGGTGATGGCCTTGCCGACGAACAGCGACACGACCATGGCCGCGGCCATCATGGGCAGCAGCAGCAGGCCGGAGTTCGTGGCCGTGGCGCCCTGCACCGTCTGCTGGAACAGCGGCAGGAAGTTGATCGCGCCGAACATGGCGAAGCCGAGCAGGAAGCCGATGCCCGAGATCAGGGTGAAGTTGCGGTTGCGGAACAGCTGCAGCGGCATGATGGGCTCGGCCACGCGGCGCTCGACCACGATGAACCCGGCCAGGAAGACCACGGCGACCGCGATCAGGGTGAGGATCTGCCAGGAGCCCCAGGTGTACTCGTTGCCGCCCCAGGTGGTGATGAGCACCATCGCGGTGATGCTGACCGACAGCAGGACCGCGCCCGCCCAGTCGATGCGCACCTTGTTGTGCGTCCGCGGGAGGTGGAGGTTGAGCACGAGCAGGACCAGCGCGACGGCGCCGACCGGCAGGTTCACGTAGAAGGCCCAGCGCCAGTCGAGGTGGTCGGTGATGAAGCCGCCGACCAGCGGGCCGGCGATCATCGCCAGCGACATGACGCCGGCCATGATGCCCTGGTACTGGCCGCGCTCGCGGGGCGGGACCAGGTCGCCGATGATGGCCATGACGTTGACCATCAGGCCGCCGGCGCCCAGGCCCTGGATCGCGCGGAAGGCGATCAGCTCGGTCATGCCGTCGGCCGGGCCGCCGAGCATGGAGGAGCCGGCCATGCCGCACAGCGCGGAGCCGATCATGAAGATGACGACCGAGGTGATGAAGATGGTCTTGCGGCCGTACAGGTCGCCGATCTTGCCCCAGATCGGCGTCGAGACGGTCGTGCCCAGGACGTAGGCGGTCACCACCCACGACAGATGGGTCAGGCCCCCTAACTCGCCCACGATGCGCGGCATGGCCGTGCCCACGATCATGTTGTCCAGCATGGCCAGCACCATGGCCAGCATCAGGCCCGGCAGGACGACCATGACCTCGCGGCGCCGTCCGACTGCCTCCGCCACTGCACACCCCCAGTTGTGATCTTGCTTACTTGCCGACCGGCAAGCTTAGAATAAGCTAGATACTTACTTGCCGACCGTCAAGTCGAAATCAAGGTGCAAAGTGCGGGAAGACACGCGGGCGCGGATCCAGGAGATCGCGCTGAAACTCTTCACGGAGCAGGGTTACGAGGCGACCTCGCTGCGCGAGATCGCGGAAGAGCTGGGCGTGACCAAGGCCGCGCTGTACTACCACTTCAAGACCAAGGAGGACATCATCGGCAGCCTGGTCGACCTCCGGGTCGCCGAGCTGCAGGAGCTGCTGGAGTGGGCCAGGAACGCACCGAAGACCCCCGAGACCCGCCGCGAGCTGCTCGAACGCTACGCCGAACGGCTGCGCCAGCCCCGCTACCTGGCCGTCGCCCGCTTCCTGGAGAGCAACCAGACGGCGATGCGCAACCATCCCCAGCTCGCCAAGATGCGCGACACGATGATGGAGCTCACCGCCGAGATGAGCGACGCCGGCGCCACGCCCACCGAGCGCATCAGCCGCTCGCTGGCGCTGTTCGCGCTGCACGCGGGCAAGTGGCTGTCGATGGCCGGCGAGGGGCTGACCGAGGAGGAGATCGACAAGGCGTGCATGGAGGTGGCGCTGCGGCTCGTGGAGCAGTAGCGACCCCTGTGGCGCTTCGGCGGCGCGCCGGACGATTGGCGCGCGGGATCCGGGGCAGAAGGCTCGCACGCATCCAGACGGGAGGAGACGCAGTGGAGGCGACGATAGCGCTCCGACTGCCCAGGGATGCGGCGAGCGTCCCGCTGATCAGGCAGATGCTGGACGGCACGCTGCGGTCGCTCGGCGTCGAGGCCCAGATTCGCGACGACATCGAGTTGATGCTGACCGAGGCGTGCGCGAACGTGGTCAAGCACGCCACGCCCAGCGACGACTACACCGTCAGCGCCTGCGTGCACGACGACCTGTGCGTCATCAAGGTCGTCGACACGGGGGGCGGTTTCGATCCGAACAAGGTGATCGAACCCGGCCCGGGGGCCGAGCACGGCCGCGGACTGCAGATCATGCGCGCGCTCGCCGACGACATCCGGTTCACCAACGTGCGCGAGAACGGGGCGATGGTCTGCCTGGAGAAGAAGTTGCGCTTCACCCCCGGGGCGGCGGGACAGCATCTCATCGCCAGGTGACCCGCACACCGGGGCCGGGCCGTCGCGTCAGCGGCGGCCCGGCCCTTTTTCACTTCTCGTTTCTCAGTGTTCGTTGCCGGAGACGGCGGTCGTAGTGAGGCCGGCGGGCCTGCGAACGCGGGCGCTCCGGCCGGGACGGCTCACGTCGGGACGCCGGTCGCCCCCGCGGATCACGGGCGTGAGCCGGAGACGGCGGCTCACCAGGGGCGTGCCGCCGCTCAGCTTCGCCCGCAGCCGCGCGGGTGCCTCGGGGGCGCTGAGTTTCAGCGTCAACCGTGACCCTCGGCGGGTCAGCCGCCGCCACAACGTGTGCCAGTCGACCATCGTTCCGGCCAGCGCGCCCATCGCCAGCATCGCGACCACCGCGATGACCAGGACGGCCAGGACGATGAGGACGAAGACGATCACCAGGGAGCCGATCGTACCGAGGACTGTCAACATTGGGCGAAAAGTGCCCGCTCACCAGCGAATTATGCCAATTTTTTGGGATAGATCGGTCTTACTCAGCAATCCCGGTGGACTGATCCAGCCGTCCGGGCAGGAGGTCGAGCCGGCGCAGTATCACGCCCTCGCGCAGCGCCCACGGGCACACCTCCAGCCGCTCCACCTCGAACAGGTCCATGGCCGCGTCGGCCACCAGCGCCCCGGCGGCCAGTTGCGCGGCCCGGCCCTCGGACACCCCGGACAGCGCGGCCCGCTCGGCGGAGCTCATGCCGGTCAGCCGGGCCGCCCAGGACGCCATGTCGGCGCGGGAGAGCGCGCGCGAGACGTACGGGCCCTCGCTGGAGGCCGGCGCGCCGGCGATCCTGGCGAGCTGCTTGAAGGTCTTGGAGGTGGCCACCGCGCGGTCGGGCTCGCCGTACCTGGCCACGTCGCCGACCGTGCGGGCGATCTCCGTGCGGACGTGCTTGCGCAGCTTGCGCACCTCCTCGGCGGAGGGCGGGTCGCCGGTGAACCAGTCGCGGGTCAGCCGCCCGGCGCCGAGCGGCAGCGACACCGCGACGTCCGGCTCCTCGTCCACCCCGGCGGCGATCTCCAGCGAGCCGCCGCCGATGTCGAAGGCCAGCAGCCGCCCGGACGACCACCCGAACCACCGGCGCACCGCGAGGAACGTCAGCCGGGCCTCGTCACGCCCGGACAGCACCGCGATGTGCACGCCGCAGCGCTCGTCGATCTCGGCGAGCACCTGCTCGCCGTTGGCCGACTCGCGCACGGCAGAGGTGGCGAAGGCGAGCAGGTCCTCCACCCCCTTGTCCTCGGCCAGGCGCACCGCCTCCTCGACGAACGCGCCGAGCCGTTCGATGCCCTCGGGCGCGAGCCGGTTGTCCGCACCCAGGTACCGGGTGAGGCGCAGCTCTTCCTTGTGGGAGTAGGCGGGCATGGGCCGCGCGCCCCGGTGGGCGTCGACGACGAGTAAATGGACGGTGTTCGAGCCGATGTCCAGCACGCCTAGTCGCATGGGAAAACGCTACCGGTCTGCGGCTTTTCGGGCGAAGCCGGCTCTGCCCCCGGCCGAGCCGGGCGGGCCGGGCGGCCGGCCGTGTGCCCGGTCAAGGCGGGCCGGGCGCGCGGCGAACACGCCCGGCGGCCGGACCGGGCACACGGGCTTCCGCCGCGCGGCCATAGTCTGATCGCATGTCACGAACCCTGCGACTGCTGATCACCGGCGGCGGCACCGGCGGTCACACCTATCCGGCCCTGACGACCCTGTCGGCCGTCCAGCGACGTCAGGTGCCGCACGACGTGCTGTGGGTGGGCACGGAGAACGGCCTGGAGGCCCGGATCACGGCCGAGCACGGCATCCCGTTCAAGGCGATCACCACGGGCAAGCTGCGCCGCCGTCCGAACCTCAAGGAGCTCGGCACCAACATCGCCGACGTGTTCCGCATCCCCGTCGGGGTGTTCCAGGCGGTGGGGCACGCCGCCCGCTACCTGCCCGACGTGGTGCTGTCCACCGGCGGGTACGTCGCGGTGCCGATCGGCGTGGCGGCCAAGCTGATCCGCCGCCCGCTGGTCATGCACGAGCAGACGACCGTGGTGGGCCTGGCCAACCGCATCCTGGCCCGGCTGGCGACCCGGATCGCGCTGTCGCACGAGTCGTCGCTGGAGTACCTGCCGCCGTCGGCGCGGGCGAAGGCCGTGGTGACCGGCAACCCGGTGCGTCCGGAGCTGCTGCAGGGCAACCGGGCGGCGGCCTACGACCTGTTCGGGCTGACGTTCGAGGTGCCGCTGATCTACGTGACCGGCGGGGCGCAGGGCAGCAAGCAGATCAACACGCTGATCGCCGAGATCCTGCCGCGGTTGTTGCCGCACGCGCAGGTCGTCCACCAGTGCGGGCCGGCCTGGATCGACCAGATGCGGGCGGTCGAGGTGCCGCCCGGCCTGGCCGACCGTTACCACCCGGTGCCGTACGTGGGGACCGAGCTGCCCGACCTGTTCGCCGCGGCCGACGTGGTGATCTCGCGCAGCGGCGCGGGCACGGTGTCGGAGCTGACCGCGATCGGCAAGCCGTCGCTGCTGATCCCGCTGATCCCGACCGGGGGCGACGAGCAGCGCAAGAACGCCGGCTACCTGGTCTCGGCGGGGGCCGCGCGGGCGCTGCTGGAGCCGCGGCCGACGGCCGAGCAGCTGCTGGCCGAGCTGATGCCGATGCTGGCCGATCCCGGGCTGCGCGCGGCGATGGGGCAGGCGGCGGGCAAGCTGGGCCGCCTCGACGCCGCCGACGCCCTGTGCGACCTGCTCCTGGAGGCCGCCCACGGCGGCGCCCACCCGCCGCACGGCCAGAGCGGGCAGGGTGGTCAGGGCTTCGGGGTCCAGGGCGGTCAGGGGTCCCGGGGGCCCGGCTCCAGGTAGCGGAAGGCCTCGTGGGCGGAGCTGACGCTCCGCCTCAGCGCCTGGTCCAGGCGGTCGGCGTCCTCGGTCAGGCGGGTCAGCTCGTCCATCGCGGCGTCGTCCGCGCCGGTCTCGGCGACGAGCTCCTCGTACTCGTGCAGCCGCGCGCGCAGCTCGGCGATCTGCTGCCGGGCCCGGTAGGCGCGTTCGGCCTCGGTCACGTTGGCGGCGTACCGCTCCAGCGCCTCCACCCGGGCCACGACGGCCTGCTCGCTGCTGTCCAGCGCCCTGGTGAGGGGTTCGGCCACGGCCGCGACCTCGGGCGCGCTCTCCCCCGACAGGGTCTGCCGGTGCCTGGCGCGCAGGCCGGACAGCTTGGCCAGCAGGCGGGCGATCTCCCACTCCTGGGCGGGCAGCATCACCGCGTTGCGCACGTCGTCCAGCAGCCCTTCGAGGTTGACCCGCGACTGCGAGACCGTGGCGACCGCCCGCTGGGCCCGGCGCAGCAGCCTGCGCGAGGACTCGTCGAGGTCGTCGAGGAGCACGTACCGGCCCTCGTGCCGGACGGCCTGGGCGTGCACCCGCCGTTCGTGCTCGGCCTCCTCGCCCTCCGGCGTCTCGGTGCGGACGAACGTCACGATCATCAGCGGGACGGCGAGGAGCACGAGCACCAGCGGCCCCAGGGAGCGGCCGAGCCCTCCGGCGCCCAGCAGCAGGCCGAGGCAGACGGTCGCCCCGCAGACCGCGCCGAGCCGCCAGTACGGCCCGGCGGGCAGGCCCGGACCGTCCGGGACCCAGCCCCTGCGCGCCCTGAGCAGCAGCCGCCGGTTGTCCCTGAGCAGCCGCGCGTCGGCCGGCGGCACGCCGGGATCGACGATGACGTCGGCCATGATGTCGGATCGGATGGGGATTCACCTCCTGCGAGGGCGGTTCCGCCCGGCCACCGGCATGTCAGCTCTCCAGGTACCGGAACGCCTCGTGGGCCGACCGCACGCTGCGCCGCAACACCTGCTCCAGGTGGTCGGCGTCCTCGGCGAGCCGGTCGATCTCCGGGACGGCCAGCGCGTCGGCGCCGGTCTCGGCCAGCAGCTCCTCGTAGCGCGGCAGGCGCGCGCGCAGCTCCTCAATCTGGCCGCGGGCGTGGTAGGCGCGTTCGGCCTCGGCGACGTGCCCGGCGTAACGTTCCAGGGCCTCGACGCGGGCGATCATGGCGGCCTCGCTGGTGGCCAGGGCCCTGTCCAGCGGCTCGATCACGGCGGCCACCTCGGGGGCGACGCCCCTGGACACCAGGGCGGCGTGCTCGGCGCGTAAGGCCGACAGCTTGGCCAGCAGGCGGGCGATCTCCCACTCCTGGGCGGGCAGCATGAGCGCGTTGCGGGCGCCGTCGAGCAGCCCCTCGGCGTTGACGTGCGAGCGCAGCACCGAACCGATGGCCCGCTGCGCCCTGGTCAGCACGTCCGCGGCGGCCCGGTCGAAGTCCTCGGGCAGCAGGTAGCGGTCCCGGTACGGGCGGGCCCGCTCGTACACCTCGCGGTCGCGCGACACGTCGTGCTCGGGCAGCTCGCTGATCGACGCGATCTTGACCAGGACGATGAAGACGAACGTGCCCAGCAACGTGAACCCGGCGGCCGGGTGGGACAGGGCCAGCAGCACGGCCATGAGCGCGACCACCCCGGGCGTGGCGGCGAGCAGGGCGACGCTGGAGACGTTCCTGAACCGGCCCGGGCGCGCGTCGGCCGGCGGCACCCAGCCCGACCGGATCCTGGACAGCAGCGCGGCGTTGGCCCGCAGCATCCCCGCGACCTCCGGAGGAACCTCCGGATCGACGACCACACCCACGCTCTGTCCCGGCACCTTGGCGCCCCCAACGCTCGCGATGCAGTGGATATTACGTATTTTTTCGCAAGGATGTCAGCCTCCGAAAGGTCAGGCCCGGAAACCGCCTGGTCCGTGCCCCAGTCGCTGTTCCCGGCGCTGCCCCCGTCGCTGCCCCCGTCACGGCCAGGGCGGCGGCCACGCAGGCGAAGGGGATGGCGGGCAGGACGTACCGGTGATCGAAGTCGAGGGCCGCCACCGGGGCCAGCAGCAGGAAGGCCGCCGTCGCCCACGGCAGCAGGGCGGCGCGGCGGCGTCCGGCCGAGCCGAGGCCGCCGGCCAGGAGCAGCACGCCGAAGACCGAGCCGTGCAGGAACCAGGGGTAGGGGTAGGCGGCCAGGATCGAGGCGTACGGCTCGACGGAGCTCATGCCGTGGATGCCGGGGTCGTACTCCGAGCGCACCTTGGCGACGAGGGCCTGCTGCTCGGGCAGCGGCCAGGAGCCGCGGGGGAAGGTGGTGGACGGGTTCATCCGCCGGGGATGGGGCACCGGCGACCAGGTGAAGGCGAGTGAGGTGTCGCGGGCCACCTCGCGCAGGTAGTCCAGCGGCTGGGCGGCGATGGCGCGCAGGGCGAACGACCTGGCCAGGTCGTTGTGGGCGAACCGGTCGCCCGGCAGCCGGTTGAGCGAGGCGCCGGGGGCCCAGACGTACTCCGAGGCGGCGTCGGCGACGGTGCCGTTCGGGCAGAGCGGGGCCTCGGCGGGCGGCGGCTTGATGACCGAGCAGTCGGCGAAGGTCATGGTCCTGGCCCACAGGGCGACGCCGTCGGAGCCGCTGAGGGCGAAACGGCCGTGGTGCTGGGCGTACCAGCCGGCGTAGGCCGCCAGCGGCAGGGCGCCGGCCAGCACCAGCGCGGCCACCCGCCGCCAGGGCGCGCGGCGCAGCACCAGCCAGCCGGCCGCCAGGGCGAGCAGCGGCACGGCGGCCGTCCTGGTCAGCCCGGCCAGCGCGAGCAGCAGCCCGGCCACCGCCGCGGCCCGCGCCGACGGCACGCCGGGCCAGCCGCGCGGCGCGCCGGACGGGCCGTGGCGCCACATCAGCACCACCAGCGCGGCGGTGATCAGGAAGATGACCTGCAGGTCCGACAGCACGGCGTGCTCCAGCCGGACGAAGGACGGGTCGAACAGCACCGGCACGGTCGCCAGGGCGGCCCCCCAGCCGGGCAGCGAACGACGGCGCAGCAACGCGTAGATCATCACGCCGATCCCCAGGCCCATGGCGTGCTGCACCCCGGCGACCAGCTTCACGCTGTGGAAGGGCCGCAGGGCCCACAGGAACCAGGAGTACCCGGCGGGGTGGAAAGCCGCCTGGGGCTGCAGGTGCACGGCTGTGTCCAGGTACGTGAAGGAGTCGTACCAGTAGAGCTGCGCCGTGTCGTACCCGAGCATGACCAGCACGCGCAGTGCGGCGGCGAGCACCAGCACGCAGGCGAACAGTCCGTGGCCGCGCGGGCGGCGCGCGGCGGGCGCGAGCGGACGCGTCCCGGCCAGGATGGCTGCCATGACCTTCTCCCCCGTAGCCGACCGGGCCGGTCCCGGTCGCAGAGGAGGCAGTCCAGCGGGACGCCGATAACCTGAGCGTCACCGGAACTGGTTACGCCCGCGTTATGCGGCCTGGTCCAGACTTGCGGCATTTATGATCTTCTTGGGGGCTACAAGTGCGGGTTCTGATCGCCGAGGACGAGCGCATGCTCGCCGACTCGATCGCCGAGGGGTTACGGGGCGAGGCGCTCGCCGTGGACGTCGCCTATGACGGGGAGGCGGCGCTGGAACGGCTCGGCGTGCACGACTACGACGTGCTCATCCTCGACAGGGACCTGCCGGGGGTGCACGGCGACGAGGTGTGCCGGACGGTGGTGGAGCAGGACCGGCTGGTCAGGGTGCTCATGCTGACGGCGTCCGGCGACGTGCGCTCACGGGTGTCGGGGCTGTCGCTGGGGGCCGACGACTATCTGCCGAAGCCGTTCGCGTTCGAGGAGCTGGTGGCGCGGGTGCACGCGCTCGGGCGGCGCGCCCGCCGGGCCGACCCGCCGATGCTGGAGCGGGCGGGCGTGCGGCTGGACTGGGCGCACCGGCAGGTGTTCCGCGACGGCGTGTACGTCCCGCTGGCCCGCAAGGAGTTCGGCGTGCTGGCCGAGCTGCTGCGCGCCCAGGGCGCGGTGGTCTCGGCCGAGGACCTGCTGGAGAAGGTCTGGGACGAGCACATCGACCCGTTCACCAACACCGTGCGGACCACGATGATGAAGCTGCGCAAGAAGCTCGGCGAGCCGCAGGTGATCGAGACCGTCCCCGGATCGGGGTACCGCATCCCATGACCGTGCGCATGCGTTTCGCCCTGGCCTGCGCCGGGGTGTTCCTCTTCCTCGGCGCCCTGACGGTGACCGGGGTGTACTTCGTCGTCCGGTCGCAGCTGGAGTACCGGGCGAGCCTGATCAGGCCCGACTTCCCCCGGGAGTACTCCTACGGCGACTCCTACGAGTCCGCCTACCGCAACGCGATGCGGGTGCGCGCGGCCTACCAGCGCGAGACGCTGAACGGCGTGCGCACGGTGGGCGGGCTCATCGTGCTGGCCGCCACGGCCGGGGCGTTCGGGGTCGGCTGGCGGGCGGCGGGCTGGGTGCTGCGGCCGGTCAAGGCGGTGACCGAGACCGCCCGCCGGGTCGCCCAGAGCCACGACCTGACCGAGCGCATCGCCTACGAGGGGCCGCGCGACGAGGTCAAGGAGCTCACCGAGATCTACGACACCATGCTCGGCCGGCTGGCCCGCTCGTTCGACGGGCAGCGCCGGTTCGTCGCCAACGCCTCGCACGAGCTGCGCACCCCGCTGACGATCAACCGCACCCTGGTGGACGTCGCCGTGCGCCGCCCCGACGCCACCGACGACGTCAAGCGGCTCGGCGAGTCGCTGCTGCTGGTCAACGCCCGGCACGAACGCCTCATCGACGGCCTGCTGGCCCTGGCCGAGGGTGAGCAGGCGGTGCTGGACCGGCGGCCCTTCGACCTGACCGACGTCGCCGAGCACGTGCTCGACCAGGCCGGCGAGGAGGCGGCCGAGCGGGACGTGACGATCCACCGGCTGCTGGACTCCGCGCCGACGACGGGCGAGGCGGTGCTGGTCGAGCGGCTGGTGCAGAACCTGGTGGAGAACGCGATCCGGCACAACCAGCCCAAGGGCGAGGTGTGGGTGACGACGCGGCGGCGGGCCGAGCAGGTCGAGCTGGTGGTGGCCAACACCGGGCTGCAGGTGCCGCCGTACGAGATCGAGACGATCTTCCAGCCGTTCCGGCGGCTGCACGGCGACCGGCTGCGCTCGGAGCGGGGCAGCGGGCTCGGGCTGTCGATCGTGCGGGTCATCGCCGAGGCCCACAGTGGCACGGTCACGGCCAGGCCGCGCGACGAGGGCGGCCTGACGATCACCGTGGAGCTGCCGGTGGACCCGTCCGCGCCCTGACGACCCTCACGGGGCTGCCGGTGGACCCGTCCGCGCCCTGACGACCACCCTGGAGCCGCCGGCGGATCAGTCGCCGCCCTGGCGGATCTGCCAGAGTTCCTCCTCCGGCACGCCCGCCTTGACCAGCTGCTCCCAGGTCGCCACGCGCTCGGTCGGGTCGGCCAGCACCAGGGCGAGCAGCGCGCGCAGCTCGGCGTGGTCGGCGCCGTCCTCGCGCCACAACGCGCCCAGCGCCCGGTGCACCGCCGGGGACCGCACGGCCGCCGTCTCCACCAGCTCCCGCAGGACGGCCACCCGGTCGTGGAAGCGCAGCGCGCGCCCCTCCCCCACGGCCAGCATCAGCAGGTCGAGCAGCCTGCGGTGGCGGGGCGCGTGCCCGGTGGCGGCGGCGACGACCGCGTCGCCCATGGCGGTGCCCTCGCCGCCGCCGAGGATCACCTCCTCCTGGCCCCGCCCGGCGACGCGGTGCGCCGACAGGGCGTTGACCAGGCCCGTCCAGCCCTCGTGCCCGAGCTGGCCCTTCCACAGGTGGCTGAAGGACGCCCAGCGGCCCAGCGGGTCGGGCCCGCCCAGGAGGTGCGAGACGGCCACCGGCTCCGGCGAGGCGGCCACGATGAGCAGCGCCAGGTTGGCCGAGTAGGCGGCCAGGCGGCGGGTGACGGGATGGCGTACCGGCTCGAAGCCGGTGAAGCAGCGGCGGCGGCGCTCGTACAGGGACCGGCGCAGCAGCCCGGCCAGGTGGGTCACGCACCGGGCGCGCACGGCCGCCGGCACCTCGTCCAGCAGCTCCAGGATGAACCCGACCGTCGGGCCGCGCTCGGCCAGGCAGGAGAACGACGTGACCGCGTACAGCAGGTCGTCGTCCACGCTCTGGGCCAGGGCCAGCGGCTCGTCCCCGGCCAGACGGCGGCGCCGGTCGAGGTCGCGCAGGGCGTACACGGTCAGCCAGGCCGTCAGGAACTCGCCGAAGGTGGAGTGGAGGAAGGAGTGGCCGTCCCGGCGGATGAAGAAGAAGCGCTCGGTGGCCCGGCGGGCCCAGTCGACGGGCGGGCGCGGCTCGTCGGGCTCGTCCTCGCCGCCTTCGCACAGGGCGGGCAGGTCGCGGGCGAGATCCTCCTCGGTGATGACCTGCCGGCCGCGGGCGAGCATGGACAGGGCGACCGTGCCGAGCAGGACGAGCTCGCTGTCGATCACCACCCGCTGCGGGGTGGCGGTCTCGCGTTCGGTGAAGTCGCGCAGCAGCACCTCGTACAGGCGGGCGCGGCCGATCGGGCGGTGCTCGCGCTGCAGGGCGTTGCCGCCGGCGTCGTAGAGGGCGAGCAGCAGCAGGAGCAGCGGCTGCCGGGCCATCTCGCCCTGGGCCAGCGCGGTCGCCGCGGGCAGGGGCTTCAGGTCGCGCCGGGCCAGCAGGGCGCGGTTGGCCTGGTCCCAGATGTCGAGCCACTGGCGCACCTGGTCGTCCTCGAACGGCTGGAGCTGCAGCGCCAGCAGCCCGTCGGGGAACCTGATGCGGTCGGCCACCACGGTCCGGCTGGTCACGATCACCACGACGGGCCGCCCCAGCGCGGCCTCGCGGCGCTGGAAATCCTGCAGGTGCCCGAGGTAGTCGTAGCGGTTGACGCCGCCCTGCAGCAGCTCGTCGAAGCCGTCGAGCAGGATCACCGGCAGCGCGCCGTCGCCCGCGGCGACCAGGTCGGCGTAGGCCACCTCCTCCTCCAGCACGGCGGCGACGGCCTGCTCGATCTGCTCGGCGACCGGCGCGCGCGGCGAGACGCGCGGCAGCTCCACCCTGATCGGCAGGAACTCCGACCTGGCCAGGCGGGCGCCGAGCACCTCGGTCAGCTTGGACTTGCCCGAGCCGGGCTCGCCGAGCACCAGCAGGGGCGCCTGGGTGGCGCGCAGCGAGGTGAGGTGGCCGACGAGGAACGCCTCGGCGTCGGGCAGCAGGCGCTGGTCCCGCCACCAGCCGACGGAGGAGGGGTCGGACTCGCGGGTCAGCTCGGCGACCCGGCAGCGCGGGCTGAGGTAGCCCTCGCCGAGCAGCGGGAGCGAGACGTCCTCGGGCAGCTTGCCGGCGGCCAGCAGGGGACGGTCGAGCGCGTTCGCCGCCATCCTGACCCGGTGGATCATGGGACGGTCGCCGACCCGCGGCGGGGCCAGCTCGGCCAGCAGCCAGGCCACCCGCGACAGGCCGGTGCCCGGCGTCTGGCGGTCGGTGACCAGGCTGCGCACGCCGAACTCGTGGCTGTCCAGGGACAGCGAGCGGAAGTCCTCGTCGTAGATGCGCAGGGCGTGCGCGGGCGGGCCCTCGGCCAGCATCCGGGGTAACAGGAGCTGGTCGTCGACGGGCAGCTCGTCCCACACGCTGAGGCCGCCGACGAACCCGGCCATCGCCTCCGACATGCGCAGGTGGGCGCGTTCGACGGCCTGGCGGGTCTCGGCGAAGGGCACGTGCGGCTCGGGGGTGGGCAGGCGTTCCATGAGCAGGCCGGCCACCAGGCGGGCGAAGCGCTCGGGAGTGGGCACGCCGTGCGAGATCTTGTCGGCCCGGTCGAGCTGCTCCAGCGTGAAGGGCAGCTTGGCCTCCCCCAGCGCCTCGAACCAGGCCGAGACGACGATCACCGCGTGCGCGGCGGCCAGGCGCTGGGTGCGGGTGTAACGGTCCACGCCGCCCTTCAGCTCGGGCATCCTGCGGATGACCTCCTCGCCGTAGCGCACGACGTCGGAACGCAGGTCGGCCAGGCCCATGGTGAGCAGCCCGCCCCCGGCCAGCGCCCACCCCGTGCGGGCGGCGGCCGCGGCGAAGCCGACCACCTTGACGAGCCTGCCCTCCTTGCAGCCGAGCACCCTCAGGGCGTCGGCGTAACTCGGGGTCTCGATCATCAGCCTTCTCTCCGGGACCGGGAGGTCCCATCATGCGCCGGGCGGCGCCCCCGGCGCTGCCCGGACGCCCGCTCCGCTATGGGCCTTTCACCGCGTCGGCGATCTCCGGCAGCACGCCGGGGTCCTCGATGGTGGACGGCGTGGCGTACGGCCGGCCGTCGGCGATGTCGCGCATCGTGGCGCGCAGGATCTTGCCCGAACGCGTCTTGGGCAGGCGGGCGACCACCACGGCCCGGCGGAAGGCGGCGACCGGCCCGACGCGTTCGCGCACCAGGGCGGTCAGCTCGCGCTCGATGTCGGCCGGGTCGCGTTCGGAGCCGGACTTGAGCACCACGAACCCGACCGGGAGCTGGCCCTTCAGCGCGTCGGCCACTCCGATCACCGCGCACTCGGCGACGTCGGGATGGGCGGCGATCACCTCCTCCATCGCGCCCGTGGACAGGCGGTGACCGGCCACGTTGATCACGTCGTCGATGCGGCCCATGACGTAGAGGTAGCCGTCGGCGTCGATGTGGCCGCCGTCGCCGGTCAGGTAGTGGCCGGGGTAGCGGGACAGGTAGGAGGCGTGGAAGCGCTCCTCGTCGCGGTAGAGGGTGGGCAGGCAGCCGGGCGGCAGCGGCAGCCGGACGGTGACCGCGCCCTCCACGCCGGGCGGGCACTCGCGGCCCTCGGCGTCGAGCACGCGCACGTCGTAGCCGGGGACGGGTTTCGTCGGCGAGCCCGGCTTGATCGGCAGGGTCTCGATGCCGACGCAGTTGGCCGCGACGGGCCAGCCGGTCTCGGTCTGCCACCAGTGGTCGATGACGGGCACGCCAAGCAGGTCGCTCGCCCAGTGGTAGGTGTCGGGGTCGAGGCGCTCACCGGCGAGGAAGAGATGCCGCAGCCCGGACAGGTCCCAATTTTTCGCGAAATTACCGGCGGGATCTTCCTTCTTGATGGCCCTGATCGCGGTGGGCGCGGTGAACAGCGTGCGCACGCCGTGCTGGGCGGTCACCCGCCAGAACGCGCCGGGGTCGGGCGTGCCGACGGGCTTGCCCTCGTACAGGACGGTCGTGCAGCCGGTCAGCAGCGGCGCGTAGACGATGTAGGAGTGCCCGACGACCCAGCCGACGTCGGAGGCGGCCCAGAAGACCTCGCCGGGGGCGGCGCCGTAGACGTTGGTCATGCTCCAGCGCAGCGCGACCGCGTGGCCGCCGTTGTCGCGCACCACGCCCTTGGGCAGGCCGGTGGTGCCGGAGGTGTAGAGCACGTAGAGCGGGTCGGTGGCGGCCACGCTGACGCACCCGGCGGGCTCGGCGGCCCGCACGGACTCGTGCCAGTCGAGATCGCGGCCCGGCGTCAGCTCGGCCGGACCCTGCGGGCGCTGCAGGATCACGCAGTGGGCGGGCCGGTGGGCGGCCTGGTCGAGGGCGGCGTCCAGCAGCGGCTTGTAGGCCACGACCCGGGCCGGCTCGATGCCGCAGGAGGCCGAGAGCACCACCTTGGGCTCGGCGTGCTCGATGCGCAGGGCCAGCTCCCTGGCCGCGAAGCCGCCGAACACCACCGAGTGCACCGCGCCGAGCCGCGCGCAGGCCAGCATCGCGACGACCGCCTCGGGCACCATCGGCATGTAGATCACGACGGTGTCGCCGGCCGTCACGCCGAGCGCCTTCAGCATGCCCGCCGTCCGCGCCACCTCGTCGAGCAGCTCGGCGTAGGTGATCGTGCTGACCGTGCCGGTGACCGGGCTGTCGTATATCAGCGCCGCCTGCTCGCCGCGGCCGGCCGCGACGTGCCGGTCGAGCGCGTTGTGGCAGGTGTTGAGCCGTCCGTCGGGGAACCACCGGCTCCCGTCGCTGACGACGGCGGGCACGACGTCCCAGTCGATGTCGCGCGCCGCCTGCGCCCAGAACTCCTCCGGGCGCTGGATGCTCCGCCGGTAAGCCTCGTCATAGCCGCCCACTTTTCGATCAGACCAGCCGCCGGGCCCCGAACGCAAGCCCCATGGGAGGGTGTCCGGATGAATGACGATCTCATCCTGTCCGTCGTGACCGGCTCGCGGGCGTACGGGCTGGAGACCGCGGCGTCCGACACCGACCGGCGCGGCGTGTTCGTGGCCCCCACCGCGGACTTCTGGCGGCTGTCCAAGCCGCCCACGCACCGCGACGGGCCGCTGCCCGAGCAGTTCTCGTGGGAGGTGGAGCGCTTCTGCGTGCTGGCGCTGGAGGCCAACCCGACGGTGCTGGAGTGCCTGTGGTCGCCGGTCGTGGAGGTGGAGACCCCGGCCGGGCGGCGGCTGCGCGAGCTGCGCGGGGCGTTCGTGTCGCGGCGGGCGCGGCAGACGTTCGCCGGGTACGCCGTCGACCAGTTCCGGCGTCTCGACCCGGCGGCGCCCAAGTGGAAGCAGGCCATGCACATGCTGCGGCTGCTGCTCAGCGGCCTGCACCTGATGCGGCACGGCGAACCGCTGGTCGATGTCGGGGCCTACCGCGAACGGCTGCTGGCGGTCCGGCGCGGCGAGGTCCCGTGGGCCGAGGTGGACGCCTGGCGGGCCGCGCTGGCGGCGGAGCTGGCCGCCGCGCCCTGTGTCCTGCCGGAGCGCCCGGACCGTGAACGCGTGGAGGACTTCCTGGTGGGCGTGCGGAAGGAGCACCTGTGAACACGCTGCCGTCTGAGCTGCCGTCCGGGCTGCCGTCGTGGCTGCCTGAGATCCCCGCCGAGCAGCCGTACCCGCTGGCGTTCGCCACGGTGAGCGGCGCCCACCTGTACGGTTTCCCGTCCGTGGACTCCGACGTGGACCTGCGTGGCGTGCACGTGCTGCCGGTCGAGGAGGTGGCCGGGCTGCGCACCGGGCCGCAGACGCTGGACCGGACGTGGACGCGCGAGGGCGTCGAGGTGGACCTGGTCACGCACGACCTGGTCAAGTTCTGCCGCCTGCTGCTCGGCCGCAACGGTTACGTGCTCGAACAGCTCCTGTCGCCGCTGGTGGTGACGTCCTCGCCGGTGCACGAGGAGCTGGTGGCGCTGGCGGCCGGATGCGTGACCCGGCACCACGCCCACCACTACCTGGGGTTCGCCCGTACGCAGTGGCGGTTGTTCGGGCGTACGGGCGAGCTGAAGCCGCTGCTGTACACCTTCCGCGTGCTGGCGACGGGCACCCACCTCATGCGCACCGGGGAGCTGGAGGCCGACCTGACGCGGCTGCTGCCGTACGGGCCGCCGTACCTGCAGGAGCTGGTGGCGGCCAAGCGGGAGGCAGAGCACGGCGCGGCGCCGCAGGTGGCGGGCGTGGCCGACGACGTGGCGCGGATGACGGCCGCGCTGGAGGCCGCGCGCGAGGACTCGGCGCTGCCCGAGCGGGCCACCGCGGAGGACGCCCTGCACGACCTGGCCGTACGGGCGCGCCTGGCGTCCCGCCCCTGACGGGTGCGGCCGGTCAGGGACGGGACAGGGCGTCAGGCGGCGCCGGGGTCGGCCGACAGGACGAGCCGGACCGAGACGTTCTCGTACCCGGCGCGTTCGAACGCCCGCGCCATCGGGACGTTGCCCGCGTCGGTGTCGGCCATGATGCCCGGCACGCCGCGCTCGGCGTGGAAGCGGGTGATCTCGCCGAGCAGCTCGTCGACGTAGCCGCGGCCCCGGTGCGCCGGCACCACGCCGAGGTAGCCGACCACGGGCCCGGCGTCGTTGGCGGAGGGCAGCGCGACGCCGACCAGGTCGCCGCTCTTGTCGTAGGCCAGCCGCCACCAGGACCGCTCGCCCCGCATCGAGCGGTTGTCGCGGACGTCCTCGCGGGCCTGCTCCACGGGGTCCATGGTCATCAGGGCCTGGCGGGTGTGGAAGTCGAGGGTGCCCTCGGCGACCTGGCGGAAGGCGTCCACGAACACCTCGTCGTCGTCATCGCCGCGGAAGACCAGCCGGTCGGACGGCTCGGGCACCGGCGAGCCGGGCGTCCAGGCGTAGCGCAGGCGTTCCAGTTCCTCGGTCAGCCCGGCGCGGCCGGCGGCCTCCCAGCGCCAGGCGATGGCCGCCGACGCCTTCGGGTCCGCACGCCAGCCGTTGGAGACGAAGACGTGGTACTCCGGCGTCCGGCCGAACGCGGCGTGCGCGTGGCGCAGCAGCTCGGCGGCCAGCCCCACACGGTCCTCGACCGACGGGTGGACGTAGACGCAGTCGAGGGCGAGCGGTCGCTCCTCGCCGGCGAAGCCCCACCAGACGGCGCGGGCCAGGATCTCGCCGTTCTCCTCGGCGAGCCAGATGCGGTCGTAGCGGTAGTTGCGGCTCTCCAGGAAGGAGAGCAGCCGGTCGGGATGGGCCCAGCTGATGGATTCGTCGACGACGCAGCCGAGCAGGCGGTCGAGGTCAGCCTCGGCCGCGGGACGGAAAAGCACAGTTCCTCCGAGAAATGTAAATCACACTTACACTGCCAAACATCTCAGTGCCTCCCTTCTCCCGACATTTCGCAGCACTCTAGCCCAGCTTGCCGTCGCCCCGCTCGCCGTTTTCCCGGACGTGATCTTCCCCTCGTGGCCGGAGGACGACGTGAGTACGCTGGACCGCGTCCAGTTTCCGGCGTTTCGCGATCCGGCGGGACGATTCCGATCCGGCCGACGATGAGGACAGGGATGAGGACAGGATGGGCTCCGTGAGGTCCTACGACGACGACACGCTGCCGTTGCAACCGCCGATCCGGCTCCCCGACGCCGCCACCCTGGCCTCCGCGGTCCGCGCCGCGCCGCTCGCGGGCGAGCTGAAGGCCCTGCTCGACCCGCCCGACGCCCCGCAGACCGCCCTGCCCGACGCCCCGCAGGCCGCCCCGTCCGACGCCCCTCCGGCCGGACAAGGAGACGGGCAGGAAGAGGAGCAGGGCGACGAGCGCGCCGGCGACGCGCGGGTGCTGGAGGCGTGGGCGCGGGTGTGCCGGGCACGGCTGGCCGCCGACGAGCGGCTGCTGCTGGAGCTCATCCGCATGTTCCTGTCCAGGGAGCCGGTCCCCGGGCGGGTGCCCCAGGCGCTGACCGACCTGGGACTGGTGCGGCAGGCAGAGCCGTACACGCTGAGCTGGCTCGGGCTGTGGGTGGCGCGGCTGATCATCGCCGAGACCGCCGGGCAGGAGATCCCCGTCATGGGGACGCTGGCCGGCGCCGACGCCGCCACGCTGCTGCACGGCCTGCGCTCCTACCCCGAGGCCGAGCGGAGCGAGGAGCTGGCGGGCTGGCTGGCCGGCCGCGACCGGGAGTCGGCCGCGGCCGAGATCGCCGGGGCGCTGGCCGGGGTGAGCCCGCTGAGCCGGGCGGTCGGCGTGGAGCTGCTGGAGTCGGGCCTCGGCGAGGAGGGCCGCCGGGCGCTGCGCGGGCTGCTGGAGGAGCCCAGACTGGGCGCGGTGGTCGCGGCCAGGACGGGCAACGAGGAACGGCGGCCCACCCCCGACGAGATCGCCTGGGTGCTGGTGGACATGGCGGCGGCGCTGCTGGAGTTCGGCGGCGGCGAGGCGGGCGAGGTGATCGACTCGATCGCCATGGGGATGGACGCGGAGGAGCAGGCGGGCACGATCGCCATCCTCGCCTTCGGCGACCACCCGTGGACGGGACGGGTGCTGCGGGTCGTCATCGACCACCACCCGGACGAGCGCGTCACGGCCGCGGCCCGCAAGGCCCTGCGCCGCCTGCGCGGCCTCGCCGACATCCGCACCTGACGGGACACGGCTGAGGGGACACCGCTGAGGGGACTCGACTGCGGGGGCAAGGCTCCGGGGGCAAGGCTGTGCGGGGACGCGGACCCGCGGGCGCGGCGGCCGGGGCCGGTAAAGTCGGCTTGATGACGAAGCATACGATCTCCCCGCAGAGCGGCATCCTGGGCGACGGCTTCGGCTGCGACTGCGGCGCGGTGCTGGCCGGGCGGATGGCGGCCGAGCTGCACGCCGCCGAGAACGGCCGGTGCTCGGCCTGTCTCGGCTCGGCGGTGGAGCAGCTGGCCCCCGACCTGACGCGCGGGTGCACGGTCTGCGCGGCGACCGGGGGCCGCAAGGAGCAGATCACCTGGCAGCTCGCCCACACCGAGGCCGAGGAGCTGATCACGATGACCGTCGTGCGCGGCATCGTGGCGGGGTTCGACGGGCCGTTCCACCTGTCGGAGATCGCCGACACGGTGCGGGCCGGGTTCAGCCTGCCCGCCGGGCGGCTGCCGGTGGGGCCGCGGGTGCGCGACCTGCTGCTCCAGCTCCAGGCGGCGGGCGAGATCGCCATGCTGTCGGCCCCCGACGAGCTGCTGGGCACCGACCAGGTGCTCTACCGCGACCCCCAGTGGCAACGCACCCGCACCCTCGGCCTCTGAGCCGCACCACCCACCCGGCAGATCAAGAACAGCCCGCCGCCCACCCGGCAGATCAGGAGCGGCCCGCCACCCACCGGGCCGATCAGGAGCGGCCCGTCACCCACCCGGCGGGTCAGGGGCGGCAGAGGATCTCGCCGTGCAGGACGGAGAGCCAGGCGTCGTCGTCGGCGGCCCATTCCAGCCAGCCGGCGGCCATGGTCTCCAGGTCGGACGCGGTGGCCGCGCCCGTGGCGAGCGCCTGCTCGGCCAGCGCCGAGCGCCGGACGCGGTCGGCCCACATGCCGCCCCACCACGCGCGGTCCTCGGGGGTGGCGAAGCACCAGGTGGAGGAGGTGGCGGTGACCTCCTGGAAGCCGGCGGCGCGGGCCCAGGACAGCAGGCGCCGCCCGGCGTCCGGCTCGCCGCCGTTCGCGCGGGCGAGGCGCTGGTAGAGGGCCATCCAGTCGTCCAGCGCGGGCAGGCGCGGGTACCAGGCGAAGGCCGAGTAGTCGCTGTCCCTGGCCGCGACGTACCCGCCGGGCTTGGTCACCCGGCGCATCTCGCGCAGCGCCCGCACCGGGTCGCCCACGTGCTGGAGCACCTGGTGGGCGTGGACCAGGCAGAAGGTGTCGTCGGGGAAGCCGAGGGCGTGCGCGTCGGCGACGGCGAAGTCCACGTTGCCCAGCCCGCGCGCGCCGATCTCGGCCCTGGCCAGCGCCAGCGCGTCCTCGGTCACCTCCGACGCCGTCACGTGGGCCACCCGCGCGGCCAGGTCCGCGGTGATCGTGCCGGGCCCGCTGCCCACGTCGAGGACCTTCATCGCGGGCCGCAGGTGCGGCAGCAGGTACGCGGCCGAGTTCTCCGCCGTGCGCCACCGGTGCGAGCGCAGGACGGACTCGTGGTGCCCATGGGTGTAGACGGCGTCCATCGAAAGACTCCTTCACGACGATGTGGGCTCCGACCCTAGCCTGTGTCTCATCTATCGAGAGAATGCGTCTTTCTATGTGAGACGGCGTCGCGCGTCCGGCGTCGCTCATAGACTGGTCGCGGCAATGTCCCGGCAAAAGGAAGGCGTGGTCGTGGGAGAGGTCCGGCCGATCGTGCACGTGGGCGATCCGGTGCTGCACCATCCGTGCGAGCCGGTCACCCGGTTCGACGGCGAGCTGGCGGCGCTGGTCGACGACATGTTCGCGAGCATGTACGCGGCCGAGGGCGTGGGCCTGGCCGCCAACCAGATCGGCGTGCCGCTGCGCGTGTTCGTCTACGACTGCCCCGACGCCGAGGGCGTCGGCCACAAGGGCGTCGTGGTCAACCCGGCCCTGGAGCTGCCCGGCCTCGGCGAGCGCCGCCTCGACCCCGACGACGAGGGCTGCCTGTCGGTGCCCGGCCAGTTCGCCCCGCTCCCCCGGCCGGACCACGCCACCGTCCACGGCTTCGACGCCGAGGGGCGGCCGGTCACGGTCGAGGGCACCGGCCTGCTGGCCCGCTGCCTCCAGCACGAGACCGACCACCTCGACGGCTACCTGTACATCGACCGCCTTCCGGCCAAACGCCGCAAGCAGGTGCTGGCAGCCTACGAGCAGACCAAGGCCGCTAAAGAGGAAATTTCTCCGCTATAGTGGAGGAATGCAAGGTGAAGGCGTGCTGTCCAGCGGGCTGTCCCTGGCCGAGCTGGGCGGGCGCATCCGCGCCGAGCGGCGCGGGCGCGGGTTGTCCGTCGAGCGCCTGGCCGAGCTGAGCGGCATCAGCCGGAGCATGGTCTCCGACGTCGAGCGCGGCGCCAAGTCGCCGACCGTGCTGGTGCTCGACCGCCTGGCCACGGCCCTCGGCACGTCGATCTCCCGGCTGCTCGACGAACCGGCGCGCGAGGACGTGCGCGTGCTGCGGCACGACCGGCAGCGGGTGCTGCGCGACCCGTCGGGCTGGGAACGGCGGGTGTTGTCGCCGGTGCTGACCGACGTGGAGTTCGAGTTCATGCGGACCACGATCGGCCCCGGCGTGGACGCGGGCGAGTTCGCCCCGCACGCCCGCGGCTCGCGCGAGTACCTGGCCGTCGAGCGCGGCACGCTGCGCCTGACGATCGACGACCGGCCGTACGAGCTGGCGGCCGGCGACTCGGCCGCCTACCCCGGCGACCACCGCCATGCCTTCGCCAACGACGGGACCGCCGACTGCGTCTTCTACCTGGCCATGGAGCTGGGTGGCGGCGGCCACCACGAGACCTGGAGGGAATCCCCGCATGGATGAGCTGCGCCGCGCCGGCGTCAGGGCGGCCGAGATCGCTGCCGCCCATCTGGAGGGCGTCCCGGCCGGGCCGGTGTGGCGGCCGGTGCCCGCCGCCGAGCGCGCCTGGCTGGGCGAGCTGCCGCTGCCCGACACCGGGCGTCCGCTCGACGCGCTGCTCGACGACGTGAGCGCCCATGTGCTGCCGTACCCGATGGGCAACGGGCACCCGCGCTTCTTCGGCTGGGTGAACTCGCCGCCCTCCCCCGCCGGCGTGCTCGTCGAGCCGCTGGCCGCCGCGCTCAACCCGAGCTGCGCGGGCGGCGACCACGCGGGCCCGCTGCTGGAGCGTACGGTGGTGCGCTGGCTGGCCGAGCTGGTCGGCTTCCCCCACCCGCCCGGCGGCGGCCTGCTGACCAGCGGCGCGTCGATGGCCACGATCGTCTGCCTGGCCACGGCCCGGCAGCACGCCGCGCTCGCCGACGGCTGGGACGCCCGCGAGGAGGGCCTGCACGGCCGCCCACCCATGATCATGTACGTCACCGAGGAGGGCCACAGCTGCCTGCACAAGGCGGCCCAGCTCCTCGGCCTCGGCGCCCGGAACGTCCGGAAAGTGCCGGTGGACGCCTCCTTCCGCATGGACGTCGGCGCGCTGCGCGCGATGATCGCCGACGACCTGGCGGCGGGCCTGCGGCCGTTCTGCGTGGCGGGCAGCGCGGGCACCGTCAACTCCGGCGCGGTCGATCCGCTCGACGCGATCGCCGACGTGGCCGCCGAGCACGGGCTCTGGTTCCACGTGGACGGCGCCTACGGCGCGCTCGGCGTGCTCGACGCGCGCTCGGCGCCCGCCTACGCGGGGCTGGACCGGGCCGACTCGCTGGCCCTCGACCCGCACAAGTGGCTCGGCGTCCCGGTCGGCTGCGGCTGCGCGCTGCTGCGCGACCCGGCCGCCGCGCGGGCCGCCTTCAGCCTGGTGCCGTCGTACCTGATCGACGACAACGCCGGCGACCTGGGCTGGTTCGCCGAGTACGGGCCCGAGCAGACCCGTCCGTTCCGGGCGCTGAAGACCTGGGCGACGCTGTCGTACCTGGGCAGGGAGGGCGTCACGCGCCTGGTCGAGCACACCGGCGGCCTGGCCCGCACGCTGGCCGCCCTGGTCGAGCAGGCCCCGGACTTCGAGCTGCTCGCGCCGGTCGCCACGTCCATCACGGCCTTCCGCCACACGCCCGCGACGGGCAAATTCGGCGGACCCGGCGGGCTCGACACGCTCAACCGGGCCCTGCCGGGGGCGGTCCAGGCGCGCGGCAACACCTTCCTCACCGGCACCCGCCTGGGCGGCCGGGACGCGCTGCGGGCCTGCTTCCTGCATCCCGACACCACCGAGGACGACCTGGCGATCCTGCTGGAGGAGATCCGCCTGGCGGCGAAGACGCTCTGAGGCCCGGTAAAGGGCTTCTCCACGGACGTACCGGACACGCATGGCCGGACGCCGGGATCCGACAAAGCCCTGTGAGCGCTCCCCCGGCCCGGGTAGTAAGCGGCCGGGACGTGAGCAATCAGGAGGATCCCATGGCAGAGACCGTGGCAGACGTGATGACTTCGCACCCGGCGACGGTCGAGTGCGACCAGCCGGTGTCGGCCGCCGCGGCGCTCATGCGCGACAACGACGCGGGCGCGGTGATCGTCAACGAGAACGGGCGCATGAAGGGCATCGTCACCGACCGGGACATCACGATCCGGGTGGTGGCCGCCGAGCGGGGGCCGGAGACGCCGGTCAGGGAGGCGTGCAGCCCGTCGGTCGAGGCGGTCGGGCCCGACACGAGCATCGACCAGGCCGTGCAGATCATGCGCTCGCACGCGGTGCGCCGCCTTCCGGTCGTCGAGGACGGCCGTCCCGTCGGCATCGTGAGCCTGGGCGACCTGGCGGTGGAGCGCGACCCGGACTCCGCACTCGCCGACATCTCGGCCGCGGAGGGCAACCGCTAACGTGGTTGTGTGATCACCGTCGAGGACGTCCGGCGCTTCGCGCGCACCCTTCCGCGCTCGTCCGAGCACCTGATCCGGGACCGGGTCAAGTTCCGCGTGGGAAAGATCGTCTACGTGGCGTTCTCGCGGGACGAGACGCTGATGGGCTTCGGGTTCCCGAAGGAGGAACGCGAGGCCCTGGTGGCGGCCGAGCCGGACAAGTTCCTCATGCCCGGCGAGTCCGATCTGCGCTTCAACTGGGTGGTCGCCCGCATGGACGCCCTCGACGCGGCGGAGATGCGGGAACTGGTGCTGGAGGCGTGGCGCATGTGCGTCCCCAAGAAGGTCCGCCTGGAACAGCAGCTCCAGACCGGCCCCTGACCCGGTCCGCCGCGGCTACGACACCGAGCGGTAGAGGGCCGCGGTCAGGTCGGTGACGCGTTTGACCGAGCCGCTCCACGCGCTGCCCGCCGGGTGGGCGGTGAGCACCGCCATGACCAGACGGTCGCCGGCGCCGGCCAGGCCCGTCGTGTGCAGCACGGGCCGGCCGTAGTCGGGCACGCCCGAGCCGGTGGCGCGCTGCGCGATCCACGAGACGGGCGCGGCCAGGGCCTTGGGGTCGCACGTGCCGGGCGGTGTCGCGCCGAACCCGGACCAGCCCTGCTTGACCGCCCATGGCCTCGGCACCGCGCGCGGGATGCCGAAGGTCTGGTCGAAGCCGTCGGTGCCGCACGGCGTGGAGGCGCGCAGGTGGCCGAGGACGAGGTCGCGCACCCGGGCGTCGGCGGTGTCGAGCAGGTAGCGGTAGGTGCGGACGACGTCGTACGCGCTGAGCGAGGTGTAGCCCCAGAAGCCGGGCTTGGACGCGGGCGGCGGGGTGGTGTCGGACAGGCCGAGCCGGCGGGCGGTCCGGACGATGATCTGCCCCTTGCCGTCGCGGTCCCAGAACGCCGAGGCGGCGTCGTCGTCGCTGGAGCGCAGCATGATCTTCAGCAGCCGGGCGTCGGCCGGGGGCACGCTCTTGTGCCGCTCCAGGTAGTCGATCGCGATGAGGATCTTGACGACCGACGCCGAGCGGAACTTGCGGTGGGCGTTCCGGACGGCGACGATCTTGCCCGCCTTCCTGTCGAACACCACCCAGGCCGCCGTGGTGCCCGGGGGCACCTGGATCGGGCGGGCGACGGCGGCGTGGGCGGGCGTGGCCAGGGCGACGACGGGGACGACCGCCGCCGCGGCGGCCAGGGGCTTGATTCGCACCCGCCTATAACTACCAGATTGTGTCGTCCACCCCTTGACCGTCCAACGAAAGCGGGTATAAACACAGGAGAAACCAAACAGAAACGGCGGTGAACCAACATCATGTACGCCGAGGAACGGCAGCAGGAGATCCTCCGCAGAGCGCGGGACGCGGGCCGCGTCGACGTGGTGCGGCTGGCCGCCGAGCTCGACGTGACCACCGAGACGATCCGCCGCGACCTGACCGCGCTGGAACGGGCGGGCGTGCTGCGCCGGGTGCACGGCGGCGCGATCCCCGTGGAGCGCCTGGGGTTCGAGCCCGCGCTGGCCGCCCGCGACGAGGTGATGACCGCGGAGAAGGAGCGCATCGCCAAGGCGGCCCTGGCCGAGCTGCCCGAGGACGGCTCGGTCATCATCGACGCCGGCACCACCACCGGCCGCCTGGTCCAGGCGCTGCCCGCCGACCGCGAGCTCACCGTGATCGTCAACTCGCCGCCGCTGGCCACCGTCCTGGCCTCGCGGGCCAACCTCCAGGTGATCGTGCTGGGCGGGCGGCTGCGCGGCAAGACGCTGGCCACGGTCGACGACTGGGCGCTGCGCCCGCTGGCCCACCTCAACGTCGACGTCGCGTTCATGGGCGCCAACGGCTGCTCGCCCGCCCGTGGCCTGACCACGCCCGACCCGGCCGAGGCGGCGATCAAGCGGGCCATGGTCCGGGCCGCGCAGCGCAGCGTGCTGCTGGCCGACCACACCAAGTTCGGCAACACCTACCTGGCCACGTTCGCCGAGCTGGGCGAGATCGACGTGGTGATCACCGACGCCGGGATCGACCCGGCGCTGGCCGCCGACGTCGCCGCGGCCGGGCCGGAGGTGATCCGGGCGTGATCCTCACGTTGACGCTCAACCCGAGCCTGGACCGCACGATCGAGATCGCCGCCCTGGCCAGGGGCGCGGTGATCCGGGCCGCGCGGGCCCGGCTCGACCCGGGCGGCAAGGGCGTCAACGTCTCGCGGGCGCTGCTGGCCAACGGCGTCGCCGCCCGTGCCGTGCTGCCCTTCGCCGGGGACGAGGGCGCGCAGCTCGTCCGCCTGCTGGCCGCCGAGGGCCTGGACATGGTCACCGTCCCCGTGGCGGGCACGACCCGGTCCAACGTCACGCTGGCCGAGCCCGACGGCACCGTCACCAAGATCAACGAGCCGGGGCCCGCGTTGTCGGCGGCCGAGCTGGACACCATCGCCGAGACCGTGCTGGCCGCGGCGCGGGAGGCGGACTGGGTGGTGGCCTCGGGCAGCCTGCCGCCCGGGGTGCCCGCCGACGTCTACGCCCGGCTGTGCCGCCGCTTCGCCGCCGCGGGCCTGCACGTCGCCGTGGACACCAGCGGCCCGGCCCTCGCCCGTGCGCTGGAGGCCGGTCCGGCGCTGGTCAAGCCGAACCTCGACGAGCTGGCCGCGGTGACCGGCCGGCCCTTGTGCCGGGTCGGCGACGTCGTCGAGGCGGCGGCCGGGCTGCGCGCCGCGGGCGCCCGCACGGTGCTGGCCAGCCTCGGGGCCGACGGCGCCGTCCTCGTCCAGGACGACGGCGTCTGGTACGGCGAGGCGGCGGTCACCGGGCCGCGCAGCTCCGTCGGCGCCGGCGACGCCATGCTGGCCGGATTCCTGGCCGCGGGCGGGCACGGCGTCCCCGCCCTGGCCGAGGCGCTGGCCTGGGGCGCGGCGGCGGTCCGGCTGCCCGGCAGCAGGATGCCCGGCCCCGCCGACATCGACCGCGCCGGGGTGCGCACGGGAGCCCCCGACCCGGCCCGCCCGCTCACCGTCCCGCACGCGCCGCCCGTCCCGGAGCCGGTCGCCCCCTCACCGCACGGCTGATCCACTGCTCATCCCCCCGAAGGAGCACGTCCATGGCCGACAGTTACACCCCTCCGGTCCACGGCACCGGAGTCAAGGCCACCATCCAGCGTCTAGGCGGCCATCTGGCCGGGATGATCATGCCGAACATCGGCGCGTTCATCGCCTGGGGCCTGATCACCGCGCTGTTCATCCCCACCGGCTGGCTGCCGGACAAGGAGCTGGCCGCGCTGGTCGACCCGGTCATCAAGTCCCTGCTGCCGATCCTCATCGCCTACACCGGCGGCCGCATGGTCCACGGGCAGCGCGGCGCGGTCGTCGGCGCGGTGGCGGCGATGGGCGTGGTCGTGGGCTCGGACATCCCGATGTTCCTGGGCGCGATGATCGTCGGCCCGCTCGCCGCCGTGATCCTGAAATATGTGGACAAGTTCACTGAGCAGCGGACCCGGGCCGGGTTCGAGATGCTGGTGGACAACTTCACCGCCGGCATCGTGGGCGCCGCGATGGCCGTGGCCGGGGTGCTGGGCATCGGGCCGGTCGTCCGGGTGGTCACCGACGCGGCGGGCCACGCGGTCGAGTGGCTGATCACCAACAACCTGCTGCCGGTCGCCTCGGTGCTGATCGAGCCGGCCAAGGTGCTGTTCCTGAACAACGCGGTCAACCACGGCGTGCTGGGGCCGCTGGGGGTGGCCGAGGCGGTGCGGCAGGGCAAGTCGATCCTGTTCATGCTGGAGTCGAACCCCGGCCCCGGGCTCGGGCTGCTGGTGGCATACCTGCTGTTCGGGCCGCGCCCGCTGCGGCCGAGCACGCCCGCCGCGATGATCATCCACTTCTTCGGCGGCATCCACGAGATCTACTTCCCGTACGTGCTGATGAAGCCGCGGCTCATCCTGGCCGTCATCGCGGGCGGCGCGGCCGGCGTGTTCACCTTCATGATCACCGGCGCGGGCCTGGTCGCCACGCCCTCCCCCGGCAGCATCTTCGCCTACCTCGCGGTGACGCCGCGCGGCGGCTGGCTCGGCTCGATCGCCGGGATCGCGGTGGCCACGGCCGTCTCGTTCGCCGTCGCCGCCGTGCTGCTGGGCTTCGGCCGGGGCGAGAAGGAGCCGGCGCCGGACGTCCCCGGCCCGCAGGACGCCGTCGCGGACCCGCCGGCGCCCGAACCCGCGAGCACCGAGCCCACGAGCCCCGAACCCGCGAGCCCCGAACCCGCGAGCACCCGACCCGTCAGGACCGAACCCGTCAGCAAGGAGGCGTGAGCCGTGGCCGGCATCGACAGCAAGGACATCCACAAGATCGTCGTGGCCTGCGACGCGGGCATGGGCAGCAGCGTCATGCTCGCCTCCCAGCTCCGCAAGCAGCTCAAGGAGAGCGGCGTCACCGTCGAGCACACCCCGGTGAACTCCATCCCCGCCGACGCCGACGTCGTCGTGTGCCACTCGGGGCTGGCCGCCCGGGCCAGGGCCGCCGCGCCGGGCAAGGCGCTGGTGTCCTTCCAGGTCTTCCTCGGCGACCCGGCGGTGACCGCGCTGGTGCACACCATCAGGAACGGCGGCGCCGTCGATGCGTGAGGACCTGCTCGACGCGCGGGCGATCCTGCTGCACGAGAGCGCGGCCTCGCGGGAGGAGGCCGTCCGCCGGTGCGGGCGGGTGCTGGTGGAGACAGGGGCGGTCGCGGAGCCGTACGTCGAGGCGATGCTCGAACGCGAGCGCACGATCTCCACCTACGTCGGCGAGGGGGTGGCCGTCCCGCACGGCACGGCCGCCGCCAAGCGGGACGTCACGCGCGACGCGATCTGCGTCGTGCGCTTCCCCGGCGGGATCGACTGGGACGGCGAGCGCGTCACGCTGTGCGTGGGCATCGCCGCCGCCGGCGACGGGCACGTGCCGCTGCTGGCGGCGCTGGCCGAGATCCTGCTCGACCCCGACCGGGCCAGGACGTTGCGCGAGGCGACGGAGCCCGGCCAGGTGCTGAAGGAGCTGACGTGAAGGTAGCCAGGTTCCACGCCCCGGGCGACATCAGGATCGAGGACGCACCGGAGCCGCAGGCCGGGCCGGGCGAGCTGAAGATCCGGGTGCGCAACTGCTCGACCTGCGGCACCGACGCCAAGATCTTCCGGTACGGCCACCACCACATCAGGCCGCCGCGCGTGATGGGCCACGAGATCGCCGGCGAGGTCGTGGGCACCGGCGCGCGGGTGCAGGTGATCGCCGCCATCCCGTGCGGGACGTGCGCGGAGTGCCGCCGGGGCCGCCTGACCGTCTGCCCGCGCCAGGAGTCGATGGGCTACCACTACGACGGCGGCTTCGCCGAGTACGTGGTCGTCCCGGCCAAGGTGCTGGCGGTGAACGGCGTCAACACCGTTCCGGACGGCGTCGGGTTCGCCGAGGCGTCGGTGGCCGAGCCGCTGGCCTGCGTGCTCAACGGCCAGTCGCTGGCCGGGGTGGGGCCGGGCGACGACGTCGTGGTGATGGGCGCGGGCCCGATCGGCTGCCTGCACGTACGGCTGGCGCGGGCGCGCGGCGCGGCCCGGGTCTTCCTGGTGGACGTCAACGCCGACCGGCTGGCGATGGCGGCCGAGCTGGTGCGTCCCGACGCGGTGATCGACTCCGACGCCGTCGGGCAGGTGCTCAAGCTGACCGGCGGCCGCGGCGCCGACGTCGTGATCACCGCGGCGGCCTCCGGCGCGGCCCAGGAGCAGGCGGTCCGGATGGCCGCCCGGCAGGGCCGGGTGAGCTTCTTCGGCGGGCTGCCGAAGGACGACCCGGTCATCGCGCTCGACGCCAACCTGGTCCACTACCGGGAGCTGACCATCGTGGGCGCGAACGGCTCCAGCCCCGCGCACAACGCCGAGGCCCTGCGCCTGGTGGCCGAGGGCGCCGTCGTGGTGTCCGACCTGATCACCCACCGGCTGCCGCTGCCCCGGGTGCTCGACGGGATCGACCTCGTCAGCACGGGCAAGGCGATCAAGGTGACGATAGAACCCTGAAGGAGGGTGGCGATGGCGAGTCGAACGGTGGCCGTGGCCTCTGCCGGCGGCCTGCACGCGCGTCCGGCGAAGGTGTTCGTGCGGGAGGCGGCCCGGCTCGGGGTGCCGGTGCGGGTGCGGCTCGGCGAGCGGTCGGTGCCGGCGGGCAGCATGCTGGGGGTGTTGTCGCTGGGCGCGGTGCAGGGCACGGTGGTGACGCTGGAGGCCGAGGGCGCGGGCGCCGAGGAGGCGCTCGACGCGCTGGCCGCCCTGCTGTCCCGCGACCTCGACGCCGTCCCCGCGCCGGGCGCGGCTGAGACTGCGGCCGGTGAGGCGCTCGATGCCTGAGGCGACGCTGAAGGGGGTGGGGGTCAGCCAGGGCCGCACCGCCGGGCCGGTGGTGCGGATGGCGGCCCCGCCCGTGCTGCCCGCCCCGCGCCGGGTCACCGACCCCGGCGCCGAGACGGCCGCCGCGGCGAAGGCCCTCGACGCCCTCGCCGCCGACCTGGAACGCCGCGCCGCCCACGCGGGCGCCGAAGGGGCCGAGATCCTGGAGGCGCTGGCCATGATGGCCGCCGACCCGGAGCTGCGCGAGCAGGCCGAGGCGCACGTGCGCGACGACGGCCTGGACGCCCCCCACGCCCTGGACGCCGCCTTCTCCGCGCACCAGAAGGCCCTGGCCGCGCTCGGCGGCTACCTCGCCGAGCGGGCCGCCGACCTCGACGACCTCAGGTCTCGCGCGGTGGCCGCCGCCCTGGGCCTGCCCATGCCCGGCGTGCCCGACCCCGGCCATCCGTTCGTGCTGGTGGCCGCGGATCTGTCGCCCGCCGACACCGTCGGCCTGGGCCCGCGGGTGCTGGCGCTGGTGACCGAGCGCGGCGGGCCCACCAGCCACACCGCGATCCTGGCCCGCGGCCGCGGCCTGCCCGCCGTGGTGGCCTGCGCGGGCGTCACGGACGTCCCCGACGGGACGGTGGTCGGCGTGGACGGCGTCACCGGCGAGGTCACGGTCGGCCTCACCGGCGAGGAGGCCGACCGCGTACGGGAGTCCGACCGGCGCGACCGCGAGCGGCTGGCCGCCGGCGCCGGGCCCGGCAGGACCGCCGACGGCCACCCGGTGAGGCTGCTGCACAACATCGGCTCGGCCGCGGACCTGCGGCCGGGCGCGGAGGGCGTGGGCCTGTTCCGCACCGAGTTCCTGTTCCTCGGCCGCAGGCTGCCGCCCTCCCACGAGGAGCAGGTCGCCGCGTACGCGGAGGTGTTCGCCGGAGGCGGGCCGGTGACCGTGCGCACGCTCGACGCCGGCACCGACAAGCCGCTGCCCTTCCTCGGCCTGCCGGCCGAGCCCAACCCGGCCCTGGGCGTGCGCGGCCTGCGCGTCGACCGCGTGCTGCCCGGCGTCCTGGACGCCCAGCTCGACGCCATCGCCGAGGCCGCCCGCGCCACGGGCGCCGACGTGCGGGTGATGGCCCCGATGGTGACCACCGCGCGCGAGGCCGCCGACTTCGCCCGCCGCGTGCGCGCCCGCGGCCTCGCCCGCGCGGGCGTGATGGTCGAGGTGCCCGCCGCCGCCCTCCAGGCCGACGAGCTGCTGGCCGAGGTGGACTTCCTCAGCGTCGGCACCAACGACCTGGCCCAGTACACCTTCGCCGCCGACCGGCAGCATCCCGGCCTGTCCGACCTGCTCGACCCGGCCCAGCCCGCCCTGCTGCGGCTGGTCGGCATGTGCGCCGAGGCCGGGCTGCGGGCGGGCAAGCCGGTCGGGGTGTGCGGCGAGGCCGCCGGCGACCCGGCGGTCGCGCCGCTGCTGGTGGGGCTCGGGGTGTCCAGCCTGTCGATGGCCCCCGTGTGCGTGCCCGTCGTCCGCGAGGCGCTGGCGGCCCTCACCCTGGAGGAGTGCCGGGAGCGCGCCCGCCTGCCGCGGCGCTGACCGGTCAGCCGACCGGCTCGGGGTTGTGGGCCCTGAGCCGGAGCCGGTCGTCCTCGACGTCCACGGTGACCTTGCCGCCCTCGGCCACCTCGCCGGTCAGCAGCATCGTGGACAGGCGGTTGTCCAGTTCCCGCTGCACGGTCCGGCGCAGCGGGCGGGCGCCGAACTCGGGCTGGTAGCCGCGCCGGGCCAGCCAGTCCTTGGCCTCGTCACTGACCTCCAGGGTGACGTTCTGGCCGCGCAGCCGCTGCCGGGTGCGCTCCAGCAGCAGGTCCACGATCTGGCGCAGCTGCTCGCGTTCCAGCCGCTTGAAGATGATCACCTCGTCGATGCGGTTGAGCAGCTCGGGGCGCAGGGAGTGGCGCAGCAGGTCCATGAGCTCGTCCTGCAGGCTCGGGGTGTCGCCCTCGGCGTCCAGGATGAGCTGGGCGCCGATGTTGCTGGTCATGATGACGATGGTGTTGGTGAAGTCGACCGTGCGGCCCTGGCCGTCGGTCAGGCGGCCGTCGTCGAGCATCTGGAGCAGGATGTTCATGACGTCGGGGTGGGCCTTCTCGATCTCGTCGAGCAGGATGACGCCGTGCGGGCGGCGGCGGACGGCCTCGGTGAGCTGGCCGGCCTCCTCGTAGCCGACGTACCCGGGGGGCGCGCCGATCAGGCGGGAGACAGTGTGCCGCTCCTGGAACTCGCTCATGTCGATGCGCACCATGTGGTCCTCGCCGCCGAACAGCGCGGCGGCCAGCGCCCTGGCCAGCTCGGTCTTGCCGACCCCGGTCGGGCCGAGGAACAGGAAGCTGCCGATGGGCCGGTTGGGGTCCGACAGGCCCGCCCTGGCCCTGCGCACCGCCTCGGCGATGGCGGTGACGGCCTCGTCCTGGCCGATGACCCGCTCGTGCAGGTGCTCCTCCAGCCGCATCAGCCGCTCGCGCTCCTGCTCGGTGAGCTGGGTGACGGGAATGCCGGTACGCCGGGAGACGACCTCGGCGATGTCCTCCACCATGACCTGCGGGACGGTGTCGTGGCCCTGCCGGGCGCGGTCCAGCTCGGGACGGAGCTTGTCGATCTGGACGGTGAGCTCCTTGGCCCGGTCGAAGTCGTCGGAGGTGACCGCCTGGTCCTTGTCGCGGCGCAGCGACTCCAGGCGTTCCTCCAGCTCGCGCACGTCGCTGCCGGGGGTGCGCGAGCGCAGCCGGACCCGGGCCGAGGCCTGGTCCATCAGGTCGATGGCCTTGTCGGGCAGGAAACGGTCGGAGATGTAGCGGGCCGAGAGGTTGGCGGCGGCGTCCAGGGCCTCGTCGGTGATGCGGACCTGGTGGTGGGCCTCGTAGGCGTCGCGCAGCCCGGCCAGGATCTCGACCGTCTGCTCGACGGTGGGCTCGCTGACCAGGATGGGCTGGAAACGGCGTTCGAGCGCGGCGTCCTTCTCGATGTTCTTGCGGTACTCGTCGATCGTGGTGGCGGCGATGACGTGCAGCTCGCCGCGGGCCAGGGCGGGCTTGAGGATGTTGGCCGCGTCCATGCCGCCCTCGGCCGAGCCGGCGCCGACCAGGGTGTGCACCTCGTCGATGAAGACGATGGTCTCGTCGGCGTGCGCGCGCACCTCGTCGATGACCTTCTTGATGCGCTCCTCGAACTCGCCCCGGTACTTCGACCCGGCGACCATGCCGGTCAGGTCGAGCGCGACGACGCGGCGGTCCTTGAGCGTGTCGGGCACGCTGCCGTTCACGATGCGCTGGGCGATGCCCTCGACGATGGCGGTCTTGCCGACGCCGGGCTCGCCGATCAGGCACGGGTTGTTCTTGGTGCGCCGCGAGAGCACCTCGATGGCCTGCTCGATCTCGTCCTCGCGGCCGACGACCGGGTCGATCCTGCCCTGCCTGGCCTCCTCGGTCAGGTCGCGGCCGTACTCGTCGAGCGCGGGGGTGTCCGTGGGCCGCCGCCCGTCGCCGTGCTGCTGGCGGGACGCGCCGGACATGATGGCCTGCTGCAGCTCGTTGGCCGAGACGCCCTGCTCCTGGAGCAGCCGGGCGGCCGCGGAGTCGGGGTTGGCGGCCAGGGCGAGCAGCAGGTGCTCGGGGCCGATGTAGGAGGACTGGAGGGCGCGGGAGATGCGCTGGGCGTCCAGGACGGCGCGTTTGGCCGCCGGGGTGAGCGTGGTGGGCGGCTCGGTGCCGGTGCCGGGTCCCGTCAGGGCGTCGATGCGGTCGCGCAGCCTGCCGAGGTCGACGCCTGCCGCCTGCATCAGCGGGCGGGTGGCGTCGGACTCGGTCAGCGCGTCGAGGATGTCGAGGACGTCCATGTCCTGGGCGCCGCGCTGCCCGGCGACCTCCAGGGCCCGGCTGAGCACCTCCCTGGCCGAGGCGCTGAGCAGCTTGCCCACGTCCACCCGCTGCACGCTGGGACGGGACGGCGGCCAGCCCTCCATCCCGCCGAACACCCGCCCTGTGAGCTCCTCGAACCCCCTGAACGGATCTCCCCCGAAGAACGACCTGAACGGCATGTCGGACATTTGATCTCCCCCTAGTGCATCAGGGGGACATCTAGCCGAAGAAGCCGCAAGTCATAGCCAGCAATCGGCAAAGGGGACGCATTACTCGGTGGCGATGAGGTCGATGACGGGGGTGTCGCCCGAGACGAGCTCCAGCGTGCGATGCGCGGTGCCCGGGTTCTCCAGCAGCGCCATCACGACGGCGGCCACGTCGTCGCGCGGCACCGAGCCGGGCGGCACCTCCGGGGCCAGCCGGACCAGGCCCGTGCCGGGCTCGTCGGTCAGGCGGCCGGGGCGCAGGATCGTCCAGGCCAGGCCGTCGCGGGCGCGCAGGTCGTCCTCGGCGGCGGTCTTGGCCTCGATGTAGGCGGCCCAGACCGCGTCGCTGCCCGGCGCGGGCGGGCGGCCGGCGCCCATGGAGGAGATCTGGATGAACCGCCGCACGCCCGCCCGCTCGGCGGCGTCGGCCATCAGGACGGACGCGGCCCGGTCGACGGTGTCCTTGCGGGCCGCGCCGCTGCCCGGCCCGGCGCCGGCCGCGAAGATCACGGCGTCGGCGCCGCGCAGGATCTCCGTCACCTCGTCGGCGGTGGCCCGCTCCAGGTCGCACAGCACGGCCTCGGCCCCGGTGGCCTCGACGTCGGCCACGTGCGCGGGGTTGCGCACCAGGCCGACCGCGCCGGACCTGAGCCGCTCGGCCAGCCGCAGCGCGATCTTGCCGTGGCCACCCGCGATGATGATCCGCATGCCTCCCATGGTGTCATGGACGTCATGAACGACTTCCCGCAGGCCCCCACGCCCGCGTTCCTGTTCGACCTGGACGGCACCCTGATCGACAGCGTCTACCAGCACGTCATCGCCTGGCGGCAGGCGCTGTCCGGGATGGGGATCGACCTGTCGGTGTGGCGCATCCACCGGCGCATCGGCATGAGCGGCGGCCTGTTCGTCAGCGCGCTGCTGCGCGAGACCGGGCTGAAGCTGACCCAGGAGCAGATCGACGAGTTGCAGGTCACCCACGCCGAGGCGTACGAGCAGCAGGTGGCGTCGGTCCGGCCGCTGCCGGGGGCGGCCGAGCTGCTCGGCGAGCTGTCCGCGCGCGGCGTGCCGTGGGCCATCGCGACCAGCGGCTACGCCCGTACGGCCCGGCTCGCGCTGGGCATGCTCGGCCTGCCGGAGGACACCCCGATGGTCACCCGCGACCAGGTGCGGCGGGCCAAGCCGGACCCGGATCTGTTCCTGGCCGGTGCGGCGCTCGTCCGGGTGGACCCGCTGCATGCGATGGTGGTGGGCGACAGCGTCTGGGATCTGCTGGCCGCCCGCCGGGCGGGCGCGCTCGGCATCGGGCTGCTGTCCGGTGGATATGGCAGGGACGAGCTCGAACGCGCCGGGGCCTTCCGCGTGTACGCCGATCCGGCGGACATGCTCGCCAGGCTGGACGAGCTCGGCGTGCGCTCCCCGTCCTGAGCGAAGGGGGAATATCTCGCCGAACCTCCCAGCTTGATCGTGCGTATCCCCCACAGAGGAGCATTGAGATGGACTTGGCAGACATCGGCGTCACCGGCCTGGCCACCATGGGGCGCAACCTGGCCAGGAACCTGGCCAGGCACGGGTACGCCGTCGCCGTGCACAACCGCACGACGGCCCGCACCCAGCAGCTGGTCAGGGAGTTCGGCGGGGAGGGCACGTTCGTGCCGGCCGAGGAGCTGGCCGCCTTCGTGGCGTCGCTGAAGCGGCCGCGCCGGGCGATCATCATGGTGAAGGCGGGTCCCGGCACCGACGCGGTGATCGACCAGCTCGCCGAGCTGATGGAGCCGGGCGACATGATCGTCGACGGCGGCAACGCGCATTTCCAGGACACCCGTCGTCGTGAGGCGGCGCTGCGCGAGCGCGGCATCCATTTCGTCGGCACCGGCATCTCCGGCGGCGAGGAGGGCGCGCTGCTCGGACCGAGCATCATGCCGGGCGGCTCGAAGGAGTCGTGGGAGGCGCTGGGCCCGATCCTGCAGGACATCTCCGCCAAGGTGGACGGGGTGCCGTGCGCGGTGCACGTCGGCCCCGACGGCGCCGGGCACTTCGTGAAGATGGTGCACAACGGCATCGAGTACTCGGACATGCAGCTCATCGCCGAGTCCTACGACCTGCTGCGCCAGGCCCTGGGGGCGACGCCGGCCGAGCTGGCCGAGGTGTTCAGGGAGTGGAACCGGGGCGACCTGGACTCGTACCTGATCGAGATCACCGCCGAGGTGCTGGAGCAGGTCGACGCGGCCACGGGCAAGCCGTTCGTGGACGTCGTGGTGGACCAGGCCGAGCAGAAGGGCACCGGCCGCTGGACCGTGCAGAGCGCGCTCGACCTGGGCGTGCCGGTGACCGGCATCGCCGAGGCGGTCTTCGCCCGCGCGTTGTCGGGCCATCCGGAGCAGCGCGCCGCCGCCGCGTCGCTGGAGGGCCCGCAGCTGTCCGGCGTCGGCGGCCGCGAGCTGATCGAGGACGTGCGCCAGGCCCTGTACGCGTCCAAGATCGTCGCCTACGCGCAGGGCTTCGACCAGATCGCCGCCGCCTCCAAGGAGTACGGCTGGGACGTCGATCCGGGCGCCATGGCCACCATCTGGCGCGGCGGCTGCATCATCAGGGCCAAGTTCCTCGACCGCATCCGCGCCGCCTACGACGCCGACCGGCGGCTTCCGACGCTGCTGGCCGACCCGACCTTCGCCGCCGCGCTGAACGCCGCGCAGGAGGCGTGGCGGCGCGTGGTGACCACGGCCGTGCGGATCGGCGTGCCGACGCCGGGCTTCTCCTCCGCGCTGGCCTACTACGACGGGCTGCGCCGCGACCGCCTGCCGGCCGCGCTGGTGCAGGGGCTGCGCGACTACTTCGGCGCGCACACCTACCACCGGGTGGACCGGGAGGGCGCCTTCCACACCGACTGGTCGGGCGACCGCGCCGAGCACCCCGCCTGACCGCCCGCCGTGGCTCGGCGGACGGTCAGCGGCTGGTCAGGGCGACCGGGTTGGCCACCGCCGTGACCACGCAGAACCCGATCGGGCCGGCCGTGTCGTGCAGGGTGACCTGGCCGGTCGCGACGCCGCCGGCGCTGAGGTGGCCGGTGGCCTCGACGCCGATCAGCTCGCCCTCGGGCAGCCGGGCCAGCGTCAGCGTGTAGTCGGCGTTGATGAAGCTGACGCCCGCCGAGCCGACGTTGGCCAGCGGGCTGGCGAAGTCGGCGGCCAGGGCGGCGCGGGTGAGCGGCGTCAGCGGCTCGTCGTCCACCAGCGGGCAGGTCTCGCGCAGCCACACCCGGTCGCGCCCGCCCTGCCCCCACTCGGTCAGCCGCCACAGGTCGAACGGCGGCTTCCAGCCCTGCCCCGCGGCCGGGTCGCCGGCGGGCGGCGGCTCGTCCCAGGCGGGCGTGTGCGGCAGCCGGCCGCCGGGCTGCTCGCCCTGCCGCAGGAGCACGGCCGAGGCCCGGCCGATCACGCCCTGTCCGGTGGAGAGCACGGCGTCGGCGACCCGGATCCGCCGTCCGTCCCTGACCAGGGTGGTCTCCACCGTGACCGGCAGCATGGGGCTGTTGCGGAACAGGTCGACGGTGAGCCTGGCGAAGTGCAGGCCGGGCTCGCCGTGCCGCGCCTCCAGGGCGCTCGCCGCCAGGCCGCCGAGCAGGCGGCCGTGGAGCATGTCGGGGGACCAGGGGCTGCGCGCGTGCGGGGCGGGCACGAACTCGCCCTCCTTGCGCGTGAAGAACGCTGACGTGGCCATCACCGAATCATATTCTGGAAGAGAGCAGCCGCCGTCCCAGGGCGTGCAGACGTTCCTTCAGCTCGGCCGGTTCGAGCACCTCGAAGTCGAGGTCGAGGAAGGCCACGGCCACGGCCATCAGGTGCAGGTCGTCGCCGCGCATGGTGAGCACGCAGGTGGTCTCGTCCACCGGCTCTACCTCGCCGCCGATGCGACCGGCCAGCCGTCCGGCCGGGGCGTGGACCAGGAAGCGGGCCTGGAGCGGCCACATCTGGTGGCCGAGCCGGTGCCGCACCCAGGCGGCGACGTCGGGCTCCGGCGGCTCGCGCGGGACGAAGCGCGGGCCGTTGGGCGTGCGCACCTCGATCCGGTCGGCCCGGTACGTGCGCCAGTCGTGGCGGTCGACGTCCCAGCCGACCAGGTACCACCGGCTGCCCTTGCTGACCAGGCTGTGCGGCTCGGCCTTCCGCAGCGTGACGGCGCCCTCGTGGTCGGTGTAGTCGAAGCGCAGCTGCTCGCGGTCGCGGCAGGCGGCGGTGATGCGGGTCAGCAGCTCGGGATCGACCGTCGGGCCCTGCCCGCCGACGCGCACGGTGTGCGTCTGCAGGGCGTTGACGCGCTGCCGCAGGCGGGCGGGCAGCACCTGTTCGAGCTTGGCCAGGGCGCGCAGCGAGGTCTCCTCGATGCCCGTCACCGTGCCGCCGGCGGCCGTGCGCAGGCCGACCGCGACCGCCACGGCCTCCTCGTCGTCGAGCAGCAGCGGCGGCAGCTCAGCACCGGGGCCGAGCCGGTAGCCGCCGGCCACCCCCGGGGTGGAGCCCACCGGGTAGCCGAGGCTGCGCAGCCGGTCGATGTCGCGGCGCAGCGTGCGCGGGGCCACGCCGAGCCGTTGCGACAGCTCCGCGCCGGGCCACTCGCGCCGGGTCTGCAGGAGGGAGAGCAGGCGCAGGAGCCGCGCCGAGGTGTCGAGCACCGGTCCATTGTGGCCCGATCCTGGCCGCAATGCTGCCTAGCGTGGGCGGCATGAACCGATTCGTCATCGACATCCCGCAGTCCGCGATCGACGACCTGCGGGCGCGGCTGAACCGTACGCGCTGGCCGGACGCCCTGGAGGGGGTCGGCTGGTCGTACGGCGTGCCGCCCGAGGCCGTGCGCGAGCTGGCCGCGTACTGGCTGGACGGCTACGACTGGCGGGCGCACGAGGCGCGGCTCAACGAGCTGCCGCAGCACACGACCGAGATCGACGGCCAGCGCGTGCACTTCGCCCACGTGCGCTCGCCGCGTCCCGGCGCGCTGCCCCTGCTGCTGACGCACGGCTGGCCGAGCACGTTCGCCGACTTCTCCCGCGTGGCCGAGGCGCTCAGCCGCGACTTCCACCTCGTCATCCCGTCCGTGCCCGGATTCGCCTTCTCCGGCCCCACCACCGAGACCGGCTGGGGCGTGCGCCGGGTCGCCGCCGCCTGGATCGAGCTCATGGACCGCCTCGGCTACCACCGGTACGGCCTCCAGGGCGGCGACTTCGGCTCGCTCGTCTCGCCCGCCCTGGCCCGGATGGCGCCCGAGCGGGTGGCGGGCGTGCACCTGAACGCGCTGACGGCGTTCGTCTCCGACGACCAGTCCGGCCTGACCGAGGCCGAGACCGAGCGCGCGCGGCGGATCGAGCGCTGGCACCGCGAGTTCTCCGGGTACGCCGCCATCCAGAGCACCAGGCCGCAGACCCTCGCCTACGCCCTGGCCGACTCGCCGGCCGGCCAGCTCGCCTGGCACCTGGACGCGTTCGCGAGCTGGGGCCAGGACGTCGGCGGGGTCGCCCCCGACGACATCCTGACGAACGTCACCATCACCTGGCTGACCGGCACCGCCGGCTCCGCCGCCCGCCTGTACCGCGAGAGCGGCGGCGACTGGGCGCCGCCCGCCGAGCCCGGCAGGACGCCGACGGCCGTGGCCGTCTTCCCCGGCGACAGCACGGTCCGCCGCTACGCCGAGCGCTCCCACAACGTGGTGCGCTGGTCGGAGCCGGCGCGCGGCGGCCACTACGCCGCCCTGCAGGCCCCCGACCTGCTGGCCGAGGACGTCAGGACGTTCTTCGCCGACCTCTAGCCGGGCGCTTCGTTCCTTCGCCGAGCTCTAGCCGGGCAGTTCGTTGCTTCGCCGAGCTCTAGCCGGGCATCACGCAGAACGGGTGGCCCTCGGGGTCGAGCAGCACCGTCCAGTCGTCGCCGCCCGGCTGGTGGCCGGGCAGGGTGGCGCCCAGGGCGACCAGCGCCCGCCTGGCCTCCTCGACGTCGGGGACGGTGAGGTCGAGGTGCACGTGCTTGCCGTCGTTGGGCCAGCCCGGACCCTGGTAGCCGTCGATCCGCTGGAAGGCCAGCGGCACGGGGCCGCCGGTGACGGTGGCGTAGCCGGGGTCGGAGTCGCCGACCTGCCAGCCGGTCGCCTTGGCGTAGAAGCCCGCCAGGGCGACGGGGTCGGCGCAGTCGAAGACTATGGAGGAAATCACTGTTGTCATGCCACCACCCTTGCCGGTGTCACCCCCCAAGGTCTTGAACATCCTTGCACCCCACCCGCCCCCACCGCCGCCACACACGGCCCTCCGCCACACACCCCCACCCCCACCGCCGCACGTCTCAGCCGCACTCGTCGCACGTCTCCGCCGAACGGCCCCGCGTCCCCGCCGTACGGCCCCCGTCCCACGCCGCCGCCCCCTCGCCGTACTGCCTCCGGCGCGTACCCCGGCCGACGCCGTACCCCCGGGGACGCGCGCGTCGCCGAGGGCCCCAGGCCCTGGCGGGGGAGATTGTCGGTGGTGGGGCGTAGCGTTCGGCGGGTGCGATCCTCCAAGCCGCTGGCCCGTGGGAAGGGCTTCACCCTCGACCTGGTGACCTGCGCCGACGACCACCGCGGCTGGTCGCGGCCCGAGGTGGGCCGGGCCCACCGCATGGTGCTGGTCCACCGCGGCGCGTTCCGCCGCATGGCCGACGGCCGCAAGGCCGCCGTCGACCCGACGATGGCCTACCTCGGCGCGCCCGGCGAGGAGGAACGCTTCGCCCACCCGGCGGGCGGCGACGTCTGCACGTCCCTGTCCCTGTCCCCCGCCCTCTGGCGCACGCTCGCGGGCGACGCCACCCGCCTGGCCCGCTCCACGGTCTACGTCGACGCCCGCCTCGAACTCGCGCACCGCCGCCTGCTGGCCACCGCCCGCGCGGGAGACCCCGACTTCGCCCTGGTCGAATCCCTGCTGTCGCTGACCGGCGCCACCCTCGCCCAGCTGGCCGGGCCCGCCACCCCGGCCGCCGCGGACGGGGCGGCCGGGGCGGCCGGGGCGCGCCGGCCCGCCCCGTCCCCCGCCCGCTCCACCGCGGCCATCGCCGACGCCGCCCGCGAGGCGATCTCGGCCGACCATCCGGCGGCCGCCGGGCTGTTGCCGCTGGCGGAGTTGCTGGCCGTCTCCCCCTACCGGCTCAGCCGGGCCTTCACCCGCGAGCTGGGCGTCTCGCTCACCCACTACCGCAACCGGGTGCGCGTGAGCCGGGCGCTCGACCGGCTGGAGAGCGGCGAGACCGGCCTGGCCGCGCTCGCCGCCGACCTCGGGTTCGCCGACCAGGCCCACCTGACCCGTACGATCCGCCGCCACGTCGGCCACACCCCGACGGTCCTACGCCGCCTGCTGGCCTCTCCCGCTCCCCTCGGGCGGGTGGATTTCGGGTCGCCTGCCGCCGTAAGCTCCCCCAATGCGTGATGCAGGTGAGGACGCCCGGCCCGACCGGGGCGTCGTACGCGAGGTCCACTCGCTCAACGGTCCCGTCACTCTGGCCTACTCCCCCGACCTCGACGGCCTGGCCGATCCGGGGGAGATCGTGTGGGCGTGGGTGCCGTACGAGGAGGATCCGTCGCGGGGCAAGGACCGGCCGTTGCTGGTCGTGGGCCGTACCGGGCGCAGGCTGCTCGGCATGATGTTGTCGAGCAAGGGCGACGACGGCTCCGACTGGCTGGAGATCGGCGCGTGGGGCCGCGACGGGCGGGTGTCGTACCTGCGGCTCGACCGGGTCTTCGTGCTGGACGAGGGCGACATCCGCCGCGAGGGCGCGGTGCTCGACGGCGACCGGTTCGCGCGGGTGGCCTCCGTCCTCATGCAGACGCACGGGTGGGGCGTGCGCTGACCCACGTACGGCCCGCCCGGGTCCCGCCCGCGGCGGTGGTTGGTCCTTCAGCCCCCGGGGATGGGCGTGAGGGAGTATCCGGATGGTAAGCGCACGATCCGGTCATCGTCCGAGATCGCCCGCGCCTGCGATCATGGGTGCATGCGTGTTGTGGTGATCGGCAGCGGGATCGTCGGGGCGAGCGCGGCCTACTACCTGAGCGGCCGCGGCGTGGCCGTGACCGTGGTGGACCGCGGCTCCCAGGGCCAGGCGACCCAGGCGGGCGCGGGCATCGTGTGCCCCTGGGTGGACCATCCGGAGGACGACTCCTGGTACCGGCTGACCAGCGAGGGCGCCCGCCATTACCCGAGGCTGGTCGAGGCCCTGGGCGAGGACATCGGCTACGCCAAGGTCGGCGCCCTGCTGGTGGCGGAGGATCCGGTCGATCTCGAACCGGTGCGGGCCCTGCTGCGCCGCCGCTACGCCGACGCGCCCGAGATGGGCGAGGTCACCGACGTGCTGACGCCGTCCGACCTGTTCCCGCCGCTGTCCGACGACCTGAGCGCCCTCCTGGTGCCGGGCGCCGCCCGGGTGGACGGCAGCGCCGTACGCGACGCGCTGCTGCGCGCCGCCGTCGCCCGGGGCGCCGAGATGCTGCGCGGCAGCGCCGTCCTCACCCCCGACGGCCAGGTACGCCTGCACGCCGCCGACGAGGACATCCCGGCGGGGAGCGGGCCGCAGTGGGCTCAGCCGGGGCCCGGAGCCGGCGCGGTGAGCGGCCGGACCGCCTCCTGGCGCCAGGCCGCTCCGCTCGCGCCGGACCACCCGCCGTCCGCCACCGGCGACCTGGCCGACAGCCCTCTTGAGGCGTCCGCCGAGGGACCGGTCGGCGCTGCGGGCGACGCGCCCTTCGGCGGCCCTCCGGACGGCTCCCCCGGGGGTCCCACCCTGGCCTCCGAGCCCGTCCCGCCCGTGGTGGAGCCGATCGTCCCCGTCCCACCGGCCGAACCCGTCGCCCCTTCCGCGGCCGAACGCGTGCCCGCCGGCGAGGGCGTCCCGCTGGAGGCGGACGTCGTGATCGTGGCGGCCGGGGCGTGGACGGGCGAGGTGTGCCGTCCGCTCGGGGTGGAGCTGCCGGTGTTCCCCCGGCGCGGGCAGATCCTGCACGCCACCCTCGACGGCGTGGACACCGCGTTCTGGCCCATCGTGCTGCCCAGGAGCGGGCCGTACCTGCTGGGGTTCCCCGGCTCGCGGGTGGTGATCGGCGCGACCGTGGAGGACGTCGGGTTCGCGCCCCGGGTCACGATGGGCGGGCTCGAAGAGGTGATCGCGGCGGGGTTGCGGGTGGCGCCCGGCCTGGTCGGGGCGACGGTGTCGGAGACCAGGGTCGGCCTGCGGCCGGTCAACGCCCCCGGCCCCGCGCTCATCGGGCGGCTCACGCCGCGGGTGGTCGTGGCGACGGGGCTGAGCGCGTACGGGCTGACGGCGGGCCCGTTCACCGGCGAACTCGTCGCCAAGCTGGCCCTCGGCGAACAACCCCCCATCGACCTCACCCCCTACGCACCCCGCACCACCTGACCCACGGGCCTGCCCATGGACGCGCGCGGAAGGAAGGCGTCCATCGGCCGCCGCCCCAGAGCGTTCCAGCGGGACGACGCCGCACCCACCGCAGGCCGCAGGCGAACGCCTCGGCCAGGCCGATGGCGGCGCTGACGTCACCCTTCATCGGGCGGCCCAGGAACGACAGCGGCCGGCGAAGCCGTGCCGCGGGCCATCCAGGACGGGAGCGGCCATGCGGAGCCGCTCCCTATCCGAACCGCAGGCCGACCCATGACGAGATTGTCCAGATGGCGTCCCGAATCAGGACCAGCGCGGCCAGGCCGCGCCTGAATGGCGGCTATAGCGGTAAGTAGGCGTTAGTCCGACCCCGGCATGATCCAGACGGCACTGCGCGGATATGGTGGATTTCTCCCCACCGTGATCTCGTGGGGAGGCCGCGTTGCCGCTGCTCGCGCTGCTGATCGTCCTGCTGCTGGCCGCCGGATGCGCCTCCGCCCCGGAACGCAAGGAAGGGCCCGAGCGCCCCACAGAGCGGGCCGTTCCCGCCGTCACCCCTCCGCCGCGCCCCTCCATCCCCGCGCCGATCCCCCTTCCCGCCGAGCACGTCAAGATCCCGTACGCCGCGTCGGGCTCGTACGCCGTGGTGCCCGGCGGCGCGCCCGCCCGAGACGGGGAGGGCGAGGTGGTGCGGTACCTGGTGGAGGTCGAACGCGGCCTGCCGATCGACGGGACCGTGTTCGCGGCGGCCGTGCACCGCACCCTCAACGACCCGCGCGGATGGGCCCGCTTCCAGCGCGTCGACCACGGCCCGGTACGGGTGCGGGTGGCGCTGTCCAGCCCGGGGCTGACCGTCAGCCAGTGCCTGCCGTTGCACACCGGCGGCACGTTGTCGTGCTGGAACGGGACGCGCTCGGTCATCAACGCGCTCCGCTGGGCCGACGGCGTCCCGCAGTACGAGGGCGACCTGGCCGCCTACCGCGACTATCTCATCAGCCACGAGGTCGGCCACAGCCTGGGACACGGCCACCGCGCCTGCCCCGGCCCCGGCCTGCCGGCTCCGGTGATGGTCCAGCAGTCGAAGTCGCTGGGCCGCTGCCATCCGAACCCGTGGCCCCACCCGGAACGCCGCCCGGACGAGCGCCGCGACGCCCTGGCCCGCAACCCCTGACGGAAGGCCGTCCGCAGGAAGCCGCGAACTCCTACTCAGAAGGGCTCGCGGAGGTGGGACTCGCGGCGGGAGGGCTCGGGGCGGCAAGCGGAGTGGAGGGAAGTCCGGCGCCTGGGCCGACGCCGCGCAGCAAAGTGTCCACCAGCCGCCCCGCCAGCGCCTCCGGCTCGCCGTCACGGCTCTGCGCCGCCTCGTGGATCAGCGCGTAGTACACCCGGCGGGCCCACTCCGGCTCCACGTCCTCCCGCAGCACCCCGGCCGCCCGCGCCTGCTGGAACAGCCGGTCGCACCTGGCCTCGACCTCGGAGTGCACCCGGGCCACCTCGGCCCCCGCCGACGGCCCGCGGCTCATCGCGAACCCCCAGTCGATCTTCACCCGGAGCACGTTCGCCGTCACCTGGTAGAGCGCGACCAGCGGCGGCGCCTGCTCGGGACGGGCGGCGTCCACGGCGGCGGCGAACTGCCGGGTGGCCCACTCGGCCATCGCCTCCACCAGCGACTCCCTGGAGGCGAAGCGCCGGTGGACGGTCGTGCGCGCCACCCCGGCCGCCTCGGCGATCTGCTCCATGCTGGCCGCCGGGTTCCTGCTGAGCACCCGTTCGGCGGCCTCCAGGATCGTCCGGACGGTCCGCTCCGCGTCGGACCGCAGGGCCCGTGTCGTCCCACTCACACCTCAGAGGGTACAGGACAGTACCCCTTCGATTCGAAGTTGCGTCATCCGTGTTGCAAGTTCTAGAGTGATCGCATCACCGCTGATGCAAGAAGGGCGATTCACATGGACATGCGACTCACCGGCAAGACCGCCGTCGTCACCGGGGCGAGCAGGGGGCTGGGGCTGGCGATCGTCGAGGCGCTGACGGCCGAGGGCATGCGGGTCGTGGCCGCGGCCCGCACGCTCTCCCCCGAGCTGGAGCGCACCGGCGCGATCACCGTGACGGCCGACCTGTCCACCGCGACAGGCCCGGCTGAGCTGGTCGGACGCGCGCTGGCCGAGCTCGACGAGATCGACCTCCTGGTCAACAACGTGGGCGGCGGCGACGGCGGCCAGGGGCAGCTCAACGGCTTCCTCGGCTTCGACGACGACGCCTGGCGCCAGTCGTACGACCTGAACTTCCTCAGCGCCGTGCGGGCCACCAGGGCCGCGATGCCCAGCCTGTTGCGGCGGGGCGGCACTGTGATCAACATCTCGTCCAACGGCGCCCGCGTGCCACACATGGGGCCGGTCGTGTACACCACCGCCAAGGCCGCGCTGACGGCGTTCGGCAAGGCCCTGGCCGAGGAGTTCGGCCCGCGTGGCGTGCGGGTCGCCACCATCTCCCCCGGCGCCTCGCGCACCTCGATGTGGGAGGCCCCCGACGGGTACGGCGCCGCCCTGGCGGCCTCGCTCGGCATGGAGCACGAGCAGTTGCTCGCGGGGCTGCCGTCGGTCACCGGAATGACGACCGGTAGGTTCGTCGAACCGGAAGAAGTCGCCTCCTTGGTGACGTACCTGGCCTCGCCGCACGCCGGGAGCGTGAACGGCGCCGACTACGTCATCGACGGCGGAGCGATCAAGACGGTATGAACTATCGCGATATATCGTAGAACGGGAACACCGGGGAATCCCGCCCGGTTGGGCGGGATGGACATCATCTCCAGGGGAGTGTGGGCAATGGCAGGAATGCGGACCGCACGGCGGATCCTCGCGGGCGGCGCGCTCGCCGCCGCGGCCGGGTGGGCGTTGCGCGGGATACCGGCCGAGCTGGGCGTGCGGCCTTTGACGTCAGGGCCGGACCGGGTGAGCAGGATGCGGCGCTCGCCGCAGTTCAGGGGCGACACGTTCGTCAACCCGATGTCGGAGCCGACCGCCCTGATGACCACGCCCCCGGTGGGCCTGCTGGCCGAGCTGGCCAGGAACAAGGAGCAGCGGCATCCCGCCGGTCCCATCCCGCTGCGCCTGCCGCCGTCCGGCCCGCCGCCGGCCGACGGCCTGCGCGCGGTCTGGTACGGCCACGCCTCCACCCTGGTGGAGATCGAGGGCAGGCGGGTGCTGTTCGACCCGGTGTGGAGCAACCGGGTGTCGCCGTCCCAGCTCGTCGGCCCCAAGCGGCACCACCCGCTGCCGGTGGACATCGGCGACCTGCCGCAGGTCGACGCGATCGCGATCTCGCACGACCACTACGACCACCTCGACATGGCCACTGTGCGCTCGCTCACGCGCACCCAGAAGGCGCCGTTCCTGGTCCCGCTGGGCATCGGGGCGCACCTGGAGCGGTGGGGCGTGCCGCTGTACCGGATCATCGAGCTCGACTGGGACGAGGAGGCCGAGGTGGCGGGCCTGCGCTTCGTCGCCACCGCCGCCCGGCACTTCTCGGGGCGGGCCTTCACCAGGAACGACACCCTGTGGGGCTCGTGGGTGGTGGCCGGGCCGAGCAAGCGGGTGTTCTACGCCGGCGACTCGGGATACTTCCAGGGCTACCGGGGCATCGGGGCCGCGCACGGGCCGTTCGACCTGACGCTGATGCCGATCGGCGCCTACAGCCCGGCCTGGCCCGACATCCACATGAACCCGGAGGAGGCCGTCAACGCCCACCTCGACCTCGGCGGCAAGCTGCTGCTGCCGGTCCACTGGGCGACGTTCACGCTGGCGCTGCACCCCTGGGTCGAGCCGGTGGACCGCCTGTGGCGGGAGGCGAAGGCGCGCGACGTCGAGATCGTGGTGCCCCGGCCGGGCGAAGGCGTCGACGTGACCGCCGTCCCATCCGTGGACGGCTGGTGGGAAACCCTGGGATAGCCCTCCCGTCCACGGACGGCTGCTGGGAGACCCCGGGACAACCGTCCCATCCACGAACGGCTGATGGGTAACCCTGGGGACAACCGTCCCGTCCACGGACACCGGGTGGGAAACCCTGGGGACAGCCGTCCTGTTCACGGACGCCGGTGGGAACCCCTGGGACGGCCGTCTTGTCCGGGTGACGCCGGGTGTGGGGGGCCGTACGGCCCCCTACAGTCATGGGGTGAGCAACATGGAACGTGACCCCCGCGAACTCCGCTGCGCCGCCGACGGCGGCGACCGGAGCGAGGTGCTGACCGGACGTGAGGTGCCGCTGGGCGGCCCGCGCGCGATGCGGGTGAGCAGGACGCTGCCCGGCGTGCACCGGCGGATGATCGGCGCCTGGTGCTTCGTCGACGCCTACGGCCCCGAGCCGGCGCTGATGCGCGTGCCACCCCACCCGCACACCGGCCTGCAGACGGTGACCTGGCTGCTCGCGGGCGAGGTGCTCCACCGCGACAGCGTCGGCAGCCTGAGCCGGGTGCGTCCCGGCCGGCTCAATCTGATGACGGCCGGGCGCGGCATCTCGCACTCGGAGGAGTCGCCCGGCACGACGTTGCACGGCGTGCAGCTCTGGGTGGCCCTGCCGGAGGCCCACCGGCGCACGGCCCCCGCCTTCGAGCACCACGCCACCCTGCCCGTGTTGTCCGGCCCCGGCTTCGACGCCACCGTGATCATGGGCACGCTCGGCGGCGTGACCTCGCCCGCCACCACCTACACCCCGCTGGTGGGCGCCGAGGTGACGGTCGACGGCACGGGCGAGGTGCCGTTCGACCCCGCCTTCGAGCACGGGCTGCTGCTGCTCGACGGCGAGATCGAGCAGGCCGTGCCGGGGGCGCTGCGCTACCTGCCGCCGGGCGCCGGCACGTTGCGGCTGTCGGGCCGCGGGCGGGTGCTGCTGATCGGCGGCGAGCCGTTCGGCGAGGAGATCGTCATGTGGTGGAACTTCGTGGGGCGCTCCCACGAGGAGATCGCCGCCTTCCGGAAGGAGTGGGCGGAGGGCGAGGGCTTCGGCGCGGTCGAGGGCTTCGACGGCGAGCCGCTGCCCGCCCCGGCGCTGCCCTCCATCCGCCTGAAGCCGCGCGGACGGGTACGTCCCGAGACGCGCTAGTAGACCGAGATGTGCGGATGGTCGAAGTGGTTGGCCGTCGTGCCGCCGCGGTTGGACATCGTCCGCCAGGTGCCCGTCCTGGCGTGCCAGATGCGCTGGCGGTAGATGATGTACATGATCCCCAGGCGCCGGGAGTTCTTGATGGCCCAGTCGGCGATCTCGTAGCCGCGCTTGACCTCGGCCGCCGACGGCATCGCGCCGCCGTGGCTGAGCATGAAGTCGCAGGCGCGGCCGAGCGGGTGCTCGCCGCCGTCCTGGATCGTCCGGTAGCAGCCGATCCCGAACGGCACGACGAACCGTTCCTTGATCAGCGTCTTGACCAGGCGCATGCGGGGCGTGATGTTCTCGGAGCCGTCCGGGAGCTGCGGCACCCACGTGCCGTCCGGGCGGCGCACGCCCGGGGCCGTGTAGAGCCTGTCGATCCGGTCCCTGATCTTCTCGATCAGCTTCTCGGCCTTCTTCTTGCGCCCCTCCAGGTCGGCCACCGCGGTGCCGAGCTCCTCGGCTCGGGCGGCGGCCTCCTGCTCGGCCTTGCGGCGCTCGTCCCTGACCTTGGCGTAGCCGCGCAGCCGGGCGTCCTGGACGTCGATCAGGTGGCGGCTCAGCGCCAGGCGGCTCAGCAGCGCGTCCGGGTTCTGGCTGCCGGTGAACAGGGCGATCTGGTTGGGTTCGCCGCCGATGTACTGGGCCACGGCCAGCGTCCTGAGCTGGAGTGACTCCCGGTCGTAGACCTCCTGGGCGGCGGCCAGCCGCTCGCGCGCGCTCTTCTCCGTCTTCTCGGCCTGCTGCTGGGCGCGGCGGCTGTTGTAGTACTCCTCGATGAGCCGGTCCGACTCCTTGCTCAGCGCGGCCAGCTCCTTCTTGAGCTGCTTCACCGAGGGTTTGGGGGCCGCACGCCCGGCCGAGGCGTTGCCGGCCGTCAGCGTCAGCCCGACGAGCACGGCGACCACGGCCCGCGCCACGTGGCCCACGGCGGAGGAGGCGACCGCCACTGTCCTCCTTAGCCTGAGCCGCAGGGCGAGTTCCGGTCAGGAGCTAATCAGAGTCCGGGACGCCCTCTTTCCGACGCTGATAGTAGGGGATCAAGCATCATTCCCCGCAACTCATGACTTTTCCTTACTGCGTGATTTTCGAGCGCGTCTGACCGCGATGCGGCCTCCGACCAGGGCCGATCCCGGCACCACGAGCATGCCGAGCAGGCTGGAGCCCAGGCCGACGTCGAGGTCGGCGTCCAGCAGCCCGCCCTTGCCGCCGAGCAGCGAGCCGCCGAGCGACAACCCGACCGAGACGGACAGGAGCGGTTCGTGGCTCTTGGCGGGCGGCTTGGTCGAGGGCTCCGGGGCGGGGGCGCTCGTGGCGGGCGGCGCGGGCGGCGCGGACGACGCAGGCCCCGCGGTCGGCACACCGGGCACCGTCGGCATGCCCGGCACAGTCGGCCCGGTCGGCTGCCCGCTGGCCCCGGCGGTGGCCGTCACGGGCGGCGAGACCGTCCCCGACCCGCTCGGCACGGCCAGCTCCGGATCAGGCGAGACGGACGGCGTCGCGAACGAGCTCTCCGCGGACTCCGGCGGCATCGCGATGCCGCTGTCGGGCGAGGGCGATCCGCTCCAGATCACGAACGTCGACGCCACCGCCGCCGCCGTCGCCAGCACCAGCCCGCCGGTCACCGCCAGCTTGGCCGGCGGCGCGAAAGAGCTGCGCACCACGCTGGTGCCCGTCGCGACGCCGTTCTCCGCACCGCTCCTGCCGATGATCCCTCCGCCGAGGCCCTCGCCCGTCCCCCCGCCGGTCCCGGCCGACGGCAGCAGCGCGGCGAACGGCATCGCCAGCACGGCCAGGCCCGACCGCCCGCGCAGCTCCCACCCCGCGCCGTACGTCCCGCGCGCCACCTCCTCCAGCTCGGCCAGGAACGCCTCGGCCGAGGCGGGCCGGTGGGCGGGGTCCTTGGCCAGGCCGTGCTCGACGAGGCCGCGCAGGCGTCCGTCCACCTGCTCCAGCGGGGGCGGCATGTGCTGGTGCTGGAAGGCCAGGGCGGCCAGGTTCGCGGCGGTGAACGGGCGGCGGCCGGTGAGGCATTCGTAGAACACCAGGGCCGCGGCGTACACGTCGCAGGCCGGGCCGGCCGGGGCGTCCTCCCACTGCTCGGGGGACATGTAGGCGGGGGTGCCGGCCAGGGCACCGGTCTCGCCGAACCGGGCCGCGACGCCGAAGTCGACCAGCTTGCTGTCGCCGTCCGGGGTGACGATGACGTTCTCGGGCTTGAAGTCGCGGTGGGCCACCCCGCGCCGGTGCGCCTCGGCCAGGCCGAGCAGGGCCCCCTTCAGCAGGGTGAGCGCGGCCTCCACGCCGGTGCCGCCCTCGGCGGCGATCAGGCGGCGCAGCGTGACGCCGTCGACCAGCTCCATCACGATCGCGGACGTGCCCCCGGCCTCGACGTAGTCCAGCAGGCGGGCGGTGTGGGGGCTGTCGATCTCGCCGATGACCCCGGCCTCGGCGCGGAACCGGGCGGCGAACTCGCCGTCCGCGAGCAGGGCCTCGGACAGGTGCTTGATCGCGACCGGTAAGCCGTCGGAGTCGCGGACGGCGAGCATGACGCGGCCGGTTCCTCCGTGACCGAGTTCCCGGATCTCCGTGTAACCGGGAACAGCCATGTCGGGCCCTCCTGACCGGATAAAGATCCTTATGTCAGGACGCTAGCCGAAGGTAACTCGCCGTGTCGAGCCCCTTCGCGCGAGTAACCGCCCCCTGTCTCAATCGGTATTTTTCCTACTTCCTATAGTAGGTCCGTGGCTCTCACCGATCATCTGCGCGAATGGCTCGGGGCCTGGCCGCCCACGGGAAACCTCGACGTCACGGGCTCGCCGCTGCGCACGCTGCCCGCCTGGGACGGGCGCGTGCACCCGGCCGTGGGCGTCGGCACCCCGGAGGGGGCGATGTTGTCGGTGCCGCCCGAGCACGTCGCCCGGGTGCGCGCCGCGCGGACGCTCCAGGAGATCCCGGCGCTGATCGGATATGGGGATCGCGGCTGGTTCGACGCCGTCTTCCGGTGGACCACCGAGCCCGCGCCCCTGCCCGACGCCGGCGAGTGGGTCCCGGCGACGGACGACGCCGTCCCCGGATGGCTGCGCGTGTTCGGCGGCGAGGTGCTGGTGGCCGTGGACCCCGAGACCGGCGAACACCTGGCCGGGGTGGGCATCAAGCGGCACGACCGGTTCGGCCGGGAGCTGTCGGTGGTGACCGCGCCCGGGGCCCGCGGGCGCGGTCTGGCCAGACGTCTGGTGGCGCAGGCGGCGCGGCGGGTGCTGGACGAGGGGGCGGTGCCGACGTACATGCACGCGGTCAGCAACACCGCCTCGGCCGCCGTCGCCAAGGCGGCGGGCTTCCCCGATCTCGGCTGGACCGCCTTCGGCGTCGCCGAGAACTGACCCCTACGCCAAGCCGCACGAAGTGAGGGCAAAGCCACCCAAGGCCAGGCAGCCGAAAGCGCCAGACGCGAGGTCGGGCCCTGGCGCGGGGCCAGGCGGCCCGGGCCGCCTGGCGCGGAGGCAGACGGCCCGAAGCGTCGGACACGAAGTCGGGCCGAGGGAAGGGCCGGTCGTGGGTCGGGCCGTGGGAAGGGTCACGCAGCCATGAGCGCCAGACGCGAGGCCAGGCCGCGGGCAGGGGCACGCGGCCCGAAGCGCCAGACGCGAGGTCACGCCGCGGGAGGCGTCGGGCGCGAGCTCACGCCGCGGGAAAGGCGTGGCGCGCGAGGTCAGGCGGCTGGGATGGCTGGGCGTGGGGTCAGGAGGGCGCGGATGTTGCGGGCGGCGGTGCGGCCCGCGCGGTTGGCGCCGACCGTGCTGGCCGAGGGCCCGTAGCCGACGAGTTTTAGCCGCGGCTCCCGGACGACCCGCGTCCCGTCCACCTTGATGCCGCCGCCCGGCTCCCGCAGGCGCAGCGGCGCGAGATGGTCGAGCGCCGACCGGAAGCCGGTAGCCCACACGACGACGTCCGCCGCGGCCTGCCGCCCGTCCGCCCACTCCACGCCGTACGGGGTGAGGCGGCGGAACATCGGCAGCCGCTCCAGCGCCCCCTTCGCCATCGCCTCCCGCACGACGGCGCTGTAGCCGAGCCCGGTGACGCTGACCACGCTCTGCGGCGGCAGCCCGGCCCGCACCCGCGCCTCCACCAGGGCGACGGCCTCGCGCCGGGCGTCCTCGCCGAAGTCGTCGCCCCTGAAGACGGGCGGACGCCGGGTGACCCAGACGGTGCCGGCCGCGACCCCGGCCACCTCCGACAAAACGTGCATCGCCGAGGCCCCGCCCCCGACCACGACCACCCGCCGACCGGCGAACGCCGCCGGCCCGCGATAACCCGCGTAGTGCAGCTGCTCGCCCAGGAAGTCGCCGGCCCCCGGGTAGTACGGCCAGTACGGACGGGTCCAGGTGCCGGTCGCGTTGACCACGGCCCTGGCCGTCCACTCCCCCGCGTCCGCCGCCACGACCAGCCGCCCGTCCTGCCCCTCCCGGACGGCCGTCACCTTGACCGGCCGCAGGACCTCCAGCCCCACCCGCCGCTCGTAGTCGCCGTAGTACTCCGGGACGACCTCCGCCGCGGGCCGGTCACCGGCCGCCGCCACCCCGTCCGGCACGCCGGGCAGGTCGAAGATGCCGTGCACCTTGTCCATGGTCAGCGACGGCGACCGGTGCCGCCACGCGCCTCCGGGCCCCGCGGCCGCGTCGAGCACGATCGTCCCGATGCCGAACCGCCGCAGGAAGTACGCGCTGGACAGCCCCGCCTGCCCGGCCCCGATCACCACAACCTCGGTCGCCTCCACGGTCGAGTGCAACCCCGCACACCCGCCCACTCTTCCCACCGGCCGTTCCTGCGGCGGCATCGGGCCGTTCTGATGACGACCTCCGGTCAGCCCGGCTGCGATGCCCGGCCGGATCAGGCGGGTGGCGGCTCTGTCAGCGCCGTGGCGAACAGGGCGCGGTGGCGCAGGACGTGCTCGCGGTCAACGCCGTACAACACGTCGTCGCCGCGGGCGATGTGTGCGGCGAAGGCCCGGTGCCCCGCCGCCGCGCGGTCGCGCATGTGCCGTACGAGGTGTGCCAGCCGGTCGGCCGCGGTGACGGGCAGCGCCGGCCGGTCACCGTCGGCCAGGCCGTAGGCGTCGGCGAACAACCGCAGCCTGCGCGCCTGCTCCCCCACCGGATCGGCCCCCTCGTGACGGGGATCGCTCAGCGGGACGAACCGGTAGGCGGCGTAGGCGACGTCCCACACGCGCGGCCCCGGATGGGCGGTGTCGAAGTCGATCAGAGCCACCGGCCGCCCGTCGCGGAACACGCAGTTGTACGGCGCGACGTCCCCATGGCAGATGACCTCGGCGGGTTCGCGCGGCGGGAAGTACCAGGCGGCCCCGGCGGCGGGCGGGAAACCCTCGGTGGCGTCGTGGTAGCGGCGCAGCAGCCGGGCGACGTCGCCGAGGGCCTGGTCGGAACGGGCGTAGTCGGGCAAGGGATGGCCGGGCACCTCGCCGGGGACGAAGTCGAGCACCTCCCGGCCCTGGACGTCGATCCCGTGCCCGGCCGGCGCGCCCGTGAAGCCGCGGGCGGCCAGGTGGGCGAGCAGCGCGTGCACGGCCGGCGTCCACGGGCCGGTCGGGCGGCGCACGGTGGCACCGACCCGCACCACCTGATTGACGCCGCCCCCGGTCAGCAGTTCCCGGTCACCGCCACCATCGGTCAGCGACTCCTCGTCACAACAACCAGTCAGCAGTTCCTCGTCATGCTCGGACACGCCCGCCATCTTCGCATCCCGGCGCGCACCGGCCACCGCCGTGGAGCCCGGCCCCGCCGGGAGGCGTCAGCGGGCCCTGAACGCGACGGCGGTCGTGGAGGCGATCGCCGTCACCAGGACCACCATGACCAGGACCGTGCCGAGCGGGTTCTTGCGCCGCGGCGGCGCCTGGACCTGCTTGACCCGCTTGCGCACCGCCACCGCCGGGGTGGGCCTGGGCGTCGGCGTGACCTCCTGGACGGGCACCCGCACCGGAGGCGCCACGCGCACCGGCCGGGGCGTGGGATGGCGCACCGGCCTCGGCGTGTGCGGCGGAGTGGGCGGGGGCGTAGGGCGGGGTGTCGGCCGCGGCGACGAGCGTGGCGGCGGAGGCGGCGGCGGGGACGGGCGGACGTGGCAGTCGCCCACCTCGACGCTGCCGGTCGGCCCGTACACGCACACCGAGCCGGGGCCGATCGACACGCGCGGCGCGGGGACGCCGGTCCGCGGCGCCCGCCCGCCGGGCCGCGTCGACACCGACGCCCGGGGCTCGGGAGCGTCCCAGATCTGCGCATTCGGGACCGACACCCGGGGCTCCGGAGCGTCCCAGATCCGGGCACCCGGGACGGACACCACCGGCCCCGGGTCGTCCCAGATCTGGGCGCCCGGCACCGAGACCACCGGCCCGGTGCGGCCGTCGCGCCCCCGCCCGCCGTGGATCGTGATCTCCGGGCTCGGGAGCTGCGACGGACGCACGCGCACGGTGCCGGGCGCCGGGGATTGCAGGTCGGCCGCCGCCGGGCCGGCCGCGCTCGCGGCGAGGAGAGCGGCGGCCAGCAGCAGCGGCGCGCGCCTGACGCCCACGGTCACATTCCCCCGGCGATGCGGGAGAACTCCTGCAGCGCGCCCTGGAACGCCTGCGGCCCGACCGCCAGCGGCCCGGCGAAGGCGTGGGAGATGTCCCAGGTCAGATAGGTGCCGAAGCCGAGCATCGCGGCCATCGCGAGCAGCGGCAGGACCGCCAGGCCGCGTGGCCGCGCGCCGGCCAGGTAGGGGAAGACGACGACCAGCAGGCCGGTGAGCACGGTCAGGAACAGCAGCCCCTGGGGCGGGGTGGCGGCGGCGTCCATCGAGCGCTGGGAACGGGCTGAGGCGATCGCGGCGACGCGTTCGAGCACGGCGTCACGGGCGTCCTTGTCGTCGTCGGTCTTGGCGTCGACGGCGCTCACCCGGCTGCGCATGGCGTCGAGCCGGGCGGCGCCGACCGGGTCCATCCGGCCCTCGGCCATCAGCGGCCACTCGTCTCTGACCACGAAGGTGACGTAGTCGCGCAGCGCGGTGCGGACCGTCTGCTGAGCGGTGCCGGGCAGGTCGGCCGCGGCCCAGTAGGCGTCGATCGCGGCCTGGCTCTCGGCCTGGGCGTTCTGGCGGGCGGCGTCGGCGGTGGTCCAGGGCACGATGATCGCGATCGCGAACACCAGCAGGAACAGGGCCGACAACATCGACCCGGCGTGACCGGCCGAGACCCCGTCGGGCTCGGCGTCCTCGCTGCCCTTCTTCGTGAGCCGGAACACCAGCGCGGTGAGCGCCACCACGCCCACGGCCGCCACGATCGAGAGCGTGTACGCCAGCATGAAGATCTCCCAAATCTTCTCGAATACACAGTGTTACATGACTATCACACTATGCAACGCTGGTGTCAGCTACCGGCAGGTAAAGTCGCGGCAAGCGTGTCGGCCACCGACGGAGCGGGCACCGGGCGGCGCCGGAGGGGTCGAGAACCTGCTCGCGCAGGGGTCCGGGGCGGCGCCGCCGCTGGACGGATCGTTGATCATGACCGGGTGTTCTGACCAAACGTCCAGCCGGTCGGTGATGATCCAGAAAAATGGTGACTATGGACGGCGTGAATCTCAACGGCCGTAAATTCGTGATGGTGAGCTCGACGGCGAGCACGGTGGACCCCGACAGCCCGACGGAGTTCCTGTACTGGGAGGCCGACGGCGTGGTGTGGGGCAGCTACACGGGCGACACCGTGACCCACGGCCGCTTCGTCGGGATGCGCGACGGCGCCGACGTCTCCATCTCCTACGCCCACGCGCTCAAGGCGGGCGGCAAGGCGGGCGGCCAGAGCAGCAGCCGCGTCGAGCAGGGCGAGGACGGGCTGCTGCGCCTGGTCGAGGAGTTCCGGTTCGACGGCGACGACACGCTGCACGTCAGCGTGTGCGCCGAGGTCCCGGCCTCCTGACCGGCCCTCCGCCGGGAAGCCGGAAGCCCGGGGGCCGAGCGGCCCGAAGCGTGCGACGCACCGGCCAGCCGGCCACCCGGCGGCCCGGCCACCCGGCGGCTCGGCCGCCCGGTCAACCCGGCCGCCGGGCGACCCGGCGGCCCAGGGGGCGACACCCAGCCCTCCTTCCGGAGGACAGCGCCCACCGTCCTGATCGGGGGGCGGCGCCCCACCGTCCTGATCGGAGGGCGGCGCCCCACCGTCCTGATCGGAGGGCGGCGCCCCACCGTCCTGATCGGAGGGCGGCGCCCCACCGTCCTGATCGGAGGGCGGCGCCCGACCGTCCTTGGCGGAGGGCGGTGGCTAGCCGTCCTTGCGGAGGGCGGCGCGTCCCTCGGCCGCGCCGACGAAGCGCATCATGCCGAGCGGCACGTCCCCTTGCGTCTCCTGGGGTGTCCGCCGCGCGGGACGGGAGGCGTCCCGGTCGGACGGCAGCACGTACGGCCGCCGGAGCACTTCGTCCAGGATGAACACGGTCTCGGTGGCCTTGACCGCCGGGATGTTGGCCAGGCGGTCGGTCACCATGGCGTGCACGGCGGCCACGTCGGAGACCCGTACCTGGATCATGGCGTCGTGCTGGCCGGTGGTGATCGCGCAGTACTCGACCTCGGGCATCCGGGCCAGTTCGGCCCTGAACTGCTTCCACATCTGCTGGCGCACGGTCACGAAGATCAGCGCGGTGATGCCGAGCCCGGCGCGCACGTGGTCGATCTCCGCGGTGAAGCGCTTGATCGCGCCGTCGGCGCGCAGCGCCTCGAAGCGCGTGTAGGCGTTCGCGCGGGAGATGCCCACCCGTTCGGCCAGCGCGGCGACCGAGATCCTGCCGTTCTCGCGCAGGACCTCAAGGATCTTCATATGGACGTCGTCCAGTTCGAGACCGATGCCGATCCGTCCAGGCTGACCGCTGCCGCTGGCACCATTTCTGGAAATATCACTCATCATTACACCTCGACCATTTATATCCGTCTCGCGGACCGCACATGACCTGGACGTTCTGCCGGACAATCCTCGACATCCTTCTCCCGAACGTCCAATTTGGAGGACCCCATGGCGACCCGCTCGCAGACGGCGGCAGTGCTGCTCGCCGGTGCGCTCGCCCTCGCCGCCTGCGGAAGCGGCGGCACCTCGCAGACCCCGGCGGCCTCCGGTGGCGGTGGGAAGACGCTCGTCATCGACACGTCGTTCGACCTCAAGACGGCCGACCCCGGCCGCACCTACGAGCCGACCGGGCTCATCGTCGGCAAGGCCGTCTACGAGACGCTGCTCACCTTCGACGGTTCCGACGTGACCAAGCCGGTCCCGGCGCTGGCCGAGTCCTACGAGCTGAGCGAGGACGGCAAGACGCTGACGCTCAAGCTCAAGAAGGGCCCCACCTTCGCCGACGGCTCGCCGATCACCGCCGACGACGTGGTGTTCTCGCTCAACCGCGTGCGTGACATGAAGGGCACCCCGTCGTTCCTGCTGGACGGCGTCGAGGTGGCCAAGACCGACGACTCGACGATCACGCTGACGTCGAAGGCGCCGAACCCGGCGCTGCCCTACATCCTGCCGAACCCGGCGCTGGGCATCCTCAACAGCAAGGTCGCCAAGGAGCACGGCGCGACGGCCGACGCCCAGGACAAGGCCGAGCAGTACCTGAACGCCTCCTCGGCGGGGTCCGGGCCGTACACGATCGAGTCGTTCAACGTGAGCAGCCAGGTCACGCTCAAGGCGAACCCGAAGTACTACGGCACCAAGCCGGCCTACGACAAGGTCGTCATCCGCAACGTCGAGGCCGCCACGCAGAAGCTCAACGTGCAGCGCGGCGACAGCCAGGTGGCGCTGAACCTGTCCGGTGACCAGGTCACCAACATGCCCTCCACCCTGCAGGTGAAGAAGACCGCCTCGGCGAACGTCATCTTCCTGCTGGCCAACCAGGACTCGGGCGTCAGCAAGACCACGCCGAACGCCAAGTTCGTCGAGGCCGTGCGCAAGGGCGTCGACTACGCGGGCCTGCTGGAGCTGGCCGGCGAGGGCTCGACGCAGGCGCCGGGCGTGATCCCGTCGCAGCTGCTCGGCGCGCTGCCGCCGGAGCAGGCCCCCAAGCGGGACGTCGAGGGCGCCAAGGCGGCCCTGGCCGCCAGCGGCGTGTCGAACCCGACCGTCAAGCTGGAGTTCCCGAGCGAGCTGACCGTCAACGGCCTGTCGTTCCAGCCGCTGGCCGAGCGCATCCAGGCCAACCTCAAGGAGGTCGGCATCACGGTGGACCTCCAGCCCGCGCCGGTGACGACCGCGCTGGACAACTACCGCAACGGCAAGGAGGAGATGGGCCTGTGGTACTGGGGCCCCGACTACCCGGACCCGAGCGACTACCTGGCCTTCGCGCCCGGCAAGACCGTGGGCCTGCGGGCCGGCTGGAAGGAAGGCGCGGCCAAGGAGATCGAGGCGGCCGCTGACAAGGCCGCGACCGCGATCGGCGACGAGGCCCGCAAGACGGCCTACGCCGACCTGCAGACCAAGCTCAACACCTCCGGCCCGTTCGTGCCGCTGATCCAGCCGAGCCAGAACATCGTGTCGGCCGCGTCCGTGACGGGCCTGGAGTACCACCCGGTCTGGACCGTGGACGTCGCCGACCTCGGCGCGAAGTAAGGAGACCGGCAGGTGTCCGACAACCCGGGCGCGGCGGGCTCGCCGCCGCGCCCCGGCGCCGGCTCCCCGGTCGAGACGGCCGCCGCGGGCACGCCGCGGCGGCGGGGGGTGCACCCGCTGGCGCGCTTCCTCATCCGGCGCATCCTCATCGCCGTGCTGCTGGCCTGGGGCATCACGCTCGTCACGTTCCTGCTGACGAACCTGGTGCCCGGCGACCCGGTGGCCGCCAACCTGGGCCAGCGGGCGCTGGGCGACCCGGCCATCGTGGCGCAGTGGCGCTCCGAGCACGGCCTGGACAAGCCGCTGTGGCAGCAGTACGGGATCTATCTGCAGGGTCTGGTCCAGGGGGACCTGGGCATGAGCCAGCAGAGCCACCGCCCGGTCAGCCAGGACCTGGCCGAGTTCGTCCCGGCGACGCTGGAGCTGGCGGGCGCGGCGATCCTGATCTCGCTGGTGCTGGGCGTGGCCTTCGGCGTGGTCGCCGCGCTGCGCCGGGACCGGCTGTCCGACCACGTGCTGCGGCTGGTCAGCCTGATCGGCATCTCGGTGCCGACGTTCTGGCTGGCGCTGGTGGCGTTCTACGTGTTCTTCTTCCGGTTGCAGATCACGCCGGGCAGCGGTCGCGTAGACGCCGCGCTCGGCTCGGCGCCGGCGGTGACCGGGCTGCAGACGATCGACGCGCTGCTGGCGGGCCGGTGGGACATCTTCACCTCCGCCGTCGGCCACCTGATCACGCCCGCGCTGGTGCTGGCGCTGTACACGATCGGCCTGCTGACCCGCTTCACCCGTTCGGCGGTGCTGGAGGTGCTGGGCCAGGACTACGTCCGGGCGGCCCGCGCCAAGGGGCTGCCGGGCCGGGTGATCCTGTTCCGGTACGTGCTGCGCTCGGCGCTGGTCCCGATCATCACCGTGGCCGGTCTGGCCTTCGGCAGCCTGCTGTCCGGCACCGTCCTGGTCGAGGCGATCTTCGCCTGGCCCGGCGTCGGCCAGTACGCCTACAAGAGCGCCACCAGCCTCGACCTGCCCGCCGTGATGGGCGTCGGCCTGGTCGTGGGCGTGGTCTACCTGGTCATCAACCTGATCGTGGACGTGCTGTACGGCGTCATCGATCCCCGAGTGAGGCTGCAATGAGAGGCAAGGGTCTGCTGGGCAGGCTGCCCGAGGCGTGGCGGCAGCCGCTGGCCGTCGCGGGCGCCGTCCTGGCCGTGGCCTGGCTGGTGATCGCGCTGGCCGCGCCGTGGCTGGCGCCGCACGACCCGCTGGCCCAGGACCTGCCGCGGCTGGCGCCCCCGGGGCCCGGCCACTGGTTCGGCACCGACCAGCTCGGACGCGACATCCTGAGCCGCGTCATGTACGGCGCGCGGGTGTCGATCCCGCTGACGTTGCTGCTGGTCGTGCTGTCGGTGCTGGTCGGCGGCCTGCTGGGGGCGTGCGCCGGGTACTTCGGCAAGTGGGTCGGCGAGACGATCATGCGGATCGCGGACCTGGTGTTCGCGTTCCCGACCGTGATCCTGGCCATGGTGGTGGCCGCGGCGCTGGGCGCGAGCCTGGGCAACGCCGTGCTGGCCGTGCTGGTGGTGGCCTGGCCCGCCTACGCCCGCGTCACCCGCGGGCTGGTGCTGGGCGTGCGCGAGCGGGAGTTCGTGCTGAGCGGGCGGCTGCTGGGCTTCTCGGTGTGGCGCTCGCTGCGGGTGGACGTGCTGCCGAACGTGACCGGCCCGATCCTGGTGCTGGCCACGCTCGACATCGGCACGGCGCTGCTGCTGCTGTCCGGCCTGTCGTTCCTGGGCCTGGGCGCCAAGCCGCCGTCCCCCGAGTGGGGCGCGATGGTGGCCTCCGGCGTGGAGGTCTTCGACAGCTGGTGGGTGGCGACGTTCCCCGGCCTGGCGATCCTGACCGTGGTGCTGGCGTTCAACTTCCTCGGCGACACGCTGCGGGACGCGCTCGACCCGCGGACGGCCCGCGCGATCAAGGAGCGTGCGTTGTGACGCTGGACATCACCGGCCTGAAGGTGTCGATCCACGGCAAGGAGATCCTGCGCGGCGTCGACCTGAAGCTGGCCGCCGGGCGCGTGCACGGCCTGGCCGGCGAGAGCGGGTCGGGCAAGACGATGACCGGCCTGGCCGTGCTGGGGCTGCTGCCGCACGGCGCGCGCGTCTCGGGCCGGATCGGGCTCGGCGAGCGTGACCTGCTCACGCTGCCGCCCAAGGAGCTCAACCAGGTGCGCGGCGGCGAGGTCGCCATGGTCTTCCAGGACCCGGCGACCAGCCTGCACCCGATGCTCACGATCGGCCGGCAGCTCACCGAGCACATGCGCCACCACCTGGACCTGGGCAGGGCCGAGGCGAAGGCGCGGGCGGTCGAGCTGCTGGGCAAGGTACGCATCCCGGGCGCCGAGGAGGCGTACGGGCGCTTCCCGCACCAGTTCTCCGGCGGCATGCGCCAGCGCATCGCGATCGCCGTCGCGCTGGCCTGCTCGCCCAAGGTGCTGATCGCCGACGAGCCGACCACGGCGCTGGACGTGACCGTGCAGGCGGGCGTGCTGCGGCTGCTGCGTGGGCTCTGCGACGAGCTGGGCCTGGCCGTGCTGCTGGTCACGCACGACCTGGGCGTCATGTCGGCGGTCGCGGACGAGGTGAGCGTGATGAAGGACGGCCTGGTCGTGGAGACCGGGCCGCGCGGGCGGGTGCTGCGCGACCCCGAGCACCCCTACACCCGCGCGCTGCTGGAGTCCCTACCTGATTCTGCGCCTGATTCTGCGCCTGATTCTTCTGTGCCTGATCCTGCTCCGGACGTGGAGGGCTGATGCTGGACATCGAGGACCTGGTCGTCGAGCACCGCTCCCCCGGGCGTCCGGTGGTGCGGGCGGTGGCGGGGGCCAGCCTGACCGTACGGGCCGGCGAGGTCGTGGGCCTGGTCGGCGAGTCGGGGTGCGGCAAGTCCACCCTGGCGCGGGCGGTCTGCGGGCTGAACCCGGTCACCCACGGGTCGATCGCGTTCGAGGGGCAGCAGGTCACGCCGCTCGGCCTGCGGCGCAGGAAGCTCACGGGCATCCAGATGGTGTTCCAGGACCCGTACGCGTCGCTGAACCCGCGGCGCCGGGTGGGCGACCAGATCGCCGACGGCCTGCGCACCGCGGGCGACAGCCGTACCGACCCGGCCGACCTGCTGGAGCGGGTGGGCCTGCCGCGCGAGTTCGCCGGACGGCACCCCCACGAGTTCTCCGGCGGCCAGCGGCAGCGCATCGCGATCGCCAGGGCGCTGGCGGCACGGCCGCGGCTGCTCATCGGCGACGAGCCGATCTCCGCGCTGGACGCCTCCGCCCAGGCCCAGGTGGCCCGGCTGATGCGCGACCTCGCGGTGGACTCCGGGGCCGGGCTGCTGTTCATCAGCCACGACCTGTCGGTGGTGCGGCTGATCGCCGACCGGATCGCCGTCATGTACCTCGGCAAGATCGTCGAGGTGGGCGGGACGGCCGAGGTGTGGGACGACCCGAAACATCCCTACACCAGGGCGTTGCTGGGGGCCATCCCCAAGCCGGACGGCATGGGCGTGCTGCCCGCCGAGCTGGCCGGGGACGTGCCCGATCCGGCGAACCCGCCGGGCGGGTGCCGGTTCAACCCGCGTTGCCCGCTGGTGATGGAGGTGTGCCGCGAGAAGGAGCCGGACTTCGGGCCGGTCGCCTGCTGGCTGCACGAGCCGGCGTGAGCCGGCGGCACGCCGCGCGGGTGGCGGCCGTGCGGCGGGCGATGGCCCAGGAGGGCATCGACGTGCTGGTGTTGCGGCCCTCGCCCGACTTCCGGTTCCTGAGCGCCTCCCCCGAAGGCCCTCTCCCCGAAGGCGCCTTCCCTGAGGGCGTCCTGCCGGAGGATGCCGGGCCGGGCGTGTTCCTCGTGGTGACGGCCGACGCGATCGTCGAGACCCGCGATCCGGCGGGCCTGGTGCCCGCCTCCGCGCGCCGGGTCGGGGTGGACCCGGAGATGCGGGCGGCCGAGCTGTTCCGGCTGGCGATCGCCGCCGAGCTGGTGCCCGCCTCCGCGGTGCTGGCGCCGCTGCGGCTGCGCAAGGACCCCGCCGAGCTGACCGCGGTCGGCCGGGCGGTCGCGGCGGCGGAGGCGGTGCTGGCGCAGGCGGCCGAGCTGGCCTGGTTCGGCGCGACCGAGCGGGCGATGGCGCGCCGGCTGCGGCTGCTGGCCCTGGAGTCGGGCTGCGAGGAGGTGATCTCGCTGCGCGTGTCGGCGGGCGAGCACACCGCGCGGCCCGAGCACGTGCCCGGCGGGCGGGTGATCAACCCGGGCGACGCGCTGCTGGTGTCGGTGTGCGGCCGCTGGGACGGCTACTGCGCCGAGGCGGGCCGGGTGTTCGCCGTCGCCGAGCCGCCGGAGGACTACGAGGCGATGTACTCGGTGGTGCTGGCCGCCCACCGCGCGGCGCTGGCGGCGCTGCGGCCCTCCGTGCCGTTCGCGGAGCTGGTCAGGACGGTGCACGAGGTCATCGACGCCAGCGGGTACGGCCGCTTCGCCGCCCCGCACGTGGGCCGCGGCGTGGGCCTCGGCCACGACGAGGGGCCGCGGGCCGGCGAGAACGCGGTGTTCGCCCCCGGGATGACGGTCTGCCTGGAGCCGGCCATCTATGTGCCCGACCTGTTCGGCGCCCGGGTGGCCGACGTGGTGGCGTGCACGGCCGCCGAGCCGGTGCCGCTGGGCACGCGGCCGCACACCCTGCACGTCCTCGACCGCTGAGGCGGCCTGCGCTTACGCTGGGTGACGACGATCACCGGGGGGCGTCGTGGACCAGTTCGTGCTGCTCATGCTGGTGCTGCTGGGCGCGCTGGTCACGGTTCCGCTGGGTGAGCGGCTGGGGCTGCCCGCGCCGGTGCTGATGACGCTGCTGGGCATCCTGCTGGCGGTGCTGCCGTTCGTGCCGAACGTGGACATCCCGCCGGGCATCGTGCTGCCGCTGCTGCTGCCGCCGTTGTTGTACGCGGCGGTGCGGCGTACGTCCTGGCGGCAGTTCGCGGCGAACTGGCAGCCGATCTTCCTGCTCGCGGTGGCGCTGGTGTTCGTGACGACGGCGGCCGTGGCGGCCACGGCGCACGCGCTCGTCCCCGGCCTGCCGCTGGCGGCGGCGGTGGCGCTGGGCGCGCTGGTCGCGCCGCCCGACCCGGTGGCGGCCACGGCGGTGGCCGGGCGGCTGGGCCTGCCGCGGCGCATGGTGTCGCTGCTGGAGGGCGAGGGCCTGTTCAACGACGTGACCGCGATCGTGCTCTACCACGTGGCGGTCGCGGCGGTCGTGACGGGCGTGTTCTCGTGGCCGGGGGCGCTGGGCGAGTTCGTGTTGTCGGCCGGGGTGGCCGTGGCGGCGGGGTTCGCGCTGGGCTGGGCGGCCGGGAAGCTGATGGCGCTGCTGGGCGACGCGACGCTGCAGGTGGGCCTGTCGCTGGTGGTGCCGTTCGTGAGCTACGCGGTGGCCGACGAGCTGCGCGGGTCTGGCGTGCTGGCCGTGCTGACCACCGCTTTCTACCTCAGCGACCGCATGTGGGACGCCGACGACGTGTTCGGCAGGTTCGCCTCGTCCACGTTCTGGCAGGTGGTGGACACGCTGGTGACCGGGATCGCGTTCGGGCTGATCGGGCTGGAGCTGCACACGGTGTTCGGCACGGTCCACGGGCGGTTCGCCGAGGTGCTGTGGTGGAGCGCCGCCGTGGTGGGCGTCGTCGTGGTCGTGCGGCTGCTGTGGCTGCTGCCGGCCGCGTGGCTGGCCAAGAAGGGGCGGCGCGAGGACACCGAGGTGCCGATGAGCTGGCGCGAGACCGTCGTCATGTGGTGGGCGGGCATGCGCGGCGTGGCGTCCGTGGCGCTGGCGCTGGCCATCCCGCTGCGGATCCACGACGGGCGGCCGTTCCCGCAGCGGCCGGTGATCGTGTTCATCGCGTTCGCGGTCATCCTGGTGACGCTGGTGGTGCAGGGGCTGACGCTGCCGTGGCTGGTGGCACGGCTCGGCGTCAAGGCCGACACCGCGGCCGAGCGCGACCTGGAGAAGCGCCTGGCGATCCGGGCCGCCCACGCGGCCAAGCGGCGGCTGCGGGAGATCGACGAGGCCGAGGACCTGCCCGAGGAGGTGGTCGAGCTGCTGGGCCGCCGCATGATGGACCTCGGGCTGCGGATCAGCCCCGAGGCCGCCGACGACGAGCGGCGCGAGGCGTTCGAGCAGCGGGCGCGGCGGGCCCGGCTGGTGCGGCGGGTGCAGGAGGAGATGATGTCGGCCGCCCGGCAGGCCGTGCTGGACGCCCGCCGCGACCCGCGGGCCGACCCCCAGGTGGTCTCCCGGGTGCTGCGCGCCCTCGACGCCCGCAGCATGCGCTGACCAGCCCCGATCCGCCACCCGGAGGGTTGACGGTGTGTGATCGCGGGCCGCAGAGGGTAGTCATTTCCATATGCTGCGGATCGGCACGCTGGGCGCCGCCCCGTCGGTCGGCGTCGTGGCCTGTGGCTGGCACGACAGCGGTCCTGGCCCCTCCACCACCGGCATCAAGCTGATCTACACGCTCGGCGGCCCGCTGCCCGAGCTGCCCGGCCTGCGGATCGGGGCCGGGGCGCTCAGGGGCGCCGGACAGATCGCCGCCGCGCTGCTCCAGGGGCTCGACGTGGTGATCACCGAGCCCGCCTGCCCGGCCGCGCCCGTGGTGGCGGCCGGCATGTGGCACTACGGCTGGACCAGGCGCGACGTGTCCGCCCTCGCCGGGGCGACGGTCGCCGGTCTGGCGCTGGCCACGCAGCCGGGCGCGTGCGTGGCCGAGATCGGGCGCGACGGCACCAGCTCCATCGACGGGCAGATGCCGGCCGAGTCCGTACGGGCCCGCCTGGCGGCGGCGTTCTCCGGCGGCCGGTACCGCACGCCGGAGGTGACGGTGCCGCTGGAGGCGGTGCGGCTCAGCGAGGACACGCCGTGCCGGATCCTGATCGCGCGCACCCCCGGCATCGTCGTCTGAGGCCGTCCCGGGGCTGTGGGGCTCGGCGACGAAGAACCGCCGGCCTTTGGTGGCCCGGCACGAACCCTGGTGTCGCCGCATGTCGTACGGTCGCCAGGGAGCACCTGCGCGCCGACCGAGTTGGAGAGAGTGTGAAGATCACAGGAGTAGAGCTGCGCCGGATCGCGATGCCGTTGGTGGCGCCGTTCCGCACGTCGTTCGGCACCGAGACGGCCCGGGACGTCCTGCTGGTCCGGGTGGTGACCCCCGACGCCGAGGGGTGGGGCGAGTGCGTGGCCATGTCCGAGCCGCTCTACTCCAGCGAGTACGTCGACGGCGCCGCCGAGGTGATCCGCCGGTTCCTGCTGCCCTCCCTGCCGGCGACCCTGGACGCGTACGGCGTCGGCCGCGCGCTCGAACCGATCAAGGGCCACCGCATGGCCAAGGCCGCGCTGGAGACCGCCGTGCTGGACGCGCAGCTGCGGGCCTCCGGCGAGTCGTTCGGCCATTTCCTGGGCGCGGCCCGCGACCGGGTGCCGTGCGGGGTGTCGGTGGGCATCATGGACTCGATCCCGCAGCTCCTCGACGCCGTGGCGGGCTACGTCGAGGAGGGGTACGTCCGCATCAAGCTGAAGATCGAGCCCGGCTGGGACGTCGAGCCGGTGCGCGCGGTGCGCGAGCGCTTCGGCGACGACCTGCTGCTCCAGGTGGACGCGAACGCGGCGTACTCGCTGGCCGACGCCCGCCGGCTGGCCCGGCTCGACGCGTTCGACCTGCTGCTGATCGAGCAGCCGCTGGCCAACGACGACCTCGTCCAGCACGCCACGCTGGCCCGCCAGTTGCGCACCCCGATCTGCCTGGACGAGTCCATCGAGTCGGCCGAGCACGCGGCGGCCGCCATCGCGCTCGGCTCGTGCTCGATCATCAACATCAAGCCGGGCCGCATCGGCGGCTACCTGGAGGCGCGGCGCATCCACGACCTGTGCCGGGCCAACGGCATCGCGGTGTGGTGCGGCGGCATGCTGGAGACCGGCCTCGGCCGGGCCGCCAACGTGGCGCTAGCGGCGCTGCCCGGGTTCACGCTGCCGGGCGACACCTCGGGGTCGCGCCGCTACTTCGCGACCGACGTGACCGAGCCGTTCGAGCTGGTGGACGGCCATCTGGAGGTGCCGACGGGGCCGGGGCTCGGCGTCGAGCCGATCCCGTCCGTGCTGGAGGAGGTCACGACGGCCACGGAGTGGATCCCGCTGTAGGGCGCCCGTCCTGGAGGGCGGCCCGGCCGGGGTCGCGGGACCCCGGCCGGTGCCCTGCGGCCGAGCTCGCGTCGAGGTCCACCTTCACCGAGCCGCGGTAGGCGCGGCTGTGCTCGGCGCAGAGATAGAGCGTCAGCCCCTCGGGGGTCGTCGTACGCGAGAGACCTCCCCAGGCCCGCTTCGGGTCGTACTTGACCAGCAGCGCTTCGAGCGCGCGGAAGTCGGCCTCCAGCGTGGCGTGCGCTTCCGGTCCCCCGGCCTCGGACAGCTCCCTGCGCTCGATCGCTAGGTCGGGGATCTGGGCGATCAGCTCCTTCATCGCGTCGGCCTCCGCCTTGGTCTGCTGGCTCAGGTGGTCCACGCTCATCCCGAGAATCGGCCCCGCGAACGGCGCGGCGTGCTTCAGCACGTTGAGCAGGTGCTTCAGGTACGGCGCGATGGTGACGAGCCACTCGGGCGGCTCGTCGAGCTTGTAGCAGCCGTCGTTCCCCGGCAGGCGATGCCAGGCGCCGGGCTCCTCGCAGTAGAGCCGCAGTTCGTACGCGGCTCCGGTGAGCGCCTTTCGCCTGAGCTCCACCAGGGTGAAGACGCTCGGGCAGAGGATCTCCCGGTACGCCTGCGCGATGCGCTGCGTCCTGACGAACATGCGCTGCATGAACTCCGTCTGCCCGTCGATCTTCTCCCCCTGGGCCAGGACGAGTTCCGTGATGCGCTCGATGTCCTCGCGGCTCACGGATCGTTCGGGCGGGGCCAGCCCCAGCAGCAGGCTTTTCACGTTCAGCAGTTCCAGCGATTTCCGGCATTCGATCTGTTCGCGCGGCGGATTGAGGAGAAGGCGTCTCTGCAGATCCTCGTAATCGAATCTCTCCGCGCAGGCGACGTCCGTCCCGGTCCCGCACGGGCAGGGGATGAGCCGTTTGATGCTCAGTCCCGGGAAACGTTCGAGCGTTCTGTTCAGGCCGTCGTCGAGAAGGGAGAAGAACGCGGTGGGAAGCGGGCCCCGTACCGCCAGTTCGACCAGGTTGCGGTGCCGGTCGGCCCGGACGAGCGCAACGTGCCGGCCGTCGGGATGCCTCAGCAGCGCGCCCGTACGCCAGTGGTGGTGGGTGGTGAAGCGGTGCGACCGGGCGATGAACCAGGTCGGGATTCCCGGCGGCATGGAATTGAGCTCGTACAGGACGCGGATCTCCTTCGACGGCCCGGATGCGCCGCCGTCCCACAGATGCTGGTACGGCGGCGGGTTCCAGCCGAGGCGTTCGACCACCAGGCTCAGATCCGTACCGTCGTTCCCCTCCATCTGATAGGAGAGGTCGTACTTGTCCATCATGTCGAGGAAATGATGGCGTAGCCCGCGGTCGAGATCGGACCAGAGAAAGCTCAGATGTTCCCGCGTGAGAACGCCGTTCCGCGCCGCGACCTCGTCGCTGTCGAGAACCTTGCTGATGTAGGCGTTCACCCATTCGGGGCGCAGGATGACCGACTGCGCGAGATTGGGGTCGTCGTGGTAATACAGGATGTCGCCGAGCTGGTGCAGCATGACGGCCACGTACTGCTGCTGGATCGGGTCGCCGACCCCGGCGCGGTCCATCACCGCCCACATGCGTTCCGGGGTGATGTGCTTGTCCTCGATCGCCCGCAGTTCCTCGGCCGCCGCCTGCCAGGTGGTCGGCCATTCCGAGCCCATCAGCGGCAGGTTCGCGGCCTGCTCGCGCAGTTCGCCGCGCAGCGCCTCGATGCCCTGGCGCGTCTCGCTGTCGACGGACAGGCCGGCGACGATGCGGGGATATTGGGCGCGTAGTTCGTCCAGGGGGAGGTCGACCGGGCGGTCGCCCTGGTCGGCGTGGGTCGCGATCAGCAGGATCGGCGATTCGGGGGCGCGCGCGGTGATGATGTCCAGCCAGTACTGGAGTCTCCCCTGTTCCCATCCGAGCCGCGAATTCCACGCGAGCAGGAAAAGGGACCGGTCGGTGAGGAAGAACTGGTGGGTGGCGTGGTAGATCTCCTGGCCGCCGAAGTCCCACACGCTCAAGTGCATGTCGACGTCGGCGCGGCTGGGATGCGGGATGTTCAGCCGTTCGATTCTCAGGCCGTGCGTCGAGGGTTCGGCGTGGTCGTGCGGCATTCCCGCCAGCGCCTTCAGCAGCGACGTCTTGCCCACGCCGCCCTCGCCGACGATCAGCAGTTTGGACACCCATTGCTCGGACGCTCCGTCGCGGCGCGCGCGCAGGAACGTGAGAACGGACACGGTGCCGCCGGCCACGATGGCGGGAGGCGGGCTGATGATCCGGTTTCCGCGTACGGAAAGGACGGAAAGGCTTGTCAGCTGGAGGACGAAATCCGGGATGACGGAGATCTCGTTGTCGTCGAGAAGGAGTTCCTCAAGCCTGCCGAGCCCGGCGATCGCCTCCGGCAGTTCCGTGAACCGGTTGCTCGACAGGTACAGATGCGCGACGCCGGCCAGCCGCCCGAAGGCCACGGGCAACGTCGACAGCCGGTTGCCCACCAGGTCGAGCCGCACGAGTCCGGCGAGTTCGCCGATCTCCTCCGGCAGGGCCGTGAGCCGGTTGTCCCGCAGCTGCAGCATGGTGAGCGCCTTGAGGCCGCCGATCGCGGCCGGCAGCGTCGGAAGCTCGTTCTCCGCCAGAGCGAGCGCGGTGAGCGCGGTGAGCTTCGTGATCTCCTCGGGAAACGTCGTGAACGCGTTGTTCTGCAGGTACAGCGTGTTGAGCGCCTGGAGCCGGCCGATCGCCGCCGGCAGCGTCGAAAGGTCGTTGCCGTCGGCGTCCAGGCGTTCCAGGAGACTCAGCCGGCCGATCGACTCGGGCAGCGTCGTCAGCCGGTTCTCGTCCAGGTTCAGCGCCGTGAGAGCCGTGAGAGCGCCGATCGCCTCCGGCAGTTCGGTGAACAGGTTGCCCGACAGGTTCAGGTTGACGAGGGCCGTGAGGCCGCGGATCGTCTCGGGCAACGTGCCCAGCTCGTTGAGCGACAGGTTCAGCTCGGTGAGCCGGGTGAGGTCGCCCACCACCTCCGGGCAGGTCGTGAACGCGTTGCCCGACAGGTCCAGCGTGACCAGGCCCGAAAGGCCGCCGATCACGTCCGGCAACGAGCTGAACTTGTTGTTCGACAGGTCGAGCCCGGACAGCGCGGTGAGACCGCCCACGGTCGGGGGCAGCGCCCGGAGCTGGTTGCCCGACAGGTACAGGTCCGTCAGCGCGGTGAGCTTGCCGATCGCGTCCGGCAGCACGGTGAACTGGTTGCGCTGCGCGTACAGGGTGGTGAGCGCCTTCAGCCGGCCGATCGACTCCGGCAGCGCCGTCAGCTGGTTGCCGTCGGCGTCGAGGCGTTCCAGGAGACTCAGCCTGCCGATCGACTCGGGCAGCGTCGTCAGCTGGTTCTCGTCCAGGTTCAGCGCCGTGAGAGCCGTGAGATCGCCGATCGCCTCCGGCAGCGTCGACAGCTGGTTGTCCGACACGTTCAGCTCGGCGAGGTCCCGCAGCCCGGCCACCGTGTCGGGCAGGACGGAAAGGCGGTTGGTCGACACGTTCAGCTCGGTGAGAGCCGTCAGGCCGCGGATCGTCTCGGGCAACGTGCCCAGCTCGTTGAGCGACACGTTCAGCTCGGCGAGATTCCGCAGGCCGCCGATCGACTCGGGCAGCGCGGCCAGTTGATTTCCCGCCACGTTCAGGACGGCGAGGGCGGCGAGGTCGCCGATCTCCCTCGGCAACGCGCTGAGCCGATTCCCCGACAGCTGCAGTCTGCGGAGATTGACGAGACCGCCGAGCTCCACGGGTAACGCCGTGAGCTCGTTGTCCGACAGCGAGAGCTCGGTGAGCGCGGTGAGCCCGCCGATCTCCCTCGGCAGCGTGCTGAGCTGATTGCGTTGCGCGTAAAGGGTGGTGAGCTCCTTCAGCCGCCCGATCGCCGCCGGCAACGAGCGCAGCCGGTTGCCGTCCACGTCCAGGTGCCGCAGGGCGGTGCACCGGGCGATCGCGTCCGGCAACGCCGTCAGCGCGTTGTCGTACAGGTTCAGGGTGTCGAGGTTCCGCAGGCCGCCGATGGTCTCCGGGAACGTCTCGAGCCGGTTGCTCGCCACGTACAGCGTGCGGAGCCCGCTGAGATCGGCCACCGCGTCGGGCAGTGCGAGCAGGCCGTTCGCCGACAGGCCCAGCACGTCCAGGCCGGTGAGGTTGCCGAACTCCTTCGGCAGGGTCGAGACGCTGTTGCCCGACAGGTCCAGCTCGACGAGGGCCGTGAGCCGGCCGATCTCCGCGGGCAACCCGTCGAGCCGGTTGCCCTCCAGGCGCAGGATGGTGAGTGCGGTGAGATCTCCGATCTCCCTCGGCAACGCGCTGATCCGGTTGCCCTGAAGGATCAACTCGCTGAGAGCGGTGAGGCCGGAGATCTCGGGCGGCAACGCGGTGAGCCGGTTGCGCTGCGCGTACAGGATGACGAGAGCCGTCAGCCGGCCGATCTCCGGGGGCAGCGCCGACAGCCGGTTGCCGTCCGCGTCGAGGCGTTCCAGGGCGGTCAGGCGGCCGATCGACGCGGGCAGCGCCGTCAGCTCGTTGTCGTCCAGGTTCAGCGACCTCAGTTCGGTGAGGTCGCCGATCTCCTCGGGCAACGACGAGAGCCGATTGCTCGACAGGTCGAGCGTTCTGAGCTCCTTGAAGCCGTGCACGGCGGCGGGGACCTGCGTGAGGTCCAGGTCGCTCAGGTCGAGTTCCTCGCCGCCGCCTTCCTGGGCGAGGGCGACACGCCGGCTCACCTCGTCGTGATCGGTCATCGCGTCCCATTCACCCCTTCGCCCGGCCGGAGATCTCTCCGCCATCATGACCCGCCGTACCGGCCGCGTCACCCCGAACGACCATCGGCGGAGACGTTGCCGGGCGCGCCGGCCGGGGCGGCCGGGGTCTGCGGGTGGCGGGAATAATGCGTTGCGTCCGATCGCTGAGCGGCCCACGATGGTCATCATGTTCCTGCACGTCCGCCGCGCGACGCCCGCCATGCCGGGCGCGTTCGGGCGTGCCTGCGACGGCCTGGAGCGCTGACCTCTCCTCGTAAGTCCTGATGTGACCCGGCGGGGGGAGGTTGCCGGCCCTACGACGGGTCACGGGATTCCAGGCTTCGAGGAAGAAGACATGGCCAAGCAGGCGTACGTGCGGAACAAGCCGCACCTCAACATCGGCACGATGGGGCACGTCGACCACGGCAAGACCACGCTGACCGCGGCGATCACGAAGGTGCTCGCGGAGCGGGGGCAGGCGACGTACACGCCGTTCGAGCGGATCGACCGGACCCCGGAGGAGAGCTCCAGGGGCATCACGATCAACATCTCGCACGTCGAGTACGAGACCGACACCCGCCACTACGCGCACGTGGACATGCCGGGCCACGCCGACTACGTGAAGAACATGATCACGGGGGCGGCGCAGCTCGACGGCGCGATCCTCGTCGTGTCCGCGCACGACGGCATCATGCCGCAGACCAGGGAGCACGTGCTGCTGGCCCGCCGGGTCGGGGTCGAGCACCTGGTCGTCGCCGTCAACAAGGCCGACGGCGCCGACCCGGAGCTGACGGACCTGGTGGAGCTGGAGCTCGCCGAGCTGCTGGCCGGGCACGGCTACCGCGACGTCCCGATGGTGCGGGTGTCCGGGCTGCGGGCGCTGGAGGGCGACCCGGTCTGGACGGCGTCCGTGGAGGCGCTGCTGCGGGCCGTGGACGAGCACATCCCCGTCCCGGTCCGGTACGTGGACGCGCCGTTCCTCATGCCCGTCGAGAACGTGCTCACGGTCACCGGCCGCGGCACGGTCGTCACCGGCGCCATCGAGCGCGGCACCGTACGGGTGGGCGACACGGTGGAGGTGATCGGGTTCGGCGACGGGTTCACGGCGGTCGTGACGGGCGTGGAGACGTTCGGCAGGACGATGGAGCGGGGCGAGGCGGGGGACAACGCCGCCGTCCTGCTCCGCGGGGTGCGCCGCGAGCAGGTACGGCGGGGCATGGTCCTGGCGGCGCCCGGCACCCTGCGCGCGCACCGGACGTTCACCGCCCGCGTGTACCTGCTGACCCCGGAGGAGGGCGGGCGGCGGCGGCCGATCGCGTCCGGGTACCGGCCGCAGTTCTACCTGCGGACGACCGACGTGCCCGGTGAGCTGGCGCTGCCCGCGCCCGCCGAGCCGGGTGACACGGTGACGGTGACGGTCGAGCTGGGCAAGGCGGTCGCCGTCGAGCCCGGTCTCGGCTTCGCCGTCCGCGAGGGCGGCCTCACGGTCGGCGCGGGAACCGTCCTGACGACACCCGCCTGACGGGCAGAGGCCGGGAACCGCCGTACGGGCGGATCCCGGCCTCCTTTCGCGAACGTCAGACCGGGGTGAACCGGAGGCGGAGCGTCGCGGGGGCCGGGCGCAGGTCGTGGCGGGGCAGGGTGCCGGGGCCGCAGGTGGCGGTGCCGATGCCCTGGTGGGCGAGGTCCAGGTGGAGGTGGACGTGGTCGCCGGGCACCAGGTCGGGGCGGTGCCGGGCGGCCGCCAGCTCGGCGGTGCTCCACCGGCGGGCGGTCAGCCCGAACACCGGGTCGCCGTGGATCCTGAACCCGCCCGGCCCGGTCCCGCCGAGCTCGGCCCACCGCACGTCGGCCCGGTGCCCGTTCTCCTGGGGACGGACGTACGGCGTCTGGAGGTCGTCGATCGCCGCGTGCCAGCGGCCGACGCGGGCGGCCGTCCCGGTGTCCGGGTACGCCTCCCCCGGCCCCCGGCCGAACCACGTGACGTGGCCGAGCTCGCCGGGCAGCAGCAGGTGCACGCCCAGCCGCGGGATCGGCGCGGGCCACTCGCCCTCCGGCTCGACGTCCACGGACAGGTTCAGCGAGCCGGACGTGGCGGTCCACGCCCAGGTGACGCGCATGCCGAGGTCGGTGGCGGCGGGGGCGACCCGGGTGCGCACGGTGATGCCGTCGCCGGTCTCGATTCCGGTCACGCGATGGGTGAGGCGATGCAGCCCGAGCTGCCGCCACTTCCGGTCCAGCCCGCCGTAGCGGTCGTTGTCGGTGGGCGCGCGGTACAGGTCGAGGCGCGGGCCGTCCACGTCGAGGCCGAACAGGCGCAGCAGGCGGCCGGTGCGCGGGTCGAACTCGCCGCCGCCCAGCCTCAGCCGCCCGCCGGACGTCTCCGGCCGGACCCCCGCACCGGCGGCGGCCGGAAGGGCGGGGCTCGGCAGGCGGGTCTGGGACCAGGCGAGCTCGTGGCCCGCGGGGGCCCACGGCTGGTCGCCGGCCAGGATGGCGCGGACGGTGAGCCAGCGCTCCCCCGCGCCGTCCGACGGCGGAGGCGGGGCGGGCAGCTGCACCTCGCCGCCGGACGGCGGCACCGCCAGCGGGAACCACGCGACGGGCAGCCCGTCGTCCTCGACGACGGCCTCGAAGGCGAGGTGGGCCAGGTCGCGGAAGTCGTGCCGGTTGACCACCCGCACGACGCCGTCGCCGAACTCGAACCGCACGGGCTCGAAGACCTTCTTCAGGTCCAGCAGGCCCGGGGAGGGCGTGCGGTCGGGGAACACCAGCCCGTCGATGACGAAGTTTCCGTCGTGCACGGGCTCGCCGTAGTCGCCGCCGTAGGCGTACTCGTGGCGGGGATCGGTCAGGCCGTGGTCGATCCACTCCCACACGAACCCGCCGGCCAGCCGCGGGAAACGTTCGAACAGCTCCTGGTACTCGGCCAGGCCGCCCGGCCCGTTGCCCATGGCGTGGGCGTACTCGCACTGCAGGAACGGCATCGCGCGCCGCCGCGCGTCCAGGGCGGGGTCGTCGAGCGGGTCCTCCTCGCCGCGGCCGATGGCCTCGACCTCGGCGTGGGTGGCGTACATGCGCGAGTAGACGTCGGTGTGGGCGCACGACCAGTCGCCCTCGTAGTGCAGCGGCCTGGACGGGTCGCGCTCGCGCGTCCAGCCGGCCATGACGGCCAGGTTGCGGCCGACGCCCGCCTCGTTGCCGAGCGACCACATGATGACGCTGGGGTGGTTCTTGTCCCGTTCGACCATGCGGCGCATGCGGTCGAGCAGGGCGTCGGCCCAGCGCGGGTCGTCGGTGGGGTTGCGCCGCCAGCCGACCTGGCCGAAGCCGTGCGTCTCCAGGTCGCACTCGTCGACGACCCACAGGCCCAGCTCGTCGCACAGGTCCAGGAAATCGGGGTGCGGCGGGTAGTGGCTGGTCCTGACGGCGTTGACGTTGTGCCGCTTCATGAGCAGCACGTCCTCGCGCATGGTCGCGTACGGGACCGCGCGGCCGTGGTCCGGATGGAACTCGTGCCGGTTGACGCCCTTGAGCAGCAGCGGGCGTCCGTTGGCCAGGAGCACGCCGTCCTCGACGGAGACGGTGCGGAAGCCGACGCGCAGCCGTACGGTCTCGTGCGGGGTGGTGAGGACGGCCTCGTACAGGCGGGGCGTCTCGGCGGTCCACGGCTCGGCCTCGACGGTGATCTCGACGCCGGGCGCCAGGTCGCGCACGCCCAGCTCGGGGATGCTCAGCAGGCCCTCGGCCGCCTCGAAGGACAGCCGGCCGTCGTGGGCGGCGTGCACGAACACGTCGGCGGCCGACCGGGTGAGGGTGACGTCCCGGAAGATGCCGGGCAGCCACCACATGTCCTGGTCCTCCAGGTAGCTGGCGGCCGACCACTGGTGCACGCGCACGGCCAGCACGTTGCGTCCCGGACGCAGCCACGGCCCGGCGTCGAACTCGACGGGCAGCCTGCTGCCGGTGGAGAAGCCCAGTTCGTGGCCGTTCAGCCAGACCCTGGCGAAGGAGTCGACGCCTTCGAAGCGCAGCCTGCCGCCGCGCCAGCCGTCCGGCAGGTCGAAGGCGCGCCGGTAGTCGCCGGTCGGGTTCTCGTCCGGGACGTGCGGCGGGTCCACGGGGAAGGGGTAGGAGACGTTGGTGTAGGCGGGGGCGCCGTGGCCGTGCAGGGGCCAGTGGGCCGGCACCGGCAGCTCGTCCCAGGCGGAGTCGTCGAAGCCGGGACGGGCGAAGTCGTCGGGCACGTCGGCCACGGGTGAGAGGCGGAAGCGCCACAGGCCGGCGAGGTCGAGGGCGGGGGCGTCGGAGCGGAGTGCTGCGCGGGGTTCGAGACGGCCCGAACCGGGGGCGAAGGTTGCGAGATCCATCCCTTCCGACAGTAGGGGTTGATGGTGGTTCCGTCAGCGATGTCCCGGCTGGGGGTGCTTGGACTTCCCTGCCGTGGTTGTTGGAGGAATGGACGCGGCAGGGGCCCGGTCTCAGGCGTTCCTGGAGAACAGGATCCCGTTCGCGCCGGCCGGGCCAGGCAGCGCGGAGGCGGCCGCGAGGTAGCCGGCCAGCAGGCTCTCGGCCACCGCGCCCACGGCCGCGTCGCCGGGCAGGAACTCGGGGGTGTGCAGGCCGGCCGCGGTGTCCACGCCGACGAACATCATCAGCGACGGCGCCACCGACGCGTAGTGGGAGAAGTCGTCGGCCCCGCACGAGCGCAGCCCGCCGTCCACCGTCCAGCCCTGGCCGCGCAGCAGCCCGCCGGCGCGCACGGCCAGCCCGGTGTCGTTGACCAGCACCGGCTCGCCCGGCAGGATCGTCACCTCGGCCACGCAGCCGCACGCCCTGGCGACGTCCTCGACCACCTGGGTGAAGCGTTCGTGCAGCTCCTGGCGCCAGTTCTCGGACATGGCCCGCAGGGTCCCCCTGGCCACGGCCTCGCCCGGGACGGCGTTGGGCGCGGTGCCGGCGTTGACCGTGCCGAAGGTGACCACGGTGGGCGTCATCGGGTCGGCGACCCGGCTGACGACCTGCTGGGCGGTGACGATGACCTGCGCCATGGCCACCACCGGGTCCCTGGTGAGGTGGGGGTAGGCGGCGTGGCCCTCCGCTCCCCTGACGACCACCCTGAACTCGTCGGAGGAGGCGTTGACCGCGCCCGGCACGGAGGCGACCGTGCCCTCCGTCAGCAGGGGCTGCACGTGCGCGCCGATCATGGCGCCGACCCGGTGGCGGTGCAGCGCGCCCGACCCCACGACGTCGGAGGCGCCGGAGGGGAAGCCCTCCTCGCGCGGTTGCAGGACGACCAGCAGGGGCGGGTCGGCGCCGAGCCGGTCGAGGGTCCTGGCCAGGGCGACCACGGCCGCCATGTGCACGTCGTGGCCGCAGGCGTGCATCGCGCCCTCGGGGGCGGCCCACTCGACGCCGGTGCGCTCGGTCAGCGGCAGGGCGTCGAGCTCGCCGCGTACGCCGACCGCCGGGCCTGGACCGCCGATGCGCAGGACGGCGCCCGTGCCGGCGACGTGCTCGACCTCCCCGGCGGGCAGCGCGCCGAGCAGCCGGTCCCGCGTCGGGCCCTCCTGGCCCGACAGGCACGGCTCCGCGTGCAGCTCGCGGCGCAGCGCCTGCGCCGCGGGCAGCTCCCGCAGCAGGCCCTCGCGCAGCGCCGCGTAGGCGGCGCTCTCCACGCCGCCGGTCCCGATGACGGCTCCGTCGACGGGCCTGTTGATCGTACGGCCCCCGAAGTCGTTCACCCCGTGCTCTCCTCCCGTGTTCCCAGTCCGTAGACGCGTCGCGCGTTGTCCGCCCCGACCATCGCCGCCACCCGCATCGCCTGCCCGGCCGACCACTCGCCGTCCACCACGAGCCGGCCGAGCACCCGCGCCATCGCCCGCCGCCACAACACCGCGCCGAGGTGGTGCAGCTCGGCCGGCCCCCACCCGTCGGACGAGAACATGATCTTGGCGAACGGCGCCAGCTCCAGGCTCTCGGCCACCAGCGCCACGCTGCGGGCCCCGGTGTAGGTCACGCCGAGCCCCACGTCGAAGTAGACGTTGGGATAGGCCTGCGCGAGGAACCCCGCGTGCCGCTGGAAGGGGTAGCAGTGCAGCAGCACCAGCGGCACCCCGGTCGGCTCCGCGCGCTCGACGAGGCCGCGCAGCAGCAGCGGATCGGCCCGGCGCAGGTCGAGGTCGGGATCGCCGAGGCCGGTGTGGAACTGGATCGGCAACCCTCGCTCGATCCCGGCCCAGATCACGTGCCGCAGCAGCACCGGCTCCGTCAGCTTACCGCCGCCGGACCCGAGCCAGCGCCCGGCCGCCTCGGTGACCTCGGCCCGGCTCGGCGGCTCGGGGTCGAGGTCGAGGCCGTGACGGTAGGCGGCGACGCTCTTGAGCCCGCGCGCGCCGCCGGTGCGCTCCCACAGCTCCCGCGCGAACGCGTCGGCGAAGGAGGACGCGGCGCAGCCGCCGGCCGCGACCTGCTCGGCCACCGTCTCCAGCCGCACCACCTCGTCGGCCGGCGCGCCGGTGAGCTCGGCCATGCCGGACGGGCCCACCAGCTCCTCGCCCCGGTAGCCGGTCTCGACCAGGTAGTGGGCCACGTTCGTGGCGCCCAGCAGCAGCCGGTTCACCTCGCCGGCGCCCAGCCGGGCCCTCCTGGCCAGGTACTCCTCCGGCGTGCAGTGCGGTTCGAGGCCGAGGACGGGCGCGCAGTGGCGCAGGATGGCGTACCCCGTCTGGGAGTCGAACTGCGTCATCCACTCCGGCACCGGCCGGTCGGACTCGGTGATCAGCTCCTCGAACGCGGTGCGCGACAGGTCGCGCGGCACCACGCCGTGGACATGGTGGTCGACCAGCGGCAGCTCCTCGATGGCCCGGACGAACCCGGCCGGGGCGAGGTCGAGGTCTGCGGCGGTGGCGTACAGGTCGGTCACGGAGAGATCTACTCCCCCGTGGGCGCGCCGACGAACCACCCCGCCCCGATCCGGTGTGCCGGCTAGGGTGCCGCGAGGGGCACGGCGAGCTGCTGGACCAGCCACGGCAGCGCCTGCGGCAGCTCCCGGTTCCAGGTGTTGAAGTTGTGGCCGCCGCTGGGCAGGATCAGCGACGAGGCCCGCATGGGCGGTTTGACGGCGTTCAGGAAACGCTCGGTCGGCAGGTAGTCGGCCTCGCCCTTCCTGCTGCTGGTGACGAGCACGGCCACGGGCGGCGCGGGCAGCCGGGCCAGGCGCCACATCAGGTCGTTGCGGTCGGCGAGCGCCTTGTCGCCGTGGAACAGGTCGCCGGTGGTGCCGTCCACGATCGTCTTGTAGTAGCCCGACAGGGAGACGGCGGCGGAGAACGCGTCAGGGCGGCTCATCGCCAGCTTCAGCGCGCAGTAGCCGCCGGTCGAGCCGCCGAGCACGCCCCAGGAGTCGCGGCCGGCCGCCGCCCGGTAGTGCGCGGTCACGGCCTGCCGGACGTCGGTGGCGAAGTACGTCAGCGCCTGCGGGCCGCCCGGCACGTCCACGCACTCGGTGTCGCGCGGCAGCACCACGCTCGGCCGCATCATGACCAGGACGGCCGGCTCGACCTGGTGCAGGGCGATGGCGTGGGCCAGCCGTCCGGGCAGGTCGAGGCGGGTCATGAGGTTGCGCGGGTCGCCGGGGTAGCCGGTCAGGGCGAGGATCGCGGGGAACCTGCGGCGGGGGTCCTTGAAGTAGGCCGAGGGCAGGAAAACGTACGCCTCCTCGCTCAGCCGCGTGGTCGCGCCCGGCAGGACGACCTCCTCGATCCGCCCGCCCGGCACCGCCCGGCTGTCCAGCACCCGCAGCCCGGCCGCGGCCCCGGCGACGGTGATCTGGGCGGCGCCGGTGTCGGCGCCGAGCAGGTCCGCCCAGGAGGCGTAGAAGCCGAAGTAGTAGTTGACCAGCAGCGCGAGCGCCGCCACGGTGAGCGCCTGGCAGCCCGCCAGCAGGCCGGCCCGGCCCAGCAGCGGCGGCAGGCCCCGCCCGGCCAGCCGCGGCCACACCCAGACGGTGGCCGCGAGCCCGGCCACCGCGAGCACCGCGGCGGTCGCCAGCAGCGCGATCGAGGTCAGTCCCATGAACAGCAGGAATATCCCGGCCGGCGTAAGCGCGTGGTTAACGGCGAGATTACCCGGCAGGAGTTTCAATCGGTATTTGTGAAGCGTCCTTGGATCCCCGCGCTGGCGGGTTACGCGTCGCTGGTCATCGGCCTGCTGGACATCGCCAAGGCCGTGGCGCCGCGGCTGGAGCACACGCGGATGGGCCAGTGGTCGGATCTGCTGCCCGGGACGGTGACGACCGTGGCGCGGGCGACGTCGCTGGTGGTCGGCATCATGCTGGTGATGATCGCGCACGCGCTGCGCCGGGGGAAGGTGCGGGCCTGGCGGGCGGTGGTGGTGCTGCTGCCGGTGAGCGCCGTCATGGGCGTGCTGCACCTGCGGCCGGTGACCGCCGCGATCAGCCTCGTGCTGCTGGCCGTGCTGGTGGCCGGCCGGCGGGAGTTCACGGCGCTGCCCGACCCGCGCTCGCGCTGGCGGGCGTTGTGGAACCTGCTCGTGCTCGGCGCGATCGACCTGGCGCTCGGCTACCTGATCGTGAGCGTCCGGCCGGGCGCGCTGGTGGGCCGTCCGGGGGTGGCCGAGCGGCTGGAGCACGTGGCGCTGGGGCTGGCGGGCATCGAGGGGCCGGTCACGTTCACCGTGGAACGCGTCTCCGACCTGGTCTACTTCTCCCTCGTCGGGCTGGGCGCGCTGACCGCCGTGACGACGCTCTACCTGGCGCTGCGTCCGGAACGGCCGGCCGCCGAGCTGACCGCCGACGACGAACGCCGTCTGCGCGCGCTGCTGGACGTCCACGGCGAGCGCGACTCGCTCGGCTACTTCGCGCTGCGCCGGGACAAGAGCGTGATCTTCTCGCCGTCGGGCAAGGCGGCCGTGGCCTACCGGGTCGTCTCGGGTGTGATGCTGGCCAGCGGCGACCCGATCGGCGACCGGGAGGCGTGGCCGGCCGCGATCGCCGCGTTCATGACCGAGGCGCGGCGGCACGCCTGGGTGCCCGCCGTCATCGGCTGCGGCGAGACGGGCGGCGAGGTCTGGACGAAGGTGGCGGGGCTGTCCGCGCTGGAGATCGGCGACGAGGCGATCGTCGAGGTCGACGGCTTCACGCTGGAGGGCCGCGCGATGCGCAACGTGCGGCAGATGGTCAACCGCACCCGCCGCGCCGGGTACGTCTGCCGGGTGCGCCGCGCCCGTGACGTGCCCGAGGAGGAGAAGGAGCGCATCCGCCGGGCCGCCGGGCTGTGGCGCGGCACCCAGACCGAGCGCGGCTACTCGATGGCGCTCGGCCGGTTCGGCGACCCCGCCGACGCCGAGTGCCTGGTGGCCACCGCCTGCAAGGACGGCGACCTCAAGGCCGTGCTGCACTTCGTGCCGTGGGGCACCCGGGGCGTCTCGCTGGACCTGATGCGCCGCGACCGCGACGCCGACCCGGGACTGAACGAGCTGCTGATCGCCGAGACGCTGCAGGCCGCGCCGTCGCTGGGGATCACGCAGGTGTCGCTCAACTTCGCGATGTTCCGCTCGACGCTGGCCCGCGGCGACCGGCTCGGCGCGGGGCCCGTGCTGCGGGCCTGGCGGTCGGTGCTGGTCTTCCTGTCGCACTGGTTCCAGATCGAGTCGCTGTACCGGTTCAACGCCAAGTTCCGGCCGATCTGGGAGCCGCGCTTCGTCGTCTACCCGACCGCCCGCGACCTGCCCAGGATCGGCGTCGCGGCGCTCCAGGCCGAGGCGTTCATCCCGTCGGGGCTGCCGCTGCGCGCCCGGCTGCGCCTGCCCCGGCCCTTCACGCACGACCGCGCCGCCGCCGCTCCCCAGACGCCGTGACCCGCGCGGTTCACGGAGAGGCGGCGGTGCCGGTGGCGGGCCACATGGTGTTGAGACGGCCGGCGGTGGCCTGGTAGGCGCGCTCGGCCTCCGGAGTCAGGACGACGTCGGCGCCCGGCCCGGCGGCGGCCAGCCGTTCGCGCAGGACGATGGAGTCGGCGGTGTCGGCCAGATCGAGCAGCCCGGTGAACCGGGCGGCCGACGACACCAGCTCGGTGGCGGGCAGGCCGGTGCACACGGCGTCGAGGGACTGGCGGACCACGCCCTTGCCGACCGCGCCGAGGCCGAGCGCGACCGCGGCGGCCGACAGGGTGGCCACGTCGAGCGGGTCGACGTCGACCAGGCGCAGCGGCACGTGCTCGACCCGGCCGCCGGGGGCGTACAGGCGACCGGCCAGGCGGGCGGCGGCGGCGCGCCTGCCCTGCGTGGGGCCGATCGCGCGCCAGAGCCGGCGCAGCGCGGTCAGCGCGATCCCGCCGGCCAGCGGGCCGGGCAGCGGCGAGCCCACGGACTCGGCGGCGCGCAGCACCAGCAGCAGCCTCTCCAGCTCGCCCACCGCGCAGGCCAGGTCTTCGCCCAGGTCGGGGACGAGGACCGCGCGCGGGCCGAGGCCGGTCATGTGCGGCTCCTCACGGAGCCCTCGTCGTCGAGCGGTCGTCAGGCGGCGGAGCGGTCAACCGGAGGGTCACAACCGGAGCGTACGCCGCCCCGGCCACGCCGCACACCCCACCGGCGAGCACACCGCCCCCAGCCCGCGCCCACCCCCGCCTCCCCCCTCCCCCAGCCCGCGCCCACCCCGCGCACCCCGCCTCCGCCCCTCCCCAGCCCGGCGCCCACCCCGTCTCCCCCTCCCCCAGTTCGGCGCCCGCACCGCGCACCCCATGAGGAGCGGGCGGGGCGGGCGTGTGGGAGGATCTGGCCTCGATGGGTCCATGGTCGTTGGTGCGGTGGCTGCGTGCGGCGAGCTTCGCCGGCACGTGCGCCGCGCTGGCCGCGCTCGCCCACCTGGCGGGCGGCGGCTGCTTCGACCCCGGGGCGCTGCTGGCGGGGTTCCTGCTGGTCCTCGCGCCGGCCCTGGCGCTGACCGGGCGTGAGCGCACGCTGCCCGCCATCGTGCCCGCCACGGGCGCCTCGCAGGTCGTCCTGCACCTGCTGCTCTCCCTGAGCTGCGACCATCCCGCACCCGTCGCCGCCCCCGCGAGCGTGATTCACGCGCACGACACGGGCGCCCCGGGGTTCGGGATGCTGCTCGTGCACGCGGCGAGCGTGCTGCTGACGTCGGTCTGGCTGCGCTGGGTGGAGTCGGGGCTGTGCGCCCTGGTCCGCGAGCTGGCCGGGTGGGTGCTGCGCCCGCTGCTGGTGCTGTTCCTCGTCGTGGCCGGATGGGCCGCGCCGGCGCGCACACCGGTGGGCGGGCGCGACGACGTCACGGCGCGCGTGCGGCTGTTCCTGCGGCACGTGCTGGTGCTGCGGGGGCCGCCCGCGGATGGACCGGAGCCGCGAGGGCCGGTCCGTCCGACGGTCGTGGGCCTGCCCGCCTAGGCGCGCCCGCGGTCCTTCGCGCGCCCGTCCGCCGCGGTTCCTCCGGCGACAATCCCGGCTCGCCGCCGTGCCCGCCCCCGCCGTGGGGCCGGTCCGGCGTGCGCGCCTCCGGACTCGACTCAGAGGACATCACCCATGAGACCTTCCCGTACCCGCGGGGCCTCGGCGGTCGCGCTCGTGCTGCTGGCCGCCGCCTGCGGCACGCCCGCGGCGACCGGCGGCGAGGCGGCCACAGAGGCGGCCACCGCGGCCGCGTCCGCCGGCCGGACCGCCTACCCCCTCACCTTCGACAACTGCGGCACGCGGGTCACCTTCCGCCGCCCGCCGCAGCGCGTCCTGATCCTGAACGGCACCAGCGTCGGCGAGGTGGAGAGCTTCCTGCTGCTCGGCCTGGAGCGCAGCATCCTGGCCAACGCCCAGAGCTACGGCGTGTCCGACGACCCGTCCATGACGGCCCGCATCAAGGCGCTGCCGACCGGCGGGCTGACCATGAACAAGAACTTCGACGTGCCCGCCGAGCAGGTGCTCAAGCTCAAGCCGGACCTGGTGGTCTCCACCTGGTCCGGTGGGTTCGACCCCGCCCGGGGCTTCGCCACCCGCGAGCAGCTCGCCGCGGCCGGCATCACCTCGCTGGTCAACCCGGTCAACTGCGCGATGGGCAGGCCGGAGGCCACCGAGCAGGAGAAGCGCGCCTACCGCAACCAGTCGATCAACTCCTCGCTGGAGTTCCTCGGCCTGCTCGGGCGGGTGTTCGACGTGCAGCGCAAGGCGTTCGACCTGATCGGGCGGCTGCGGGCGCGGGTGGAGTCGGTACGGGCCCGCGTCGCGGCGCTGCCGCCCAAGAAGGTGCTGATCGCCTATCCCGGCATGGCCATGATGAACGCCAACGGCCTGCCCGCCGTGATGACCGGCGGCATCTACGACGACGTCATCAGGGCGGCCGGCGGGGTCAACGCCTTCGCCGGCCAGACCGCCGACATGACCCGCACCCTCAACCGCGAGCAGCTCGCCACCGCCCAGGTGGACGTGCTGGTCGTCGGGCTGTTCACGCCCGGGGAGAAGGGCGAGGAGGCGGCGGCGAAGCTGTTCGCCGCCTACCCCCACTGGGCCGCGGCCAGGTCCAGGAGCTACACGGTCGTCTCCGACGGCGTCTACCTCGGGCCGCTGAACGCCTGGGCCGTGGAGAAGATCTCCAAGGTGGTGCATCCCGGTGGCTGACACGCTGACCGCGCCGCCGCGGCGCAGCGTCCCCGTCCCGCCGCGGCGGCCGCACGCGGTGTCCGGGCGGGCGACCGGGTTGCTGCTGGCCGGGCTCGGGGCCGCACTGGTCGTGGCCCTGGTGATCGGGATCTCCGCCGGGTCGGTGAACCTGCCGCCGGACCAGGTGTGGGGGGTGGTGTGGGCGTACCTGACCGGGCGGGGCGAGCAGGCCGATCCGCTGCTCGCGCAGGTCGTGTGGGAGATCCGCACGCCCCGGGCGCTGCTGGCCGCGCTGGCCGGGGCCGCGTTGTCGGTGGCGGGGGTCGCGCTGCAGGCGCTGGTCCGCAACCCGCTCGCCGACCCGTACGTGCTGGGTGTGTCGTCGGCGGCGTCGCTGGGGGCCGTGCTGGTGCCCGCGCTCGGGGGCGGGGCGCTGGCCGGGCTGACCGGCGCGCTCGGCGTCACGGGGGCCGCCTTCGCCGCCGCGCTGCTGTCGGCGCTGGTGGTGTACGTCCTGTCCCAGCGTTCCGGCAGGCTGCTGGACTCGTGGCTGGTGCTGACCGGCGTGGCCGTCGGCTACCTGTGCTCGGCGGCCACCACGTTCGTGCAGCTCCAGCTCAACCCGACCGAGCTGCAGGGCATGATGTTCTGGCTGATGGGCAGCGTCGCCGGGGCGTCGTGGGCGGATCTGGGCGTGCCCGCGCTGCTCGTGGTGTGCTGCGTGGCTTGGCTGTCCTCGCAGGCGCGGGCGCTCAACGCGCTGCTGGCCGGTGAGGAGTCCGCGGTCGCGATCGGCGTGCCGGTGGCCGCGCTGCGGATCGGGCTGCTGGCGGCCGGGTCGCTGCTGACCGCGACGGTGGTCAGCGTGGTCGGCGGCATCGGGTTCATCGGGCTGATGGTCCCGCACATGGTCCGGTTCGTGGTCGGGGCCGACCACCGCCGGGTGCTGCCGGTCTCGCTGCTGGCCGGCGCGGTGTTCCTGGTGCTGGTCGACCTGGCGGCGCGGATCGCCGACCGGCCGAACGAGCTGCCGGTGGGCATCTTCACCACGGGGCTCGGCGTGCCGTTCTTCCTGTGGCTGCTGCGCAGGCGGCGGGCGGGAGGCGGCGGCGATGCGGCTTGACCTGGCGGGCGTCAGCGCGAGCATCGACGCGCGGCCCATCGTCACCGACGTCACGCTGAGCGCCGGGCCCGGCGAGTTCGTGGCGCTGGTCGGGCCGAACGGCAGCGGCAAGTCCACGCTGCTGCGCACGGTCTACCGGTCGCTGCGCCCGTCGGGCGGCGTCGTCCGGCTGGACGGCGACGACCTGTGGCGGATGCGGCCCCGGCACGCCGCGCGGCGGCGGGCGGTCCTGCCGCAGCACAACCCGGCCGGAGAGGGCTTCTCCGTGGCCGAGGTCGTCGCGGCCGGGCGGCACAGCCACAAGCGGGCGCTGGACCGGGAGAGCGCGGGCGACCGGGCGGTGGTCGCCACGGCCCTGCAACGGGTCGGCATGGACTGGGCGGCCGACCGGCTGATGACCACGCTGTCCGGCGGCGAGCGGCAGCGCGTGCTGCTGGCCCGCGCGCTGGCCCAGGAGGCGCCGCTGCTGATCCTGGACGAGCCGGGCAACCACCTGGACGTCGGGTCCCAGCTGCTGCTGCTGGACCTGATCCGCTCGCTCGGCCTGACGCTGCTGGCCGCCCTGCACGACCTGGACCAGGCCGCCGCCTACGCCGACCGGATCGTCGTGCTGCGCGAGGGCCGGGTCGCCGGGCAGGGGCCGCCCCTGGACGTGCTGACCCCGGCCTTCATCGAGGAGGTCTTCGGCGTCCTGGCGCATGTGGGGCCGCATCCGATCACCGGGCGGCCGCACGTCGCGGTGGCGTCCAGGGCGGGAGGTAAGCGCCTGCCCTAGGGCCGGTCAGCACTCGTCCCCCGGTGCGGAGCCGTGCCCGGCGCCGTCCGTCCGTCCGGTTATAAACGGAGCGGAGTGGATCTTCGTGGTGAAGGGACCGGGGGACCGTGTCGATCAGCAAGGTAGGACGAATGGCCGCCGGTGTCGGCCTGCTCGCGGCGGTGTGCGTGCCGGAGCGGGCCGTCGCCGTCCCAGCCCCTCCCCCGCAGGCGCCCCCGGTCGCGGCGCCGGTGCCCGCGCGGGCGCCGGTGCTGGACCTGGTGCTGGACGGCGGCCGGTTCGCGCTGCGGGACGCCTTCGCGATCCTGGCCGGCCGGCCCGTGCTCGCGCGGGTGTCTGACGCCGCGCGGGCCCGCATGGCGCAGTCGCGGGCGGGGGCGCTGGCGGCCCTGAGCGGCCAGCGGGTGTACGGCTGGAACCAGGCGCTCGGCCCGCTGAAGGACCGCCCGCTCTCGCCGGAGGAGGCCGAGCAGTTCCAGCGCAACGTGCTGCGCTCGCACGCGGCGGGCGTCGGCCCGGCGTTCCCCGACGACGTGGTCAGGCTGGCCCTGGTCCTCAAGGCCAACCAGATGGCCAGGGGGAAGATGGGCGTCCGGCCCGAGGTGCCGCAGCGGCTGCTGTCCCTGGTGAACGCCGGGGTCGTGCCGGTGATGCCGCAGATCGGCTCGCTCGGCACCGGCGACCTGCAGCCGCAGGCGGCGGCCGGGCTGGCCGCGCTGGGCGAGGACGCGCCGGTGCACTACCGGGGCGAGACCGGTCCGGCGTCGCGGATGTTGCCGCGGGCCGGGCTGCCGGCGAGCTTCACCTTCGAGGCCGGGGAGGCGCTGCCGATCGTCAGCGGCAGCACGGTGCTGGCCGCCACGCTGATGCACGCCGTGCACCGGGCCACGGTGCTTGCCGACCAGGCCGAGGGGGCCTTCGCCCTGTTCATGGAGGCCACCAGGGCCGAGCGCGGCTCGCTGGACGCGCGCACGCACCGCGAGCGGCACATCCCTGAGGAGGACGCGGTCGCGGCGCGGCTGCGGACCATGGTCGCGGGTTCGGGCTGGATGACCGAGGAGGGCCGCAGGCGGCTCGACCCGGCCAACTACACCCCGCGCGTGCAGGACGCGGTCTCGGTGCGCGCGGCCCCGCACATCATGGCCGGGCTGCGGCAGGTGCTCGCCGCCACCCGCCGGGCGCTGGCGCGCGAGGCCAACTCCTCGACCTCCAACCCGCTGGTCTTCCGGCGCGAGCGCGGCCCCGGCTACGAGTTCGTGATGGGCGGCAACTGGGACGGCTCGATCATGGGCCACCTCGCCGACAGCCTGAACGCCGAGATCACCGACCTCGGCGTCCTGTCGCAGGAGCTGTCCGGACGCCTGCTGTCGCCCCGCTGGAGCTACGGCCTGCCGGCGAACCTGGCCGGCGGGAGCGTCGGCCTGAACTCCGGGATGGTGCAGGCGCAGTCGGTGGCCGCGGCGGTGGTCCCGGAGATGCAGGTCAGGGCCCATCCGGCGGGCACGTTGTCGCGTCCGGTCAAGGACGGCCAGGAGGACCACAACACGATGGCCATGGCCTCGGCCCGCGACCTGCACGCCAACCTCGACCGCCTGGAGATCGTGCTGGCGGTGCAGTACCTGATGGCGGCGCAGGGCATCGACCTGATCGCGGCGAAGATGGCCGGCCTGCCGCTCGGGACGGTGACCCGCGCCCTGCACGACGAGCTCAGGCGCTACGTCGCGCCGCTGGGCGACGACCGTTACCTGACCCCCGACCTGGAACGGACGATCTCGCTGGTGCACGCGGGCGGCCTGACGCCGTACCCCGCCCGGTGACGTCCCGGAACGGGTGAGGGGCGCGCGGGCCGCCGCGGCTGCGCGCCTAGGACCGCCCGGACCTGGACGGCCGCGTCATCGGGGCGGGCTTGCCGGCCGTGACGTACCTGCCGCCGTCGATCACGTCGCGGGCGGCGGTGTCGCGGCCCCCGACGTCGCGGGCCCCGACGTCGGAGGCGGCCCCGGTGTCGCGGGTCGCCGTGTCGCCGCCGGTCCTGACGGTCACCAGGACCGGTTCGATCTCCTCCAGGTATCCGTTCGCCAGCAGCCAGCTCACCGGAACCTCTTCGCTGGTCTGCGGAGCCTCCGGGATGTACCTGCTGAGCACGTGGTACTGCGTGCCGCCGCCCGACTGCTCGAACGCGGGCGACGCCGGGCCCACCTCGACGCGGAACGACTTGAGCACCCGGAACGCGTGGTAATTACAAAGATGCTGCGGATCCTGCGGATTGGTGTTCAGGTTGCGCGGCGGGAGCGCGCGCAGGACGAATTGGTCGCCCAGCGGCGACAGGAACGCTCCCCCGTAACCGCCGAAACGGTCGAGCCGCATGCCGATCTGCAGAAACGTCGTCTTGAGCAGCAGTCTTCCGTTGGGGTAATTGCCGGAGCGGCCGAAACCGGAGTCGGGCGGGAAACGGTAATTGTTGGCGGCGTAATCCCAGTAGCGGGAGAGGAAGTGCTGCGGGGTGAGACCGCCCAGCGGCACGTAGTCACGCAGCAGGGCGCCGAGGTAGCCGGTGCGGGGCAGGATCGTCGGCCCGAGGTCGGGGTCGCCGGTCACGTACGGCGGCCCGCAGACCAGCCCGGCCTGACCCTCCTCGGGTTCGGCCGTGCCGGCAGGCTGTGCCGGCCGGACGAGCGGGGCGCTCTGCCGGAGTGTGCTGTCGGCGTGCGCGGGCACGCCCCCCATGGGGTCGGCCGCCAGGCACATGGCGGCGACCAGGACGACGCTTCGTCGGTTGATTCGCATGACATTCCCGTGGATCGTGCAGAAGAAGCGAATGAAGAGCGATCACAAGCGATTCGGCGGCATGGACGCGACGTCCGGATATTCATCGGCAATGCCCGCTCGTGTGCAGCCGGGCGTCGAATGCGGTGATCGACAGCTACATTCCCGCCGGTCGCCCATATCGCAGCTCCGGCATGACAAGAGAACAGCAAAGAGTGCAGCCACGAAAACGGCCATTCTCGCTAAGGATTGAAATATCCGAGAATGCGACGATTTGTGCGTCTCGCCGTCCAGGGTCGATCGGCCCGTCGCCGAGAACTCACACGGCGGGCGGGGGCAGCAGGCGGACCGCGTCCAGGGCCAGGGCGAGGTCCACGATGTCCCGCGGACGGGTGAGCGAGCGGCCGGTGAGCTGCTCGATCCGGCGGACCCGGTTGATGATCGTGTTGCGGTGGCAGAACAGCCGGCCGGCGGCCCTGGCGGCCGAGCCGTCGCAGGCGAGCCAGGTCTCCAGGGTGGTCAGCAGCGTGTCGCGGTCGGCCGGGTCGAGGGCGAGCAGCCGGCCGAGCGCGCCTTCGACGAGGTGGCCGGTGACGCCGGGCCGGCTGATCATCAGCACGGCCGGCACGCGCTCGTCCAGGCGGGCGATCTCGGGGCCGCCGTCGGCGCAGGTGCGCATGGCGAGGGAGGCCAGCTCGTGCGCGGTGCCCAGCTCGTCCAGGCCGGTGACGACCGGGCTGACGCCGGCCACGCCGCTGACGATGAGGCTCAGCTCCTGGCACAGGTCGTCCAGGGTGGCCCGGCCGAGCGCGACGACGGCGACCTCGTGGCCGGTGCGCATGCGCCACAGCAGCCGCAGCGCGCCCAGGGACGCGGGCAGCCGGACGTCGTCGTGGTGTCGTCCGCCGGGGAAGCGCACGGTGACGACGGCGTAGCGGGCGCGTTCTGGCAGGCCGAGCGAGTCGGCGGCGGCGCGCACCACCCCAGCGTCGGCGGTGCCGTCGAGCAGGGCGTCCAGCAGCGCGTTGACGCGCTCCTTGCTGCGGCCGAGTATCTCCTGCTCGCGCCTGCCGTAGACGTCGCAGGCCACCAGCGACTGCCGGTCGATCGCGTGCCAGACGTGGCTGGCGGCGCGGACCAGGACGTCGAGGCGGTCGGGGCGCTCGCGTTCCATGTGGTCCACGATCGCCGACCAGGTCACCTGACCGGCCAGCCGGTACATGCGCAGCAGCGACTCCAGCGGAAGGCCCTGCTCGGCCCTGCGCTGGGCCATCGACCGGGTGAAGACCAGGTCGCGCCGCTCGGACGGCTCCTGCAGGATCGCGGTCAGGCCCAGGCGCACGCCTTCGAGGGTGCTCTTCCAGTGCTCGTCGTAGGGGACGCAGGCGCTGTAGACGTCGTCGCCGCCGCGCGTCCTGGCGACCAGCTCGCCGGTCAGTTCGGGCAGGCGTTCGAGCAGTGCCCTGGCTGCGGTGCGTAACGTCTGGCGGACGTCCTCGTCCACGACCGTAGGGGGACGCATTCCCCGAGGCTGCCACCGGCCGCCGTTCCAGAACAAGGCTCTGTAGCGTTTTGTGACCTCGCGTTGTGCGGCTGCACAACGGGCCCCGGGCCGCGGTGGGCAGCGAGCCCGACTTCGCCGCCGCATCTGGACGGCGGCCCCGCCCGCCGGTTTGGGTGGGCCGCCATGGGGTCCTGTGAGGAAGACGAATGTCCGAGCTGAGCGTGGACGGTCTCGTGGTGGACTACGGTCCCGTCCGGGCGCTGGACGGCGTGTCACTGAGCGTGCCGTCCGGGGCGGTGGTGGCCGTGCTGGGCGCGAACGGCGCCGGGAAGACGACGTTGCTGCGGGCGGTCTCGGGAACGCTCCGGTTCCACCGGGGCCGGATCGCCGCGGGCGGCGTCACCGTGGCCGGGGCGCGGGTGGACGGGCAGCCGGCCGCGGCCGTGGTGCGGCGTGGCGTCACGCACGTGCCCGAGGGCCGCCGCGTGTTCGCCCGCATGACGGTGGAGGAGAACCTGCGGGCCGGCGGCCTGGGCACGCCGCGGGCGGCCGCCGTCCGGGCCGGGCGGCGGGTGCGCGAGCTGTTCCCCGTCCTGGCCGAGCGCGCGCACCAGCGCGCCGGGCTGCTGTCGGGCGGCGAGCAGCAGATGCTGGCCATCGGCCGGGCGCTGATGGCCGAGCCGTCGGTGCTGCTGCTGGACGAGCCGACGCTGGGCCTGGCCCCGCGGGCGGCCGCCACGATCGCCGCCACGATCAGGGCGATCAACGCCGCCGGCACCTCGATCCTGCTCGTCGAGCAGAACGTCGCCACGGCCCTGTCGCTGGCCTGCCACGCGTACGTGCTGGAGGTCGGCGCGGTCGCGCTGGCCGGGCCCGCGGCCGAGCTGGCCGCCGGTGACGAGGTGCGCCGCCGCTACCTGGGCGTGGACGACGGGACCCCGGCCCCGCGGGCGAGGGCCGGATTGCCGAGGTGGTCCGCGTGACCCCGACATACCAACCGGATGGTATGCCCGCTCTGGAGGTGCGCGACGTGACCGTCCGCTTCGCCGGCCTGACGGCCCTGGACGGCGTCGGCTTCACCGTCGCGCCCGGCACCGTGCACGCGCTCATCGGCCCCAACGGCGCGGGCAAGTCCACCTGCTTCAACGTGCTGTCCGGCGTCTGCCGGGCCGCCTCGGGCAGCGTCCGGTTCGGCGCGAGCGAGCTGACCGCGCTGCGCCCGCACCGGATCGCCGCGCTCGGCGTCGCCCGCACGTTCCAGAACATCGCGCTCTCCCCGCACCAGCCGGTGCGGGACAACCTGCTGCTGGGCCGCCACCGGCTCACCCGGGCCGGGTTCGTCGCCGCCGGGCTCGGCCTGCCGGGCGCGCGCCGCGAGCAGCGCGCGCACGCCGCCAGGGTCGCCGAGATCGCGGCCTTCGCCGGGCTCGCCGCGGTGCTGGACACGCCGGTCGGGCTGCTCCCGTACGGCCTGCAGAAGCGGGTCGAGCTGGCCAGGGCCCTGGCCATGGAGCCACGCCTGCTGCTGCTGGACGAGCCGGTCGCCGGGATGAACGGCGGCGAGCGGCTGGAGATGGCCGGGCTGATCCGGTCGGTACGCGAGAGCCTGGGCGTCTCCGTCCTGCTGGTCGAGCACGACATGGGCATGGTCATGCGGCTGGCCGACCGGGTGACCGTCCTGGACTTCGGCCGCCGCATCGCCGACGGGCCGCCCGCCGAGGTGCAGAACGACCCGGCGGTCATCGGCGCTTATCTGGGCGTGGAGGAGACGGAGTGATCACTTTTGTGGAGCTGCTCGTCAACGGGGTCTCGCTGGGTGCCGTCTACGCGCTGATCGCGCTGGGCTTCGTCGTCATCTTCAAGGCGACCGAGGTGGTGAACTTCGCGCACGCCTCGCTGCTGCTGGCCGGCGGGTACGTGGTGGCGCGGCTGCACCCCCACCTCGGCTTCTGGCCCGCGCTGCTGGCCGGGATCGCGGCGGCGGCGGTCATCGGGGCGCTGGTGGAGTTCCTGGTCATCCGCCGCTCGAAGGCCGGTTCGCACAGCGTGCTGGCCATCGTCACCATCGGCGTGGACATCGTGCTGACCACCGAGCTCACCCGGCGGATCGGCACCGAGGTGCTGGCCATGGGCGACCCGTGGGGCTCGCGGGTGCTGCGCCTCGGGCCGGTCACGGTCGCCGAGACCAGGGTCGTCGCGCTGGTGGTGGCCGGGGTGCTGATCGCGGCGTTCCTGCTGGCGTTCAAGTACACCGGGTGGGGGGTGGCGATGCGGGCCACCGCCGAGGACCCCGAGACTGCCGCGCTCATGGGCGTGCGGCTCGGCCGGGTCTCGGTCAGCGCGTGGGCCGTGGCCGGGGCGCTGGCCGCGGTGGCCGCGCTGTTCCTGTGCGTCTTCCCCACGCCCGGCCTGGACCGCGGCTCCTCGCTGGCCGCGCTGAAGGCCTTCCCCGCCGCGATACTCGGCGGCCTGGACTCCACCACGGGCGCGCTGGCCGGCGGCCTGATCGTCGGCGTCACCGAGGCCCTGACCACCGGCTACCAGAACGACCTGGCCTTCCTCGGCCGCGGGATCGGCGACGTGGCGCCGTTCCTCGTCATGGTCGTCGTGCTGCTGCTGCGGCCCGCCGGGCTGTTCGGGACGCGGGAGCGGGCCCGTGTCTAGAACCGTGTCCAGGCCGGTCGTGTCACTGGTGGCCGTCTTCGTCGCCGTGCCGTTCTACCTGGAGGGGTTCTGGCTGCAGGCGGGCCTGTTCGCGATGGCGGCCGCGATCGGCGCGATCGGCGTCAACCTGCTGACCGGGGCGACCGGGCAGCTGTCCATGGGCCACGCGTTCTTCCTGGCCGTCGGCGCCTACGCCTACGTCTACCTGGCCGCCGAGCCCACCGCGACGCTGGGCGGCCTGGGCCTGCCGACCCCGGTGGCCGCGGTGCTGGCGGTGGCGCTGGCCGGGGTCGCGGGCGGGCTGTTCAGCCCGATCGCGGGCCGGCTCAAGGGCGCCTACCTGGGCATCGCCACGCTGGCGCTGATCTTCGGCGGGCAGCATCTGCTGTTCAACGCCGGGCCGGTCACCGGCGGGTTCAACGGGCGTGCCGTGCCGGCGATGGAGGTCTTCGGGTTCGCCTTCGCCGACGGGCCGGAGCTGGTCGTCATGGACGTGCCGTTCGGCGCGCTGGAGCGGCTGTGGTTCCTGGGCGGCCTGGCGCTGCTGGCAGCGGCGCTGTTCGCCCGCGGCGTGCTGCGCGGGCGGCCCGGCAGGGCGCTGAACACGATCCGCGACCACGAGATCGCGGCCGGGGTGATGGGCGTGCCCGTCACCCGCTACCGGGCCGGCGTCTTCGTGTTGTCGTCCATGTACGGCGGCCTGGCCGGGGTGCTGCTGGCCCTGGTCTTCCAGCGGACCGTGCCCGACTACTTCGGCATGCTGCTCTCCCTCGACTACCTCGCGATGATCGTCATCGGCGGCCTGGGCTCGGTGGGCGGCGCGGTGCTCGGCGCCGTCTTCGTCTCCCTGCTGCCGCAGCTGCTGACCCGTTACGGCGACGCCATCCCCCTGGTGTCGCCGTCCGGCTCCGGCGGCGGCCTGTCCCCCGCCGAGGCCGCCCGCATCCTGTACGGCGCCGCCGTCGTCGCCGTCGTCCTCTTCCTGCCGGGCGGCCTGCTCGGCCTGCCGCGCGCCCTGCGCGGCCGGTCACGGGGGCGCCGCCCGTCCGCATCACCGTCACCGGATCCGTCCCCGAAGACCAGGAGCTCACATGTCCCGTAACCGCACGGCCGTCCTGGCCGCGCTGCTGGCGCTGGGGCTGGCGGCCACCGCCTGCGCCAGCGGCAAGGCCACCGGCGGCGGCCAGGCGACCGCCACCGCCCCCGGCGGCGACGGCGTCAGGACCGGCCCCGGCGTCACCGCCGACACGATCACGCTCAGCCTGCTCACCGACCTGACCGGCCCCTACGCCTCGCTGGGCAAGAGCCTCACCCAGGCGCAGCAGCTCTACTTCGAGCAGGTGAACCAGGGCGGCGGCGTCTGCGGCAGGAAGATCGAGACCATCGTCCGCGACCACGGTTACGACGCGCAGAAGGCGATGGCCGCCTACGCCGAGGTCGCGCCGAAGACGGCCGCGATCCCGCAGTTCATCGGCTCGCCGATGGTCACCGCGCTCAAGGACCGGATCACCGCGGACAAGATCCTCACCCTGCCCATGGCCTGGGCCACCGGCCTGCTCGGCAGCGAGGCCATCCAGGTCACCGGCACCACCTACGACGTGGACATGATCAACGCCGTCGACTTCCTGGTGAAGGAGAAGGGCGTCAAGGCCGGGGACCGGATCGGCCACCTGTACTTCGAGGGCGACTACGGCGAGAGCGCCCTCGCCGGGTCCAAGTACGCCGCCGCCGAGCTGGGGCTCACGCTGGTCGAGCAGAAGATCAAGGCGACCGACCAGGACATGACCGCGCAGGTGGCGGCGTTCAAGAAGGCGGGCGTGCGGGCCGTGCTGGTCTCGGTCGGCCCGCGCCAGGCGGCCTCGCTGGTCGGCGTGGCCCTGGCCGCCGGGATGGACGTGCCGTTCGTCGGCAGCAACTCGGCCTACAGCCCGCAGCTCCTGGCCACCCCGGCCGCGCCGGCGCTGCTGAAGGACTTCTTCTACGTGACCGCGGGCGCCCCGATCAGCGCGCCGCTGCCCGCCTACGCCAAGCTCATCGCCGACTACCGGGCCAAGTACGCCGGCCAGCCCCTGGACAGCGGCGTGGCGGCCGGCTGGACCGCGGCGATCATCGTCGGCGACGCGCTGCGCAAGGCGTGCCAGGCCAAGGACCTCAGCCGGGCGGGCATCGTCGCGGCCCACCGGTCGCAGAAGTCGTGGGAGGCCGGGCTGGGCGGCACGCCGATGGACTTCAGCGTCTTCGACCGGCCCGCCTCGCGCGCCTCCTACGTGGTCAAGCCCGACAAGCAGGCGGTGGGCGGCGCCGTCATCCTCAAGGAGGCGGCGGTGTCGGAGCTGGCCGGGAAGTACACCGTGCCGCCGTCCGGCTGACCGGCGGGCTCACACCGGCGGGCTCACCGCCCGGCGGGCTCGCCGGTGAGCCCCGCCGGGCGGGGGGGCGGCCAGCATGCGGCGGTAGACCGCCTCGTAGGCCGCGGCCATCGCCCCCACGCCGAAGTGCCGTTCGACGTGGGCGCGGCAGGCCCGCGGGTCGAGCCGCCCGGCCGCCTCGATCGCCGCGGGCAGCTCGGCCGGCTCCCGCAGGACGAACCCCGTCACGCCGTCCACCACGATCTCCGGCACCGCGCCCCGGCCGATGGCGACGACGGGCGTGCCGCAGGCCATGGCCTCGATCACCACCATGCCGAACGGCTCCTCCCACTGGATGGGGAAGACCATGCACCGGGCGGCGGCCAGCAGCTCGCGCTTGCGCCCGGCGTCGGCCTCGCCGAGATAGGTGACGCCGGGGCCGAGCCGCGGCCGTACGTGCTCGTCGAAGTAGGCGTGCTCGCACGGCTCGGTGAGCTTGCCGGCCAGCACGATGCGGCGGCCCGCCGCGCGGGCGGCGTCGATGGCCAGGTGCGGGCCCTTGCTGTGGCTGAAGCGGCCCAGCCACAGCACCCAGTCCTCCTTGTGCTCCCGGAAGGGGAAGGAGGCGGTGTCGAGCGCGTTGTGCACGGTGGCGATCCAGTTGAGGTCGGGGGCGTCGGCGCGCTGGGCGTCGGAGACGGCGATCAGGTTGACCCGCTCGCCGAGCGCCCGGTACACCTCGCCCAGCTCGCCGCCGGCGTCGCCGTGGCAGGTGACCACGGTCGGGGTAGCCCGGCCGAGGGCGGTGAGCGGCCCGGCCAGCGAATGGTCGTGCACGACGTCGGCGGGCAGCCCTTCCAGCGCCCGCCACGCCTGGGCGGCGTGCAGCACCTCGGGCAACCCCTCCCCGATCCGCTCCGAGGGCGCCTCGGGGTAGGTGACCAGGAACTTGGCCGGAAGACCCGTGCTGCCCGCGCCGATCAGCGTCACCTCGTGGCCGCGGGCGGACAGGCCCGTGATCAGGTCGGCGAGCATCTGCTCGATCCCGCCGTAGGCCCGCGGCGGCACCTCCTCCCAGGGCGGAGCGACCATCACGATGCGCAGCGCGCCTTCCCAGTCGTCCTCGGCTTCCGTCGTCATCCCAGCACCTCCCCGTGTCGGTCCGGTCGTCACAGCGCCGGCAGGCCGTGCGCCCTGCGGGCGGGGCCGGAGCGGCAGGCGCCGCTGATCGGGCAGCGCGGTTCGGTGACCAGCTCGACGCCGTCGGGCAGGCCGGACACCAGCGGCGTGCCGTCCTCGCCCCTGATGCGGATGCCGACCCTGGAGTCGCCCACCGGCATGCCCTTGATCGTCACCTCTCCGAACCCCTCGGGCAGCGCCGGGACCAGCCACAGCTTCCCGTACGGCACCCACGGGTCCAGCCGCAGCAGCGTGCGCAGGAGCTGGATGGGCGCGGCGGCCGCCCACGCCTGCGGCGAGCACGACGTCGGGTACGGCACCGGCCGCCGGTACTCCTCCTTGCCGAACCCGCAGAACAGCTCCGGCAGCCGCCCCCCGAAGGCGTGCGCGGCCTCCAGCAGCCCGACGGCGATGCGCTGGGCCTCTTCGACGTGCCCGTAGCGCATCAGCCCGGCGGCGATGATCGCGCTGTCGTGCGGCCACACCGAGCCGTTGTGGTAGCTCATCGGGTTGTAGGCCCCCATGGACGAGGCCAGCGTGCGCACCCCGAACCCGGTGAACATCTCGGGCGAGAGCAGGTGGCGGGCCACCTGCTGGGCCTTGTCCTCGTCGGCGATGCCGGCCCACAGGCAGTGGCCCATGTTGGAGCCGAGGCCGTCGATGGGCCGGCCGCGCCCGTCCAGGCCCATGGCGTAGTAGCCGGGGCCGGGCAGCCAGAACCGTTCGTTGAACGCCTCCCTGATCTCGCGCGCCCGCTGCACGTAGCGCCGCTCGGCGGCCTCGTCGCCCTGCTGGCAGGCGAAGTGCGCGCGGGCGAGGTAGGCGGCGTAGACGTAGCCCTGCACCTCGGCCAGGGCGATCGGCGGGCGGGCGATGGTGCCGTCGGCGAAGTTGACGCCGTCGAAGGAGTCCTTCCAGCCCTGGTTGACCAGGCCGCGGTCGGTCTTGCGCTGGTACCAGACGAAGCCGTCGCGGCTGGCGTACTCCTCGATCCAGGCCAGGGCGGCGTCGGCGTGCGGCAGCAGTTCCTCGACCGCCTCGCGGTGCACGCCCCAGCGGCGCAGCTCGCCGAGCAGCATGACGAACAGCGGGGTGGCGTCCACCGAGCCGTAGTAGGCCCGCCCGCCGTACGGCGAGGAGCCATCCTGGACGCCGAAGCGCAGCTCGTGCATGATCTTGCCGGGCTCCTCCTCCGACAGCGCGTCGACCTTGGTGCCCTGGAGCCGGGCCAGCCTGCGCAGGGTGCCGAGGGCGAGCGTCTGGTCCAGCGGCAGCGCCATCCAGGAGGTCAGCAGCGAGTCGCGGCCGAACAGCGTCATGAACCAGGGCGCGCCGGCGGCGATCGCGGGCGGCTCGTCGGGATGGTCGCGGTCGAACAGGCGCAGGCTGCCCAGGTCCTCGCGGGAGCGGGCCAGGGCCTCGACGAGGGCGGCGTTCGTGCTCTCCAGGACGGGGGTGCTGGCGGTCCACTCGGCCAGCCGGCGGGCCGGCTCGGCGTGGTGGGGAGGATGGGCGACCGGGAACCGGGCCGAGGACTCCTCGCCCTCGTGGACCGGCGTCACCAGCACCGTGACGTGCCATTCGCCGCGGGCGGGCACCACGACGTCGAAGGTGAGCAGGCCCGGCGCGGTGACGACCGGCGTGCCGGGCGGTTCGACGGCGATCCTGGCGCCGCGGGCGCGGCTGGGCGAGTAGACCTCGATGCCGCGTTCGCCGGGGTTCATCTCGACGTCCTCGGCGGGCCAGCTCCGTTCGGACTTCACCTCGAACAGGTCGGCCAGGTCGGCGCCGGCCTGCACGCACACGACGCAGCCCGCGGCCTCCTCGGACATGTTGCGCAGCGTGAGGTCCTCGCGCAGCCCGCCGCCGACGTAGCGGTCGCGCACCACGAGCAGCGTGCTCTCGGCCCATCCGGGACGCGGCCGGGCCTTGCCGAGGAAGGTGGCGTGGTACGGCTCGCCCATGATGACCTGCAGCGGCTCGACGGGATGGTCGTCCACGCGCAGCATCCAGCGGGACAGCAGGCGGGTGTCGGCGTGGTAGACGCCCTGCGCGCCCCCGGGGACGATGTCGCCGCCGCACTGGCACACGCAGAACGAGCCGCCCTCCACGAGCGTGACCGTGTCGCCCAGCGCGCCGGGTTGTCCCTCGAAGGTCCATGCGTTCACCGACGAACCCCCAGTCCTTCCCCCGGTCCCGCGCCTCGCGGGGGCAGGTCCCCGCACGTCAGGAGTGCTATCCGGAGGAAGAAGGGGAAATCCCATGACTGTCTAGATTCTTAACCCTTCATCCCGATATTTCGGTATCTGGGAGGGTTTCGGCCGAGGAGGGTGATTCCTCCCCGGCCGGGGGCCTCAGGCGGCGGCCTTGGCGGTGAGCGCCACGGTCGCCTGGCGGGTGATCCCGCTGACGGTGACCGCGACCGTCACCTGGCCCGCCCGCAGGGCGGTGATCGTGCCGGTGCCCGGGTCGAGCACCGCCACGTGCCACGGCTTGGCCGTCTGGCGGGTGCCGACGTGCAGGTTGGGCGAGCCGGACCAGGTCACCGAGACCGGGTAGGCGGCCGGGACGGCCCGGTCGTCCTGCCGGATCGCCGCCGTGACCGGCGCGGGCGCGCCGACGGCGACGGTCGCGGGCGCGGTCAGCGTCAGCTCGTCCACGTGCGGCCGCACCTGCGCGCCGATCCAGTCGGGCGCGTCGGTGAACCAGTTGCGCCGGACGTGCTCGGCCTCGGCGGGCGTCACGGGGTCCACGCCCCACAGCGACCAGCCGGTGAAGCCGCCGTCCTCGGGGGCGGTGGCCGGGTTCTTGCCGGAGTTGCCGTTGATGAAGTACGGCACCGCGTCCACCCGCGAGGCGTTGAACGTGCCCACGTGCCCGCCGATGAAGGCCGCGCCCTTGCCGGTGTCGCGCTGGAAGGCGGCCAGCCAGCCCTCGACCAGCGCGGCCTCCTTCCGGTCGCCGAGCTGGCTGCCCTTGCCCGGCGTGGGGTCGCGCGGCGGCACGTGGAACAGCACGGCGACCGATCCGACGGAGGCGTCCTTCGCCGCCTTGTCGAGCTCGGAGCGGAGCATCGCGACCTGGTCGTAGCCGCCGCCGCGCAGGTTCAGGCGGGAGGTGTCCAGGGTGACGAAGCGGGTGCCCTTGTGGTCGAAGGTGCCGTACGTGTCGCCGAAGACGGCCTTGAAGTTGTCGATCTTGCCGCCCATGACCTCATGGTTGCCGGGGATGTAGTGATATTTCAGCTCTCCTCCCAGCTCCTCGTCGAGGATCTTCTTCGCCAGCGCGAAGTCCTCCGGCGACGCCTCGTCCACCAGGTCGCCGTTGATCAGCAGGAAGTCGGGCTTGGCGGCCTTGATCTCCTTGAGCGTGCGGCGGGCGTTCCTGACGATGTCGCTGTCGGGATTCCTGGCCACGAACTGGGCGTCCGACATGACCGCGAACCGCCAGGGCGCCTTGGCCACGTCCGCCTTGACCACGGGGTCGGCGACCTTGGCCACGGGGGGCGCGGTGATCGACGGCGGCACCTTGGCCACCAGGCCGTCGATCAGGATGTCGTTGCTGTACTTGGCGTCGGCCCTGGTCTCGGCCACGTAGAAGCGCCGGAGCTTGAGCGGGTAGTTGACCCCGGCGGGCACCGGGAACTCGACGTACTGCCAGCCGGTCCACGTCAGGTACGGCCCGCGCAGGATCTGCGACTGGCCGAGCGCGTCGTAGAACTCCAGGCTGGGCCACTCCCCCTTGCCGGTGGAGTTGATCCACAGCCCGAACGCCTGCGGCTGCCCGTCCACCACGATCTGCTGCGGCGGGCTGGCGTAGGCGGCCCGGGTGGCGGTCGAGGTGGTGAAGTCGTAGGACAGCTTGAGCCCGCCGCCGCTCTGGCCCGGCGCGGCCGACAGCGAGCCGGTGGCGCGGGCGGCGGCGAAGGTCCACTTGGCCGCGTCCTCGAAGTCGGCGACCGGCTTGGACTCGAAGCCGACCGTCACCGGCACGGCCGTGGTGATCTTGCCGACCTTGGCGGTGATCAGCCCGGACCCGGTGGCCTGCCGGGCCTTGACGGTGAAGTAGCCGTGCTCGGCCGGGGTGACCTCGAACAGGTTCCGGTCGTAGTCGAGCGTGAGGTCGTCCGGCTCGATGGGCGCGGAGTTGCCGTTGTGGTCGTAGCCGACGACGCCGAAGGCGGCGCTGCCGTCGGCGCCCGAGATGCCGAGCCGGTCGGCCGTGGCGCCGAGCCGCTGCAGCGGCTGGAGCACGGTCAGGTCGATCGTGCCCTTGGCGCCGCCGCGCGCGGCGGTGACCGTGGTCTGGCCGGGCACCAGGGCGTGGAACCTGCCGTTCCTGATCACGCCGTGCACGGCCGGGTTGGCCCGCCAGGACGGCGTGCCGGCCGCGGGGCCGTACGTCTCGTCGTAGCCGGCGGCGGTCAGCCGCCTGGTGAGGCCGGGGAAGACGCGGTCGGGACGGCCGCCCGCGACCGGGCCGACGCCGGGCGCCTTGGCCGGGTCGCTCGCGGTCTCCAGCCAGAAGCCCTTGAGCTTGCCGCTGCCCTCGGGCGCGTACAGCGCCAGGCCGTTGGGCACGTGGCGCTCGCCGCCGTCGGAGGGGCTGTTCTCCACCTGCACCTCGGCCGAGCCGGGCTCGCGCGCCAGCAGGGTGGAGGAGCCGCCGCCGTCGAGGTTGAGCGCGTTGGCCGCGCCCAGGTCCACCATCATGGCGGCCAGCTCGTTGAGCGTGACGCCGCGGCTGTCGGCCTGGCGGCCGTCCACGGTCAGCAGGTACATCTTCCTGCCGTCGGCGGAGAAGCCCACGGCGGTGCGCGGGTGCGCGGCCGGGTCGCCGCTGTTCTGCACGACGCCGTCCTTGACCAGGACGTAGTTGCCGCCGACGGCCGCCTTGACGGCTGCGCCGTCCGACGCCTTCGGCTGGTACCTCACGTCCACGCGGTCGCCGGCCTTCAGGGCCGACAGGGCGGCGGCGCCGGCGTCCCGGCCGAGCAGGATCGTGGTGCCGGCCGGGATGGGACCGGTGCCGGCGGCGTTGCGCACCTCGGTGACCACGCCGTCCACCAGCACGACCTCGGCGACCGTGGCGGCGCCCTCGACGGCGCGGGCCCGGCTGTAGGAGCCCCACAGCGGCGTGAACAGGCCGACGCCGCCGTTCTGCACCATCTGGTTGAACTGGGTGAGCGCGATCGGCGCGCCGCCGGAGGGCGTGGCGGTGCCCTCGAAGTACATCTTGAGCACCCGCCCGACGCCGTCGCCGGTGACGGCGACGGCGTTGTCGTGCCCGGCGGCCGGCGACTGGACCAGCGTGCCGTCCTGCACGCCGATGCCCTGGGCGGCGCCGGAGTTGTTGATGTCGAAGAAGTCGCCGTTGACCGCCGCCACCGCGCGGGTGCGCCCGGCGGGGCCGGACAGCGGCTCGGTCTTGGTCACCTCGCCGGAGAAGACGTAGTCGGCCCTGGGGCCGCCCTTCCCGCCGAGGTCGGCGGTCAGCGCGTCGGCGCGCAGCCAGCCCTGCGCGTCGTAGGTGTCGAACGAGGTCAGCGAGAGGCCCGGCGCGACCGGCCTGGTCCTCTTGGCCGTCTCCAGGCGGGGCTGCCCGGCGGTGGCCTGGCTGATCAGCGTGGAGGGCGGCGGGTAGGAGGACGCCTTCAGCGCGTCCTCGGCGGGCGGGGCGGGGTCGGCCTGCGCGGGCGCGCTCAGGGCCACCGGCCCTAACACGAGCGCGGCGGCGGCCAGGAAACGGAGGGTCTGCACGACCGAACTCAATCGTTCGTGGATATAAGTTTCAAGACTTCGGAGTGAACTAAAAGAAAATTTCAGATCTTGTGGCGCCCCGGGCCGCGCCGGACGATGGGACGCGTGGATCGACAGGCGCTCTACCGCGACCCGTACCCGCTCTACGCCCGCGCCCGCGCCGCCCCCGGGCTCACCTTCGTCGAGGAGCTGGACGCCTGGCTGGTGGCCCGGCACGACGACGTGCGCGAGGTGCTGTCCAGGCCGGACGACTTCTCCTCCCAGAGGGCCCTGCGGCCCGACGTGATCCCGAGCCCGCGGGCCTTCGCCGAGCTGGCCGGGGTGCCGGGCGGCGCGCCCGTGGTGCTGAGCACCGACGGCGAGGCGCACCGGCGCTACCGCAGGCCGCTCACCCGCGGTCTGTCGCCCGCCCGGGTGGCCGCCGCCCTGCCGTTCGTCACCACCACCGCCGCCGATCTGGTCACCGCGTTCGCCGAGGCGGGCGGGGGCGAGTGGATGTCCCGCTACGCCAGGCCGCTGCCCGCCGCCGTGATCGGCCACCTGCTGGGCCTTCCCCCGGCCGACGTGCCCATTGCCATCAGGGGCGGCTTCCGGGCCGAGGACCTGCTGTTCACCCCGATGCCCGAGGACGAGCAGATCGCCGCCGCCCGCGACGTGGCCGCGCTACGGCGGCTGCTGGCCGCCCACGCCGCCCGTTCAGGCGGATCCGACGACCTGACCGGCGAGGTGGTGCGCGGCCTGGCGCCCGGCCCCGGCGAGCCGACGCCCGTCCAGCGCGACGAGATCGCCTCCAACGTGGAGAACGTCATGCTCGCCGGGCATCTCACCACGACCGCGCTGCTCGGCTCGGCCGTGCACCGCCTGCTGCGCGACCGCCGCCAGTGGGAGCTGCTGTGCGCGAGCCCGGCCGAGCTGATCCCGGCCGCGATCGAGGAGGCCGCCCGGTACGAGGCGCCCGTCCAGGGCTTCCGCCGCCGCGTCACCAGGCCGCTCACGCTGGCCGGCACGCCGTTGGAAGAGGGCTCGACGGTCTTCGTCTCCTTCGCCTCGGCCGGCCGCGACGAGGCGGTGCACGAGCGGCCCGACGTCTTCGACATCACCCGGCCGCGCGCCCGCCACCTGGCGTTCGGGCACGGCGTGCACGGCTGCCCCGGCGCGTTCCTGGCCCGCGAGCAGCTCAGGGTGACGCTGGAGCTGCTGGTGGCCGAGCTGCCCGGCCTCCGGCTGGCCCGCGCGGACGTCGTGATGGCCGCCACGCTCATCCACCGCGCGCCCGAGGAACTCCATCTGACCTGGTGAGCTGGGCCAGGGTCTCCTCGTAGGCCGGGTCGAGCCAGTAGTCGGAGTGCCAGCGCGCCTCGGGCAGCGGCTCGCCCGGCCCCGGCTGGAGCGGGTCCCAGCAGAACCGGTCGACGGTCTCCTCCCCCTCGCCCGCCGGACGCGGCCCGAACGGGTCGACCCGGCGGAAGACCGGCCCCCCGATGGGGTCGCTCAGCCGGTACAGGTTCGTCCAGCGGACGGCGTCGCGCATCGCCGACAGGCCGGGCGTGCCGAAGTAGGCGGGGAAGAAGGCGGCGTACAGGCGGCGCAGCGGCGAGCCGTGGGTGAGCAGCCGGACCCGGGGCCGCAGCTCGGGCCGCACCTGGAGGACGAGCGCAGCGGTGAGCACGCTGCCCTGGCTGTGGCCGGACAGCACCACCTCGTCGTCGGCGGTCCTGGTCAGGGTCTTGACCCGGGCGAGCAGCTCGGGGATCACCCGCTCGGTGTAGCAGGGCGGCGCCAGCGGGTGGATGGCCCTGGGCCAGAAGGTCGAGACGTCCCACAGGATGCCGACCGTGCGGCGCAGCCGCGTGTCGCTGTACGTGCGCCGGCCCAGCAGCACCAGGCCCACGACGATCGCCGTCATGGCCCAGCTCCCGATCGAGGCCAGCAGCCCGGCCAGCCCGCCCACCGGGGCGAACAGGTGGAACCGGTAGATCACGGTCACCGCGCCGGAACCGGCCACGCCGATGCCGGTGAGCACGGCCAGCACGAGCCCGGCGCGGTCGGTGAGCGCGGCCAGCGCCCACTTGCCGGCCACGTCCCGGTCGTAGGCGCCGTAGTAGGGGGTCAGCTTCGGGGTGAGCGCGGCGGCGGCCGACCCGCGGGCCAGCCACAGCTCGGCCGCCACGGCGACGAACCCGATCATCAGCAGCGGCACGAGCGCGGCCGTCCACCAGACCGGGTCGTCGAGGTAGAGCCTGCGCTCGACCGGCCCCGGCTCGGCGGCCGAGGCGGGCACGCCGAAGAACGTGGCGGTCCAGAACAGCAGGCCGAGGGCGAGCACGTTGGCGCTGCCGGCCGCCACCATCAGCGTGAACCAGGCCGCCATGCCGCACATCGCCCGCCGCTCGATCGGGTCGCCGGTCTCGGCCGGCCGGTCCATGCGCGCCAGGACGAACGTCGCCACCAGGATGAACAGCCCGAGCCCGACAGTCAGCGCGAACTGGAACGCTCCAACGCCGATGCCGGGCAGCTGCCGTCCCGGCAGCGCGGGCGACATCCCGGCCAGGGCGGCGGCGATCGTGGCCACGAAGGCCAGCGGCCCGGCCACCCGCAGCGCCCGGCACGCGCCGGTGAGCCAGGGCGGGACGGCCTCGCCGGGGGCCAGCCGCCTGGCGATGCCGGGCAGCGCCGCCAGCACGGCGGCGGCGACCTGGACGGCGGCGTTGGCGGCCGTCAGCGCCAGCCCCCGCGGGTCGCCCACGAACGGCGCCGACACCGCCAGGCCGATCGAGCCCAGCGCGAAGGCGACGTGCACGGCCCGCAGCCGCCACACGGGCGCGCCGCCGTGCCACAACCGCGGCCGGGCCAGCAACGGCCCGGGACGCGAGCCGCCGTCGTGCGGGATGCCGGTCTGCTCGTCGCGCTCCCAGGTGCGCCGCGCCAGCCACCACAGCAGCACGACCACCGCGAACGGCGCCAGCGCGGCGACCGCGAGCCGCCGCGACGGCTCGGCGCCCCACAACTCGCTCATCCAGTGGACCCAGGCGGGCGCGCTCTCGCGGGCGCAGGCCCGGCCGGCCGCGGTGCACTGCCAGCCGACGAGGTCGACGCTCGCCCGGGTGACCGCGCCCACGAGGGTGCCGGTGAGCAGCAGCGCGAACAGCCGCTGCGCCGCCTCGGCCACGTGCCGCAGGCGGGCGCCGGCCGGCGGTCTGGGGAGCATGAAGTAGGACAGGTTGGCCAGGGAGAAGGGCAGCAGGAGCAGCCAGAGCGCGATGGTCCTGCCGCCGGAGGTGAGGCCGCCCCAGGCGTAGGCCTCGCGGTGGCGGACGCCGGGCAGGTCGTCCTGCTCGCCGTCGGGCCGGCCGCCGGGCCACCAGCGGCGGTAGAAGCCGGTGGTGGCGTCGCCGGCGATCTGGCGGGGGTGGGGATGGTTGAGGATGCTCGCCGGCGGGGTGCCGGAGACGCCGTGCACACGTAGTTCGGTCATGCCTCCGCAGGTGGGGTCCAGGAATCCGTCCATGAGCCCAGGATCACGCAAAGTCACTGATTACGCAAAGTAATGACACGGTCACGTAAACGCAGGCGGGTTCTCCGGCCCTCTCCTGGCGGCTAGAGCCCTGTGGGGAAAGCCGTATTTCCGCACATCGGGGGCTTACTCGGCGTACATCTGAAGCGAGGGCACTGAAGCGAGGCATCATGACGACGACGCTGCCGCAGCAGCATTCACCGGGACCGGACGACCAGCTCCGCTCGGCGCGGATCAACGGCTGGTTCGCGGTGCTCGCGGCGGTGCTGGCGGCGGTGGTGACCTTCGTCGGCACGGTCGCCTACCAGGAGGCCGCCAAGGAACGCCAGGGCTGCGCCGCGACCCCGAGCCGCGAGAACTGCGACAAGAAGGACGCCGGCGTCACCGGCTGCGACAAGGACGCGGTCACCGTGCCCGGCGGCACCGCCGTGCGGACGGTCGCCGCCGGGAGGATGCTCCTGGAGCTGCGCTGGAGCCGCACCTGCCAGACCCTGTGGGCGCGGGCGCAGCCGCAGAACAACGTCTTCTACCTGCAGCCCTGGACGGAGCCCGACCGGAAGGACGCGACCCGCTTCTTCGCGCCGGGCGAGCGCACCCGGGGATGGCTGGAGTCGCCGATGGCCTTCAGCCCGGGCGGGAACGTCGCCGCCAAGGCGTGCTCCTTCGGCGGCCACGGCCGGGCGGACGCCGAATACGCCTGCACGGCCATGCTCATGCCCGACGGCACCGACGTCACCGAGAGCTAGGGCCTGCGCCCGGCGCGGCGTCCTCGCATGGGCCGCCGCCGGGCGGGCACCATGATCTACGTGACCGCGATCGGCGACGGCGAGGCGCGGGCCCACTGGATCGACAGGGAGACGGTCGTCTGGACGGTGGATCCGTCGCTGACGCACGCGCTGGCCTGCGCCCCGGCCGGCGGCATCGCCTGCCACGACGGCCGCCTGACCGGCCATGCCGTGACCGTCCCGCTCACGCCCGGCGCGCTGGACGACGCGCGGCGGCGGGCGTGGCCGCACCTGGCCGGCGGCACCGCGCTCAAGCTGCGCCCCGAGGACGCCGGGCTGGTGAAGGAGGCCCTGCGCGGCCAGGTGGTGGCCGTGGCCCGCGACGGCTCGGGCGCGGTGGCCGCGGCGACCGGCGTGCAGATCCCGGGCGTGCTCGACGACGTCTACGCCGGGGCCGTGCGCGCCGGGCTCGGGCCGTCCGGACGGCTGCTGCCCCGGCTGGCCCTCTGGGCCCCCACCGCACGGCGGGTGGAGCTGGCGCTCGGCGGCCGCCGGCACGCGATGCGGCTGGAGGAGGAGACCGGCGTGTGGTCGATCCGCGGCCTGCCCACCTGGTACGGCAAGGACTACACCTACCGCGTCACCGTCTACTCCCCCGCCGCGGGCCGCGTCGTCACGAACGAGGTCACCGACCCCTACAGCCTGGCCACCGCGCCCGACGGGGTGCGCAGCAGGCTGGTGAGCCTGGACGACCCCGCGCTCAAGCCGCCCGGCTGGGACCGGCTGGCCAAGCCCGTCCCGGTCCCGCTGGACCGCGCGGTCATCTACGAGCTGCACGTACGCGACTTCTCCGCCTCCGACGCCACCGTGCCCGAGGAGCTGCGCGGCACGTACGCGGCCTTCGGTCACGACGGCGCCGGCATGCGCGAGCTGCGCGCGCTGGCCGCGGACGGGCTCACCCACGTGCACCTGCTGCCGGTGTTCGACGTGGCCACGATCCCCGAGCGCCGGTCGGACCGGACCGAGCCCGGCTGCGACCTCGCCGCCCTGCCGCCCGACTCCGAACGGCAGCAGGAGATCGTGGCGCTCACCGCGGACCGCGACTCCTTCAACTGGGGCTACGACCCGCTGCACTACACCGTCCCAGAAGGCTCGTACGCGACCGACCCGGACGAGCGGATCACGGAGTTCCGCGCCATGGTCGCCGCGCTGAACGAGGCCGGGCTGCGCGTGGTCATGGACGTGGTCTACAACCACACCCACTCGGCGGACGTGCTGGACCCGATCGTGCCCGGCTACTACCACCGCCTGCTGGAGGACGGCTCCCTGGCCACGTCCACCTGCTGCGCCAACACCGCGCCCGAGCACGCCATGATGGGCCGGCTGGTGGTCGACTCGGTGCGCACCTGGGCCAGGCAGTACAAGGTGGACGGCTTCCGCTTCGACCTCATGGGCCACCACCCGAAGGCCAACATCCTGGCCGTGCGCGCCGCGCTCGACGCGCTCACCCCCGAGCGCGACGGCGTGGACGGCCGCTCGATCATCCTGTACGGCGAGGGCTGGAGCTTCGGCGAGGTGGCCGGCGACGCCAGGTTCGAGCAGGCCACGCAGGCCAACATGGCCGGCACCGGCATCGGCACGTTCGACGACCGGCTGCGGGACGCGGTGCGCGGCGGCGGCCCGTTCGACGCCGACCCGCGCGTGCAGGGGTACGGCTCCGGCCTGGCCGGCGCGCCCAACGGCGCGCCCGTCAACGGCTCGGAGGAGCAGCAGCGCGAGCGCCTGCGCCACTGCACCGAGCTGGTCATGCTGGGCCTGACCGGCGGCCTGCGCGACTACGTGCTGCCCTCGGGCCGCGCCGGCTCGGAGGTCGGCCACAACGGCGCCGCCGCCGGTTACGCCGCCCGGCCGGACGACGTCGTGTCCTACGTGGACGCGCACGACAACGAGACGCTGTTCGACGCGCTGGCCTACAAGCTGCCCGCGGGCACGCCGATGGCCGACCGGGTGCGCATGCAGGTGCTGTCGCTGGCCACGGTGCTGCTGGGGCAGGGGGCGGCGTTCGTGCACGCGGGCAGCGAGCGGCTGCGCTCGAAGTCGCTCGACCGCAACTCCTACGACTCCGGCGACTGGTTCAACCGGCTGCTGTGGGACTGCTCGGCGGGCAACGGGTTCGGCGCGGGCCTGCCGCCGCGGGCGGACAACGAGGCCGCCTGGCCGTACGCCCGGCCGCTGCTGGCGGACCCGGCGCTGCGTCCCGGCTGCCCGGCGATCAAGGCGGCGCGGGCGGCGTTCGGGGAGCTGCTGCGGATCAGGGCCTCGACCCCGGCGTTCGCGCTGGGCACGGCGGAGGAGGTGCGGCGGCGGCTGTCGTTCCCGGCCGGCGGCGACGGCGTGATCGTGATGCGGGTGGACACCGCGGGGCTGGACCCGCGCTGGGACGCGGTGCTCGTGGTGCTCAACCCCACCCCGTCGCCCTGCACGCGGGTGCCGGGGGCGCCGCCGGGCCGCCGGGTGGCGCTGCACCCGGTGCAGGCAAAGTCGGCGGACGAGGTGGTCAGGCGGTCGTCCTACGACCCGGCGGCCGGCACGCTGACGGTTCCGGCCCGCACGGCCGCCGTTTTCGTCATAAATGCCGAAAATTCCTCATAAATTAAAGTCTTTGGTGCCATAACCATGAATAGCGGTTGAGGAATGATCGCATCGCCTGAGGGAACCATTCCTGTGGAAGATGCCCGATCACTGGCTTTGACGCGCCCGACAGCGCAAACTGGCTGGACGGCGATCGCGTGGAGCATGGAGCACCCCGTGGACAATCACCTTGATCACATGCCGGTCCTGTCCCGCGGCAGGCATCGCAACCCGAAGCGCGGCGCCTGTTTCATGGAACTGGCGTCCTACCTGGCCGGCGAGCGGTGGAGCGACCACCCGGCCTGCACCCATCCGCTGCTGGCCGCACTCGCCCGCCTGGTCAACGACAACACCGGCGACGAGAGCCGCGCCCAGCTGGTCGGGCTCGTGCCGTCCATCATCGGGCTGGCCGGCGACGATCTGCGGATCGACGCGCACATCGCGCTGCGCTGCGCGACCACGGCCCTGCCCGTCGCCGCCGCCGAGCGCCAGCTCGCGCTCGCGGTGTCGGTGCTGGCGGCCGAGGAGATGCTGGCCAGGCTCGACGGCGCGCCGTCCGGCCGGTTGAGCGAGCTGAGCCGCAGGGCGATGGAGCAGGTGCCGCACGCGGCCGAGCAGGCCAGGCGCTTCAGCCGGGCCGCCAAGATCACCGAGAAGGGCTTCCGCCGGTACGCGGCGCCCAACGCGGTGCAGCTCGCCGTGGTCGGCATCGTCCAGGCGTGCATCAAGGACCCCGACGCGCTGCTGCGCAGGCTGCTGGAGGACGCGATCGCCGACTGCGACGCGATCGTCAACGGCCCGAAGGCCACCCGGGCCGCTCAGCCCGGTGCCGCTGAGCCGGCTCCCGTCAGCCCGGCGCACGCCTGACCCCGTCCGCGTCCCTCCGGCTCCCGCGTGCCGCGGGCTCCGGGGGGACGTTCGCGTTTCCCGTCCCCATGCACGTGGTCGCGTGTGCACGGCCGGTGACGCAGCGGGAAAACCGCAGATCAGGCTAGCCTCTCCTTCGTTGCGGATCATGCCGGAAGGCCCTAGATTCCGTGACGAACTGCCAATAAGGGGAGGATTGTCATGACGATCGAGCTTGCCCGGCCCCACTCTCCTGAGAAGCACCACAGCCACCGTGACGTCACCGGCGGCTGGTTGCGCCCGGCGGTGTTCGGGGCGATGGACGGGCTGGTCTCCAACGTGGCGCTCATCGCCGGCGTCGTCGGCGCCGCGGGCGCGGGGCGCGGCGCGGTGCTCGCCGGGTTCGCCGGCCTGGTCGCGGGGGCCTGCTCGATGGCGGCGGGCGAGTACACGTCGGTGCGCTCCCAGACCGAGCTGATGCGGGCCGAGATCGCCGTGGAGCGGCGCGAGCTGGCCCGCAACCCCGACGGCGAACGCGCCGAGCTGGCCGCCCTCTACCGGTCGCGCGGCCTGGACGCCGACCTCGCCCGGCGGGTCGCCGAAGGGCTGTCGGCCGATCCGGAGCAGGCGTTGCGCGTGCACGTGCGCGAGGAGCTGGGCGTCGACCCCGACGACCCGCCCTCGCCCTACCTGGCGGCCGGCTCGTCGTTCGTCGCCTTCGCCGCGGGGGCGCTGGTGCCGCTGGCGCCGTTCCTGTTCGGGGCGTCGGGGCTGTTCCTGGCGCTGGCGCTGAGCATGGTGGCGCTGTTCGGGTTCGGCGCGGCGGTGGCGGTGATGACCGCGCGGCCGTGGTGGCTGGGCGGCCTGCGCCAGCTCGGGCTGGGCGCGGGCGCCGCCGCCGTCACCTTCGGCCTCGGGCACCTGCTCGGCGTAGCCGTCTCCTGACGCGGCCGCGCCCGGCCGGCGGCCGCGCCGTCTGCCGACGCGGCCGCGCACCGCTCATGGCCGGGCCGTCGAGGGGCCGCTCAGGGGCGGCCGGCGACGGCCAGGTTGACGCCGAGGCCGATGAGCGCGGCGCCGGTCAGCCCGTCCACGGCCTTGCGCACGCCGGACCGGGCGAACACCCGGCGCAGCGTGCTCACCACGTTCGCCACCGTGAGGAACCAGACCATCGTGCCGGCCAGCGCGACCGCCGACAGCAGCAGCGTGTCGCCGAACGCGCCCCCCTCGCTCACGAACTGCGGCACCAGGGCCACGAAGAACAGCGCGGCCTTGGGGTTGAGCACGTTGGTCAGCAGCCCTTCGGCGAAGGCCGCCCACGGGCCGCGGTCGGCGGGGGCGGGCAGGTCGAGGTCGAGCGCGCCGCCCTTGCGAAGGGCCGCGCGCAGCGCCTTGACCCCCAGGTAGAGCAGGTAGGCGGCGCCGACGATCTTGACCACGGTGAAGGCCATGGCCGAGGCCGCCAGCAGCGCGGCCACGCCGGTGCCGGCGGCCACCACCCAGACGGCCACGCCCACGGCGATCCCGGCCGCCGCGGCCATGCCGTGCCCGCGCCCGGACAGCGCCGAGCGGCGGACCACGACCGCGAAGTCGGGGCCGGGCGACATCGCCCCGAGCATCACCAGGGCGCCGAATCCCACGAACTGCGTCAATGAGGTCATCATGGCGTCCACCTTACGAGCACCCGGCCCTCGGGGATCAAGGTGGACAGCTCCCACGTCCAGCTCGGCACCGTGATCATCTCGGCCGGATGGTCGAGCGGAACGGGCGTGTCCAGCAGCACGGAGTGCGACGTGAGCGGCAGCCCGCCCTCGGGGACGACGACGCTCACCAGCGGGGTGCGCAGGCTGGGCCCGTCGGGCTCGTCCAGGTCGCTGGACACCCAGGTGGGCTCACCGTCGAAGAACGTGCACACCAGCGCCCCCGCCGGCGCCGCGCCGGAGTGCCGCAGGGCGCCGGCGGGCAGCCAGGCGTGCTCCCCCGGCAGGTACCTCACCCCCGACACCCGCAGCTCGCCCTCCAGCAGCACGAACTCCTCCCCCGCCAGGTAGTGGCCGCGGCCGGGACGGCTCCACCGGGGCGGGAAGCGGACCAGCGACGTGCCGCCGCCCAGCGGGGCGACCCGCACCGGCAGGTTGGAGCCGGGCAGCAGCGCCTCGTGGCCGGGCAGCCCCGCGTCGAGCAGATCGATGAGCACGTCAGATGATGTGCCCCCGTTACTTCCTGTGACGCCACTTCTTGAAGATGGTCCGGATCGTCAGCACCAGGGCGAGGCCGACGATCTGGCCGCCCAGCACGATCCGGTTGACGTCGACGGCCGGACGCCACTGCACGTCGCCGTCCTTGATGACGAACACCCCGGCGGGGGTGGCGCTGTAGCCGAAGCCGCCACCGCCGCCGCTGCCGAGCTCCTCGCCCTTCTCGTCCCGGCCCTGCCCCTGACCGGCCCCGCCGCCCTGGGCGACCCGGGCGACGGGGATGACCAGGACGTCGCCGTGGTGGATCGGCTCACCGAAGACGCGCCTGACGGTGACGGCGTCCTTCGACTGTTCCAACAGCTCCTTGATGTCCATGCGCCCATCGTTCACCCGGATCGGCCGCTAGTCGAACGTGGTGGAGATCTCGTGCCAGCCGCCCGGCGGGATCCTCTCCGCCGGTTCCGGCCCCCAGGTGCCCTTCTCGTACGGCAGCGGCTGGTCGGGCAGGTCGAGCAGCCGGCCCACGATCCGCCACGACTCCTCCACCAGGTCGAACCGGGCGAACCGCCGCGGGTCGCCGCTGACGGCGTCGGTCAGGATGCGCTCGTAGGCGGCCTCCATCGGCCCGAGCACCTTGGTGAAGTCGACGCTCACCGGCACCGGGATCGTCCGCTGCCGGCCGGGCTCCTTGGCCAGCACGTCGAAGGTCACCCCGGCGTCGGGCTGCAGCCGGAACCTGATGAGGTTGGGCCCCGGCGGCACGTCGCCGCCGCGGAACATCGTCACCGGCGGCTTGCGCAGCTCGGCCACGATCTCCAGGTCGGTGGTGGGCAGCGCCTTGCCCGAACGGATGCACCAGGGCACGCCCGCCCACCGCCAGCTGTCGATGTAGAGCCGCATGGCGACGAACGTCTCGGTGGTGGAGCCGGGCCGGACGCCGGGGGTGTCGAGGTAGCCGTCGTACCGGCCGCGCACGACGTGGGCCGGGTCGACGGCCTGGACGGCGCGCAGCACCCGCCACTTCTCGTCGAGCTGCGCGCGGGCGTCCATGGACGGCGGCGGGTCCATCGCCAGGATGGCCAGCAGTTGCAGCAGGTGGTTCTGGACCACGTCGCGGACCGTGCCGTTGGCGTCGTAGAAGCCGCCGCGGTCGGCGACGTCGAAGTCCTCGGCCATGGTGATCTGCACGCTGCGCACGTAGTTCCGGTTCCACAGCGGTTCCAGCAGCATGTTGGCGAACCGGAACACCATGAGGTCCTCGACCGGCTCCTTGCCCAGGAAGTGGTCGACCCGCCGCAGGTGGTCCTCGTCGAAGTACTTCAGCAGCTCGTCGTTGAGTTTGCGCGCGGAGTCGAGGTCGTGCCCGAACGGCTTCTCCACCACGAGCCTGGCCTCGTGGTTGAGCCCGGCGCCGGCCAGCCCCTCGGCGACGACGGAGAACAGCGCGGGCGGCACCGCCAGGTAGTGGACGAGGAACCCCTTGCCCTCGACCTCCTGCCGCAACCTCGCGAACGTCCCGGGGTCGCGGTAGTCGCCCGCCACCAGCCGCAGGTTGCCGGCCAGCTTCTCGAACGCCGCGTCCTGGACGCCGCCGCACGCCTCGCGGGCGTGCTCGCGCAGCGCGTCGAGGTCCATGTCGGTCTTGGCGACGCCGATGATCGGCAGGTCGAGCCTGCCGTCGGCGGTCAGGTGGTAGAGCGCGGGGAGCAGCATCTTGCGCGCGAGGTCGCCCGTGACGCCGAACAGGACCAGCGCGCCCGCCCGCCGCATCTCTAGGCCCGCCTTCCGCGCAGCTCGCGATACCTGCGCACGAGTTGTTCGGTCGAGGAGTCGGGGAAGGTCTGCGGCGGCTCGTCGGAGGTGAGCGCGGGCGCCACGTCGAGCGCCATCTTCTTGCCCAGCTCGACGCCCCACTGGTCGAAGGAGTCGACGCCCCAGATCGTGCCCTCGACGAACACGATGTGCTCGTAGAGCGCGACGAGCTGGCCCAGCGTGGACGGCGTGAGCTTGGTCACCAGGATCGTCGAGGTGGGCCGGTTGCCCGGCATCACCTTGTGCGGCACGATCTCCGGCGGCGTGCCCTCGCCCGCGATCTCCTCGGCGGTCTTGCCGAAGGCCAGCGCGCTGGTCTGGGCCAGCAGGTTGGCGGTGAGCTGGTCGTGCATGCCCTCGCGGTCCTCGAACGGCTCGGCGAAGCCGATGAAGTCGGCCGGGACGAGCCGGGTGCCCTGGTGCAGGAGCTGGTAGAAGGCGTGCTGGCCGTTGGTGCCCGGCTCGCCCCAGAAGATCTCGCCGGTCGGGACGGTGACCGGGCTGCCGTCGGCGCGCACCGACTTGCCGTTGGACTCCATGGTGAGCTGCTGGAGGTAGGCCGGGAAGCGGTGCAGCCGCTGGCTGTAGGGCAGCACGGCGCGGGTCTCGGCGCCGAAGAAGTCGGTGTACCAGATGCCGAGCAGGGCCATCAGGACCGGCATGTTGGCGTTGAAGGGCGCGGTGCGGAAGTGCTGGTCCATGCTGTGGAAGCCGGACAACATCTCGCGGAACCGGTCCGGCCCGACGGTGATCATCAGCGACAGGCCGATGGCGCCGTCGTAGGAGTAGCGGCCGCCCACCCAGTCCCAGAAGCCGAACATGTTGTCGGTGTCGATGCCGAACTCGGCGACCTTCTCGGCGTTGGTGGAGACGGCCACGAAGTGCTTGGCGACCGCGTCCTCGCCGAGCGCTTCGACCAGCCAGGAGCGGGCGACCCTGGCGTTGGTCAGCGTCTCCAGCGTGGTGAAGGTTTTGGAGGCGACCACGAACAGCGTGCTGGCCGGGTCGAGGTCGCGCAGGTTGCCCAGGATGTCGGCGGGGTCGATGTTGGAGACGAACCTGGCCTCGACGCCGGCGTCCACGTAGTCGCGCAGCGCCTCGTAGGCCATGGCCGGGCCGAGGTCGGAGCCGCCGATGCCGATGTTGACCACGGTCCTGATCGGCTGCCCGGTGGCGCCCTTCCACTCCTTGGACCTGACGCGGTCGGCGAAGGCGCTCATCTTGTCCAGCACCGCGTGCACGTCGGCCACGACGTCCTGGCCGTCGACGACCAGCTTGGCGTTCTCCCGCATGCGCAGCGCGACGTGCAGGACGGCGCGGTCCTCGCTCACGTTGATGTGCTCGCCGCCGAACATCGCGGCGATGCGCTCGCGCAGGCCCGCCCGCTCGGCCAGGGCCACCAGCAGGTCGATCGTCTCCTGGGTGGCGCGGTGCTTGGCGTAGTCGAGGTAGAGGTCCCCGGCGCTCACCGTCATCCGCCCGGCCCTGCCCGGGTCCTCCGCGAACAGCTCACGAAGCTGCTTTCCCGCCAGCTCCTCGTGATGCTTGCCCAGAGCCGCCCACTCCTGGCTCTGGCTGATGTCGCCGTTCACCGCTTCCTCCTCATACGTCGTCAAACCTGATCACATCGTCCCGCACTCGCGGGAGATCCGCTGAGCCGGGCTCCCGTCAGGGAACCCCGTACCCCACGGGGAAGATTCCGCGCGCGGCGCCGGGCACTCTTTGCTTTCAGTGGGACTCCCGGCCGGGGGCGTCGCCGGAGGAGCCGGTCAGGAAGTCGAGGTCGGCGCCGAGGTGCGCCTGGGTGACGTGGTCGACGTACAGGCGCTCCCAGCCGCGGGCCGGCCGGGCGTGGCCGGTCATGACCGGCTCCCTGGCGGCCAGCTCGGCCTCGGGGACGTCGACGTCGATCCTCCTGGCGGCCACGTCGAGCACGATCGGGTCGCCGGTGCGCACCCGCGACAGCGGGCCGCCGGCCGCCGCCTCCGGCGAGGCGTGCAGGACGACCGTGCCGTACGCGGTGCCGCTCATCCGGGCGTCGCTGATCCGCACCATGTCGCGCACGCCCCTGGCCAGCAGCTTGCGCGGCAGCGGCAGGTTGCCGACCTCCGGCATGCCCGGGTAGCCCCTGGGCCCGCAGCCGCGCAGCACCAGCACCGAGGTCTCGTCGACGTCGAGATCGGGCGAGTCGAGCCGGGCGCGGGCGTCCTCGACGCCGTCGAAGACGATCGCCCTGCCGCGGTGGCGCAGCAGCTCCGGCGAGGCGGCCGCGGGTTTGATCACGGCGCCGTCGGGCGCGAGGTTGCCGCGCAGCACGGCGATGCCCGCGTCGGGCAGCAGCGGGTCGGAGCGCCGCCGGATCACGGTGTCGTCCCAGATCTCGGCGCCGGCCAGGTGCTCGACCAGCGGCCTGCCGGTGACGGTGATCGCCGCGGGGTCGAGCAGGTCCTCGACCTCGCGCAGCAGGGCGGTCAGGCCGCCCGCCCGGAACAGGTCGTCCATCAGGTGGCGGCCGGCGGGCTGGAGGTCGGCCAGCAGCGGCACGCCCGAGCCGGCCCGGTCGAAGTCGTCGAGGCTCAGCTCGACGCCGAGCCGCCCGGCGACGGCCAGCAGGTGCACGACCGCGTTGGTCGAGCCGCCGATCGCGGCCAGCGTCACGATGGCGTTGAGGAAGGAGGCCCTGGTCATGACGTGGCTGGGGCGGCGGCCCGCGTGTACCAGCTCGACGGCCAGCCGGCCGCTGTCGTGCGCGCGTTCCAGCAGGCGGCTGTCGGGGGCGGGGGTGCCGGCCGTGCCGGGCAGCGTCATGCCGAGCGCCTCGGCCATGCAGGCCATGGTGGAGGCGGTGCCCATCGTGTTGCAGTGGCCGCGGCTGCGGATCATGGACGACTCGGAGGCGAGGAACGCCTCGCGGGAGAGCGTGCCGGCCCGCACCTCCTCGCTGAGCCGCCACACGTCGGTGCCGCAGCCGAGCGGCACGCCGCGGAAGTGCCCGGTCAGCATGGGCCCGCCGGGCACGACGAGCGCCGGCAGATCGACCGAGGCGGCGGCCATGAGCAGCGCAGGTACGGTCTTGTCGCAGCCGCCGAGCAGCACCACGCCGTCGATCGGGTTGGCCCGCAGCAACTCCTCGGCGGCCATCGCGGCCAGGTTGCGCCACAGCATGGCGGTCGGGCGCACGTTCGTCTCGCCCAGCGACAGGACGGGCAGGTCGAGCGGCACGCCCCCGGCCTCCCACACGCCGTTCATGACGCTGCGGGCGACCTCGTCGAGGTGGGAGTTGCACGGCGCGAGGTCGGAGGCGCTGTTGGCGATCGCGATGTGCGGCCGCTCGCCCTCGAACGCCTCGCGCGGCAGGCCGCGGCGCATCCAGGCCCGGTGGATGTAGGAGTTCCTGTCGTCACCGGAGTACCAGAGGGAACTGCGCAGCGCCATGTGACGGCACATTATCGGCAGCGCGGGGATTCAGCACCGCCTGCGGAGGAATGGGCAGGGGCATGGACCACATAGACGCGTACTGGCGGGCGGCCAACTACCTGTCCGTCGGGCAGATCTACCTGCTGGACAACCCGCTGCTGACCGAGCCGCTGCGCCCCGAGCACATCAAGCCGCGCCTGCTCGGCCACTGGGGCACCACCCCGGGGCTGAACTTCTGCTTCGCCCACCTCAACCGGGTGATCTCCGAGCGCGACCAGGACATGATCTACATCGCCGGTCCCGGCCATGGCGGGCCCGCCGCCGTCGCGCACGCCTGGCTGGAAGGCTCCTACACCGAGCGCTATCCGGACGTCTCACAGGACGTCGAGGGCATGCGCCGGCTGTTCCGCCAGTTCTCCTTCCCCGGCGGCATCCCCAGCCACGTCGCGCCCGAGACCCCAGGCTCCATCCACGAGGGCGGCGAGCTGGGCTACTCCCTGGCCCACGCCTACGGCGCCGCGTTCGACAACCCCGGGCTGGTGGTGGCCTGCGTCATCGGCGACGGCGAGGCCGAGACCGGCCCGCTGGCCGCGAGCTGGCACTCCGACAAGTTCCTCGACCCCCGGCGCGACGGCGTCGTGCTGCCGATCCTGCACCTGAACGGCTACAAGATCGCCAACCCCACCGTGCTCGCCCGCATCCCCGAGCAGGACCTGTTCAAGCTCATGGAGGGCTACGGCTACCGCCCCCACCTGGTCGGCCCCTCGCACGAGGAGATGGCCGCCACCCTGGACACCGTCTTCGACGAGCTGGCCGAGTACAAGGACGGCCAGGACCGGCGGCTGCCGATGATCGTGCTGCGCACGCCGAAGGGCTGGACCGGCCCGCGCGAGGTGGACGGCAAACCGGTCGAGGGCACCTGGCGGGCCCATCAGGTGCCGCTGCCGGGCGTCCGGGAGAACCCGGCGCACCTGGCGATGCTGGAGGAGTGGATGCGCTCGTACCGGCCGCAGGAGCTGTTCGGCTCCGACGGCAAGCCGGTCGAGCAGGTGCTGGCGACGGTGCCGCGGGGGCCGCTGCGGATGAGCGCCAACCCGCACGCCAACGGCGGCGAGCTGCTGCAGCCGCTGCGGCTGCCGGACTTCCGCCGGCACGCGGTCGAGGTCAAGTCCCCGGCCGCCCAGCTGACCGAGCCGACGCGGGTGCTCGGCGGGTTCCTGCGCGACGTGATCGCCGGCAACCCGCGCAACTTCCGGCTGATGGGCCCCGACGAGACCGCCTCCAACCGGCTGCAGGACGTGTTCGAGGTCACCGACCGGGCGTGGAACGCCGAGCTGCTGCCCACGGACGAGAACCTGGCGCCGGGCGGCCGGGTGATGGAGGTGCTGAGCGAGCACCTGTGCCAGGGCTGGCTGGAGGGCTACCTGCTGACCGGCCGGCACGGCCTGTTCAACTGCTACGAGGCGTTCATCCACATCGTCGACGCCATGTTCAACCAGCACGCCAAATGGCTGGAATCGTCGCAGAAGATCTCGTGGCGGCGGCCGGTGGCGTCGCTGACGTACCTGCTGTCGTCGCACGTGTGGCGGCAGGACCACAACGGCTTCAGCCACCAGGACCCCGGCTTCCTGGACGTGGTCGTCAACAAGAAGGCGTCGGTGGTGCGGGTCTACCTGCCGCCGGACGCCAACACTTTGCTGTCGGTGGCCGACCACTGCCTGCGCTCGCGCGACTACGTCAACGTGATCGTGGCGGGCAAGCAGCCGGTGCTGGACCTGTTCACCATGGACGAGGCGATCGCGCACAACACGCGCGGCCTGGGCATCCTGCCGTGGGCCTCCACCGACCAGGGCAGCGAGCCGGACGTGGTGCTGGCCTGCGCGGGCGACGTGCCGACCCAGGAGACGCTGGCCGCCGCAGCGCTGCTGCGCGAGCACCTGCCCGAGCTGAGGGTGCGCGTGGTCAACGTGGTGGACCTGATGCGGCTGCAACCGCGGTCGGAGCACCCGCACGGCATGCCGGACGCCGAGTTCGACACGCTGTTCACCGTGGACCGGCCGATCATCTTCAACTTCCACGGCTACCCCTCGCTCATCCACCAGCTCGCCTACCGCCGCGCCGGGCACGCCAACATGCACGTGCGCGGCTACAAGGAGGAGGGCACCACGACCACGCCGTTCGACATGGCCATGCTCAACGACATCGACCGCTACCACCTGGTCATCGACGTCATCGACCGGGTGCCGGGGCTCGGTTCCAAGGCCGCGCACCTGCGCCAGCGGATGAGCGACGCGCGGCTGCGGGCCCGCGCCCACACCAGGGAGCACGGCGAGGACCCGGCGGAGATCAGGTCGTGGACATGGCCGGCCGAATTCTCGTCCTGAACACCGGCTCCTCCTCCATCAAGTACGAGCTGGTGGACGTGCGCACCCGCGAGCGGCCGGCGCGCGGGCTGGTCGAGCGCATCGGCGAGGAGGGCGGGCGGCTGACGCACCACGCCGGCGGCGGGCCGCCGTACGTGCGGGAGGAGCGGTTCCCCGGGCACGCCGAGGGGCTGGCGGCGATGCTGGAGGCGTTCGCGCGGGCCGGGCCCGAGCTGGAGCCGGTCGCGGTCGGGCACCGGGTCGTGCACGGCGGCACCCGCTTCACCGGCCCGGCGGTCGTCGACGACGAGGTGATCGCCGCGATCGAGGAGCTGGCGCCGCTCGCGCCGCTGCACAACCCGGTGAACCTGGCCGGGATCCGGGTGGCGCGGGCGGCGTTCCCCGGGGTGCCGCAGGTGGCGGTGTTCGACACGGCGTTCCAGCTCACGCTGCCGCCGCAGGCGTACACGTACGCGGTGCCGCGGGCCTGGCGGGAGCTCGGCGTGCGGCGTTACGGCTTCCACGGCACCTCGTGCGCCTACGTCTCCCGCCGCGCCGCCGCCCTCCTCGGCCGCGACCTGGCCGGCCTCGACCTGGTCGTGCTGCACCTGGGCAACGGCGCCAGCGCGACGGCGATGTCCGGCGGGCGCAGCGTGGACACCTCCATGGGGCTGACCCCGCTGGAGGGGCTGGTGATGGGCACCCGTTCCGGCGACGTGGACCCCGCGATCGCCGGCTACCTGGCGCGGGTGCGCGGCCTGGGCGGCGAGGAGGTGGAACGCGCGCTCAGCCACGAGGGCGGCCTGCGCGCCCTGGCCGGGACGCTCGACATGCGCGAGGTGCGGGCCCGCGGCGACGAGGAGGCCCGGCTGGCCCTGGAGGTCTACACCCGGCGCATCCGCAAGTACGTCGGCGCGTACTACGCCCTGCTCGGCCGCCTGGACGCGATCGTGTTCACCGGCGGCGTCGGCGAGCACGACGCGGCCACCCGCGCGGAGTCCCTGGCCGGGCTCGACCGGCTCGGCATCACCGTGGACCCCGAGCTGAACGCGGCCGGCCCGGCCGGGGAGCGGGCGGTCTCGCCGCCGGGCGCGGAGGTGGCGGTGCTGGTGGTGCCCACGGACGAGGAGTGGGAGATCGCCCGCCAGTCACTGGAGGTGCTCCCCCGCCGCTGAGCGCCGCTCCGCCGGCCGCCGCGGTCAGGCGTGCGGGACGGCCGGGACCCAGAAGTCCACGGTGGTCCCGGCCCCCGGCCGGTCGGTCAGGCTCCACCAGCCGCCCGCGATCTCGGCCCGTTCGCGCATCTCGATCAGCCCGAAGTGGCGCAGCGGCCCCTCGGCACCCGGCGGCAGCCCGGCGCCGTCGTCGGCGACGCGCACGTGCACGCCGCGGTCGAGGGAGACCAGCGAGAGCCTGATCGAGGTGGCGCGGGCGTGCTTGCGCACGTTGGTGATCGCCTCCTGGCAGATCCGGAAGATGGTGACGGCGGCCTCGGGCGGCGGGTCGGCGTCGAGGCGGTGGTCGATCTCGAACGACAGGCCGGTGCCGGCCGTCACCTGCCGCAGGTAGCCGGCCAGGCCCTCGACCAGGCCCTCCTCGTCGAGGGCCGGCGGGCGCAGCTCGAAGGTCAGGTCGCGCAGGCGGGCGACGGCGGCCTCGACGGCCTCGCCGATGCCGCGCACCTCGGCGGCCCGCTCACCGGCGAGGCCGCTCTCCATCGCGCGCAGGCGCATGCCGACGGCGACCATGGACTGGATCGTGTCGTCGTGCACGTCGTAGGCGATGCGGCGGCGTTCGTTCTCCTGGGCGCGGACCAGGTGGGCCAGCAGCATGCCGCGTTCGTCGAGGGCGCGGGCCACGTTGCGGCGCTCGGTCAGGTCGCGGGTGACCTTGCCGAACCCGCGCAGCTCGCCGCGCTCGTCGTACAGGGCGGTGATGACCACGCTGGCCCAGAACCTGGTGCCGTCCTTGCGAACGCGCCAGCCCTCCTCCTCCCACCGGCCGTCGGCGACGGCGACCTCCAGCTCCATGGCGGGCTTGCCGGCCGCGACGTCCTCGGGCGGGTAGAAGACCGAGAAGTGGCGGCCGATGATCTCCTCGGCGCGGTAGCCCTTGATGCGCTCGGCGCCGGCGTTCCAGCTGACGATCCGGCCGTCGGCGTCGAGCATGAAGATGGCGTAGTCGACGACGTTCTGGACCAGCAGGCGGAAGCGCTCCTCGCTGTCGCGCATCGCCTGCTCGGCCAGGCGGCGCTCGGTCAGGTCGCCGGTGACCTTGCCGAACCCGCACAGCAGGCCCCGCTCGTCGCGCAGGGCGGTGATGACCACGCGCGCCCAGAACCGGGCGCCGTCCTTGCGGACGCGCCAGCCCTCGTCGGCCACCCGGCCGGCCGCCGCCGCGCGGCCCAGCAGTTGTTCCGGACGACCGGCCGCGACGGCCTCGGGCGGGTAGAACACCGAGAAGTGGCGGCCGATGATCTCCTCGGCGCGGTAGCCCTTGATACGCTCGGCGCCGGCGTTCCAGCTGGTCACGTGGCCCGCGGGGTCGAGGAGACAGATCGAGTAGTCGACGACGCTGCGGACGAGCAGCTGGATGTCCTCTGACTGCCTGTCTTGACCGGGCATACTGCAGCTTCGCACGGCCCGGCGGAAGACCGAAACTCGATCACGCCCTGGAACGCTCCTGGGCGGGCGCGACGACGTGGGGCGCCAGCTCGCACCACACCACCTTGCCGCCTTCTCCACCTCCCTCGGCGCGGGAGACGCCCCAGCCGGTGGACAGCAGCTCGATGACGCGCAGGCCCCAGCCGTTGTCGGGGCCGGGCTCGCGCGGCTCGGGCAGGCGGGGGCCGGAGTCGCGCACCTCGATCCGCACGTGGGAGGGGGTGCAGCGGATGCGTAAGGCGGGCGGGCCGTCGCCGTGGACGAGCGCGTTGGTCACCAGCTCGGAGACCACGAGCAGGACGTCCTCGCGGCGCCCGCGGTAGCCGCACTCGGCCAGCACCTCACGTGCTCTCTGACGGGCCGCGGTGATGCTGCCCATCTCTTGCGGCAGCTGGGTGTCCACCTGGTACGGCGCAGCGAAACTGCCCATCCTCCTACTGTCGGGCAGTACAGGACCGATCACGAGACGCAGCGGAACCACCCTTTCCGGTGCGGATGAGGGACGCCGTCTGGTGCATCTGCGTCAGTCGAGCAGCCCTTCCCTGCGCGCGACGGCCACGGCCTCCAGCTTGGACCGGGCCCCGAGCTTCTCCAGGACGTGCTGGACGTGGTTGCGCGCGGTGTTGCGGGCCACGCCGAGCCGCGCGCCGATCTCGTCCGTGCCCGCCCCTTCGGCCAGCAGCCGCAGCGTCTCGCGCTCGCGCGGGGTCAGCGCCGCACCCGGGCTCCGCACCCGGCCGGTCAGCCGGTCGAGCACGCCGGGCAGCAGGCCGGGCGCGAACACCACGCCGCCGGCGGCCACCTCGCGCACCGCCGACTCCAGCTCCTCCAGCCGGGACGATTTCACCAGCAGGCCCGCCCCGCCCGCCTCCACCACCCGCGCGGCGACCGAGGCGGTGGCCTCCCCGGTGAGCACCAGCACCCGGGCCCCGGGCGCGACCGCCGCGAACCGGCTGATCGCCTCGACGCCGTCGCCGTCGGGCAGCCGCCGGTCGAGCACCACGACGTCGGGCCGGCGGCGGGCGGCCGCGGCGAGGGCGGCGGCGACCGTGCCCGCCTGCGCCACGACCTCGATGCCCGGCGCCCGGCCGAGCGCCAGGCCGATGGCCTCGGCCACCATCGCGTGGTCCTCCACGAGCAGCAGCCGGATGGAGGAAGTGGTCGGCATCGCTTCGTCTCGCCTCTCCCGCGGCAACGTCCCCGGCATCTTCCCACCCGCGCACCGGACGGCGGGGGCGGGCGGGATACGAGGAGGTCAAGCCGGCGGAGACCGTTGGTAGTGTTGTCCAGAAATATGCGTATTTTTTGGATGGGTGGGATAGGTGGAGGTTGAGCAGACAGCGTTGCCGGGCATCGGGCTTCGGCACGATTTCACCACCCGCGCCGGCCAGCGGGTAGGCATCGTCTCGCACCGCACCGGCCGTCGCGACCTGGTGATCTACGACAAGGACGACCCCGACCGCGCCTGTCAGACGGTCAAGCTGAACGACGAGGAGGCCGACGCCCTGGCCGAGCTCCTCGGCGCCCCCCGCATCGTGCAGCGGCTCAACCAGCTGCACCAGCAGGTCGAGGGCCTGGTCAGCGTCCAGCTCCCCATCCCGTCCGGCTCCCCCTACGCCGGGCGCACCATGGGCGAGGCCCGGGTCAGGACCCGTACCAGCGCCTCCATCGTCGCCGTGGTCCGCGGCGGCCAGGTGTTCGCCAGCCCCGGCCCCGACTTCGTCTTCCGCGAGGGCGACGTCGTGGTCGTGGTGGGCAGCGCGGACAGCACCGCGGACGTCGCCGGCATCCTGGCTGACGGGTAGGACCGCGGGTGCACGAAACCGCGGTCATCTTTCTCGAGTTCGGTGCTGTTCTTCTGGGTCTGGGGGTTCTGGGCGCGCTCGCGCTGCGCGGCGGCATCTCACCGATCCCGCTCTACCTCATCGCCGGTCTGGCGTTCGGCACGGGCGGCGTGCTGCCGCTGGCGACCAGCGAGGAGTTCATCTCGGTCGGCGCGGAGCTGGGCGTCGTCCTGCTGCTGCTGACGCTCGGCCTGGAGTACAACGCCGACGAACTGGTCACCAGCCTCACGAGCAACGCGCGGGCCGGCATCGTCGACCTCGTGCTGAACGCCGCCCCCGGCGCGATCTGCGCCTTGCTGCTGGGCTGGGGGCCGGTCGCGGCGGTGGCCATGGCGGGCGTCACCTACGCCACCTCCTCCGGCATCACCGCCAAGGTGCTGTCCGATCTGGGATGGATCGGTAACAGGGAGACGCCGACGGTGCTGTCCCTGCTGGTGTTCGAGGACCTGACCATGGCGGTCTACCTGCCGGTCCTCACCACGTTGCTGGCGGGCCTGAGCCTGGTCAGCGGGGCGATCTCGGTCGGCATCGCGCTCGGCACGGTGAGCGTCGTGCTCGTCGTGGCGCTGCGCTTCGGGCGCTTCATCGAGGCGTTCGTGTCGAGTCCCAACTCCGAGGTGCTGCTGCTGAAGGTGGTCGGGCTGGCGCTGCTGGTGGCCGGGCTGGCCCAGCAGCTGCAGGTCTCGGCGGCGGTCGGCGCGTTCCTGGTCGGCATCGCGCTGTCGGGGCAGCTCGCGCACGACGCGCAGGCGCTGCTCGCGCCGCTGCGCGACCTGTTCGCGGCGGTGTTCTTCGTCTTCTTCGGCTTCCAGACCGATCCGGCGAAGATCCTGCCGGTGGCGGGGCTGGCCGCGCTGCTGGCGCTGGTGAGCATGGTGACCAAGCTGCTGACGGGCGCGTACGCGGCCAGACGGGCGGGCATCGGCAAGGCCGGTCAGGCACGGGCGGGCATCGCCCTCATCCCGCGCGGCGAGTTCAACATCGTCATCGCGGGCCTGGCGGTGGGCGCCGGGGCCCATCCCGACCTCGGGGCCCTGGCGGCGGCGTACGTGCTGATCCTGGCGGCGTTCGGGCCGCTGGCGGCCAAGCTCGTCCAGCCGCTCATCACGGCCATCGCGAACAAGGCGTGATCCGCTAGTTTGTTCGCATGGCCGACCGTAAGCACGGGGTGCCCGCGCCCCCGATCGAGACGACGATCCACGCCGACGACTGGGACCGGACGGAGATCGCCGGTGAGACCTTCCACCGGGTCCTGTTCCAGGGCGTCGACCTGACCGAGCTGGTCGACCAGGGGGCGTCGTTCGAGGAGTGCACGTTCAGGAACGTGCGGCTCAACGTCTCCACCCACGAGGACGCGCGCTTCCTCAACTGCCTGTTCAGCCGGTGCTCCCTGTTCGACGCCACGTTCAGGGGGTGCAAGCTGACCGGCAGCATGTTCGACGGCTGCACCTTCGGGCTGCTGAAGGTCGACGGCGGCGACTGGTCCTACACCGGGCTGCCCGGCGCCGACCTGCGCGGCAGCGCCTTCCACGGCGTCCGGCTGCGCGAGGCCGACCTGACCGGGGCCCGGCTGGCCGGGGCCGAGCTGCGCCGGGCCGACCTGTCGGGGGCCTGGCTGCACGGCGCCGACCTCACCGGCTGCGACCTGCGCGGCAGCGACCTGAGCACGCTCGACCCGCACACGGTCACGCTCAAGAAGGCGGTCATCGACCCCTTCCAGGCCACGGTCGTCGCCGAGGCACTGGGCCTGGAGGTCCGCTCCTGAGACTCCGGGTCGTGGAGGTCCGCTCCTGAGGCGGGGTCGGCGATGATGGCGGGGTGCCGATCGCCGATCTCAACGACGCCGAGCGGGCCGTGGCCGCCGCGCTCGCCCACGGCCGCGCCGTTGACCTGCGCACCGGCGACCCCGCCGCCGACGACCCGGCCGGGGCCGCGTCCTGGGACCCCGGCCGCACCGTCCGGGGCGAGGTGCTGGCCGGGCTGCTGCTGGCCGGGTTCGACGAGCCCGCCGCCAAGCCGCGGCTGATCCTGGCGGGGGCGCGGATCACCGGCGCGCTCAACCTGGCCTTCGCCGAGCTCCCCTTCCCCGTCACCTTCCAGGGCTGCGCCTTCGACGCCGTCCCCGACCTCTACCACGCCCGCACCCGCTTCCTCAGCTTCAGCGGCTCGCTGCTGCCCGGCCTGACCGCCTCGAACGTCCAGGTCGAGGGCAACCTGCGGCTGGCGGGCAGCCACGTCACCGGCGAGCTGCGGCTGCCCGGCGGCCGGATCAGCGGCAACCTCGTGCTCAACTGCGCCCGCCTGAGCCATCCGGCGGGCACGGCGCTCAACGGCGAGCACCTCGACGTGGCCGGCCACCTGCGCGCCCAGGACGGCTTCGCCTGCCACGGCACGCTCGTCCTGGCCTCGGCCCGGATCGGCGGCGCGGTCGAGCTGGACGGCGCCCGCCTCGACGCGCCGGGCGGCACGGCCCTGGAGGCGTCCAACGTGATCGTCCAGGTCGGGCTGTTCGCGCGGGACCTGGAGGCCGACGGCGAGGTCAGCCTGCGCTTCGCCCGCGTGTCCGGCCCGCTCACGTTACGCGGCTCGCGCATCCGGCGGCCGGGCGGGCTCGCGCTGCGCGCCACCGGCCTCAACGCCGAGGCGGGCCTCTTCCTGGCCGGGCTGACGGCCGAGGGGCAGGTGCGCCTCAACCGCTCGGTCATCGGCGGCACCCTCGGCCTGGAGGGCGCGCGACTGAGCGCGCCGGGCGGCGTGGTGGTCGCCGCCGACGGCCTCACCGTGAACGGCTCGCTGCTGGCCTGGCGTGGGCTGCGCGCCGAGGGCGAGGTCAGCCTGCTCGACGCCACGGTCACCGGACCGGCGCACTTCGAGGGCGCGACCCTGGTCAACCCCGGCGGGGCGGCGCTGTCAGCCAACGGCCTGTCGGTGGGCAAGGTGCTCAACCTCTGCGACGGCTTCTCCGCCCGCGGCCGGATCAGGCTGACCAGCGCCCAGGTCGGCAGCCGCCTGTGCCTCGACGACGCCACCCTGGCGGCGCCCGGCGAGGTGGCGCTGAAGTGCTGGCGGCTGGAGGCCCGCGAGCTGGCGCTGCGCACGGCCGCGCCGGTCGAGGGGGTGGTGGAGTTACGGTACGCGCGGATCGGCGTCCTGCGTGACGATCCCGCCGGGTGGCCGCGGGCGATGCGCATGGACGGGCTGTCGTACGAGGTGCTCGACCCCATGCTGCCGGCCGCCGGGCGGCTGCGCTGGCTGCGTACCGACCCCGACGGTTACCTGCCGGGCGCCTACGAGCAGCTGGCCGCGATGTACCGGCGGCTCGGCGCCGACGCCGACGCCCGCGAGACGCTGCTGGCCGGCCAGCGGCGACGCCGCGCCGCGCTCCCCTGGTACGCCCGCTTCTGGGGCCACCTCCAGGACGCCACCGTCGGCTACGGCTTCCGCCCTCTGCGCGCGGCAGCCTGGCTGGCCGCGCTGCTGGCCGCGGGCACGGTCGTGTTCGGGCTCGACGTGCCGCCGCCGCTGAAGCCGGGCGAGGCGCCGCCGTTCCACGCGCTGGTCTACACCCTCGACCTGCTGCTGCCGATCATCGACCTCGGGCAGGAGAAGGCCTACAACCCGCAGGGCGGCGCGCAGTGGCTGGCCTGGGGGCTCATCATGGCCGGGTGGGTGCTGGCCACGACGATCGCCGCCGGTCTGACCCGCTCGCTGCGCCGGACCTGAGGCCGGCGGTTCGGGGGCCCGTCAGCACAGTGCCATGGCCGTCTGCCACAGGCTGGGCAGGGCGGCCAGCACGTGGTCGCCGCGGCGGCGCCGGGCGGCGAACGTCTCGGCGCCCAGGTCGGCCAGCAGCTCCTGGAAGCCCTCCTCGTACCCGGCCGGCGCGCCCGCGGCGGCGCGTTTGTCCAGGCAGCGCGCGTACGTGGCGACCAGCCAGAACACCGCCTCCCGGTGCAGCCCGGCGGCGACGAGCTCGCGGCTGCCGTCGATGGCGATCGGGCGCGCCTGCGGCGTGATGTCGGAGGTGAACCGGTAGGAGGGCGCCTCCAGCCGGGCCGTCGCGTCGAAGACCGCCTCCAGAGCCGCCAGGTGCCGCTCCACCCGTTGCGGGGTCATCCGCGCGCAGCCCAGCAGTTCGAGCAGGTGCTCGTGCCAGTCGAGCCGGCCGTGCCCGGCCAGCAGCTCGCGCACGGCGGCGTACCGGCGGCGCACGGTCGGGTTGCGCAGCCCGGCGACCAGCAGGACGTGCGTGGTCACGCCGGTGCCGAACAGCCAGGACGCCACCTGCTCGGGGACGGGCGCGTTCTCGTCCATGGAGTTGATCCAGCCGCGCACCCGGTCCATCGCCTGCGTGCAGCGGGCGATGATCCAGGGCCGTTCGGCGAAGTCGCGGGCCACCAGGCGCTGGATCTCGCCGAGCCGCCCGGTCGGGTCGGCCAGCACGCTGGGCAGGTGGAAGCTGCCGGCCAGGTGGTAGTCGCTCAGCACCTCGTGGGTGGAGCCGATGCGGGCGATGCCGGAGACCTCCAGCAGGACGCCCTCGTAGCGGAACTTGCCGATCGCGGGCGGCGGGTCGGCGAGCACCATCACGTCCACGTCGGACGTTGGGCCCAGCTCCGTGCCCGGGGCCGCCCACAGCGCGGACCCGGTGAGGAACGCCCCTTCGAACCCGGGCAGGCGGGCGCCCTCGTCGAGCACCCACTGCCGCGCGAGCTGCCTGGCCCGCTCAACCAGCATCCACGTCCTCCCGGTCAGGGCCGCGGCGCGCGCCCCTGATCAGGAGGACCGCGCCCAGCACGACGAGCACCGCCAGCCCGCCCCAGATCCAGCCGGGGACGCCCGTCGCGGCGGGCCGTTCCTCGACGGGCGAGGGCGCCGCTGCCGGTTGCGAAGTAGATCCTTTCATGACGAACGGGATTTCGCCCTCGATCGGATGTCCGTCCGAGGACACGACACGCCAGGCGATCACGTACGAACCGGGCGCGGGCTGGCGGGGCACCTCGGCGACCACCTTGGGCCCCTCGACGCGGGGCTTGCCGACCTCGACGGCCTTGCCCGCCGCGTCGTGCAGCACGACGAAGGGGAACTGGACGTGGGCGTTGAACTCCAGCTCGATCCGCTCGATCGCGGACAGCTGCGCGTTCTTGGCCGGTGAGCTGCTCTTGAGCGTGTCGTGGGCGAGCGCCGCGGTGGACGGCAGCAGCGCCAGGAGGGCCGCACAGGCGAGCGCGGCCAGGCGGAAGGGCCAGGAGGGTTTCATGGGAACTCCGGATGCGGACGGCCGGACCGGCGCCGGGGCGCCGTCCGGGCACGGAAGAGCAAGGACGGGGACGCGTCCAGAGACCGGACGCGGGACTTCAGCGGAGGCGGAGCCGCCGGGGTGGTCCTCGCCGGGTGACCGTGCGGCAGGCGGTCCTGCCCATCGGAGTGGGGACGTCGGCGTACGCCGGAGCGCGCCCGCCGGGGCGGCGCGGCTCGATCGGCGCCTCGACCGGCGCGAGCGGCAGCGGCCCGAGCATCGGGGGCGGCGCGGCGGACAGGCGGATCATGAGCCACAGCGCGCGCTCGCCGCGGTGCAGCCACCACGCCGTCAGCGCGGCGACGGTGAGGTGGACCAGCGCCATGGCGGGCGCGGGATGGCCGTGCCCGGCGGCGGCGCCCGTGGCGGGCGCGAGGCGTTCGAAGAGCTGGTGCAGCACGAGCTGGGTGAGCGTGGTGGCGGCCAGGATCGCCGCGGGGCCGCGCTCGCGGCCGTTGATCGTGAGCGCGGCGGCGAGGGCGGCCAGCACCCCGAGCGCGCCGCCCCAGAGCGGGACGGCCCCGCCACCGGCCAGCAGGTGTCCCGCCGCGGACACCAAGCCGCAGACCGTCGCGAACACGACGGCCCGCGACAGACGCAGCCAGACTGACGCGGCGGTCACAGCCGCCATCCTTACACAACCGCCACACTTACCAGGCGGCGCGTTCGGCGTGTCCGCGCGGGGGCAGCTGACTCTGATGGACTTCGCCCGAGGCGATGGGCCGGATCTGGAACTGGTGGTCCGGCGGGAGTTGACCGACGCGGGTTTCAACGTCGAGCCGTCCCTGCTGCCGGTCGACGGGGGGCTCACCGTCTGGCTCGATCCGTCCCGCGGGGTGGTGGTCGTCTGGGGCCCGGCCGGCACCGACACGGCCGCCCGCCTGGTGAAATACACGACCATCCGCACCGCGGTCCTGCTCGCGCTGCGGATGGTCCTGGCCGGGGCCGGCCACGAGATCCGGGAGGATCACGAGGGCCTGGAGCTGGTGGTCACCTCCTGAGGGGCGCGCAGCGGCGCCCCGACCTCGTGCAGGTGCCGCATGGCCTGGGCCCACGACTCGACGAGCCCGCACTCGACGTACGCGACGCCGAGCTCGCGGCAGTACGCGCGCACGAGGGGCCGGGCGCGGCGCAGGTTGGCCGACGGCATGCCGGGGAACAGGTGGTGCTCGATCTGGTAGTTGAGCCCGCCGAGCGCGACGTTCATCAGTCGGCCGCCGCGCACGTTCCTGGAGGTCAGCACCTGGCGGCGGAGGAAGTCCAGGGAGTCCTCGGCGGTGAGCACCGGCATGCCCTTGTGGTTGGGCGCGAACGTGCAGCCCAGGTACACGCCGTAGCAGGCCTGGTGCACGGCCAGGAAGGCGAGCGCCTTGCCGGGCGACAGCACCGCGAACACCCCCGCCAGGTAGGCCAGGTTGTGCGCGACGAGCAGCAGCCCCTCGGTGCGTCCGCCCTTGACCCTGCGCAGGGCGCGGAAGCCGGCCACCTTCAGGTTCAGGCCCTCCAGGGTGAGCAGGGGGAAGAACAGGAACGCCTGCCACCTGCCGATGAAGCGGGGCAGCCCGCTGCTGGCCTCGGCCTGCCGGCGCGACCAGATGAGGATGTCGGGCGCGACGTCGGGGTCGTGGTCCTCGTGGTTGGGGTTGGCGTGGTGGCGGGTGTGCTTGTCCATCCACCAGCCGTAGCTGAGCCCGACGGTCAGGTTGCCGACCACCAGCCCGGCGATCCTGCTGCGCCGCCGCGACCGGAACACCTGGCCGTGCGCCAGGTCGTGGGCCAGCAGCGTGACCTGGGCGAAGGCGACGGCCAGCAGCACCGCGACGCCGAGCTGCCACCAGGAGTCGCCGACCGTGGCGAACAGCGTCCACCCTCCGGCGAACAGGGCGGCCACCAGGCCGATCCTGATCGCGTAGTAGGCGGGCCGCCGCTCCATCAGCCCCGCCTGGGCGATGCGGCGCGACAGCTGCGCGAAGTCGCTTCCCCGGGGCGCGGCGCGAGGGGTTTCCACCACGGTCAAGGCTCTCTCCGATGCTGGTGAGGCGGGCGTGAACACTCCTCAGCATCGCGGCGGCGGCCCTGCGGCGGACCCCCGCTGTCACCCGTCCTGATGGTGGGGCAGGCCCTACCATCGGCGGCCCCCGGCGGGGCCGCGCGGGTCAGCGGTAGTAGCCCTCCAGCGGCGCGCTGGCCTCGGCGTACAGGGCCGGGCCCTCCTGCGGGACGTGCGGCCAGCCGGGGCCGGTCCTGAGGCCGGCGAGCTGCTCGTTGGACAGGGCGTACACCACGCGGCCGAGGCCGGAGCGTTCGATGGCGCCGGCGCACATGCCGCACGGCTGGCAGCTGGTGTACATGGTGGTGGCGGCCGCGGCCTCCGGGGTCAGCTCGCGGGCGGCCCAGCGGGCCAGCTTCAGCTCCGGGTGCGCGGAGATGTCGCGGTCGCCGAGGACCGTGTTGTGCTCCTCGGCCAGCACCTCGCCGCCGGGGCCGGCCAGCAGCGAGCCGAAGGGGGCCTCGCCGTTCGCGCGGGCGCGGGCGGCCAGCTCGATGGCCCGGCGCAGCAGGGTCTCGTCATCGGGGGTCATGGTCGTCCTCCTTGGACGGGTCGCGGGATTCGAGGTCCCAGTGGCCGGCCACGGCGGCGAGCGCGTGCCAGGCCGTCTGGGGGTGCAGCGTCTCGGCGGGGTCGCCGGCGAACGGGTCGAGCACGACGGTGTCGGCGCCCAGCTGCCGCAGCGCGTCGAGGTCGGCCAGGATCTGGTCGAGGGTGCCCTCCCCGGCGTGGCGGCCGGGGCCGGTGACCGGCTCGGCGGTCAGCCGCAGCAGGATGCGCGGCGCGAACGCGGGCACGGGGCGGCCGAGCTCGCCGGCGACGTCCGCCAGCCGCCCGGCGGCCGCGCGCAGCCAGGGCAGGGTGTTGCGCAGCGGGTGCCACGCCTGGCCCAGCCGTACGGCGCGGCGCAGGCCGGCCTCGCCGTTGCCGCCGACCCAGAACGGGATGGGCCCGGCCCGGTAGTCGTCGGCGGCGGACCAGGCGGCGCGCATGGCAAGCAGGTGCTCGTCGGTCAGCCGTCCGCGCCGCTCGAACGGCACCCCGAGCGCGTCGAACTCCTGCCGCGCCCAGCCGATGCCCACGCCGAGCACCAGCCGGCCGCCGCTGAACCGGTCGAGGTTGGCCGCCATCCGGGCCATCACCAGCGGATGCCGGTACGGCACGATGAGCACCGAGGTGCCGAGCCTGACCCGCGTGGTGATCCCGGCCAGCCACGAGAGCGTGGTGAACGGCTCGTAGAAGGGCCCCGGGTACTGCGCGGCGACGTCGGGGGTGATCGCGACGTGGTCGGAGATCATCAGCAGGTCGTAGCCGAGGCCCTCGACGGTCTGCGCCCATCGCCGCAGCGTGGCCGGGTCGGTGCCGGGCCCGAAGTTCGGTACGTTCACGCCGATTCTCATGACACCGAAGGCTATCCAGGCCGTCCCGCCGGGCTGAAGGCCGCACTCACGGTGTACGGCGCGGATCGCCGTGGATCTGCCGGTATATTCGCCGGATGGCCGAGGATCTCGACGACACCGACTGGGCGATCCTGGCGGAGCTGCAGCGGGAGGGCCGCCTGCCGCTGACCGAGCTGGGCCGCCGGGTCAACCTCAGCGCCTCGGCCACGACCGAGCGGGTCAGGCGGCTGGAGACGCTGGGCGTCATCGCCGGCTACCGGGCGGAGGTCGATCTGGGCAAGGTCGGGTTCGGCGTGCTGGCCGTGGTGCGCCTGAAGTATCCCGGCAGCCGGCACGAGCCGCTGCGTCGCCTGCTCGGCGAGCGCCCGGAGATCCTCGAATGCCTGCGCACCACCGGCGACGACTGCTACACGCTGAAGGTGGCGGCCGGCTCGATGCCGCACCTCGAACGCGTCATCGACGAGCTGGCCCGGTTCGGCAGCACCACGACCAGCATCGTCTACAGCCAGACCCTGCCCTACCGGGGCCCGGCCGCCCCGCCCGCACGGCTCTGAGGCGGGCGCGCCGGGGCCTCCCGGAGGGCGGCGGGGTCAGATCGGCTGCAGCGCGGGAGCGGTGCGGGGGGCGGCCTCGTCGCCGTAGATGTGCAGGTCGGCGCGGAAGGCCCGCAGGTACGCCCGCCGGTCGTGGAAGGTCGCGGCCAGGGCGTCGCCGTAGTCGATGAGCTGCCGGTGCGCCTGCCGGCGCGGCTCGTAGCGGGCCTGGAGCAGCTTGTCGAGCAGCGGCAGGTCGCCGCCGGCCGCGGAGATGACGTCGGCCAGGATCTCGGCGTCGTACAGGGTGTAGCTCATGCCCATGCCGGTCATCGGGTGGCAGGCGAAGGCGGCCGAGCCGAGCAGCGCGGCGTTGCCTCTGTGGTACGCCCCCACCCGCAGCGACGAGACCTTGATCGGCTGCCAGGCGGCGGCCTGCAGGGAGGCGAAGGCGTCGGTGCTGTCGGTGACGAAGCCCTTCAGCATGTCGGGCAGGCCGGCGGCGCCCTGGCCGAAGACCTCGTCGTCCTGCTCGGGGGGCAGGCCGACGAACACCCTGGCCTGGTCCTTGTCGAGCGGGTAGAGGTAGGCGAGCCAGCCTCCGGAGCTGAAGTAGAGCCGGTTGAGCCGGGCGACGCTGGCGCTCAGCGGCACGGTGGCCACCCGCATCAGCAGCCGGTCGTAGGGCAGGGTGACCTGGTCGATGTCGAGCGCCCGGCGGACGGCCGACCTGGTGCCGTCGGCGCCCACGACCACGTCGGCGCGCAGCCGGCTGCCGTCGGACAGCGTCAGCAGCTCGACGCGGTCGCCGTCGCGCTCGACGTGCTCGATGGCGGCGTCGAAGCAGAACTCGACGCCCTCCATCGCGCAGCAGGCGTAGATGAGCTCGACCAGCTCGCGGTAGGGGCGGATGAGGAAGCCCCCGTCGGGGAAGCGGCACTCCCTGATCGGCTCGCCGTCGTGGTAGTAGCGGATGAGGTCGCGCCGCAGGCCGTGGCGCTCGACGAGCTCGGCCAGCCCGTGGCGGGCCAGCACCCGCAGGCCGGGGGGCTTGAGGAAGTCGGCGCCCGCGCTGGGGATCGAGGGTCCCTGCTCGATGACGACGACGCGCTGCCCGCGGCGGCGCAGCAGCAGTGCGAGGAAACAGCCGCCGAGCCCGGCGCCGACGATGGCCACGTCGCACGAGGTGGTTGCCATGACGAGAGCCCTTCTTGAGGTTGAACTAGACGTGCGTGGTTCCGTAGGTCTCCGAGCTCTCTGCCGCCCGGGGCCTCGGGATGTGATCCCTGGGGGTCGTGCGGGTCTCGACAGGCAGCAGCGCGTCGGCCTCCGCCGCGACGGTGGCGAGGGTCGTGCGCAGCTCCAGCAGCAGCCGGCGCGGCACCTTGATCATGTCGTCGCCCGGGTCGGTCCGCAGCCGGGTGATCTTGGTCAGTGCGATGGCCCCGATGAACACCGAGATGGCCACGCACATGGCGAGCGCGCCGGCCAGCCCGGCCAGCGGGCCGGTCAGGATGAACGGGTGGTCGATGACGAGGGAGACCACGGCGATGCCGACGGCCCCGCCGACCATGCGCGCCATGGTGGCCGCGCCGACGGCGGAGGCGTACTGGCTGGGGCGGGCGGCCAGGGTGGTGGCCACGGAGGTGCCGGGCGCCAGCGCGCCGACGCCCATGCCGACCACGACGCTGGCGATCAGGCCCCACACCGTCGGCCCGGACTGGGTCAGCACCAGCACGCACGCGCCGCCGCAGAGCAGCGAGCCGGCGTAGATCAGGCCGTACGCGCCGATGTGCTTGAGCAGCTTGCCGGCCAGGTAGCTGGTGACGACGACGGCCACCGAGGTGGGCGTCAGCCACATCGCCACCTCCAGCATGGGGTAGCCGAGGTGCAGCAGGTACAGCGGCTGCACGGTCAGCAGCCCGTAGGACAGGGCGCCGAAGAACCAGGTGGCCAGCCAGCCCCAGACGAACTTGCGCTGCCGCCACAACGCCAGGTCGATGGCGGGCAGGCGGTGGTGCCTGGCCTGGGCCAGCGCGCCGCCGAGCAGCGCCAGGGCCGCCACGGCCAGCCACACGACGTCCATGCCCCAGGCCATGGCCTTGGAGATGGCCAGCACGATCACCGCGATCCCGGCGGCCAGCAGCCAGGCGCCGAGCACGTCCGGCACGCCCTTGGCCGCGGCGCGCCTGCCGGACGGGAGCGCGGCGCAGGCGATCAGCAGCGCGACGCCCATGACGACGTCGGGCACGAACAGGGCGCGCCAGTCGACGGTGGCGGCCAGCCAGCCGCCGCCGGCCTGCATGAGCAGGCAGCCGAGCCCGGAGGCCGAGCTCCACAGCGCGATCGCGCCCCGGCGCTGCGACTCGGGCAGCTCACCGAGCAGCAGCCCGAGACTGGCCGGGATCATCGCCGCCGCGCCCGCGCCCTGCACCGCCCGCGCGGCCAGCACTAACGACCAGGACGACGCGGCCACGGTGGCGATCCCGCCGGCCACGAAGACCACCAGCCCGAACGCCAGCACCCGGCGGCGGCCGAACAGATCGGCCCAGCGGCCGGCCGTGGCCAGCAGCGCCGCGATCGGGATGAAGGCGGCGCTGGTCAGCCAGACCAGGTCGCCCAGCGGCATGCCGGCGCCCGCAGGGGTGTAACGCAGCACGCCGACGGCCAGGGTGGTGGCCGTGGTGTCGGCCATCACGGTCAGCATCACGCCCGCGCCGACCAGCCGCAGCATCACGGCGTGACGGCGGGTCACGCCGGTTCCTCTGACGGCCACTGGTGTCTCACGCACTCGGTCCTCCTCGCAAGAAAGCCTCAGGTTCCCCGCCGGCCGGCACACTGCGGTGGGTGCGACCGGCGCGGGGCGGTTCGGGGGGTCAGGCGCCGTAACGGCCGGGAGACAGCAGGCCGTCCGGGTCGAGAGCGGTCTTGAGCCGGTGGAGCATGCCGAGGCTGGCGGTGCTGGTCTCGGACCAGACGTCGGCGGCGGCGTGGTCGATGTCGGAGCGGTAGATGGCGCAGCCGTGGCCGCGCAGCAGGCAGCTCGCGTCGTTGCGCAGCTGGTGGGCGCGGCGGGCGGCGTCGGCGTCGGCCCGGTCGAAGAAGATCTGGATGACGGCGTTGGCCATGTGCGGGCTGACCAGGTTCCACTCCACCATCAGGGCGATGCCGTGGGTGTCGACGGCGCTCTGCAGGGCGTCGAGGATGCGCTCGGTCTTCGTGGCGTGCAGCGGCATCAGCGGCAGCAGCACGAGGAAGCCCATGCCGCCGGCGTCGATCTGGTCGCAGGAGGTGACGCCGAGCGCGTTGCGCACGCCCTGGCAGGTCGGGATGCCCTGGGCGGTGAGCGCCCTGGTGTAGAGCGGGTCGTCGGGGCCGACCGCGGCGGCGTCGAGCACGCGCAGCGTCTCGCCGCCCTCGACCTCGATGAGCGCCTTGCGCAGCATCTCCTCGGCCAGCTCGACGGTGGCGCCGGTGCCGAGCAGCGGCCCGAGGACGGTGAACTTGCCGGTGTCCACGCCCGCCGGCAGCAGCCAGCCGCCGTCGCGGCCGGGCGCGAGGGCGAGCTCGCGCAGCCGCATGAGCCCGCCCGCGGGGTTGCCGCGGCGCAGGAACCCGGTCATCGCGCCGATCGCGGCGCCGACCTGGTCGCGCCGGATGCGCGCGTGCACGAGCCCGATCGTCTCCGGGCGCGGCACCAGCGAGACGGCCATGGCGGTGACGACGCCCAGGTTGTGCTGGACGAACGCGGCCGTCAGGTCGGGCCCGGCGACCCGGCCGTGGTAGACGCCGGTGGGGTCGAGCCCGCCGGTGGTGATCACGCTGCCGTCGGCGAGCACGGCCTCGATGCCGGCGACGTCCTGGACCCGGGAGCGGAAGCAGCCGTCGCCGCGTTCGAGGGCGTTGCCGATGACGGAGGTGTCGGCGCAGGAGGCGGTGACGTTGAGCATCCACGGCGTGTCCCGCAGCGCCTCGGCGAGCTGGGCCTGGGTCACGCCGGGCTCGATGACGGCGTAGCCGGCCTCCAGGTCGAGGCCGCGGATGCGGTTCATCTGGCTGAGGTCGACGACGACGTTGTCCTCGGTGACCGGCAGCGCGGAGCCCATGCCCCAGTTCCTGCCGGTGCTGACCGGGTAGAGGCGGCTCTTGCTCACCATGGCCCGGCGGACGAGGGCGCGTACCTCGTCCAGGGTGTGCGGGGTCTCGGTGCCCGCCAGCGAACGCGGTCGGTGGGCGCCCACGTCACGCGGCCGCAGATCCACTCGCGATAGTCCCTGCATGGCTCTCCTCGGGGGATGCGAAAACACGTCAGGCGGTGTGCTGGAGGAGGTCGTCGATGGAGCCGATGGCCTGGGTGGACATCTCCCTGATCTCACGCAGCCGCTGCTCGGTGAACGCCTCGTAGGGCGCGGGCGGGACGGCTGTGGGGGCGGGGAAGTCGAGTGAGCCGCGCGGGGCGGCCTGTGCGGGCACGTCGTGCGGGCCGTAGGGGTGGCGGCGGGCGCGGGTGCGTCCGGTGTCGGACGACTCGTGCCGGACGAGCGCGGGCAGATGCGGTGGGGTTCGCATGACGGGAGTTCTCCTACAGGGTTCGTACGGGTTGTGCGTGCTGCCGTCCGTGGAGCGGCACGTGGGTCGTCACGTGCTCTCCTGGTGGCCGGAGCGGGGGATGACGGCCGTGGGGGTCGCCCTCGGCACGCCGTGGTTGATGACGCTGGCGGCGATCCGGCGCTCGGTCAGCCCCATGTGCGGACGGGGCGCCCCGGCCGGGCGCACGGCGGCCGTGCCGCGGATGATCGAGCTGGCGTGCACCCACCGGCGGGTCTCGGCCAGCACCTCGCGCTGCGCCCTGGGCAGGTCGCCGTGGGCGGCGTAGTGCTCGCAGACGGACCACGCGAGGGCGCGGGCCATGATCAGGTGCTCCTCGCAGGCCGCGGCCACCTTCGACTCCAGCCCGACCACCTGGGCCAGGAGCAGTTGCAGGTGGGACAGGCCGGAGCTGCGGTCGAACCCGTCGAGCTCGGCCAGCCGGGCCGGCCAGCGCAGCCGCCGCTCGACGGCGGCGCGGGTCGCGGCGGCGACGTCGGCCGCGGTGCGGCCCCGCGGGTCCTCGCCCTCCAGTTGCACGGCCCGCTGCGCGGTGTGCTCGAAGTCGGACAGCCGCTTCAGCCCGCTCTGCAGCAGCCTGATGCGGTTGTGCAGGCAGGCGGCGCTCCAGCCGAGCACCAGCAGCCGGTCGCTGTCGGCCTCGCAGTGCCAGCCGACGAGGCTGACCTCGCGGGCCATGCGGTGGTGGAGCACCCACGACTCGCGCGGGTCGACGTGGACGGGGGCGTCGATCCACACCTGCAGGCCGCCGGGAGGCAGCTCGCCGACGCCGACCTCGACCCCTTCGGGGGCCACCCTGGCGCAGATGCGCTGGACGACCTTCTGCTGCGCCGCCGTCTCCGGCGCCACCGGCGCCGGGTCCGCCGCCCAGACCGGCGGCACGCGCTCGGGGGCGACTCGCGCCCTGGGCTCGATGCTCATCTGAGGCCACCTCCAGACCCGAAGGTCCCTCCTGCGTAAATTGACACTTAATCCTGCAGCTCTGATCCTCGGGTCGCAGCTCGCCGCTGTCAACTGACACTTAACGAATACCTATCGGACGCACGGTTGGCAACCCTGGGACACAGGTGAAACACGGGGCCGGAGGGGGCAGAGACAAGGCATGGCCTCGCCCGTCGCGAGGCGGCCGCCCGCGAGCGGCCACGAGAGGAAGGAGTCCCCGGTGGCGATGCCCAGAGCCGCGCTGGCGGCGGTGTTCCTGGCCGCCGGGCTGCCCGCGGCCCATGGGGTCACGCACGCCGGCGAGACGTTCTGCCGTCTGCCGGAGTTCACCGGCAAGTCGGTTCCGGAGGGGCCTTACCTGATCGACACTGATGTCTCACCGCGGTGGATTTATCCGTACCCGACGCCCGCCGAGCGCGAGCCGTCATCGGAGCAGCGGCTCGACTTCGCCGGGTTCCCGAGCGTGGCGGCGCTGGACACGGTGGGCCGCGACGGCGCTCCGGTCAGGAAGCTCCTGGTCACCTACGCCACCAACGTGGACAAGGTCGTCACCCTCTCCAGCGAGTCGGCGACCTCCGACGACGGCGGCGTCACGTTCGGCCCGAGCAACCGCACGCCGCTGCGGGAGGCGCCGATCGAGCTGCGCGACGGCCGGCTGCTGGCCCTGGAGTACTACCTGCGGCGCTCCGGGCCGGGCACCGCCAAGCTGGGCGTGCTGTCCTCCACCTCCGCACACGACGAGAGCTGGGTGCGCTGGGAGGCCACGGTCTCCTCGCCGGACGCCGGCGCCTCCGGCGGGGCCGCGCACGGCCTGCCGATCCAGCTCGCCGACGGCACGATCCTGTTCACCGCCTACATCCGCCAGGGCGACACCGAGACCTACCAGCCCGAGGTGTTCGCCAGCGACGACGGCGGCCGCACGTTCGCCAGACGCGGCGTGATCGCCCCTCCCCAGGGGCCGTTCGTCTACAACGAGACCGCCCTGGCCCAGACGCTCGACGGCTCCCTGCTGGCGGTGCTGCGCAGAGACGGCGAGCCGCCCTCCACGCTGCACCAGAGCCGCTCGTCCGACGGCGGCCGCACCTGGTCGCCGGTCCGGCCGCTGCGCATCGACGGCCAGGACTGCCTGGTGCGCGGCGTGGCGCCGCGGCTGCTGCTGATGCCGGACGGCGTGCTCGTGCTCAGCGCCGGGCGTCCGCACAACTGGCTGGCGATCGCCCCCGACGGGATCGGCGAGGAGTGGCGGCAGCAGACGGTGACGTACCGCAACAGCGACGGCGTGCGGGACGTGCACGGCTCCTCGGGCTACACCGCCGTGGCCGCCATCGGCCCGCACCGGCTGATCCAGGTGTTCGACAACTGCAAGCTGCCCGGCGTGCGCCCCGACGGGCTGCTCAACGAGACGGCCTGCCCGGCCCACGGCAAGTTCGAGAACGGCGGCTGGTACGCGATCAAGCGCCGCCTGTTCACCGTCACGCCCCCCGGCCCCGACCTGCTCGACCTGGCCGCCCTGTACCGCCGCGGCGCGCTCAAGGTCGAGACCGACATGCGGTGGACCCGCCCCGGCCGGCCGCGCACCGGCCCGGCGGGCGCCTTCGACGGCAGCACCGACTACTGGTCCGGCGCCGTCGCCGCCGGCCCCGGCCGGTACGTCCTGCACCTCGACCGCCCGTACGCGATCAACCGGATCGGCCTCGCCCTGCGCCCCGGGCACGCGGCCGGCGCCCGCGTGTACGTCTCCGCCGACGGCCGCTCCTGGGGCGAGCCCGTCGTCACCGTCGAGGACCGGACCGACTACGCCATGCGCTACCACACGGTGGCCCGCACCGGCGCGCACGTCATGATCGTCACCGAGCCGGCGGACGACTGCGACGCCGAGATCGGCGACTCCTGCAGCATGCTCAACGAACTCGAACTCTACGGACGCTGAACCCGGCCGGAATATGCGCCTTATCAGGCGGGCCGAAATAGCGCGAGCCTACGGAATGTGACGCCGGAACCGGCGGGCTTTTGATGACCGGAGTTTTCCCGGCCGGGCGGACAGGCGCGGCTCGGTTACTGTGACTTCCGTTCCTCTCTGCCCGCCTTCCGGCCTGCCGCGGTGACGAATGGCCGGACCGATGTTCCGGAGAGCCGATAAATGGCCGCCCCATTCCCCCGGCGCGAAGGCGTCGCCGTGCGCCTGATCCCCTCCCGTCCCTTCGACAGCGCCGCCGTGTGCGGCGTGACGGGCACCGTCGCGCTGCTGTGCGCCGCCGAGGCGGCCGGCCGCCTCGGGCTCGTCTCCCAGCTGGAGCTGCCGCTCGCCTCGGCGGTCCTGGCCACCGCCGCCGGGCTCGCCACCGACCCCGCCTTCCTGGCCGACGTGCTGGCCACCTGCGGCGCGTGGGCGCTCGGGCTGGCGACCGCCGTGGCGGTGGCCGTGCCCGCCGGGCTGCTGCTGGGCAGCCTGCCGCCGGTCGAGCGGGCCCTGCGTCCCGTGCTGGAGTTCCTGCGGCCCATCCCCTCGGTGGCGCTCATCCCCCTGGCCGCGTTCGTCTTCACCGGCCGCCTGGAGACGGAGGTCGCGATGATCGTGTACGCCGCCACCTGGCCCGTCCTGCTCAACACCATGTACGGGCTGCGCGAGGTGGACCCGCTGGCTAAGGAGACGATGCGGGCCTTCGGCTTCGGCCCGCCGGCCGTCCTGTGGCGGGTCAGCCTGCCGAGCGCGGCCCCCTTCGTGGCGACCGGCGTGCGGGTGGCCGCGGCCATCGCCCTGATCCTGGCCGTCAGCACCGAGCTGCTGGCCGGCACCGGCGGCATCGGCCACTTCATCATCGTGGCCGAGAGCAGCCCGGACGGCCTGCGCCTGACCATCGCCGCCACCCTGTGGGCCGGCGCCCTCGGCCTGCTCACCAACGCCCTGCTCGCCCGCGCCTTCCGGCGGCTGCTGCGCTGGCACACGACGCTGACGGGAGCGGCACGATGATCAGATCCGTGGCGCGGTTGTGGGCCGTGCCCGTCGTCGTGGCCGTCTGGGAGCCGGCCACCAGGGCGGCGGGCAACCCCTACTTCCCGCCGCCGTCCACGATCGCGCTGCGCCTGAGCGAGCTGTGGATCAGCCGGACGGCCCTGGACGATCTCTCCCACAGCCTGGGCCGGCTGCTGACCGGCTGGGCGCTGGCCGGCGTGGCGGGCGTGGCGGCCGGGGTCGCCATGGGCCGCTCGCCGCTGCTGTCGAGGTTCGTGGACCCGGCGGTGCAGTTCTGCCGGGCGCTGCCGCCGCCCGCGCTGCTGCCGGTGTTCCTGGCGCTGTTCTCGACCGGCACGCTCATGCAGGTCGCGGCCATCGCGTGCGGCATCGTCTGGCCGGTGCTGGTCAACGCCGCCGACGGCGCCCGCACCGTTGACCGGCTGCACCTGGACACCGCGCGGGTCTTCAGGCTGTCGGCCGGGCAGCGCCTGCTGCGCGTCGTACTGCCCTCGGCGGCCCCGAAGATCCTCGCCGGGCTGCGGCTCAGCCTGTCGCTCGCGCTGATCCTCATGGTGATCGCCGAGTTCTTCGCCACCGACGGCGTCGGTTTCCGCTTGCGCGCCGCCCAGCGTTCCTTCGACCTGCCGGGCATGTGGGCGGCCATCACCGTGCTCGGGGTTCTGGGTTATCTGCTCAATCAGGTTTTCCTGGCTCTGGAACGCCGGTTGGTGGCGCATTACGGCGCGACCGAATAAAGCCGCCCGGGAATGCGGAAGATTGCCGGACGGCTGTTCTTTTCCCCGGCACGCTTTGTTCGCGAACTCAACTCTCTGGGAGCGTTTTCATGCGTCTGTTACTCGCGGCGGTCGCCGTCGCCCTGGCGATGACCGGGTGCGGCGGGGCGGATCCCCGGCCGTCGTCCGGCGGGCCGGAGAAGGCCGTGCTGAACCTCGGCATGCTGGCCCTTCCCGAGGTGGCGCCCGTCCAGATCGCCATCGACAAGGGGTTCTTCGCGGCGGAGGGGCTGACCGTCAAGCCCGTCGTGATCCAGGGCGGGGCCGCCGCGATGCCCGACCTGATCAGCGGCAAGCTCGACGTCCTGCACAGCAACTACGTCTCGGCGATGCTGGCCGCCGCGCGCGGCGTCGGCCGGTTGAAGGTCGTCGGCGACGCCTACGCGGCCAAGCCCGGCAACTTCGTTCTCATGACGCGCAAGGACTCGCCCGTCACGAAGCCGGCCGACCTCAAGGGCAGGAAGGTCGGCGTCAACACCCTCGGCAACGTCGCCACCCTGGCCGTGAGCGCGCTGCTCAAGCCCGCCGGCGTGGCGCCCGCCGACATCACCTTCGTCGAACGGCCCTTCCCGCAGATGGCCGGCGCCCTGGCCAACGGCGACGTGGACGCCGCCGTGCTGCCCGAGCCGTTCTGGCAGGCCGCGGCCGCCACCGGCGGGGCCCGCAGCATGTCGGACCTGTTCACCGGGGCGACCGCCGACTTCCCGATGGCGGGTTACCTGACCACCGAGGGCTTCGCGGCCGGCAATCCGCGCACGGTGGCCGCCTTCCAGCGCGGCCTGCGCAAGGCGGTGGACCTGGCGATCGCCGACCCGGCCCAGGCCAAGGCGGCGCTGCTCAAGTACACGAAGATCGACAAGGCGACGGCCGACCTGATGACGCTGGGCGGCTACTCCACCACCGTCGACAAGACCCGGTTGCAGCGGGTGGCCGACCTCATGCTGGAGTTCAAGGGCAACGGCTACCTGGAGGCGCCGTTCGACGTCTCGGCCCTGCTCCTTCCCGGCGGCTCCTCATGACGGGCCTCGCGGGACGACGCCCGCGGCGGGTGGTCATCGCCGGGGCGGGCATCGCCGGGCTCACCGCCGCCCTCAGCCTGCACGCCGCCGGCATCACGGACGTGACCGTGCGCGAGGCCGTCAAGGACATCCGGCCGCTCGGCGTGGGCATCAACCTGCTGCCGCACGCCGTGCGCGAGCTGATCGAGCTCGGCCTGGGCGACCGCCTGGCCCGCGTCGGCGTCGAGACGGCCGACCTGACCTTCGTCACCCGGCGCGGGCAGCGCATCTGGACCGAGCCGCGCGGCCGGGCCGCCGGCCACGCCTGGCCCCAGTACTCGATCCATCGCGGCCGGCTGCAGCTCCTGCTCCTCGACGCCGTGCGCGAGCGGCTCGGCCCGGACGCCGTGGTCACCGGCTCCCCCGTCACCGGGCTCGACCACGACGCCGACCTGCTCGTCGGCGCCGACGGCATCCGCTCCGAGGTCCGGGCGGCGCTGTTCCCCGGCGAGGGCGAGCCGCTGTGGGGCGGTCACGTGCTGTGGCGCGGCACGTCGCGCGTCCGGCCGTTCCTGACCGGCCGGTCCATGATCATGGCGGGCGACGGCGCCCAGAAGATCGTCGTCTACCCGATCGCGCCGCCGGACCCCGACGGCACGCAGCTCGTCAACTGGGCCATCCAGCACCGGGCCCCCGAGACCGTCCCCCGGGGCGACTGGAACCGGGAGGTGGAGATCGGCAAGTTCCTGCACCACGTGGCCGACGTGCGCTCCGACGCCCTCGACATCCCCGGTCTCATCGCCGCGGCGGACAAGGCGTACGAGTACCCGCTGGTGGACCGGGACCCGCTGCCGTACTGATCGTCGGGGACGGTGACGCTGATGGGCGACGCCGCGCACCCGATGTACCCGACCGGGTCCAACGGCGGCACGCAGGCCGTCATCGACGCCCGCGTGCTGGCCCACGCGCTGGCCACCGGCCAGGGCCTGGAGTTCTACGAGAGCCGGCGGCGGCCGGTCACGAACCGGATCGTGCTGGCCAACCGCGAGGACGGGCCCGAGGTCGTCCTGAGGATGGTGCACGAACGCGCCCCCGGCGGGTTCGCCGACATCGAGGAGGTCATCCCCAGGGACACGCTGGAGAAGATCGCGCTGCACTACAAGCAGCTCGCGGGCTTCGAGCCGGTCACCCTGAACGCCCGCCCCAGCTGGTCGGTCCCCCCGGAGACCGGCCAGGGGCCTGTCTCCCTGAACGCCGGCCAGAAGTCGGTTCCCCTGAACGCCGGCCAGGCCGAGGGCGCGCCCTGACCAGGGTCGCGTCCTGGTAGCGGGCGACGTATTGGCAGCGGGCGCGTCCGGGTGGTGGGCGCGTTCCGGAGGCGGGCGTGGTGAGGCGGGGGCGCGTGGGCGCCCCCGCGCGGGACCGGGTGCGGCCTCCTACCGCTTGGGCGGGAGGTCGTCACCGCGGTTGCGGTTGCGGGTGTGCTCGCGCGCGTCGCCGTCCTCGTCGACCTCCAGGCGTTCCCTCCTGACCTGGCCCTCGACGGTCTCCTCGTGCTCGACGCGCTCCTTGTGCACGCGAATGTGCTCGACCGGCCTGGTCTCCTTGCCGATCACCGGCCGCTCCTCGTGCAGGGTGATCTGCTGCTCGTCCTCGCCGATCTCGTACGTGCCGGGCTCGCCGTCCCTGATGGGCTCGCGCTCGATCACGACCTCCTCGTGCGCGAGCGGCACCCTCTCCTGGACGTTCTCGGTCTCGACGTACTTGCGCAGCCGGACGTGCCCGCTCTCGCGGCTCTCCTTGCCGATGTGCAGCTGCTCCTCGGACGTGGTCATGTCGATGTCGCGGTCGCCCACGTCCCTGGCGCGCGTCCGGCCCGGCTGGCCCGTCGCGCCTGTCTGGCCGGTCGGCGGCTGGCCGGTCATGCCGGGGCGCATGCCGCGTTCCCCGGCCGTCCGCGGCTCTCCGGTGGCCCGCTGGGCCTGCCGCTCCCCCGCGGCGGGCGAGCGCTGGGACGGGATGGTGGACGGCTGCATCCCGTAGTACCGGTAGAGCTCGGCCTCCTCCTCCAGCGACAGGCGGCCGTCCACGTCGATGTTGGGCGCGCCCTTGATCATCTCCTTGTCGAAGGGGACCCTGATCTCGTCCCCGGAACGGCGGGCGTTGGCCAGCGGCACGAAGGTCTGCTTCATGCCGAAGAACCCCGTGCGCACGGTGACCCACTCCGGCTCGCCGGTGCGGTCACTGAGGTAGACCTGGCCCACCTTGCCGATCGACTGTCCGTCCGACCCGATCACATGGCACTCGAGCAGGCTTCGGATCTCTGTTTGCATAGCCACGACGATCCCCCCGATTGTTCGTCCTGGTTCAAAAAGGACAAATACCCCAGAGAGTCGCATTTGCACACACAGGTCGGCCAGTCTTTGCCATGGATCGGCCTACGGCGGAGGCACGCCGCGGCCCTCCCGGGAGCCCTCGTAGGCGGCCCGCCGCAGCCTGGCCGTCCATCCGGCCGGACGCAGGCAGGGGGCGCTGTTGAGCACGGGGTCGAAGGTCAGGTCCGCGCCGGGCAGCGCGGTGTGCAGGCGCAGACGGGCCAGGTAGCGCCCGCCCGCCCACAGGTGGAACAGCAGCGGGCCGCGGGCCAGCGCGCCGGGCAGCAGCGCGGGATCGGCGGGCACCCGCTCCCCCTCAGGCCGGGCGACCAGCCGGTACCGGCCGGTTCCGTACACGTACGTCGTGAGGCTGGAGTACGGCCCCGACGTGAAGGTGCGGCGCGGCACCGGCACCGGGCCCGCGCCGGTGGACAGCAGCAGGTCCACCCCGTTGGGCAGGCGCACGGCCAGCCCCAGCACGTCGGGCAGCCGGCCCGGCAGGGACAGCCCCTTGGACAGCCGGGCCCGCACCTCGTGCTCGCCCGGCTCCCCCAGCGGCGCCGCCTCGACCGTCAGCGTGCCGGCCAGGAGCAGCCCGCGCCGGTGCAGCGCGCGGCCGTGCCGGAGCCCGGCCAGCACGCGCGCCGCGGCGCGGGCGAAGGAGTCGAGCGCGGCCGGAGGGCCCGCGCCGCCGGGCATCGCGGACGCCCTCGTCAGTAGTTCTCCTGCGCCTTCTTCAGCGCCTTGAGGTGCTCCTGCAGCGTCGGGGACGCGGACTTGGCCAGCGCCACCACCGCCGGCGAGGAGCCCTTGGAGATCTCCTCCTTGGTGGCCTCGATCGCCGTCTTGTGGGCCTTGACCATGCCGACGACGAACTCCTTGTCGAACTCCTTGCCCTTGGCGTCCTGCAGGCGCTTGGCCATGGCCGCCTGGGCGGAGGTCGGCGCGGCGGGAAGCTGGATGGCGAGCTGGCTCGCGGTCTCGGTCACCTTCTTGTCGAACTGGGTGTGGTCGTCGACGAGCATCCGGCCGATCGACTTGATCTGGTCGGTGGCGCCCTTCTTCTCGGCCAGGCGGCCCGCCTCGATCTCGGCCAGGTTCCCCTGGTGGATGGTCGCCATCCAGGTCCTGTCCTGCTCGGACGGCTGAGCGTCGGTCCGCGGCGCCAGCCCCGCGGTGTTGGTTGTGGCGCTTTCGCCGCACCCGGACAGGGCGACGACGGCCGCGGCGGCCAGCAGCATGGTCAGACGAGTACGCATGAGGTTTCCTATGACATGGTGACACTTCTCCGACACAGAGAGTAACCATGCGTTCGCGACTTCCCCCTCAGGCGCGCCGCGTCGCCACCCTGGCCGGGTGTCGCGGGCCGCCGCCGTGAGCCGTCATCATGTTGACGGACGAGACGCGGTCGCACCCGACCGCCGAGAGTGCGAGGAGAAGGATGACGCCACCGGCCCGATCACCGGAGCAGCGCAAGCGGGACACGCTCGACCGGCTCGAACACGACGTCGACGCCTGGGTGGCCACGGCGGGCGACGGCGGCCCGTACATGACGCCGCTGTCGTTCCTGTGGGACGGGCACCGGCTCCTGCTCTCCACCGCCGACGCCACACCCACCGCCCGCAACCTGCTCGACGGCGGCGCCGTGCGCCTCGGCCTGGGCCTGACCAGGGACGTCGTCCTCATCCACGGCACCGTGACGGCGCAGCCGGCCGCCACGATCCCCGGGGACATCGGCGACGCGTTCGCGGTGAAGACCGGGTTCGACCCGCGGGTGTCGCGTGGCCCGTACACGTACTTCTGGGTCACGCCGGTGCTGGTGCAGGCGTGGCGCGAGGTGAACGAACTCGCCGGACGCGACCTCATGCTAGACGGGAAGTGGACCGTCTGACCGAACTCCAGCACCAGCCTGGTGTGCCGGGAATTCTCGGTAAAAGAAAACGCCAAGAAGGGTTGGGCTCCGGGATGGGGGGAATGGCAGGCAACTTCTGTACGTCGACCGTTTGGAGGAGCCGTAGTGCTCACCCTGACAGCCAACGCAGCCCAGGCGATCCGCGACCTGACCGCGTCCGCGCCGGAACCCGCCCAGGGCGGGATCCGCATCTCGTCGCAGGGCGAGGGCGCGAACTCGCTCACCCTCTCCCTGGCCACGGCCCCTGAGCCGGCCGACGAGGTGGTGGAGACCGAGGGCGCGCGGGTCTACCTCGATCCCGTGGCCGCGACCGTGCTGGACGACAAGTCCCTCGACGCCGGGGCCGACGCGCAGGGGAGCGTGTCGTTCACGGTGACCCCGCAGGCGGTGTGACGGGCAGCCGCCGTACCGGTGTTCACGCCGGTACGGCGGCCCCGCACCCGGGTCAGCCGGCCAGGAGCTTGTGCAGGTAGCGGACCTGCTCCTCGGTCTGGTAGCCCGCCCCGCCCTCGTGCCCGTTCCAGGGCCAGACGGTGATCTCCTTCGGCCCCTGCCAGTGGTTGTAGGCGGCGAAGACCGTGGAGGGCGGGCAGACGTCGTCCATGAGCGCGACCGAGTACAGCACGGGCACCCGGCCGCGGGCGGCGAAGTTGACGCCGTCGAAGTACGACAGCGTGCGGAACACCTGGTCGGCGCCGTCCCGGCGGGAGGCCAGGAAGCGCACCACCTCCTGGTACGGGTCCCGGTCGGTGATCTCCAGCGCCCGCCGGAAGTGCGTCAGGAACGGCACGTCCACCAGCGCGGCCCGGACCGACGGGCGCAACGCGGCCGTGGCCTGCGCGATCGCGCCGCCCTGGCTGCCGCCCGAGACCACGATGCGCCCGGCGTCCACCGCCGGGTGGGCCGCGGCCACGTCGACCGCCCTGGCCGCGTCGGTGAACACGCGCCGGTAGTAGTAGTCCTCGGGGTCGAGGATGCCGCGCGTCATCATGCCGGGCGCCTGGACGTTGGCGCTGCCGTGCGGGTCGCCGGTCGTGCCGGGGCTGGTGACGCTGGCGCCGCCGTGTCCCCGGGTCTCCATCACGAACACCGCGTAGCCGGCCGCGGGCCACAGCAGGTGGTCCTTCGGGAACCCACGCCCGCCGCTGTAACCGATGTAGTGCATCACGCACGGCACCGGCTCCCGCACGCCGCGCGGCAGGATGAACCAGCCGCTGATCCGGTGGCCGCCCCACCCGGCGAACGACACGTCGTAGACGTCGACGCCGCTCAGCGGCAGGTCGTAGGGCACGAACTCGGCGGCCGGGTCGAACGCCTCGGCCTCGGCCAGCGTACGGGACCAGAAGTCGTCGAAGTCGGCGGGCTCGTCGCGGTCGGGGAGGTAGGCGCGCAACTGCTCGATCGGGAGGTCGAACAAGGACACGGGGGACTCCAAGCTGTAGGCAACCCTGATATTTCACCTCATCAGCCCAGGTAAGCGCTATCCTTCGCGGGCGGCAGCTGAAAACGCGCGAGCGGGGTAGTGGAGGTCGCGTGATCGAATACGTGATCGAGGTTCCTTCCTCCCATCTCTATCCCGGCCTGGTGCTGGAGGCCCCCGCGGACGCCGAGGACTTCCTCGTGCTGTTCACCGACGACTCCGAGTCGCGGGCCCAGCTCCTCGGCGACGCCTCGGGACGTCCGGTGCTCAGGGTCGGCGGATACATGACCACGAGCGGCACCGTCATCGACGAGCGGGTGTGGACCGTGCGCGAGACGCTGCGCACCGGCGACCGCCTGCGCATCCGCCTGGGCCGCTCGCTCCCGTCCCCCGTCAGGGGCTAGCGTCCCCTTTGTGAGGTCTTTCGCCGGGATGGTGGCGGGCGCCGCGGTGCTCGCGCTGTCGCCCGTCGCCGGGCTGGCCGCGCTGGCCGGGACGGCGATGGTGGGCGCGCGGCCCGGGGTGTTCACGGTGACCGGCCTGGCGGTGTTCGCCTCGGTGTTCTACCTCGGGCTGCTGCTGTGCGTGCCCAGGCCGGGCGCGACCTGGGGGCGGTGGTTACGGGCCGCGCTGATCCTGGCCGTCGAGGTCGCGGTGGTCTGGCGGGTCGCGGACGCGACGCTGACCCCGCCGCCGGCGCCCGCCGCGGCCCCGTCGCCGGTGGCCGGGCAGCGCGAGTGGCGGCTGCCGACGGGGTCGCGGCTGGCGTACGTACGGGTCGCGCCGAAGCGGGTCACCCGCCCGGAGCCGGTGGTCTTCCTGTCCGGCGCGGCCGGCCTGGCGGACCTGGCCGCCGATCCGGCGTTCTACCGGCGGCTGGCCGCCGACGGCCACGAGGTGTACGTCTACGACCGGGTGGGCGCGGGACGCTCGGCCCGCCTGCCGGACCCGGCCGCGTACGGGCTGGGCCGCGACGTGGCGGACCTGGAGCAGGTGCGGCAGGCGATCGGCGCCCGCCGCCTCACCCTGGTCGCGCGTGGCGAGGGCGCCCGGCTCGCGGCGGCCTACCTGTCCGCCCATCCGGACGGGGTGTCCAGGGCGGTGCTCGCCTCCCCCGCCGGCCTCGACCGGGCCCGTGCCGCGACGCTGCTGGACGACGGCCCGCCCAGCGCCAGGATGCTCGCGGTCTACACGCTGCTGCGGGTCGAACCGGCGGCGGCGCACGCGTTCGCCGGCGACGCCGAACTCGACGCCCGCGCCGCAGGCACGACCGTCTGCCCGGAGGGCCGGCCCGCCGGTTCGGGTGGATATGCGCGGCTGGTGGAACGGCCGTCGCCGCCCGGGATGCGGGAGGGGCTGGCCCGGGTCACGGCGCCCGTCCTGGTGGTCAAGGGGGCGTGCGACGGGGAGAGCTGGTCGGCGGCCACCGACGTCCGGCGGGCGATCCCCGGTGCCGGGCTCGTCTACGCCGAGGGGCGGGGGGCGTACCTGGCGACGCTGCGGGCGTTCCTGGCGGGGCGGGCGGTGCCGCCGTACGAGGGGGCCACGCCCCCGGCCGGTTACCGGGGGCCGTGGTGAACCCGGCTCAGCGGTCCCGCGTCCGGGACTCCGGGCGGCCGGGACGGGCGCAGGAGCCGGCCGTGGCCGCCGCCACCTTCCATCCCGCGTCCGGGAACGGCGACATGAAGTGGGTCAGCAGGTCCACCGCGTAGTCGGGGGCCTGCCCGCCCGGGTCGAGGAAGGACACCATCTGCGGGCCGTCGGAGCCGCGCAGGGTGATCGCGCCGCCCCTGCCGCCGGAGGCGAAGCCGGGCTTGGCGTCCACGGTGAGGCAGACGAGCCCGATCCCGGCGGCGGCGATCTCCTGGCGGGCGCCGATGCGGCGCATACGCTGGTCGTAACGGCGCAGGGCGAGCGAGGTGGCCCGGGTGAGCCGCAGGGAGCCGGTGAAGGCGTCCGCGCCGATCCTCCTGCTCAGCCTGACCCGCAGGGAGACGTCCGGCCGCAGGTCCACGCCCTTGGCGGCCAGGCGGAGGCGGTCGTAGGCGCCCTCGAAGCCGGGCGCGAGGAACCCGGCCGCGGCCGGCGCCTTGAGCCCGAACGGGATGCGCCCCGGCCGTACCCGCAGCCAGGACACGCGCCGGACCGCCAGCGACACCTCCCGCACCGCGCTCGCGCCGAGCGCGAAGTCCCCGCCGACCTGGTAAGTGAGGAACCCCGAGGTGTACGGGACCTCCTTGGACACGGCGATCCGCTGCCGCTGGACCGGGTCCACGCGCAACCCGGCGCCCACCGCGATGCGGCCCGTCGGCCCGGGTTTCGAGACCAGGTCGAGCGACTGGTCGGGATTGAGGCGGATCGTCGTGTCGGCGGCCAGGTCCTCGACCGCGAGCGAGACCCCGCCGAGCCGCCCGGACGGGTCCACCAGGCGGCCGTCCACCGCCAGCCGGCCGTCCAGGGTGCTCGCGCCGCCCCGGTAGGTGAGCGTGGGGACGCTCAGCCCGGCGGCCGAGGCGTCGGCGTCCAGTCCGAGCACCGCCGGGACGTCGGTCAGCCGCAGCCCGCCGCTGCCCCGGCCGGGCAGGGTGACCTCGGCGGTCAGGCGTTCGACCGGCGCGGAGTTGCGTACCCTGATCCGGGTCTGGGCCCCGTACGTGCCCCGCACGTCCACGGCGGCGGGCACCGGGTCGAGGGCGACGTGGCCGCGCAGCCCGCCCGCCACGGCCCGCACGTCGAGCGCGCCCAGCGTGGCCGACGGCTCGACGCGGTAGGCGACGTGCCCGGCGTCCAGCGGGCCCAGGGACAACCGGGTGATCTTCGGCGGCAGCCGGGTCAGCGTGGCCCGCGCCCTGATCGGGACCGGCGCGAGCACGCTGCTGTCCAGGTGGAGGGCGAGGGTCCGGCGCCTGGGGGCGAAGCCGGAGAAGGCGAACGTGCCGCCCGCCGGGTCGATCGTCACCTGGCTGGGCAGGCCGGTGACGTCGAGGTAGCCCTGCAGGCCGTAGCAGCCGCGTCCCGCCGCGCAGAACGGGCCCTGACCGCAGCCTCCGGCCGGGCAGCCGCCGTCCACCAGCGAGAGGCCGCCCTCGACGGCGGGCGCGGGACGCATGCGGGCCAGCGCGGCGGTCCTGCCGAGCCAGGCGCGGGCGGTCATGCCGAGCCGGGAGCCGGAGTAGGTCAGCCTGCCCTCGGGCGTGGCGGCGACGGTCAGGTCGCCCGGCACCGGCCCCACCCTGCCGAGGACGCCGAAGCGCACGTCCCCCAGGACGATGTCGGCGTCCACGGCGAGCCGCTGCCGGGCGGCCCGGAACCGGGCCAGGAACCCCTGTCCGGACGGGCTCAGCTCGACCCGCGACAGGCCCCTGACCAGCACGCTGGCGTCCAGGTCGCCGCCGGCCCGGTCGTAGTGGGCGGCCAGGTGGGGGCCGTCGGGGGACGTGGCGCCGTCGTGGTTGGCGACGGCGAGGGCCGCCGACCCCACCGGGCCGGACAGCCCGCGGAAGCGGTAGACGCCGCCCTTCCAGGCGGCCTCGAACCGGGCCGGGACGCCGGTCACGTCGGCGGCGGCCCTGAGCACCCGGCCGCCCGTCCTGATCCGGGCCAGCGCTGACACCTTGGCCACGGGGGCGCTCGCGGTCCAGGTGAGCGTCCCGGCCGCGGTGTCGGCGGCCAGTTCGGCCCGCCTCGGCGCCCCGTCCACCGCCACCCGCACGTCGTCCCCGGCCGAGGGGCCGTCGAGGGTGGTGACGTACGACCTGGCCGCGTAGAGGCGGAGGCCGTGGAGCCGGCCGGACGTGGTGGCCTCGACCGACGAGCGCTCGCCCAGCGTCCACGCGGTCCTGACGTCCCCACGCACCCCGCGGGCCGTGCCGTCGATCGTCGGCCCGTTCCGGACGTCGGCGTAGGCCGCCCGGACCCGGTCGATCGCGCCGCCGGCCCGGTAGACGGCCGTCCCGGCGGCGGGGTCGAGGGCGAGGTCGGCCTCGGCGGGCGTGTTGGAGATCTCCAGGCGTGCCAGGCGCCTCCCGTCGAGCCCGGCCGCGGCCACGAAGGGCCGGTCGCTCGCCCTGGCCTTCAGGTGGGCGTGCGGCGCGCTGCCGTAGGTGACGTCGAACCCCGACACGCCGGACAACAGCGCCGAGACCCCCGTGGCGTCGCCGTTCTTGATCAGGGTGACGTGGCCGCCGGCCGGGCTGGAGATCGCGCCGCCGCCGCGTTGCAGGACCGCGGCGAACCGGCCGATCGGCGAACTGGCCGTCTGCGTGACGCGGTGCGCGGCCGGGTCGCTCTCCAGCCGGACCCGGGCCGGCAGCCCGCTCAGCTCGGCCCGCAGCACGGTCCCGGACGCGGCCCGGTCGTAGGAGAGCACCTTGGCCGAGCCCGCCCGCGCGGGCCCGGACGACTCGACGGTCAGGCTCTGCCTGCCGCCGGACGTGACGTGGGCGGCGGTGAACGAGCGGGGCACCTGGCGCAGCTCGGCGCTCGCCGCCGTGGCCAGGCGGCCGTCGCGGTAGAGGTGGGTGTGCAGCTCGGCGCGGGCGATCGGGGCGGGGGCGGTGAAGCGCATCCGTCCGCCGGACAGGCGCACCTGGGCGCGGGTGGGCATGCGGTCCAGTACGGCCTGCGTGAAGCGGCCCGGGGAGACGGCGATCGCGTCCAGCTTGGCGGGACGGGAGGCGGTGGCGTCCAGCTCGACCGCCGGGGAGGTGGTGGCGTCCCGCTCGGCGGGCGTCGAGGTGGAGGTCTCCGGCTCGGCGGCCGGGGTTGGTGAGTCGAGGGTGGCCTTGACGGTGAGCCGTTCGGTGGCGGGGGTCTGGCGCAGGATCACCGCCGTGCGTCCGGTCAGGGCCGCCAGGGTGACGGCGGACGGTCCCGGGTCCTTGCGGGTGAGGCTCGCCCTGACCGTCCGGCCGTCCGGGTCGATGGTGAACGTCCCGCGGTCGAGCGCCGACAGCGACGCGCCGCCGCGCAGGCCGTCGAAGCCGACGGTCACCTTGCCGTCGTACTCGGCCCAGACCAGCGCCCTGACCCTCTTCCCGGACAGGCTCCTGACGGCGAACCCGAGCCCGATGTCCCCGCTCCCCGGATTCGCGGCGGGCACCAGGTCGGCCGCCAGGTCGGGGAGGCCGTCCCCGGTGACGTCCGCGGCGACCGGCACGGCGACGGGCCTGCGCATCGAACACGCCACCGCCCGCTCCACCCCCATCACACACAACCGATACGTCACCCCTTGCCTCCTGGGCAGAGCGCCACCGGCCGCGCCCCCCACCGGCCCTCTCGCCGAGACGACCGCGCGGGCTCCCCGGGAGCGGATCGGGGGGACGGCCGTGCGACCTCCCTGCGGGCGGATTACGCGGCTTCCCTGGGGGTGGATTGTGCGGCCTCCCTGGGGGTGAAGGTGCAGGCGCAGGGCGTCCAGGGCTTTGGTGACGGACGGGGGCGGGCGCAGGAGGGTCAGCGGGGCGGCGCCGGTCGTGTCGGGCAGGAGGGCGGCGGGGTCGGGGGCCCGCCGTCCGAACCCCTGCCGTTCCTGCCGCCGAGCCGCCTGGGCGGCGATGGCGTCGGCGAGCCCCGTCCCGGCGGGCGTGGTGATCTCCAGCCGTTCCGGCCCCACCGGCCCCTTGCCCATCGGCCGTACGGCGGGCGACGGCCGCGACGGAACCCGCACCACGGCAGGCGGCGGCTCCGGAACCCCGGCCACCTCCCGCGCCATCACCTGACCACCCGTCGACGCGTGGACCACTCCCGCAGCCGAGGCGTGACCCGGGGCTGCGACGGGCGGACCTGCCAGTGCGGTGACCGCGATGGACGTCGAAGCGAGCACGCGCAGAAGGGCGTGCGGCATGAAGCGTTCCCCCGAACCCGTCTAACTCATCCCATCAGAAACAATGGTCACGAGATGACCATATTTCCTCACTAATCGTCAAACGCGACCCAACATGGAACTCCAGTTTCCGCCGACGCCACCTCATCCCCGCCCCCGCCGACGCGTTCACTCGACGCCAGGTGAGCCGCTACGCCGGCCGGCGCGCCCCCGTCCGGCTCACCGCCGTGACCACGGTGGCCGCCACGGCGAGCACCAGCAGGACGCCCACCGCCAGCCGGTAGCCGTCCTGCAGCACGCCGGCCACGCCGGACAGCCGGGCGGGGTCGGCGGCGTACACCAGGTGCCGCTCGGCGGCCGGCACGGACGCGGCGACGATGGCCAGCGACATGGCCGTGCTGATCACGGTCGAGACGTTGACCAGCATGAGCCGTACACCGTTGACCACGCCGAGCCGGTCCTGCGGCGCGTCCATCATGATCGCGGTGGTGTTGGCGGTGATGAACAGCCCGCTGCCCGCGCCCACCAGCGCGAGCGCCGTCCCGAGCCAGGCGTAGGGCACGGACGGATCCAGCGCGGCCAGCATGACCGCCATGCCCGCCGCGCTCACCGCCGAGCCGGCCACCGCCACCGTGCGCGGGTGGAACCGTCCGGTCAGCGCCCCGGCGACCAGCGAGGTCAGGGCCGAGGCGGCCGAGACGGGCAGCACGGCGAGCCCGGCCTGGGCGGGCTCGAACTGCCGGGTGGACTGCAGGAACAACGAGATCACCAGCACGATCGAGAACTGCCCGAGCGAGTTGAGCACGGCGGCCAGGTTCGCCAGCGCGAAACCGCGGTCGCCGAACAGCCGCAGGTCGAGCAGCGGCGTCCGGCTGCGCCACTGGACCAGCGCGAACACCGGGGCCGCCGCCGCGAACGCCACCCCGCCCGCCACCACCCACGGGCTCAGCCAGCCGAGCGAGCTGCCCTGCGACAGGGCCAGCAGCAGCCCGCTCAGCCAGGTGAACAGCAGGACGATCCCCGGCACGTCCAGCCGCTCGCGCGGGCCCCTCGGCACCGGGCGGAGAGTGACCGCGCCCCAGACGATGGCTGCGACCCCGACCGGCACGTTGAACCAGAAGATCCATTGCCAGCCCGCCGCGCCCGCCAGGAACCCGCCGAACGACGGCCCCACGAGCCCCGCCACGGAGATGATGGCCATGTAGACGGCCATGCCACGGCCCAGCCGGGCCGGCGGGAAGGCGCCGGCCAGGATGGCGGAGCTGTTGGCCAGGATCATGGCCGAGCCGCACGCCTGTGCGACGCGGGCCGTCAGCAGCATCTCGATCGAGGGCGCGAACCCGGCCGCCAGGCTCGCGACGGTGAACACCACGAACCCCAGTAAGTACGTGCCGCGCCTGCCGAACAGGTCGGCCACCCGCCCGAACACCACCAGCCCGACCGAGCTGACCAGCATGTAGGCGAGCAGCACCCAGCTCGCCAGGAAGGCGCCGACATGGAAGTGCGCGACGACGGCGGGCAGGGCGACGTTGAGCGAGCTGGAGTTGAGCCCGGTCAGGAACATGCCGAGGCTGGTGACCGAGACGGCCCGCCAGGCGTACCGCAGCTGCGCGGCCTCGTCCTCCGCCGCCGCCCCCGTCACCGGCACCGCCGCGACGGCCTCGGACTCAGTCACGCCGGACCGCCTGAACGTTCATGCATCCACTCTTTCTAGAATCCCCCTCTAGGAAAGAGTCCACCCCACTGATTGTCAAGATCCCAGCCCAAGGAACGTACGGCCACAGGCGCGGGCGAGGGTGGGGGGTGGGGGTGGGTGCGGGCGGTAGCAGACGCAGAGGCGCCACACACAGAGGGGTGCACACACAAAGGGGTGCACACGCAGAGGCACCACACGCCGCACACACAGAGGCGCCACACGCTGCGCACGCAGACCGGGCACAGGGGGCGGACACAGGGGGCGCTGTGGGAGTCGGCGCCCCCAGTGGGGAAGGTTCAGGCCAGTGTGCGGAGGGCCTGTTCCACGGTGTCGCCGGTGCCGACGGCCACCTCGCCGCCGTCGTCGTCACGCGCCACGGCGATCACGCCGGACCCGGTCGGATGGCGGCTCAGGGTGACCGTGCAGCCGTCCCGCAGCAGCGCCTCCACGTCGACCGCCCTCTGCGGCGCGGCCCGCTCACCGGAGCCGGGCCCGAGCAGGCGGGTGGCCGCGATCAGCGCGGCGACCGGCGTCCGGTGCCGAGCCAGGAGCACAGGGCTGTCGTCGTACGGCTCCGAGACCTGCCGGACGAGCTCCCCCAGCTTCGCCTTGGCCGTGGACAACGACACCACGGGCAATCCGGTCAGCATCCCGGGAACCTTGGACAGCGGCACCAGCGCGGCCCACTCCCAGCGCTCCCGCGTGATCAGCGTGATCTGCCCCTCGCCCGCCGCGCCCACCAGCGCCCCCCAGCGGGACCGTGCCTCCTCGACCCCGATGGGCACGCCCAGCCTGTCCTCCATCTCGCTGTAATTGATCATGAGGAAACCGTAAGGCACCTTACGATATTCGCGCAAGGATCCGCGCCCGCCGCCGCAGGGCGTCCGGCGCGCCCACCTCCCGCGACGCACCCTCCGGACGAGGTCGTCGGCGGCCTCCCCCCACTGCGGGTACTCGAAGGCGAAACCCGCCTCCAGCAACCGCCCAGGGACGACCCGGCGGCTCTTGAGCAGCAGCTCGGTGTCGGACCGCAGCGCGTACGCCCCAAGCTCGGCCATCCACCGCGTCGCGGGCAGGCCCACCGGCACGCCCCAGGCGGACCGCAACGTCCGCATGAACGCGGCCTGCGGCAGCGGCCCGGGCGCGGCCAGGTTGACCGGTCCGTCCAGGTCGTCCCGCCCGGCCAGGAACTCGACCGCGCGGACGAGGTCGCGGTCGTGGATCCAGGAGACGTACTGCTCGCCGCCGGCCAGCGGCCCGCCGAGGCCGAGCCGGGTCATGCGCAGCAGCACGTCGAAGACGCCGCCGCGGTCGGGGCTCATCACCATGGCGGTGCGCAGGGCGACCTTGCGCGTGTGCGGGGTCTCGGCCCGCTCCTGCTCCCGCTCCCACGCCTTGGCGATCTCGACGCTGTAACGCCAGTAGCCCGGGACGCCGGGCTCGTCGCCGCCGATCAGACCGGTCGCCTCGTCGTTGGGCGCGTCGAAGCGGTGGGCGTAGACGGTGGCGGTGCTCATCTGCAGCCAGACCCGGGGCGGACGTGCGGCGGCGGCGATCGCCCGTCCCACGACCCGGGTGGAGCGCACCCGCGAGTCCATCATGGCCCGCAGGTTGGCGGGGGTGTAGCGGCAGTTCACGCTCCGCCCGGCCAGGTTGACCACGAGGTCGCTGCCGTCGATCTCGCGCGCCCACGCGCCCAGGGTCTCGCCGTCCCAGGCGACCTCGCCTTTCCGGGACGGCCTGCGGGTCAGCACCACGACCTCGTGGCCGGCGGAGGTCAGCGCCCGGCGGAGAATCTCGCCGACCTGTCCGGTTCCTCCGGGAATCACGGTCTTCACTCTGCCGACCCTACTCCCGTCTTTTGAACGCGTTCAGGGCGGCCCCGGGCGCCGCCGAAGAGTGCGCTCGTAGCCGGTGGGAGTGTTGGGTCAGGACGTGAGGGCGTCCAGCGTCCGCATGTCCTCGCCGGTCAGGGCAAGGTCGGCGGCGGCCAGGTTCTCCGCCAGATGGACGGCCGAGCCGGTGCCGGGCGTGGGCAGGACGACCGGGGAGCGGTGCAGCAGCCACGCCAGCGCCACCTGCCCGGACGTCGCGCCGTGCCGGGCGGCCACCCGCTCGATCGCCGCCCCCGTCCCGGCCCCCGTCCCGGCCCCCGCGGCGAGGGAGCCGTTCCCCAGAGGGAACCACGGCAGGAACGCGATGCCCAGTCCTTCGCACCGCGCCAGCACCGGCTCCGACTCCCGGTCCAGCACGTTGAACCGGTTCTGCACCGACGCCGGCCGCAGGACGGTCAGCGCCTCGTCGAGCTGGTCCAGGGTGACGGTGTCGAGCCCGATGTGCCGGATCTTGCCCTCTTCGCGCAGTTCGGCCAGCGTGCCGAGCTGGTCGGCGAGCGGCACCGCGGGGTCGATGCGGTGGAGCTGGTACAGGTCGATGGTGTCGGTGCGCAGACGGCGCAGGCTCGCCTCGCACATGGCGCGCAGATCCTCGGGGCGTCCGGCGGCGTGCCACTTGTCCGGTCCGGTACGGATCACGCCGCCCTTGGTGGCCAGCACCAGGTCGCCGGGGTACGGATGGAGGGCCTGGGCGATCAGTTCCTCGGCGATGTCCGGGCCGTAGTTGTCGGCGGTGTCGATGAGCGTGACGCCGCGCTCGACGGCCAGGCGCAGGAGCGCGACCGCCTCGCCGGGCGTGAGGCGTGGACCCCAGTAGCCGGGGCCCGTGAGCTGGGCGGTGCCGTAGCCGAGGCGTCGCACCCGCAGCTCACCGGCGATCTCGAACGTCCTGCCCACCACCGCGCCCGCCCTTCCCCCGATGAAAGGGCTTATCGTACGGCGGCCTCACCGCCGGGACCGCCGCACCCCTGACGGGGCGACGCTCGTCCGGCAGTGACGCCGGGCCAGGCTCCAGCCGGAAGCCCGTAGCCCGTAGCCCGGAAGCCCGGAAGTCAGGGAGCCAGGGAGCCGGAGAGCCGGGAGCCGGGAGCCGCAAGCCGGGGGCAGGCATCGGCGCATCCAGGGGTCGCTGGGCGTGTTCTCAGAGCGTGGCCACCACCGCGTAACGCTCGTCGGTGATCTCCTTGCCCCACAAGGCCGGGTCGGGCAGAGGATGCACCCGGAGATCGCCGACCAGGGGACGGAGGGCCGTGGTCAGGTTGTCGGCGGTGACGCCGCCCATCCACGGTAAGTGCTCACCCGGCACGTAGTCGGACTGCCCGCCGGAGGTCTGCCAGCGGCCCTCGACCAGCACCAGCCGGCCGCCGGGACGCAGCAGCGACACCCAGCGGGCCAGCGCCGCCGCCGGATCGGGGATGGTCCACAGCAGGTGGCGGGCCAGCACGACGTCGAAGCGGCGGTCGCCGACGGGCGGGGCGGCCGCGTCTCCCGTCAGCACCGTGGCGCCGGTGGCGGCCAGCTTGGCCTGGGCGCGTTCGACCATGCGCGGGGCCAGGTCGACGGCGGTCAGGCGGTGGCCCTGGACGGCCAGCAGCAACGACAACGAGCCCGTGCCGCAGCCCAGGTCGAGCACGTCGAGCGGCCCGGCGGGCACCCACTCGGCCAGGCGCGCCGCCCAGGCGGCCCTGACCTCGGGGTCGCGGAGCCCGTGGTCGGCTTCGTCGTCGAAGGAGTCGGCGGCGGCGTCCCAGAAGCCTGCGATGGTCGTCATGAGTCGCATCCTGGCAGGCGCCGCCGACAGTTTCGGGCCGGCGTCCGCACGCCCCCAACACGCCGGACTCCCAGGCCCGGCGCGGTCCCGGCCCACCGACCGTTCCGTGCGCCCCAACGCGCGGGATCCCCGGACGGGCGGCGCGAGGAGGGCGGCCCCCGGAGGGCGGCGCGGGGCCATCGGCGCGGGGTCATCGGCGCGGAGCGCGCGGACGTAAGCGGCGCGGACGTAAGCGGCGCGGACGTAAGCGGCGCGGACGTAAGCGGCGCGGACGTAAGCGGCGCGGACGTAAGCGGCGCGGTCGCGCGCGGCGCGGTCGCGCGCGGGAGAACCTGGTGTACTGGTCTGACCAGTCGCTAGTGTTTCTCAGCATGACGGGATATGACGCGCTGTTCCGCCTCGACGGGCGGCGGGCCGTGGTGATCGGGGCTGGCAGCGGGATCGGCAGGGAGTCGGCGTTCGCCCTGGCCGCGCATGGGGCGTCCGTGGTGTGCGCGGACCGGGACCTGGCCGCCGCGCAGGAGACCGCCGCCGGGTGCGGGGGCACGGCCCGGCTGCTCGACGTGCTGGACGCCGACGCCGTCCGGACGGCCGCCGCGGAGGAGCCGGCCGACGTGCTGGTGTTCACGGCGGCGACGAACGTGCGCAAGCGGCTGCTCGACTACTCCGGCGAGGAGTTCGACCGGGTGGTGGGGCTGAACCTGCGGGCGTCGTTCGACGTGGTGCGGGCGTTCGGCGCCGGGATGGTGCGGCGGGGGCGCGGGTCGATCATCGGGTTCGCGTCGATCCGGGCGTCGGTGACCGAGCCGGGGCAGGGCGTCTACTCGGCCACGAAGGCGGGGCTGGTGCAGTTGCTGCGGACGGCGGCGGCCGAGTTCGGCCCGCACGGCGTACGGGTCAACGCGATCGCGCCCGGCGTCGTGGAGACCCCGCTGACCCGGCAGATCAAGGACAATCCCGACTGGTACGCCGCGTACGCCGCCAAGAGCGCCCTCGGCCGGTGGGCCACCGCGCCCGAGATGGCCGGCGCGGTGGTCTACCTGGCCGGCGACGCGGCGAGCTTCGTGACGGGCTCGGTCCTGTACGTGGACGGCGGCTGGACCGCCGTGGACGGCCGTTTCGATCCGCCCAATTAATCCGCCCAATCAACTCGAATACTCCCGACCGGATGGGGCAGCGGGCACGGGTCCCATTGAAGGGAGGGACTCATGAGAACAGCACGGAGCCACTTAGCACCCGCGGGAATCGCGGCCGTGCTGGCGTTGACCGTGTCCGCCACGGCACCCGCCGCGGCCCAGGCCGCCACCACCGTCCGGCCGGTGGCCGCGCCCGGCGCCGCAGCCGCCCCGTCCGTCCAGGCGTTCCACGCCTCGGGCCAGGACCGGGCGTACCTGCGGCAGGCGCACCGCGGCAATCTCGCCGAGATCGCGGCCGGGAAGGCCGCGCTCCGCAGGTCGCACGACGAGGACGTGCGCGAGATCGCCTGGCGGCTGATCCGTGACCACCGCAGGCTCGACGCCCGGCTGCGCGAGGTCGCGCACCGGCTGCGCGTCAGCCTTCCTGACGCGCCGAGCGCCGCCCAGCGCGACGACCTGGACGCGGTGCTCGCCCGCCGTTCCGGCCACCGGTTCGACCGGGCGTGGCTGCGCCTGGAGGCCGGAGCGCACGAGCAGACGCTCACGCTGATCAGGCGCGAACTGCGGGACGGTCACTCCGGCTGGGTCCGGGATCTGGCGCGCGACGGCGCCCCCGCGGTCCGGCACCACCTGCGCGAGGTCCGCGCGGAGCTCGACCGGCACACCCGCTGACCGGGCGCGCACCATCCCACCCCGTGACCGGGACGCGAACCGTCCGACCGGGACACGAACCGGCTGACTGGAGACGCAAACCGTCCGGCCGGGACACGAACCGGCTGACTGGAGACGCGAACCGGCTGACCAGAAACGTGAACGGTCCGACCGGAGACGTGAACCGGCCGATCGGGACGGTGGTCGTCGTGGTCGCGGGCGTGAACTCCGGGCGGGGGCGCCCCCGCCCTCGCCCGGGTCAGGTCGCGGGGCTCAGCCGCACCTGCACCGGCCGTCCGTGCACGGTCTCGAACTCCAGGACCGTGCGCGGCCCGGTGATCCTGGCCCGGCACGGCTGGCCGGCGTCCGTCCGCCAGCGCCCGTCCAGGGTCACTCTCATGCGGTGCGGGTGGCTGGGGCCGGCCAGCCAGGGCCGCGACCACGGGCTGTAGTGCCCGACGTAGCGGCCCTTCTCGTACTGGTCGTGGTCGATCCCGCCGTACAGGCGCAGATCCGGATCGCACACCGCGATCACCAACGTCTCCCCCTCCGTACGGACGAGCAGCATCGAAGGCGTGTCCACCTCGCGTACCAGACCTTCCAGACGGGTGCGCTCGAACACCGCGTACCCGGTGATGCCGGTGTCGCGATCCCGTACGACGTGGGCCGCCGTGTCGGCGCGCAGCACCCGGTAAGGGGCGTTCGCCGCGTCCCCCATCGCGGCGGCGAAGCCGGCCATGCGCTCGGCCGTGGCGTTCACCACCATCGCGTACTCGTACGTCCCGTTCCGAGGGGCGGTGCCGTGCCTGATCCAGGCTGTGGCGAAGTCTCCGCTGGTGGGCTCTTCCGTGGCGTTGTTGCGGGAGGTCTGGGCCGAGCGGGTCAGGGCCACTTTCTGCCCGGGCGCCAGGTAGTAGCCGATGCCCTTGTCGTCGAGCAGCCAGCGCGGGCCGCCGTCGAGCGCCTGGTGGGGGAAGGCCGTGACCGCGGCGCCGTCCACCACGGTGGGCGCGTTCCTGGCCGGCAGCCGGGTCTGAAAGAGGGTGGTCTCCGTCTCGTCCGCGGTGTCGTCGTTGGTGATGCCGGTGCCCAGGGCCACGACGCGGTCGTCGAACAGGAACACCGACTTGCGGGCCCGGTGCGTGCCGTCGTACTTGGGGTGTCCGTGCAGGTCCATGGCGAACAGGGCGTTGCGTCCGTCGATGGTGCAGGCTCCGGCGAAACGGGAGTCGGTGAGGAGCATCTCCTCGATGGCCCCGGTCAGGTCGCCCTTGAGCTGGTCGAGCGGTTTGTGGATGACCGTGGTGCCGGGGCGGCGGTTCCAGTCCCAGCCGGGCTGGGCGTAGCCGCTGTCCTGGTTGGTGACGGGGTCGCCGCGGTGCAGGACCTGGATCTGGCCGTAGGTGTTGTAGCGGCCGTACCAGTTGGCGCCGACGTAGATCTCGGTGCTCCACAGGTAGCGGTTGTGCCCGCGTACGGTGATCTGCCATTCGTCGCGGCGGTGCACGGCGAGCGCCGCGTAGTTGAGCGCCCAGGCGCCGGTCGGAGCCGGTTCCGGGGCGATGCCGCGCGCGGCGAGCCGGGCCGCGAGCTCCTTCTGCCGCGGCGTCGGGTTGGCAGGCAGCAGGCGCAGGAAGGCGGCGGCGATCTCATCGTCGATCGGGGCAAGCCACTCGAACGGGACGATCGACAGCGCGGTGGCGCCGCTGGGATTGCGACCGCTGATCGAGATCGGCCAGTGGTTCTTGTTGGCGTAGACCCGCTGCGTCAGCAGCGCCTTGCGCAGCCAGCCGGACGCCTCGGGCGAGATCGCGAACGAGCCGCCGTGCAGGACGTAGACCAGCGGCGCGAGCCCGGCCAAGCCGTCGCGGACGTAGTCGGGGAAGAAGCCGACGTGGTGGAAGGCGGTGCCGTCCACCTTGATGCCGTCCTGGATGCCGTCGGTGGGCAGCAGGGTGGCGTTCAGCCAGTCGCGCAGCACCCGCAGGTACGCCACCTGCTGCGCCTCGCCGTCGCGCAGCAGCACGGCGGCCAGCATGCCGCGGACCGTGGTGTTGTAGAGGTCCATCATGCTGCCCCGGGCCATCCGGAAGCCGAAACCGCGGAAGATCCGGCCGAGTCCGCTCAGCCATTCCAGGTCCGCTCGTACCCGCTCCAACTCCCCCGCCTCGCGCAGGGCGTCCCGCATGAGATAGACGGAGTCGTACAGGCCGCGGACGTCGTAGCCGAGGTGATGGATCGTGCCCTGGCAGCTGCCCTTCGTCCAGCCCTGTTCCCGCAGGTGGGCGACCATGCGCAGGTAGAGCGCGGCCAGCGCGGGACGTTCGGCGGGGGCGGCCTGGTGGGCCTGGGCGATCGTCTTCATCAGGTCGGTGCAGGCGCGCAGCGTGACCGGGTCCACGAACGCCTTGAGCTCGGCGGCGATCCCGGCCGGGTAGATCTGCGCCTGGTAGGCGTGCGTGGGGCGGCCCTCCAGGGCGGCGACCTGCGCCGTCAGCCCCGGCACGTCCGGCTTGACCTGGGCGGTCAGGTACTCGTCGTGGTAGCGGGCGTGCAGGGCGCGCAGCGAGGCCAGCTCGCCGGCGGACGGCGGCGACAGGTCGGGCTCGACGGTGGCCAGCAGCCGGTCGAAGCGGTGGAGTGCCTGCCAGTGCTGGTTGTCGTACTCGTCGCCCTCGGGGGCGATGTCGGGGAGCTGGTGGTCGCGGCAGGGGGCGTCGGGACGCAGCGGCACGTTGAGCATGAGCTGGTCGAGGTGCAGGGTCCCGGCCCTGCCCGGGGCGATGATCCGCAGGGTGTCCATGTCGGGGTGGGGCCGGCCGTGCATGTCGTAGGCGTACCGCACCCACGCCGTGCGCCACCCGCTGAACCCGAGCCGGAACTCGAACCACAGGTCGGTGCGCTCACCCCGCCCGAACTCGAACCGCAGCACGTCGTCCGCCGGCTCGGCGTTGTGCACCCACACGCAGAACGCGTCCACCAGCCCCTGCCACGCCTGGTCGTCGCCGAGCCGGTAGGGGTCGGGCGCCCACCGCAGCGGCGCCCGCACGGTGATCACGTCGCGGCTCGCGTGCTCCCAGCGCAGCGACCGCGTCCCGCACACGGCGACCCGGTCGCTGATCGACAACGTGGAGCCGGGGCCGGCGGCGAAGTGCGGCGGGACGGCGCTCTCCAGCAGGAACACCGGCGGGTCCATCGCCATGGCCCGCTGCTCCAGCCCCTCCGTGGCCGCTCCCTCCGTGGCCGGTCCGGCCGCCGCCAGTGCCGCCGTCCCCGGGACGCCACCCCCGAGGAAAGCGCTTGCCGCACCGGCCTTGAACACCGTTCTGCGCGTGATCTCCACCATGCGCGCCATCCAACGCGACCGCTGCGGCAAGGTAAAGACGTCTGGTCAAACCGTTACCCTCATCGGAGGGAGCAGAGGTTCACGTCCCCGTCGCCGCCGCCGTAGTCCGAAGGGTCCGCGCCGCCGGTGTAGCGGTCCCACTCCGCCCTGCCCAAGGTCCGGGGGCCGTCGTCGCACAGGACCTGCTCGGGGTCGGCGGCAACCTGCCGCAGGTCGTGGAGGTCCCACAGGGAGAAGGTGGCGCTGTCGGGGGCGGCCAGCAGGGCGCTGCGGGCGCCGTCGCTCAACGCCACCCCCCGCACCTCCGACGGGTACCCGCGCAGCCCGGCCAGCCGGACGGGCCGGGAGGGGACGGACAGGTCCCAGAGCGATCCGCCGCCGTTGGAGCCCGCCAGGAGAGCGGTCCCGCCGTCGGGGGTGAGGGCCACGTCGAACATGTCCGCCGGAGGCATCCCGATGACGGCGGACCGGACCGGGCGGGCCGGGTCGCCGAGCGTCCAGACCTCCGCCTGGCTCCGCCAGTCGGCCCCCGGGTCGCGCCGCGCGACGACGAGGACGCGTCCGTCGCCGCTCAGGGCGGCCGCCGTGCCGTTGTAAATGGACGGGGTCAGCTCGGCCGCCTTCACCGGGTGCGCCGGGTCCGCCAGGTTCCAGATCGTCGCCGGGCCGTCGTCGGCCGTGGTGACCGCCGTCCTGCCGTCGCCGCTGAGGTCGAGGTCCGCCGTCGAGGAGTCGTGGACGGCGGTGACCGAGCGCCGGACCGGGTGGTCGGGTACGGCCAGGTCCCACACCAGCAGGTTCCCGGCGAAGTCGGCGACCGCGGCGACCCGGCCGTCCCCGCTCACCGCCACCGCCTGGACGTCGTCGAGCGGCCCCTTCGCCGCCACGCCCGGCAACGTCGCCCGCCAGGCCGGGTGGGCGGGATCGGTAAGGTCCCACACGGTCGTGGCGCCGTCGTCGCCGCCGGTCAGCGCGGTGCGGCCGTCGTGGGAGAGCGCCGGCGCCGCGTCCTCGGGCCCGTCCAGCGTGACCGATTTCCCGGAGCCGAGCTCCCAGACCTCGGCCTTGCCGTTCCCGGCGACCAGGCCGACGCGTCCGTCGCCGCTCAGCTCGGCATGCTGGACACCGCCGGAGTCGCCGGGCCGCAGGTCGTCCCTGCGCCACAGCAGAAGGGTGTCGGTCAGCCCGGCCCGGGTCTGGTCGTCGGCGTGCACGCCCAGAGCGGCCAGGCCGAGGTCGCGAGCCTTGACCGGATCGTCCCCGCGCAGCTCGGCGGCGTGCAGCGCGAGCCCGTGGGCCAGCGCGACGCGCTCCCGGTCTTGCGCCTGCCCATGCTCCCGCCACCAGGCCGTGCCCGCGCCCGCCAGGGCGACGGCCAGGAGGGCGGCGAGCACGGGCAGGGCCCTGCCGGCGCGCGCTCGCGGGACAACCATCGGCTCGTCCGTCCGTAAAGCCAAGGCACGCGCCTCCTCGCCGTTTGGGCGCCACCCTACAGCGGCCGTCAGGGGCGGATGATCGCCATTCTGGTCACCGTCATTTCCTCCATGGCGAAGCGCGGGCCCTCGCGGCCGCTGCCCGAGTCCTTGACGCCGCCGTACGGCATGTTGTCGGCGCGGAAGCCGGGCACCTCGTTCACCACCACGCCGCCGGTGTGGATGCGTTCGATCGCGGTGAAGGCGGTGGCCAGCGAGCGGGTGTAGACGGCGGCGTGCAGGCCGTACCGGGAGCGGTTGACGGCCTCGAAGGCGGCGTCGAGGTCCGGCACCCCGCGGACGCACACCACCGGGCCGAAGATCTCCTCGTCCCACGCGGCGGCGCCGTCGGGCACGCCGGACAGCACGGTCGGCGCGATCGCCCGGCCCTCGCGCACCCCGCCGGCGACCACCTCGGCGCCCGAGTCGCCGATCCACGCGAGGACGCGATCGGTGGCGGCGGGGTCGATCAGCGGGGCCACACGGGTCCCGGGCAGGCGCGGGTCGCCGACGGCCACGTCCTTGACCCGGGCGGCCAGCAGCGCCAGGAACTCCGCCCGTACGGGCTCCTCCACCAGCACCCGCTGCACCGCGATGCACGCCTGCCCGGAGGCGTAGTAACCGCCGCGCACGACGGCGTCGGCGGCGGCCGCCAGGTCGGCGTCGGCGGCGACCACGAGGGCGGCGTTGGAGCCGAGTTCGAGCAGCACCTTGGTGGGGGCGGCCGCGCGGGCGATGGCGTGCCCGGCGGCGGCCGAGCCGGTGAAGGAGACCGCGCCGATCCGCCGGTCCTCGACCAGCGTGCGGCCGACCTCGACGTCCCCTGTGACGAGCTGGACGGCGGCGGGCGGCAGGCCGCCCTCGCGGAGCAGGTGCACCAGCCTGAGCGTGGCCAGGGGCGTCGCCGGGGCGGGCTTGACGATCACCGGGCAGCCGGCCGCGACCGCCGGGGCGATCTTGTGGGCGGCCAGGAGCAGCGGGTAGTTGTAGCCGGTGATCCCGACGACGACGCCGATCGGCCGCCGCGTCCAGAACCCGATCAGCCCCTCCCCCGACGGCAGCAGGTCCAGCGGTACGGTCTCGCCGTGCAGCCGGGCGACCTCCTCGGCGGCCGTGGCGAGGGTGAGCAGCGTCCTGGCCACCTCGACCCGGCAGTCGACCAGCGGCTTGCCGGTCTCCAGGACCAGCAGCCGCTCGAACTCCGCGCGGCGGGCGGCGAGCGCGTCGTGCGCGGCCATGAGCGCGGCGCGGCGGGCGTGCGAGGGCAGCGCGGCCATGGCGGGCACGACGGCCAGCGCCTCCTCCAGGGCGCGGGCGGCGTGGGCGGGGGTGCCCAGCGGGGCGCGGGCCACCACCGAGCCGTCGTAGGGGAAGATCACCTCGGTGGTGTCCTCGGTGGCGGCCCATCCGTCTCCGATGGGCAGGCCGTCCGGCCAGGTCATCTGTCTCCCCCAAGGACGCTCGGGAACACGTCGAGGTACGCGGGCGCGTCCTCGCGGCCGGTGGCGGCGAGCATGGCGTGGGCCACCGCCCGGCTGAACACGTCGGCCGCGGCGGCCAGGACGTCCTGGAGCCCGTCGGGGCCGGGGGCCGGGCGGGCGCAGGCGGCCAGGCCGAAGACGGTGTCGCCGTCGACCATGGTGTGGGCCGGCCGGATGGCTCTGGCCAGGCCGTCGTGGGCCACCCCGGCCAGCTTGCCGCACTGGGCCTTGGTGAGGGTGAGGTCGGTGGCCACCACGCCGATGGTGGTGTTGAACGAGGTGACCTTGTCCGGCTGCCACGCCCCGGCCTCGGCGGGGTCCGGGCGGCGCAGGTGGCCGAACTCGCCGGGCAGGCCGTAGCGGACGCCGGCGAGGGTGGCGCCCGCGGGGTCGAGCACGGATCCGGCGGCGTTGACGACGGCCAGGGCGGCCACGGTGACGCCGCCGGGCAGGACGGCGCTGGCCGTCCCGACGCCGCCGGCCAGGCCGCCCGCCATCGCCCCGGCGCCGGCCCCGACGGACCCGCTGGCCGTGGGGGGCGCGGTGGCGTACCGGGCCGCGCCGCCGTGCCGGGCGGCCGTCCCCGGGGAGGAGGCGTCCGCGCCGCCGCCGCGGCGGGGCAAAGGTGCGGGGAAGGGCGGTTCGTGCGCCGGGGTGCGGGCGGCGGCGTAGGCGGCGGCGCCGAGGGCGGCGTCGGGGGTGGCGCGGAAGTCGCCGCCGCGCCCGAGGTCGTAGATGACGGCCGCCGGGACGATGGGCACCACGCCCCCCGCCACCGGGAAGCCGATGCCCGCGTCGGCCAGCTGGTCCATCACCCCGCACGCCGCGCTCAGCCCGTACGCGCTGCCGCCCGACAGCACGACGGCGTGCACGCGCTCGACCAGGTTGCGCGGATCGAGCAACTCGGTCTCGCGGGTGCCGGGAGCGGCGCCGCGCACGTCCACGCCGGCCACCACGCCCTCCGGCGGCGCCAGCACCACGGTCGTGCCCGTGCGGTAGCCGCCGCCCACCCGGTGCGCGTGCCCGACGCGCAGCCCGGCGACGTCCACCAGCGAGTTCGTCGGCCCGGGACGCATGCCGGGAGCGGGCTCGGCGAGCATCAGAAGTCCCGGTGCAGGAAGCGCCGCGCCGCCTCGGCGAACACCTTGGTGCACCGGACGATCTCGGCGACCTCGACGTACTCGTCCGCCTGGTGGGCGATCCACTTGCCGCCGGGGCCGTACACGACCGAGGGGACGCCGCCCCAGTGGGTGAGCACGGTCCCGTCCGTCGAGCCCGGCACGCCGCCGTAGACCGGCTCCTCCCCCGTCACCGTCCGGTGGGCCGCCGCCAGGGCGGCCACCACCGGGTCGGTCACCGGCACGTCCACCGGCGGCCGGTCCACCAGGACCGACACCGACGCCTCGATCCCGTCCTCGGCCGCGGCGAGGGCGGCCACCCGGTCGGCCACGACCTTGTGCTCCAGCCCGGGGATCGTGCGCACGTCGACGAAGACGGACGCGGTGGCGGGGATGACGTTGACCTGCTCCTCGCTGCCCGCCCGGAGCACGGTCGGGGTGACGTACACCTCGCCGAGGTGCTCGTGGGCCGGATGCCGTTCCTGGAGCTCCCGCTGCAGGCCGCGCAGGGCGACCAGCAGCGTGCCGACCGCCTGGACGGGGTTGCGGCCGTGCTGCGGCATCGCGCCGTGGGCCATCTTGCCGGTGAGGTCGACGCGCAGCCGCAGCGCGCCCTTGGCCACCGCGCAGATCTCCCCGGCCTCGGGCTCGGCGACGATCGCGCCGTCCACGCCGTCGGCCAGGCCGGAGGCGACGAAGTGGTGGGCGCCGATCATCAGGCCCTCCTCGTCGGCCAGCGCGCACACCTTGATCCGGCCGGGGAACGGGCCGGCGAGCTGGAGCGCGCGGGTGGCGTAGAGGGTGGCGGCCAGACCGGACTTCATGTCGGCGCTGCCCCGGCCCCACAGCCGCCCGTCGCGGATCTCGCCGCCGAACGGGTCGACGGTCCAGGTGGACAGGTCGCCCTCGGTCACGACGTCGGTGTGGCCCTCGAACATCAGCGTCGGCCCGTCGCCGCCGCCGCCCTCGACCACCGCGACGACGTTGGGCCGCCCGGCGGCGGCCTCGCTCACGACCGGGTCCCAGCCCCACTCGCGCATCCTGGCCTCGACCAGCTCGGCGGCGGGCCGCTCGGTGCGCCCGCGCGCGGGGTCGTTGGTGCTGGGGATGCGCACCAGCGCCTGCGTGAACTCCACGACTCCCCGCTCGTCGACCTCGATCACAACAATCCCTCCAGGGTCGGTACGGCCTGCAGCAGGTCACGCGTGTACGGGTGGCGCGGCGCGGCCCAGACGTCGTCCACCGGGCCGGTCTCGACGATCTCGCCGCCGCTCATGACGGCCACGGTCTCGCACACGTGCCGGACCACCGACAGGTCGTGCGAGACGAACACGAGCGTGAGGCCCAGCTCGTCCACCAGGTCGGCGAGCAGGTTGAGGATCTGGCCGCGGACGGACACGTCGAGGGCGCTGACCGGCTCGTCGGCGACCAGCACCTTCGGCCGGGGCGCGAGCGCGCGGGCGATGGCGATGCGCTGCCGCTGACCGCCGGAGAACTGGTGGGGGTAGCGGTCGGCGGCCGAGGCGGGCAGGCCGACCGCCTCCAGCAGCTCGGCCACCCGCCCGCCGACCGGCAGTCCGAGCGCGACCAGCGGCTCGGCCACCAGGTCGCGCACGCGCATGCGCGGGTCGAGCGAGCTCATCGGGTCCTGGAAGACGATCTGCAGGTTCTCCCGCAGGAAGCGCAGCCGCCGCTCCGGCAGGCCGGTGATCTCCCGCCCGTCGAAGACGACGGACCCGCCGGTGGGCCGGTCGAGGCCGCACAGCAGGCGCAGCAGCGTGGACTTGCCGGAGCCGGACTCGCCGACGATGCCGAACCGCTCGCCGCGGCGGACGGTCAGCGACACCTCCCGCAGGGCATGGACGGGCGCGCCCGGCCTGGTGAGGGAGGTGCGCGGGCGGCGGTAGACGCGGCTGAGCCGGCGCGCCTCGATCAGTGCGTCGCCAGAGGGCTCATTCGGTGGGGTGCCAGCATGCGTGGGCATGGCCGTCTCCTGTCAGCGCCGGCGGGGTCTCGCACCGCGGGGTGGCGTGCGGGCAGCGGTTGCGGAACACGCAGCCCTCGGGGAAGGCGCCCGCGGGCGGCACACTGCCCTTGATGGTCGGGAGCCTGGTGCCGCGCGGCGTGAGCCGGGAGGCGGCCAGCAGGCCCTCGGTGTAACGGTGGCGGGGGCGGGTGAAGACCTCGCGGATGGGCCCGGTCTCGACGACGCGGCCGCCGTACATGACGATCACCCGCTCGCAGACGGAGGCCACCACCGCCAGGTCGTGGGTGATGAACAGCAGCGCGGGGGCGACCTCGGCGATCAGCTCCAGCATCTGCTTCTGCACGGTGACGTCGAGCGCGGTGGTCGGCTCGTCGCAGACGAGCAGCCCCGGCTCGTTGGCCAGGGCGATGGCGAGCATGACGCGCTGGCGCTGGCCGCCGGAGAGCTGGTGGGGGTAGGCGCGGGCGATCTGCCCGGGTTCGGGGAGCCGGACGCGGTCCAGCAGGGCGAGCGCGCGCCGCCCGGCCTCGGCGCGGGGGACGCCGTGCAGGGTCATGGCCTCGGCCACCTGCGCGCTGACGCGCATGAGCGGGTTGAGCGCGGTCATCGGCTCCTGGAAGACCATCGACAACGCGCGTCCGCGCAGGTCCTTCAGCCGCTTCTCGGGCACGCCGACCAGGTCGCGCTCCCCGAGCCTGGCCGTGCCCGAGGCGGTGACGCCCTCGGGCAGCAGGCCCATGAGCGACAGCGCGGTCAGCGACTTGCCGGAGCCGGACTCGCCGATCAGCCCGACCCGCTCGCCGGGCCCGATCGTGAACGACACGTCGTGCACGAGCCCCACCTCGCCGGCCCGTACGCAAAGCCCCTCAACCGTCAGCACGGACCCTCCTGAGCTTCGGATCGAGGTGGTCGCGCAGCCCGTCGCCGAGCAGGTTGAACCCGAGGACGGCGAGCGCGATCGCCAGGCCCGGCCACAGCGCGAGGCGCGGGGTGGAGAACAGCAGCTCCTGCGACTCCTGCAACATCCGCCCCCAGGACGGCGTCGGCGGCCGGGTGCCGAACCCGAGGAACGACAGCGCCGCCTCGGCCAGGATCGCGATCGCGAACGACACCGACGCCTGCACGATCAGCACGGACCCGATGTTCGGCAGCACGTGCCGCACGGCGATCGCGCCCCGGCGGCGGCCCGCGGCGCGCGCGGCCAGGATGTAGTCGGTCACCATGACCTGGAGCGTCGCGGCGCGGGCCACCCGCGCGAACGCGGGCACGGTGGCCACCCCGATCGCGATCATCGCGGTGAGCGTGCCGGCTCCGTAGACCGCGCCCAGCATGACGGCCAGCAGCAGCGCGGGGAAGGCGAACACCAGGTCGTTGACCCGCATGATCAGCTCCGACAGCCAGCCGCGCGGCGTCATCCCGGCGACCACGCCGAGCGGCACTCCCAGGACGGCGGCGATGCCGACGGCCACCACGCCGACGTAGAGGGTGGTGCGCGCGCCGACCATGAGCTGGCTGAGGGTGTCGCGGCCGAACTTGTCGGCGCCCAGCAGGTAGCCGCCGCCGGGGTCGCGCAGCTTGCGTGCGGCGTCGACGAGGGTCGGGTCGTGCGGCGTCCAGACGAACGAGACCAGCGCGGCCAGCGTCACCAGCCCGACCAGCGCGCCACCGGTCAGCAGCGCGGCGTTCGCGCGGCCCCTCATCGCAGCCTCGGGTCGAGCAGGCGGTAGGCGACGTCCACCACGAAGTTGATCAGCAGGACCGCGGCCACCAGCACCATCACCACACCCTGGACGAGCAGCAGGTCGCGCCCGGCGACGCCGTTGAGCAGGAGGTCGCCGAGCCCGGGCAGGACGAAGACCCGCTCGACCACGACCGCCCCGACCAGCAGGGTGGCCAGTTGCAGGCCGAGCACGGTGACCACGGGGATCGAGGCGTTGCGCAGGCCGTGCCGCCACAGGGCGCCGGTGCTGCCGCGGCCCTTGGCGCGGGCGGTGCGCAGGTAGTCCTCGCGCATGACGTCGAGGACGGCGCTGCGCACGTAGCGGGTGAGCACGGCGCCCTGGACGAGCCCGAGCGACAACCACGGCAACAGCAGCGAGCGCAGCCACTCCTGCGGGCTGTCGGCGATCGGGACGTATCCGCCGGAGGGCAGCGCCTGGGCCTTCACCGCGAACACGAACACCAGCAGGATGCCCGCGAGGAAGGCGGGGACGGCGATGCCGAGCTGGCTGGCCGCGCTGATCGCCGCGCCGAGCGGGTTGCGGTGGTGCACGGCGGCGAACGTGCCGAGCGGCACCGCGACGGCCAGCGCCAGCGCCATGCCGCCGAGCACCAGCACGGCCGTCACGCCGAGCCGCTCGCCGATCTGCGGGCCGATGGGCGAGCTGGTGACGTAGGAGACGCCGAAGTCGCCGTGGGCCAGCCCGCCGATCCAGTCGAGGAACTGCACGGCCGGCGGCCGGTCGGTGCCGAACTGCCGGCGCAGCGCGGCGACCGCGTCGGGGGTGGCGTTGACGCCGAGCGCGATCTCGGCCGGGTCGCCGGGCAGCAGCGCCATGAACGCGAACACCGCGACGGCGGCGACGGCGGCGCTCGCGATCAGCACCGCCAGCCGTTTGAGCAGGTAGAGCGTCACTGCTTGGTGAGACCGGTGAAGTCGAAGGACTCCGCGATGGCGTTCTTCGGCAGCCCGGTGACGCCCTTCTTCGCCACGATCAGGTTGGGGAACAGGAACAGCCAGTCGGCGGCGGCGTCGGCGGAGAGCAGCTTGGCGGCCTTCTTCAGGTCGTCGGTCTGCTGCTGCTCGGTGCCGGCGTCGGCGGAGGCGAGGAGTTTGCCGAACTCGGGATTGTCATAGTGGAAGTAATACGACTTATCGGCAAAAATCCCCATGTCGCGGGGCTCGACGTGGTTGATGATGGACAGGTCGTAGTCGCCCTGCTTGAACACCACGTCCAGCCAGCGGGCCGGGAACTCCAGCGGCTCGATGTCGGCCGTGATGCCCACCTGGGCCAGCTGCGACTTGACGACCTGGGCACTGGCCACCGCGTACGGCAGGTTGGGGATGCGCATCTTGACCGTCAGCGTCCTGCCGCCCAGCAGTTCCTTGGCCTTGGCCGGGTCGTAGGGGTAGTCGCCGGTGCGGTCCTCGTACCAGGGGTCGGTGGGCGGCACCATCGAGCCGATGAGCTGGCCGCGCCCGGCCCACGCGGTGTCCAGCAGCGCCTTGTGGTCGATGGCGTACCGGACGGCCTGGCGGGCCTTGACGTCGTCGAACGGCGGCCGGGCGTTGTTCATCGACAGCACGACCTCGCCGTTGGTGGTGCCCTCGACCGTCTGGAACCGGTTCGGATCGGCGAACTGCTGCAGCGACTCGGGGGCCTGCACGGCGGAGATGACGTCGATGCCGCCGGTCAGCAGCGCGTTGTTCATCGCCGTGGCGTCCTTGAAGTACTTCAGCGTGATCGCCGACAGCGCCGGCTTGGCGCCCCAGTAGGAGGGGTTGGCGGCGAGCTGGATCGACTCTCCGCGCTTCCACGCCCCCAGCGTGTACGGCCCGGTGCCGACGGGCTTGTTGGCCAGGTCGGCCACGCCGGTGCGGCTGAACATGGCGCCGAGCCGGGTGGCCAGGGCGTAGAGGAAGCCGTTGCTCGGCCGCTTGAGGGTGACGACGGCGGTGGCGTCGTCGGTCTTGGCCACCTTGTCGATGACGTCGAGCTGGGCCTTGATCTTGAGCTTCCAGTCGCTCCTGACCCGGTCGAGCGAGAACACCACGTCGTCGGCCGTGAACGGCGCCCCGCTGCTGAACGTGACGCCCTTGCGCAGGGTGAAGGTGTAGGTCTTCCGGTCGTCGGAGACCGACCACTTCTCAGCCAGCAACGGCTTGATCGAGCCGTCCTGGTCGAGCTTGACCAGGCCCTCGTAGACGTTGACCAGCAACGCCTGCGGGATGGCCGCGCCCTCGGTGGCGGTGAAGTCGAGGTTGGCCGGCTCGGCCACGAACCCGACGGACAGGGACTGGGCCTTGGGGGTGCCCGCGGTGCCGGAACCGCCCGAGCCGGAACCGCCGCCACAGGCGGCTGTGACCAGCAGGAGACCGCCCACGGCGATCCAGATCCCGATTCGCCTCATGTCTTACAGCCTCCTGGCTAGTGCACTGGTCTGACCAGTAGGCTACGCACATTGCCAGTCCGTGACGGCTCGGGTCAAGGGGGCTTCCGATGGGTGCACGGTTCGAGCCGGTGCGGGCCGTACGCGCTTACGAGCGGGTCGTGGAACAGGTCGAGGAGGCCATCGAGAGCGGGGCCCTCGGGCCGGGGGCGCGGCTGCCGAGCGAGCGCGAGCTGATGGTGCAGTTCTCGGTCGGGCGCTCCACGGTGCGGGAGGCGCTGCGCGTGCTCCAGGCGCGCGGCCTGGTGCGGTCCCGGCCGGGCGATCCCAACGGCGCGGAGGTGCTGCCGTTCTCCCCCGCCGCATTACACAAGTCGATGACCACGCTGGCGCGGGTGGCCGAGCTGTCGCTGGCCGAGCTGGTGCAGTTCAGGATGGTGCTCGACTCCTCGGCCGTGCTGCTGGCCGCGCGGCTGCGCACCGACGAGCAGCTCGCCGCGATGGAGGCGGCGATCGCCGACATGCGCGCCGCCATGCGCGCCGCCACGGCGTCCGACCACGACGCCTTCAGCGCCGCCGACGTGGCCTTCCACGACGTCGTCGTGGCGGCCAGCGGCAACACGCTGATCCAGGTCTGCACCGACGTGGTCCGCTCGGTCGTGCTGGGGCTGATCGCCGGGAAGATCGCCGACGCGCCCGACCGTGAGTCGCTGATGCGGCGCAGCATCCGGCACCACGAGGAGGTGCTGGCCGCCGTGCGCGCCGGCGACGGGGCCTCGGCCGCGCGCCTGCTGCGCCGGTCGATGTACGACTACTACGCCGTCCACCTGCCCGACGCCGAGCGGCCCGCCCTGCGCGCCCTCCTGGAGTGACGCCCGCCACAGGGTGTTATGTTGCACGCGTGTCACGCGAGGACGGGGACGGGGTGGCGGAGGCGTTCCTGCGCGCGCCGCGCCGCTACACCAGCCACCAGGTGGCCCACATGGCCGGGGTCCCGGTCTACCGGGCGCGCCGGTTGTGGCGGGCGCTGGGGTTCGCCAACGTGGCCGACGACGCGGTCGAGTTCACCGACTCAGACGTCGAGGCGCTGCGCACCATGCTCGCGATGGTCAGCTCCGGCGCCTACGACGAGGAGCACATGCTGCTGATGGCCCGCTCGATCGGGCGGGCGACGGCCCGGCTCGCCGAGTCGCAGGCCGAGCTGGGCGCCGAGGCGCTCGACCAGGCGGGCGTGCCGCTGGCCGAACGCCCGCGGGCCTGGCGGCGGCGGGCCGAGCGGGTGGTGCCCGACCTGGCGCGGCTGCTGGTCTACGCCTGGCAGCGGCAGCTCGCCGCCGCCGCCGGCCGGCTGGCCGACCAGGACATGAGCGCCGTGCGCATGGCGGTGGGGTTCGCCGACCTGGTGGCCTTCACCCGGCTCAGCCGGCAGATCACGGCGACCGAGCTGGCCCGGCTGGTCGACAGGTTCGAGGGCCGCTCGGCCGACGTGGTCACGTCCTCGGGCGGGCGGGTGGTCAAGACGCTCGGCGACTCGGTGCTGTTCGTGGCCGACAAGTCGCACGTGGCGGCCGAGATCGCGCTGCGCCTGGTGGAGACCCACCGCGGCCGGGACATGCCCGAGCTGCGGGTGGGCCTGGCCGCCGGGCCGGTGATCTGGCGCATGGGCGACGTGTTCGGCACCACCGTCAACCTGGCCAGCCGGCTCACCGCGCTCTCCCTGCCGGGAACGATCCTGGCCGACCCCGAGATGGCCGAGGAGCTGGAGGGCGACCGGGCCTTCCTGCTGCGCGCGGTCGACCGGCTGTCGGTGCGCGGGCTCGGCGAGCTGGCGCCCTTCACGATCATGCGCGCGGGGGCCGGTGGACAGGACATGCTGGACACATGATCGTACGAGCGGTGGTCGAGGGCAGGCCGGTGGACGCCGACGCGCGCTTCGCGCTGGAGGCCCGCTACGGGCACTTCACCGCGATGCAGGTCAGAGACCGGCGCACCCGCGGCCTGGCCCTGCACCTGGAGCGGCTGGCGGCGGCCAACCTGGAGCTGTTCGGCGCCCGGCTCGACCCTGAGGCGGTGCTCGGCGCGATCCGGGCCGTGCTCGGCGACGACCTGCGCGACGCGGGCGTGCGGGTCTACGTCGTCGAGCACGACGGCCGCCCGCGCGTGGTGGCCACGGCCGCCCCGCCCACCGAGGTCTCCACCCGTCCGCAGCGCGTCACGGCGGTCGTCTACCAGCGTTACCTGCCGCACATCAAGAAGGCGGCCGGGTTCGCCCAGGCGCACCTGCGGCGGACCGTCGCGCCCCTGGGCTTCGACGAGGCGCTGCTGACCACCGCCGGCGGCCTGATCAGCGAGGGCGCGATCACGAACGTCGGCGGCTGGTCCGGCGGGCGCCTGGTGTGGCCGGACGCGCCGATGCTGCGCGGCACCGCCATGGGCCTGCTGGAAGGCATCGACGTGCCCCAGGAGCGCCGCCCGCTGCGGGTCGCCGACCTGCCGGGCTTCGACCTGGTGTTCCTGTGCAACTCCCACGGCGTGGTCCCGGTCGGCGAGGTCGACGGCGTCCCGCTGCGCCAGGACGGCCCGACGCTGGCCCGGCTGCTCTCCAGCTACGACGCCGTCGCGTGGGACCCGCTGGATTGATCCCGGGGCGTGCGGTGTTGCACGCAGGCGTGACCCTGTACTCGATTCTCGACCGTTCGCTCCTGCGCCGGGGCTCCGACGCGGCCACCGCGCTGCGGGACACCGTCGCGTTCGCCCGGCAGGCCGAGGAGCTGGGCTACCACCGGTTCTGGGTGGCCGAGCACCACAGCGTGCCCGGCGTGGCGGGGGCGGCGCCGACCGTGCTGGCCGCGGCCGTCGCGGCGGCGACCGGGCGGATCCGGGTGGGCACCGGCGGCGTGATGCTGCCCAACCACCGGCCGCTGGTGGTGGCCGAGCAGTTCGGCGTGCTGGAGTCGCTGCACCCGGGGCGGATCGACATGGGGCTCGGGCGTTCCGTGGGGTTCACCGGCGGCGTCCGGCGGGCGCTCGGGCAGGGCAAGGAGGCCGCGGACGGGTTCGGCGACCAGGTCGGCGAGTTGCTGGGGTACTTCACCGGCGGGCAGCGGACGCATCCGGGCGTGCACGCCGTCCCGGCCGAGGGGCTGCGTCCGCAGGTGTTCGTGCTGGCCATGGGGTCGGGGGCGGATCTGGCGGCGGAGCTCGGGCTGCCCATGGTGATCGGGGCCGGGCCGCGGGCGGTGGAGGCGGCGGCGCGCTACCGGGCGGGGTTCCGGCCCTCGGAGTGGGCGGCGCGGCCGTACGTGATGGCGGCGGTCAGCGTGGCGGTCGGGGCGACCCGCGAGGAGGCGGCGCTGCTCCAGCTGCCCGAGGCGTGGTCCACGGCGCGCTCGCGCACCAGCGGCGCGTTCCCGCCGCTGGCGCCGGCCGAGGAGATCGCCCGGCTGGAGCTGACCGGGCGGGAGCGGGCGCTGCTGGCGGAGGCGCTGAAGGGCCAGATCCACGGCACCGCGCCGGAGGTGGCGGTCGCGCTGGGCTCGCTGGTGCAAGCCACCGGCGCCGACGAGGTGCTGGTCACGATGAACACCTACGACCTGGAGCGGCGGCTGGAGTCGTACCGGCGGCTGGCCGTTCTGGTTTGATCGCCAATTCCACCGCGTTTTGTTGGCAAATGCCCCCATTGCGCGCGCCAATTCGGTTCCGGTAATTACCGGATGTCACCCCTGTTCCATCCGGGCAACACCCATACCTAGGGGGTTCAATGGCGCGCACCCGAATCATCGGAATCGCTGCCGCACTTCTCTTACTGCCCACGCTGACCGCGATACCCGCGTCGGCCGAGTCCCCGCAGGCGGCCGCCACGGCCGCGCCGCCGAGCGACGTCAAGGAGCTCACCCGCAAGGACTTCACCCTCGACGGCAAGCCCGTCAAGGTCCCCGCGAAGTACGAGGCCCGCAAGGCCACCGCCAAGGCCGCCGCCGAGACGCCGCCGGTCGGCACCGTACGGCAGTGGCTGGCCACGGACGACTACAACGGCCGCCTGTACCGCAAGGACTACACGCTGCGCGGCGTCGGCGACAAGATCGAGGTCTGGGTCGCCAACGACCTGGCCTTCCCGGCCGGCGACTGCCGGATGCAGGTGCCCGGGACGACGGAGATCACCGACGCCCAGGTCGCGAACCTGGTGCAGCAGTTCGACACGAACATGTACCCGAAGGAGACCGCGACCTTCAGCACGCCGCCGGACCGGGACGGCACGAACGCCGTGCTCGGCCCCGACGCCAACGGCAACGGCGGCGTCTACACCGGCGCCGGCGACCGCACGGTGACGCTGATCGACAACGTCCGGGACGACAACTACTACACCTTCCCGGCCGCGACCACGTACATCGCGGGCTTCTTCTCCTCGCAGTACAACGAGCTGCTCGACCGCAACGTGATGACGATCGACGCGTTCGACTGGCTGCACAGGACCGGCGCGAACCCGCCGGACAACCCGACCTCCGACGTGTGCACCTCGCGCTCGGCCCGGCCCTTCCAGTACGAGGGCGTCTTCGCCCACGAGTGGCAGCACCTGCTGCACTACTACACCGACCCGCTCGAGACCACCTGGATGAACGAGGGCCTGTCGGACTTCGCGATCTCGGTGACGGGTTACGGCAACCCCAAGGCCACGGTGTTCGAGAAGGGCTTCGACAACCACATCAACTGCTTCCAGGGCTTCGGCATCGTCCAGACGCCGTACAACCCGAACCCGCGCAACTGCGGCGGCCCGCAGAACTCGCTCAACCTGTGGGGCGACGGCGGCAACCCGGACGCGGTGCTGGCCGACTACGGCAACGCGTACTCGTTCATGCTGTTCCTGTACGACCGGTACGGCGCGGACTTCCTGTCCAAGCTGCACCGTGACGGCTCCCTGCAGGGCCTGGCCAGCGTGAAGGCGGCGCTCGGCAGCACGGACCTGTACCAGGTGCTGCACGACTACCAGACGATGGTGCTGGTGGACAAGGTCGTGGGCAGCCACGGCGTGGTGCTGGGCGTGCCGAAGAAGCGGGTGACGACCGCGAGCCTGAACTCCACGGTCAACCTCGCCAACCCGGCCGCGTACAACACCCCGGGGGCGGCCCCGAACGGCGCCGACTACGTGCAGATCCGCAAGCCGGGCGGCGCGGCGCCGACCTCGCTGTCCTTCCAGGGCGCCAAGACGCTGCCGCCGATCCCGCTGGCCTGGACCGTCGTCTCCGACGACCCCGACCGCGCGGGCAACCCGGTGCTGTGGTCGGGCAACGCCAGCAACCTCAACGTCGCCGCGGTGACCAAGGTGACGGTCCCGGCCGCCGACCCGACGCTGCGCTTCCTCGCCAAGTACGGCGCGGAGTCCGGCTTCGACTACGGCTACGTGATCGTCTCCACGGACGGCGGCAAGACCTACACCGCGATCCCCGGTGACAAGACGGTGGCCGGCCCGCTCGGCCCGGCCGTCAACGGCACCACCACCGGGTTCCAGCCGCACACCTACAGCCTGTCCGCCTACGCGGGCAAGGAGATCCTCGTCGGCTTCCAGTACGTCAGCGACGGCGGGGTCAACGAGGGCGGCTGGAAGATCGACGACGTCACGGTGGGCGCGACGGCGGTGAGCGACGGCGCCAGCCTGGAGCCGTTCGACTCCCCGACCGAGATCTCCCCGACGCCGGTCAGCAACTGGAACGTGCGTCTGGTCGGCCTGGACGAGCGGCACTCGGTGGTGCTGCAGGCCCAGTTCGACGGCAAGGGCTCGATCAGCCTCAACCGGCTGCAGCTCGCGCCGTTCGCGGTCTTCCCGTCGGTGGTCGCGATCGTGGCCTATGACGAGCCGACCGAGCAGGTCCAGCAGTACGCGCCGTACACGCTGAAGGTCAACGGCGTCACCCAGCCAGGGTGAGCCCGAGGAGGCGTCCGCCGGGGGTCGGCGGGCGCCTCCTTCGTCGGGTACGATCGCCGAACATCATTCGGCATGGGGGTGCCCAGCATGACCACGCGCCAGCACACGATCGGCGACCTCCTGCGGCGCTCGGCCGCCAGGTTCCCCGCCAAGACCGCCGTGATCTACGGCAACGTCCGCCAGAGCTACGCCGATCTCGACCTTGAGGTCAACCGCACGGCCAACGCGCTGGCGGCGCGGGGCGTGGCCAAGGGCGACCGGTTCGCCCTGTTCAGCCATAACAACCATGCCTTCGTGGTGGCCTACTTCGCGCTGGCCCGGCTGGGCGCGATCTCCGTGCCGATCAACTTCATGCTCGGGCCGCGCGAGGTGGCCTACATCCTGGAGCACTCCGGCGCGACGGGGATGCTGGCGGAGGAGGCGCTGCTGCCGGTGGCCGAGGCCGCGGCCGGGCCGGCCGTGCGGGTGCGCGGCGTGATCGGCGCGGCCGAGGGCTGGGAGTCCTTCTCCACCTGGCGCGGCGACGACGCCGAGCCGCAGGTCGAGATCGCCGCCGACGACCCGATCCAGCTCATGTACACCAGCGGCACCGAGTCCCGGCCCAAGGGCGCCACGCTGTCCAGCGGGAGCCTGCTGGCCCAGTACGTGAGCTGCGTCGTCGACGGCGAGATGAGCTCCGACGACGTCGAGGTGCACGCGCTGCCCCTCTACCACTGCGCCCAGCTCCACTGCTTCCTGACGCCCGGCATCTACCTGGGCGCCACCAACCTCGTACTCCCGGGCGCCGACCCGGCCTCGATCCTGGCCACCATCGAGGGCGAGCGCGCGACCAAGCTGTTCTGCCCGCCCACGGTGTGGATCGCCCTGCTGCGCCACCCCGACTTCGACCGCCGTGACCTGTCCTCGCTGCGCAAGGGCTACTACGGCGCCTCGATCATGCCGGTCGAGGTGCTGAAGGAGATCTCGGCCCGGCTGCCGGACGTGCGCCTGTTCAACTTCTACGGCCAGACCGAGATGGCGCCGCTGGCCACCATCCTGCGCCCCGAGGAGCAGCTGACCCGGCTGGGCTCGGCCGGGCGGCCCGCGCTCAACGTCGAGACCAGGATCGTCGACGACGAGGACCGGCCGGTGGCGCCGGGCGTGGTCGGCGAGATCGTCCACCGCAGCCCGCACGCCATGCTCGGCTACTGGAACGACCCCGACAAGACCGCCGAGGCGTTCCGCGGCGGCTGGTTCCACAGCGGCGACCTCGGCGTCATGGACGCCGACGGCTACCTCTCGGTGGTCGACCGGAAGAAGGACATGATCAAGTCCGGCGGCGAGAACGTGGCGAGCCGCGAGGTGGAGGAGGTCATCTACCAGCATCCGGCGGTCGCCGAGGCGGCCGTGTTCGGCGTCCCGGACGAGCGGTGGATCGAGGCCGTGACGGCCGCCGTGGTGCTGCGCGAGGGCGCGGGGCTGACCGCCGCCGAGCTGAACGCGTTCCTGCGCGAGCGGCTGGCCTCCTTCAAGACGCCCAAGAACGTGGTGTTCGTGGACGCGCTGCCGAAGAACGCCTCCGGCAAGGTGCTCAAGCGCGAGCTGCGCGACGCCTTCTGAGTCCGGGGGCGGTCACTTGCCGAGCAGGTCGGCGGCCAGTTGCCGGAGCACCGCGCGCTGGATCGTCCCCGTCGCCGTCCTCGGCAGCTCGTCCAGGACCAGCACCTCGTGCGGGAGCCGGCCGGCGGCCAGGCCCGCGCGGCAGAACGCGATGAGCTCGTCCGCGTCGATCGGGCGGCCCGGCCTGGGCACCACGCAGGCGACCGGCCGGTCCGTCCCGTCGCCGGCGTGGGCGACCACCGCGCACTCGGCGACCGAGGGGTGCTCCAGCAGGCGGGCCTCGGCCTCCAGGGGTGACATCCAGGCGCCGCCCGTCCTGACCAGGTCGCCGGAGCGGCCGAGGAAGCGGTAGGAGCCGTCGGCGTCGCGGGCGCAGGTGTCGCCGGTGCGCAGCCACTCGCCCTGGAACGCCTGGCGGGTGCCGGCGGTGCGGCACCAGTAGCCGGTGGCGATCGAGTCGCCGCGCACGTACAGGTGGCCGGGCTCGCCGTCGGGGACGGGCGCGCCGGCCTCGTCCAGGAGGCGCACCTCGTAGCCGGGCACGACCGCGCCCGAGCCGGCGGGGCGCCCCTGGCCCGGACGGCCGGAGAGGAAGACGTGCAGCGACTCGGCGGAGGCCAGACCGTCGATGAGGTCCACGCCGAAGCGGCCGGTGAAGCGGCGGTGGAGCTCGGCGGGCAGCGCCTCGCCCGCGGAGACGGCCAGGCGGACCGAGGCGAAGGCGTCCTTGGGGGCCTCGGCGGCCAGCAGCGCGGCGTAGAGCGGCGGGCCGGCGAAGAACAGGGTGGGGCGCTCGGCCAGCAGGCGTTCGACGACGCCGCCCGGGGTGGGCGCGGAGGGGTCGAGGATCGTGGTCGCGCCCGAGGCGAGCGGGAGGATCAAGGAGTTGCCGAGCCCGTAGGCGGAGAACAGCCGGGCCGCCGAGAAGCACCGGTCCTCGGGGCGCAGGCCGAGCACCTGCCGCCCGTACGCCTCGTGGACGTCGCGCAGCGCGCCGTGGCGGTGCATGGCCGCCTTGGGCGCGCCGGTGGTGCCGGCGGTGTAGAGCCACAGCGCGGGCGAGTCGGGCCAGGTGTCGTACGAGCCGGTCGCGCCCCGGCCGGCCTCCAGCACGTCCGACCACAGGCAGACCGGCACGCCCGGCTCGACCGCCGCCGACGGGCCCGCTCCGGTCGCGGTGGCGATGCGCGCGACGTGGCCGGGGGTCTGGCCCGCGTCGGTGAGCACGAGCGCCACGACCTCGGGCGCCGACAGCAGCGCCTCCTGCACGGCCGGCTCGAACTCGGGCGCGGAGACCACGATCCGCGCCCTGGAGTCCCGGATCAGCGCGCCCAGCTCGGCCCCGTCGTACAGGGCGGGCACCGGGACGGCCACCGCGCCCATCCGCAGCACGGCCAGGATCGTGATCAGCGTCTCGGGCCGGTCGGGCAGGACGAGCAGCACCCGCTCCTCCGGCCGCACGCCCATCACCCGCAGCCCGCCGGCCAGCTCGGCGACGTGCGTGGCGAGCTGGGCGTACGTCATGGCGCCCAGCGGCCCGGCGACGGCGACGCGGTCGCCGTGCCCGGCCTCGACCAGGCGGTCGGTGAGATGGACGCCGGCGTTGAACGACTCGGCAGGCATGGTCGTCCCCATCCGCAGAAGGGCGTGTGCAGCTGAAGTCTCCATACAGAATCGATGAGCCGTCAACTACTTCTGCGAGGACGGGTTGTCAGCAGGGCCGCAACCCCGGGCCGACGTCGGCCGCGCCGGAGCGCACGTGGTCCAGGAAGGCGCGCACGGCGGGCGTGAGCCGGGCCCCGGCGGGCCAGCACGCCCCGATCGTCCGGAACACCGGGGGCGACAGCGGGACCTGCACGACGCCCTCGGCGGGCGCCAGCCGGGGCAGCACGGCCACGCCGAGCCCGGCCGCCACCAGGCCGCGCACGGTCTCCGACTCCTGTCCCTCGAAGGCGATCCTGGGCGTGAACCCGGCCGCCGCGCACAGGTCGTCGGTGATCTGGCGGACGCCGTAGCCGTGTTCGAGCGTCACCAGCTCCTCACCGGCCAGCTCGGCGGGCCGCACCCGGGCGCGTCCGGCGAACCGGTGGCCGGGCGGCACGGACAGCACCAGCTCCTGGTCGGCGAGCGGGTGCCCGGCCAGGCCCGGGTCGCCGCCGGACAGGGGCGCGACGAACACCAGGTCGATCTCGCCCTCGGCGAGCGCGCGCAGCATGTCCTGGCGCGAGCCCTGCGCCAGGCTGAACCGCACGCCCGGGTGGCGCTCGCGGAAGCCCCGGATGAGCGAGGGGACGAGCGTGCGGCCCAGCAGGTGCAGGAACCCGAGCACGATCCGGCCGCTGCCCGGGTCGATCTCCTCGCGCACCTCGCGGGCGGCCGACTCCATGGTGGCCAGCGCCCTGCCCGAGGCGGCGGCCAGGACGCGCCCGGCCCTGGTCAGGCGGATGCCCCGCCCGTACGGGACGACGAGGGGCGCGCCGACCAGGTCGGCCAGCGCGGCCAGGCGGCGGCTGGCGGTGGGCTGCGGCATGCCGAGCAGCTCGGCCGCCCGCGTGACGTGCCCGGTCTCCCCCACGGCGGCCAGCAGGGCGAGCGTGGGAGCCAGCCCGGCGGCCAGCCGCTCGTCCACGAGATCGGATTCATCCACCACAGCATGAATTATGGCCCATTTCCGCATTGGACGTATTTATTAGCCTTGCTTAGCGTTTCCAGGCGTGGCGGTCATCGAAGCTCAACGAGTCGGCACCCGGCGGGCCGGTCCGGCCGTGGCGGCGGCCGGCGTCTCCTCCTTCGCCCTGCTGTACGCGCCGCAGCCCGTCCTGCCGCAGCTGGCCGCCGACTTCCGGCTCGACCCCGGCGGCGCGTCGCTGGCCGTCGGCGTGGCCACGGCGGCGCTGGCGGTGTCGGTGCTGCCGCTGGCCGCGCTGGCGGAGGTCGTCGGGCGGCGGCGGATGATCGTGTGGTCCGTGCTGGCCTCGGCGCTGATCGGGCTGGCGCTGCCGCTGGCGCCGACGTTCCCGGTGCTGGTGGCGATGCGGGCGGCGCAGGGGGTGGCGGTCGCCGGGTTCGCCGGGGTCGGGGCGGCCTACCTGGCCGATCTGGTGGGGGCGGCGAGGCTGGCCGGGGCGGTGGGCGTGATGATCGCCGGGAACTCGGTGGGCGGGATGCTGGGCCGGCTGGGCGCCGGGTTCGCCGCCGGGCCGTGGGGGTGGCGCGGCGCGCTGCTGGTGGTGGCCGGCCTGTCGCTGCTCTGCTCGGCGTACGCGGCCCGCACGCTGCCCGCCCCGCCGCCCGTCCTCCGCGCCCCGCGCGCCGGGGGCGGTGGCCGGATCGGGACGGCGCTGCTGGCGCCGTACACGGTGGGGGCGCTGGGCGTCGGCGCGTTCGTCGCCCTCTACAACGCCGCCTCCTTCCGTCTGTCCGCGCCGCCGCTGTCGCTCTCCCCCGCCGTGGCCTCCCTGGTGTTCCTCTCCTACGCCCTCGGCACCGCCTCCTCGGCCGCCGCCGGCCGGCTGGCGGACCGCCTGGGACGCCGGGCGGCCCTGGTCGCCGCCCTGGCCGTGACGGCGGCCGGCTCGGCGCTGACCGCGCTCGGCCCCCTGGCCGCGGTCGTGACCGGGTTCGCCGTGCTGACCGCCGGGTTCTTCGCCGCGCACGCCGTGGCCAACGCGTGGGTCGCCGCGCAGGCCCCGCCGGCCGCCCGCGGCCGCGCCGCCGGGATCTACACCCTGTGCTACTACCTGGGCAGCGGCGCGGGCGGCACGGCCGGCAGCGCCGTCTACGGCCACGCCGGTTGGACCTGGCTGATCGTCCTGACCTCGGCCTGGCTGCTGCTGGCGATCGTGGCCGTGCTCGTCGCCGGCCGGCGGCCGCGGGCTGTTGCCAGGCGACCCCGGCAGGAGTACGCCTGACATCACAGGGGTGGGCTACTCCCGGGAGGGGAAGACGATGGCCGACCAGTTCATCGTGTTGCGCGATCTGAGCAGGACCCGCATGGCCGCGCCGTTCGAGCGGGCCGCCGCCGTGGCCGAGACGCCGAGCGAGCCGCACGTCGAGGTCACCGGGCTCGGCAAGCGGGAGGTGGCCGACCTTGTGCGGGACCCGTCGGTGGCCGCGGTCGCCCGGCCGATGCCGACCACCGTCCCGGGCGCGCCCGAGGACGCCGAGGCCCCGCCGCCGGAGTCCGAGGCGGGCGCGCAGGTCACGTGGGGGGTGCGGGCGCTGGGCGCCGACGCCTCCACCCGTACGGGGGCGGGGACGGTGGTCGCCGTCCTCGACACCGGCATCGACGCCACGCACCCGGCCTTCACCGGGATGACGCTGGTGGAGGAGGACTTCACCGGGTCGGGCCGCGGCGACAAGGTCGGCCACGGCACCCACTGCGCCGGCACCGTCTTCGGCCGCCCGGTCGACGGCATGCGCATCGGCGTCGCGCCCGGCGTCGAACGGGCGCTGATCGGCAAGGTGCTCGGCGACGACGGCAAGGGCTCGACCGCCGCGACCGTCAAGGGCCTGCTGTGGGCGCTCGGTAACGACGCCGACGTCATCACCATGTCGCTCGGCATCGACTTCCCGGCCGCCATGCGGCAGCTGGAGGAGCGCGGGCTGCCGCAGTTCCTGGCCACGTCGATCGCGCTGGAGTCGTACCGGGCCACGTTGCGGCTCTACGACTCGCTGATGCGGATGATCGCGGCCAGGTCGGCGTTCGGCGCCGGCACGATCGTCGTCGCGGCCACGGGCAACGCCAGCCACCGGGAGCTGCGGCCGGACTTCGAGGTCGGGCCGGAGCTGCCGTCGGCCGCCGAGGGCATGATGGCCGTGGGCGCGGTGCAGCGGCTGCCGTCCGGGCGGCTGGCGGTCGCGCGGTTCTCCAACACCTTCCCGCAGGTGTGCGCGCCGGGCGTGGACGTGGTCTCGGCCCGTACCGGAGGCGGGCTGACCAGCAAGAGCGGCACCAGCATGGCTGCGCCGCACGTGGCCGGGGCGGCGGCGCTGTGGTGGCAGGAGCTGCGGGCGGGCGGCGACGGCGCGCGGGCCGCGGCGGTCACCGGCCGGTTGCTGCTGACCGCCGCGACGGACGTGTTCGTCCCGGACGCCGACACCGAGGACCTGGGGGCGGGGCTGGTCCAGGCCCCCCGCTGAGCCGTCAGGGGCCTTCGGGGTCCACCGTGTCGGCGTCGGCCCAGAACGGCGCGGCCAGCTCGCGCAGCCGCGCCGCGCCGACCCGGTCGAGCAGGGCGAGCGCGCCCGCGTTGTCGGCGAGCTGGGCGGTGCTGGTGACGCCGAACAGCACGCTGGCCACCGCCGGATGGGTGAGGCAGAACGCCACGCACACCTGCGCGGGCGTCGCCTCCAGCGCGGCCGCCACCTCGGCCAGCCCGGCGGCGGCCGTCGCGGCCCGCGCGCGCACGCCTCCGGGGTCGGGGAAGACCGGCCGGGCGGGCCTCTCCCTGCCCGCCAGCAGCCCGCCTTCGAGCACGTCGCTGGCCTGCAGCGAGACGCCGGCGTCGAACACCTCGGAGAACGGCACCCCTTCCGGGATCGAGCGGCGGCACGGGTTGTACTTGAGCTGGGCCAGCTGCGGCCCCGGCGAGCCGAGGTCGCGGGCGTGGTTGCGGATGGTCAGGATGGAGGTGGCCGACCAGTTGTTGACGCCCCAGCAGCCGAGCAGCCCCTCCGCCTCCAGCGCGGCCAGTTCGCGGGCCAGGCGGCGCAGGTCGAGGTCGTCCCGGTGGACGTCGCCGACCACGGCCAGGTCGGCGTGGTCGGTGCCGGCCCGCAGCAGCGCGCGTTCGAGCTGGTCGCGCAGCGGACGCCCGGGATAGTCGTCCAGCCAGAGCTTGACCGACAGCAGGTAGTCCTCGCGGGCCAGCCCGGCGGCCCTGACCATGGCCGAGAAGAGCACGTCGGTGAAGACCGGCCGCTGTCCGGGCAGGCCGTAGACGCCCACGTCGAACAGGTTGACGCCGATCTCCACGGCGTGCCGCAGCAGCTCGACGGCCGCGCCGAAGTCCATCCGGTCGTAGGTGTGCCAGGACCCCAGCGACAGCACCGACGCCTCGGGGCCGTGCGCGCCGATCCGGCGCTGGGGGACCTTGACCGTCATACGTTCGCCTCCGAGTCCCAGACCTGGTGGCGGCTGCGCCACCACAACAATGCCACCATCACCAGGAACGGCAGCACCCCGCGGTACTGCTGGACCGCCTCCAGCGAGGCCGTCACCCCCTCCAGGCAGCCCAGCAGCAGCCCGCCGGCCAGCGTCAGCCACAGGCTGCTGAACGCCCCCACCATGGCCACCGCCAGCGCGGTCGTGACCAGGTTGCCCAGCGTGGAGAAGTCGCCGCCGAGCCGCGGCGCGACCAGGACGATCACCAGCGTGCTGACCGCGCCGATCGCCACCCAGACGGCCAGCGCGAGCCGCGGCGCGGGGATGCCGACGACCTGCGCGGTGGCCGGTCGTTCCGACAGCGCCTGGAGCCGCAGCCCCACCCGGGTGCGCCCGAGCAGCAGCCCCACGCCGACCGTGATGAGCACCGCGAACGACAGCGACACCAGCACCGCCTGCGGCACGACCACCTCGCCCACGGTGAAGGCGGGCGCGTCGAACGGCTGCGGGAAGCGCCGCGCGCCGCTGGTGTTGTTGCCGAACAGCCGCAGCCCGACCGACATCAGCGCGACGAACACCGCCACGGTGACGGCCGCCTTCGTGCGCAGGTCGTGCTCGCCGAACCAGCGCACCAGGCCGAGACCGAGCAGCGCCGAGACCAGCCCGCCGGCCAGCGCCCCGAGCGGGAGCGCGAGCCAGACGTCCAGGCCGGCGTCGGTGAGGGTGACCATGACGAAGGCGCCCATCGCGCCCACGGCCGCCATCGCGAAGTTCACCACCGCGACGAGCCGGTAGGTCAGGACCACGCAGAGCCCGAGCAGCGCGTACACGCCGCCGCTGGTCAGGCCCGCGACCACGGAGTCGAGCATCAGCCGTTCCGCTTCGGGACGATGAAGCCCTCGGGCAGCACCGTCCACTCGCCGTTCTCGGCCTTGACGAAGCGGCTGCCCTCGATGGGGTTGTGCGTCTGGCCGGGGCCGAACACCCAGGGCGTGCCGACCATGGGGTAGGTGATGGGCTGCATCGACTTGAACGCCTTGGTCACCGACTCCCGGGTGATGTCCCCCTTGATCGTCTTGAGGACCTGGACGAACACGTCGGCCGCCATCACCCCGCCCTGGCTGAACGCGGTCTTCTGGATCTTGTTGTCGTTGACGATCTTCGCCCACCGCTCGTTGCCCGGCAGCGTCTCGTCGGTGTACGGCTGCCACTCGGTGCCCGCCTGGGCCTTCATGCCGGCCGGGATGAGCGCGGCGTTGGCGTCGGTGTAGGCGTTGGCCATGAGGATGAAGTCGACGTCCTGCATGCCCTGGGTCTTGGCCTGGGCGAACCAGGGCCCGACCTGGGCGTTGTAGACGACCGCCTGGCAGCCGCCGCTCTTGAGCTTGACCAGGTACGGCGTCGGGTCGCCCTGCCCGACCGAGGTGTCCTTGACCGCCAGCGTCTTGCCGGTGATGTCGCTCCACTCCTTGACGGCCGCGTCGATGCCGCCGCCGCTGCCCGGCAGCACGGTGAAGGCCAGGCACACCTTGTCGTGCTTGAGCGTCTCGGAGGCGTAGTAGAGCATCGCGGTCAGCAGCTTGAACGGGCCGGGGTTGACCGGGGCGATGTTCGGGCTGGTGAAGCAGGCCGGGTCCACGCCCACGGCCGGGATCGAGACGATCTGCGCCTTGCTGTAGGTGGCCCGGTTGAGCCCGCAGTCCACGGCGCTGGAGGAGCCGACGAACGCGACGACCTCCTCGGAGTCGATCAGCTCGCGCGCCGCCTCCGTGGAGCGCTGCGGGTTCATCGCGTCGTCCTTGCTGATCAGCTCGATCTTGCGGCCGTTGATCCCGCCGGCCTTGTTGACCTCCTCGAAGACGGCCTTGACCGCCTGCGGCACCTCGGGGGTCTGGAACAGGCCGGTGACGCCGTTGACGGCCCCGACCTTGATGGGCCCGTCGGTGCCCGAGCCGCCGGAGCAGGCCGTCAGAGCGGTCAGCAGGCCGAGGACGGGCAGGGCCACGAGTACGCGTTTCACGATGTCTCCTCCAAGACGGTGCCGAGGTAGGCGGCCCTGACGGCCGGTGCGTCCAAGACGTCGAGCGTCGACCCCGAGGCGATCACGTGCCCGAAGTCCAGCACCGTGACCTGGCCGCAGGCGGCTCGTACGAGATCCATGTCGTGCTCCACCAGCAGGATCGACACGCCGAAGCGGGCCGGGACCTGGGCCAGGCGGTGGCCGAGCCGCAGCGACTCGGCGGCGGACTGGCCGGCGGCCGGCTCGTCGAGCAGCGCGACCTTCGGTCTGGCGGCGATCGCGGCGGCGACGTCGAGCAGCCTTCTGGTGCCCGCGTCGAGGATCGAGACCGGCACCTCGCCGGGCGGGCAGCCGAAGAAGCGCAGCACCTCCTCCGCCTCCTGCCTGGGCAGGCGCCGCCCGGCGACGATCGCCAGGTACTCCTCCTGCGTCAGCTCCGCAGCGATGGCGGTGGTCTGGAACGTGCGGCGCAGCCCGCGCCGGGCCCTGACGCTCGGGCTGAGCCGGTCGAGCGGCTGCCCGGCGAGCACGACCGAGCCCTCGTAGCGGGCGGCGAAGCCGGTGACCGCGGAGATCAGCGTGGACTTCCCGGCGCCGTTCGGGCCGATCAGGCCGGAGACGCCGAGGGCGGGCACGGTCAGGTCCACGCCGTCCAGGGCGACGACCTGGCCGAACCGCACGCTCAGCCCGCGGATCTCCAGCACGTTCCCCTCGCCCGCCGCCGGAGGAACCGGGGCGGGCTCCTCGGCGGGCGTGGCGGACGCTGCCTCCAGCAGCGGGCGGGCGGCCCGCTCGCGCCTGCGGGCGCGGGTGAAGTCGGTCTGGCTGACCCCGCTGCGCAGGGCGAAGATCGCCATGACGCCGAACAGGATGCCGCCGAGGTCCTGCGGCAGGCGCAGCTTCTCCAGGACCGTGGCCATGACCGCGCCGAAGATGCCGCCCAGGACGGCGCCCTCGGTGTTGTGCGGCCCGATGAGCACGGCGACCGCGAACAGCGCCAGCGACTGCATCATCGCGAAATTTCCGGATACGACGAGACCGAGCTGCCCCGCCATCAGCCCGCCCCCGATGCCGGCGATGAACGCGCTGATGGCGAAGGCCGTGAGCTTGCTGCGGGCCACGGAGATGCCGTGCGCCGCCGCCGCCCGCTCGGAGTGCCGCAGCTCCAGCCACGACCGCCCGATCCTGGTCCGGTTGACCAGCGCCAGGCCGATCGCGATCAGCACGAACACGGCCATGGCCAGCACGAAGTACGCCGCGTCGGAGGAGAACGGCTCCGGCCGGACGAGCGTCTTCAGCTCGGTCGTGCCGGGGAACTGGTTGGCGTTCAGCACGATGTCGGTGGAGACGGCGAAGCCGAGCGTGACGACGGCGAGGTTGACGCCCCGGATGCGCAGCGCGGGCAGCCCGATCGCGACGCCCACCGGCACGGCCGCCAGGCCGCCGAGCACCAGCCACAGCAGGAAGCCGCCGGGCGCGTCGGCCAGGTTCAGCCGCAGCACCACCCAGGCCCCGATCGCCGCGAACGACATCTGGCACAGCGACATGACCCCGGCCCGCCCGACGATCACGCCGTAGCTCTGCATGAGCACGCCGCTGACCACGGCCGCGACCGCCAGGTAGATCCAGTACGGCGGCAGCGCCCAGGGCAGCACCGCGCACGCCGCGACGGCCAGCCCCAGGCCGGGGCCCCAGGTTCTCAGCAGCGCGTTCATCAGCTCCCGCCTTCCGTGCCGGCCGCCCGGGCGAGGCCGTCGTCGGTGACCGCGCCGAAGTAGAACTCGTGCAGCCGGTCCTGCGCCCCGCGCAGCTCCTCGCACGGGCCCTCGAAGACCACCCGGCCCTTGCGCAGCACGTACGCGCGGGCCCCGATCTCCAGCGCCAGGTTGGCGAACTGCTCGACGAGCAGCACCCCGATGCCCCGCTCGGCCAGCTCCCGCACCGAGCCCATCAGGCGGCGGACCACGACCGGCGCGAGCCCGAGCGACATCTCGTCGATGAGGACGACCTTGGGCCCGGCGATCAGCGCCCGGCCGATGACGAGCATCTGCTGCTCGCCGCCGGACAGGTTGGCGGCCGGCAGGGTGCGCCTGCGGTCCAGCTCGGGAAAGAGGTCGTAGACCATGGCCGGGTCGCCGTCGCCGGAGACGAGCAGGTTCTGCTCCAGCGTGAGCGTGCGGAACACGGTGCGGGCCTGCTCGGCGTACCCGAGTCCGGCCTGGGCGCGGCGGTAGGTGGGCAGGCCGGTCAGGGGCGTGCCGGCGAGGGTGACCGTGCCGGCGGCGGCGGGGGCCAGGCCCGCGATGCCGTCGAGCAGGGTGGTCTTGCCCGCGCCGTTCGCGCCGAGCAGCACGGTGACCGTGCCGGGCGCGACGCCGAGGCTGACCTCGTGCACGACGGGCACCTCTCCCCTGGAGACGCTGAGGCCCCGTACGTCGAGGACGTCGGCCGCGGGAGCGCCCATCAGCGGCTCCGGCGGCGGTCGTCGGCCGCGGCGGCCGGCGCGTGCGCCGGTCCGCGAGGGGCCCGATCGATGATGCGCCGTGCCTCGAAAGGTAGAGGCATCGTCACCTCCCGGCACGAAATCGTATCTGATTCCATGTACGTTATGCGGATGGAAATGAGAGTGTCCAGAGCGGAGCGGATATGAAATCTGCGGCTGACAACAGGTCGGCGGATCTGGTCATGACCGGCGGCGTCGTCCACACGATGAACGCGGCCGGCCATCTCGCGTCCGGTATCGCGATCAAGGACGGACGCATCGTCAGGGTCGGCACTCCCCTGCAGGTCCAGGCCATGGTGGGCCCGGGGACGCGGGTCGTGCGCCTGCGCGGCAGATCGGTGCTGCCCGGCATCAACGACAGCCACCTGCACGGCGCGTGGCTCGGCCTGCGCTGGCCCGACCTCCTGCTGGACCGCCTGACCGGCGCCGCCGACCTCGTCCCCGACTCCCGGCTGGGCAAGCAGGAGGAGCGGCGGGCGGCGATCCAGCGCGCCGGCGACCTGCTGGCCTCCCTGGGCATCACCAGCTACACCGAGCCCGGCCTCGGCCCCTGCGAGCACGACGGCGGCGGGCGCTTCGGCGTCGAGGTCCTGCGCGAGTACGCCGGGATGGCCGCGCGGGGCGAGCTCAAGGCGCGGGTGAGCGCGTTGCTGCTGTTCGCCGAGGAGGACGGGCGCAGCTCACTGCCCGGCCTGGTCGCCGGGCTGCGCGACCTGACGCCGCCCGCCGAGGTGCCGGGCTGGTTCAAGGTGACCGGGGTGAAGATCTTCGCCGACGGCATCCCGCCGATGCGCACCGCCTGGAGCGACGAGCCGTACGAGGACGGCACGCACGGCATCCCGCTGGTCGAGGGCGGCTCGGAGGACGAACGCGAGACCGCCCTGACGACCATGATCGAGACCGCCGCCGCGGCCGGCCACCAGGTCGCGGTGCACGCCACCGGCAGCCGCGCGACCAGGACGGTCACCCGCGCCCTGGCCGGGGCCCCGGGACGGCGCCACTACCTCGTCCACGGCGACGTCCTGCATCCGGACACCCTCAAGACGATGGCCGCGGCCGGCATCGGCCTGACCACCCAGCCGGGCATCGCCGCCGCCGCCTCCCCCATGCTCCGCGACGCCCTCGGCCAGGCCGCGCTCGGGCACGCCTGGCCGGTGCGGGACGCGCTGGCCGCCGGCGTACGGCTCAGCCTCAGCTCCGACGCCCCCATGCTCACCCCCGACTGGCGGCACGGCGTGGCCGCGGCCGCCACCCGGTGGGCCGTCGAGGGCGCGCGCGACCAGCGGCTCGCCCTGGACCAGGCGCTGCGCGCCTACACCAGCACCCCGGCCTGGCAGGAGGGCGCGGAGTCGTGGAAGGGCTCGCTGGAGACGGGCAAGGTCGCCGACCTGTGCGTGCTCGACGACAGCCTGCTGGACGCGCACCCGGCCGACCTGCCCGAGGTGCCGGTCGCGATGACGATGGTGGACGGCAGGATCGTCTACGAACGCTGACCGGGGGCCGCTGGTGGAGTCACAGCTCCACGTGGTGGTCGGGGTCGCCGCCGAGGCGGCTGCCGCCGCCGCCCAGGGCCGAGATGCGCGCCATCTCCTCGTGCGACAGCTCGAAGTCGAAGACCTCCAGGTTGTGGCGCATCCGCCCGGGGTCGGCCGACTTGGGGATCGGCACGGCGCCGAGCTGCACGTGCCAGCGGAGCACGACCTGCGCGGGGGTGCGGTCGTGCGCGGCGGCGATCTCGGTGACGGCCGGGTCGTCGAGCAGCTTGCCGCCGGCTCCGAGCGGGCTCCACGACTCGGTCGCCACGCCGTGCCCGGTGAGCCAGGCGAGCAGGCCGGGCTGCGGGAAGCCGGGGTGCAGCTCGACCTGGTTGACCGCGGGCCACACGCCGGTGGCGTCGACCACCCGCTCGATCTGCTCCGGGGTGAAGTTGGAGACGCCGATCGAGCGGGCCAGCCCCTCCTCGCGCAGCCGGACGAACGCCTTCCAGGTGTCGACGAACAGGCCGTGGCCGGGCAGCGGCCAGTGGATGAGGTAGAGGTCGACGTGGTCGAGGCCGAGGCGGGACCGGCTCTCCTCGAACCCGCGCAGCGCCAGGTCGTAGCCGTGCTGGGCGCCGCGCAGCTTCGTGGTGACGAACAGCTCCTCGCGCGGCACGCCCGACTCGGCGACCGCCGCCCCGACGCCGCGCTCGTTGCCGTAGCTGGCGGCGGTGTCGATCAGCCGGTAGCCGAGCGTGAGCGCGTGGCCGACGGCCTGGCGGGCCTGGCGGTCGTCCATCGGCCAGGTGCCGAGGCCCAGGCGCGGCATGGCGCGGCCGTCGGAGAGCACGAGGGTCGGCGCGGTCGTCATGGCGGTCCTCTTCCGGGTGCGGGCAGGTGACGTACCTACCCGCCGCCGCGATGATCAACCTGCCGGTGGACCCCGCGCCACGTCGCGGCGCGGGCGGCGTACGATCCGAGACGTGATCACCGCTCCCCGCCTGCTCGCCGTCAGCGACCTGCACGTGCACCATCCCGACAACCGCGCGTTCGTCGAGGAGCTGCGCCCCGGGTCGGACGGCGACTGGCTGCTCGTCGCGGGCGACGTCGGCGAGCTGACGACGGACATCGCGTGGGCGTTGCGGCTGCTGGCCGACCGGTTCGCCAGGGTGGTGTGGGCGCCCGGCAACCACGAGCTGTGGACGCCGGCCCGCGACCCGGTGCGGCTGCGCGGCGAGGAGCGCTACCGGTACCTGGTGGAGCTCTGCCGCGACCTCGGCGTGCTCACGCCGGAGGACCCGTACCCGGTGTGGGAGGGGGCGCGCGGCCCGGTCACGGTGGCGCCGCTGTTCGTCCTGTACGACTACACCTGGCGTCCGGAGGGCGCGACCACCAAGGAGGAGGCCCTGCGCACGGCCTACGACGCGGGGATCGTCTGCACCGACGAGGTCATGCTCCACCCCAACCCCCACCCGGGCAGGGACGCCTGGTGCGCGGCCAGGGTCGAGTACACCGAGGCGCGGCTGGCCGCCCGGCCGCCGGGGCTGCCGACCGTGCTGGTCAACCACTATCCGCTGGTCCGCGAGCCGACGCGGGTGCTCACCCATCCGGAGTTCGCGCAGTGGTGCGGCACCGAGCGCACCGCCCGCTGGCACCGCGAATACGACGCCGCCGCCGTCGTGTACGGCCACCTGCACATCCCGCGCCTGACCCACCACGACGGCGTGCCGTTCATGGAGGTCTCGCTCGGCTATCCGCGCGAGTGGCGGCCGCGGCCGAACCCGCCGGCGCTGCCCCGCGTGATCGACGTGTGACCACCGGCCCGGTCTGCGGGTCAGCCCTCCAGGTAGCGCAGGATCGCCAGCACCCGCCTGCTGTAGCCGGTGTCGCGCGGCAGGTCGAGCTTGTCCATGATGGCGTTGACGTGCTTCTCCACGGTGGACGCCGAGACGTGCAGGCGCTCGGCGATGGCCGCGTTGACCAGCCCCTGGGCCAGGTGCGCCAGCACCTCGGACTCGCGCGGGCTGAGCCGGCTCAGCGGGTCGGCGTGGCTGGTGCGGGCCAGCAGCCGCCGCACCACCTCGGGGTCGAAGGCCGTGCCGCCGGCGCGGACGCGGTCGAGGGAGTCGAGGAAGTCGGCCACCTCCGAGACCCGGTCCTTCAGCAGGTAGCCGAGCCCTTCGGCGGGCCCGGCCAGCAGGGTGGCGGCGTAGTGGGGCTCGACGTACTGGGACAGGACGAGCACGCCCACCTCGGGCCAGCGCGCGCGGATCTCCAGGGCCGCCCGCAGCCCCTCGTCCTTGTGGCCGGGCGGCATGCGCACGTCGATCACCGCCACGTCGGGCCGATGGCCGGCGACGGCGGCCAGCAGCGCGGGCGCGTCGCCCACGGCCGCGACGACCTCGTGCCCGGCCTCGGCGAGCAGCCGGGTCAGGCCCTCGCGCAGCAGCACGGAGTCGTCGGCCAGGATCAGCCGCACGACGGCTCCTTGGGCAGCGTGGCGACGATCTTCGTGGGCCCGCCGGGCGGGCTGTCCACGGTGAACGCGCCGTCGAGCGCCAGGACCCGGCGGGCCAGCCCGGCCAGGCCGCCGCCCGCCGGATCGGCGCCGCCCCCGCCGTCGTCGGAGATCGCCACGCTCACCGTCCGTTCGTCCTCGCCCACCACGACCAGGATGTCATGGGCGCGGGCGTGCTTGACCGCGTTGGTGATCGCCTCCCTGGTCACGAAGTACAGGGCGGTCTCGATCTCCGTGGCGGGCCGGGCCGACAGCCCGTAGTGGACGGTGACCGGCACCGCGGCGCGTTCGGCCACCCCGGCCAGCGCGGCCTCGATCCCCAGCTCGTCCAGGGCGGTGGGGTAGATGCGCCAGGCGACGCTGCGCAGCTCGTCCAGGAGGCGGCGGGACTCGGCGTAGGCCTGGTCGACCAGCTCGGCGGTCCGGTCGTGGTCGTGGCCGTGCCGGGCCCGGCCGAGCAGCATGGCCAGGGCCACGCCGCGCTGCTGGACGCCGTCGTGCAGGTCGCGTTCGATCCGGCGGCGCTCGTCGTCCACGGCCCGGACGATGCCCGAGCGGGTCGCGGTCAGCTCGGCGATGCGGCGGCGCATGAGCTCCCGGCCGCCGGGGCCGAGGAAATGGGCGGCCATGCGGCGTTCGAGCACGCCGGCGGCCAGGGCGAGCAGCGCGGTCACCGTCAGCAGGGCCACGCCGCCGGTCAGGCCGAGCATGCCGCCGGTGGTGACGATCCTGACGCCCGGCAGCTCGACGGGGACGGGGTCCGAGCCGCCCGTGATCAGGTCCCACGCCCCGCCGCCCAGCAGCAGGCCGCCGACGAACAGGGCGACGGCGCAGCCGTACCCGCCGAGCACGCCCAGGGCGGCGCGGGCGGCGAGGTAGGCGTAGCCGCCGTCGCGGGTGGGGGCGGGGTGGCCGAACCACCGGGTCAGCCGGGCGCGTTCGAGCGCCATGAGCCGCGCCGCGCCGCGCCGGGCCAGGGGGCGCGCGGCCGGGACCAGCCAGGCGGGCCAGGCCACGCAGAGGAAGGCCAGCTCGACCACGCCGAGCGCCATCCCGGCCAGCACCCCCGCCAGCGCCTTGACCGCCCGGCTGCCGGGGTTCTCCCGGTTGTCCGGCATGGGCCCGAAGGCGTTGACCGCCCGGCTGCCGGGGTTCTCCTGGTTGTCCGGCATGGGCCCGAAGTTGTCCGACACGGGCCCGAAGTCTAGGCGTCGCGGCGGCGCAGCACGGCGTAGCCCGCCGCCAGCGCCGCCGCCGCCCAGCCCAGCAGCCAGGCCAGACCCTCCCCCGCCGAGTACGGAACGGGCCCGCCGGTCAGGTTGTCCACACTGCCCATGAACGCCAGCCCGGCGAACGTCGGCATGCGCAGCGAGGCATCCAGCGCCGCCTGGCTCCCGGTCATCAACAGCACCAGCGGCAGGCCGAGGAGCAGCATGAACATCACGGTCAGCGTGCCCGCCGCGCTGCGCATCGCCGCCCCGGCGCCCAGCGTCGTCACCGCCACCAGGGCGAAGAACACGCCCGCGCCCGCCACGTCCCGCACGGCCTCCCCGAACGGCAGCGCGACCAGCCCGCCGAACACGTCGGCCTGCAGCACCACGTAGACCGCCGCCGTCGCCACCGCCCCCGACAGCACCCCGGCGGCGACCATCACCGGCGCCACCACCAGCGCCTTGGCGGCCAGCACGAGCCCGCGCACCGGCGTGGCCTGCAGCGTGACCCTGATGCCGCCCGAGGAGTACTCCGACGTGATCGTCAGCATGGCCAGGGCGACCAGCGCGAACTGCACGAACGACGTGGCCGACACCACGGACTCGCTCGCCGTCACCCGCGCGCCGGGCACCCCCTCTCGCACGGCTTCGGTGGCGGCGGCCGCGGCCAGGGCCACGGCGGTCAGCACCATGAGCGCCGCCGCGCCGGCCAGGCACCACCACGTGGACCGGACCGACCACAACTTGCCCCACTCGGCCCGTGCCGCCTGCCACAACGCCGCCGTCACGCGCCCGCCTCCGTCGTCCCGTACTCCACGCTGCTCTCCGTCAGCTCCTGATAGGCCTGCTCCAGGGACGCCTCCCGGGTGCGCAGGCCGTGCAGCCTGATCCCGGCCTCGTAGGCCAGGTCGCCCACCCGCTCGACCGGCGCGCCGGTGGCGACGACCTCGTTCTCGGCGACGCGCTCGGCGGCGATCCCGGCGGCGCGCAGGCGTCCGGCCAGCTCCCCGGCGTGCGGGGTGCGGGCCAGCACGGCCGTCAGCGAGCTGCGCCCGATGACCTCGGCCAGGGGCGCGTCGGCGATCAGCCGGCCCTTGCCGATCACCACCAGGTGGTCGGCCGTGAGCTGCATCTCGCTCATCAGATGGCTGGAGACGAACACCGTGCGGCCCTCGGCGGCCAGCGACCGCATGAGCCGGCGCACCCACCGCACGCCGTCGGGGTCGAGCCCGTTGACGGGCTCGTCGAACAGCAGCACTTCCGGGTCGCCGAGCAGCGCGGCGGCGATGCCGAGCCGCTGGCTCATGCCGAGCGAGAGCGCCCCGGCCCGGCGGCCCGCCGCGCCGGCCATGCCGACGCTCTCCAGCACCTCGGCCACCCGCCGCACGGGGATGCCGTTGCTGCGGGCCAGCGCGGTCAGGTGCGCGTGGCCGCTGCGCCCGGGGTGCAGCGCCCGCGCGTCGAGCAGCGCGCCGACCGTCCGCAGCGGGTTCCTGATCCGGTGGTACGGCACGCCGCCGACGAGCGCGGTGCCCGCCGAGGGCCGGTCGAGCCCGAGGACGAGCCGCATCGTGGTGGACTTCCCCGCACCGTTGGGACCGAGGAACCCGGTCACCGCGCCGGGTCTCAGCTCCAGCGACAGGTCGTCCACCGCCGTCCGGTCGCCGTACCGCTTGGTCAAACCCTGCAGACTGATCACGGGGGTCAACGCTAGGCAGCCGGGGTGCGGGCCACCATGGGGACCGGCCGCCGACCTCGATGGCGGAAAACCGGAACAGACCAGGTCGCGGCGCCGTCCGGCCGGGGCGACCGCGCCCAAACAAGACGATGCCGTTGCCCCGCGTTGACGTGCGGCTCACTACGGTTGCCCAGCATGACCGAAGACAAGAGCCGGAACCGGCGGCGGATCAGCATCGACGAAGTGGGCCTGGAGAAGCGCAGGTCCGCGATCCAGGCGCTCATGGAGCAGCCGCCGTCACCGGCGTCCGAGCAGGCAGGCGTCTTCGCCGAGGCGAACGCCCCGGGCGCGGCACAGGGCGAGCTCGGCTGAGCCCGCCCGGCGCGGCCCCGGGTTCGGCAAAGCGGCGGCGCGTCGTGCCGCCGCTCCCGGGTCCGGGATGTCACGCTCGCCGGGAACGAGGAGTACCGCCATGAGCAAAGCCGTGCAAGGGCCCGAGGCGCATCCTCTCCTGGTCAAGCTGCTCCAGGAGGGTTCCCCGGACACCATGACGTTCTGGGGCTACGTGGGCCCGCCGTACCGGGACGGATGCGTCACGCTGTATCCCAGCCTGGAGGATCTGAACTCGGCCCTCGACATCCCGCTGAGCGACGTCCTGCACATCGAGGACGTGCCCGAGGAGATCCTGCTCTTCGGCGCGAAGGTGTTGTGGGTACGCCGGGACGCCAAGGTCGTCCGCCGGCAGGCCGGCACGGCGGAGGCGTCGCTGACCTCGGAGGCCGCCGAGGACGCCGGGGAGATCCGGACGGGCCGGCTGCACCTGCGGGTCAAGACCGAGCGCGCCGACTGCCACAGCCCCTGCATGACCTGCCGCGACTGCAGCAGCGTGTGCATCTCGTCCTGCCGCGTGAAGTCGTCGCCGGAGTAGGGGAACCGCGATGATCACCGACACCCCGCTCGCCGCGCTCGACCACCAGGCGCCCTACCTGCTCGAACGGCTCGTCAAGGAGCGCGTCGCCGCGACGGAGGAGGAGGCCGCGGAGCTGTTCGCCGAGGCGAAGAAGTACCTGGTGCTCACGCAGGTCGACCGGTCGCGGATCTGGATGATGCACTCGACGCGCGTCGACGACGCCTGGCACCACTTCATCCTCTTCACCGGCCTGTACACCGAGTTCTGCCGCACCTACTTCGGCCGGTACGTCCACCACAGCCCGAGCAACGACCCCGGCACGCCGGACGAGCCCGCCGGGGAGACCCCGGCGGCCACGTTCGCCGAGTTCCGCGACCGCTACGAGGAGCTCTTCGGCTGCCCGCTCCCCGACGTCTGGTACGACCATCGCACCGTCACGCTGACCCGCCGCGTGGTGAACGAGCGCGCCGGGCTGCTCACCACCCGCCGCGACGGGAACCAGGTCGAGCTGCTCTCCCCGTCGGGCGAACCGCTGGTGGCCGCCAACATGATCGCCTGGCCCGCGCTGGAGTTCGTGGCCCGCACCGGCGCCTTCTACGTGCGGGAGCTGCCCGGCGGCCTGACCGGGGAGGAGCGGGTCGCCCTGGCCGAGGTGCTGGTCGAGCAGCGGATCCTCAAGGTGAGCGGCTAGCGTCGGCGTGACCTACGCCTCCCTGCGGGCGGGGCGGGGGCCCAACGCGCTCGTCGTCGAGGCGCTGGGCGTGCTCGGCGGCGTCCGCGGGCGGGCGCTGGACCTCGGCGCGGGCCCGCTCAACGACACCCGTTTCCTGCTGGAGCTGGGCTTCTCGGTCGAGGCCGTGGACACCGACCCCTGCACCCTCGCGCTGGCGGCGGCCTGGCGGCACCCGCGGCTGCGGGTCGTGCACGCCGACGTCCGTGACGTGCCGGTCGCGGCGGGGGCCTACTCGTTCATGGTCGCGATCCACGTCCTGCCCTTCCTGCCCGAGGCCGACGTCCGCCGGGTGGCGGCCGCGATGACCGGCGGCCTGGCCGCGGGCGGCGTGCTGTGCTGCACGTTCTTCGGTCCCGAGGACGCCTGGGCGGGGCGGCCGGGGCGCACGTTCCTGCGCGCATCCGAGGCCGGCGCGCTGTTCCCCCGGCTGGAGCCGGTCGTCCTGCGCGAGGACCGCTACGACGGCGTCGACGCCAGGGACGCGCCCAAACACTGGCACGTGGTGCGCTGCGTCTTCCGCAGACCTGCCGCCCCGGGCTCGGACGGCGCCGCCGGGTCAGCCTGACGTCGCGAGGGTCAGGAAACCCTCCTCGACCAGGCGGCGTACCAGGGCGAGGCCGTCCTTTCCCGGCAGGCCGGCCGCTGTGAAGGGCTCGCCGTCCGCCATGCGCAGGAAGGCCGCCTCGTGCCGGGCGGGGAGGCTGAGCCGTTTGCCGTGGAAGGTGAGGACCAGCGTGCCGGCGTCCCGTCTGCTCTCCCAGCGCAGGCCGGGGCGGAGCCGGACGACGGTGCCGGCGTCGAGGCGGGCCAGGCCCACGAGGTCGAGCAGGTGGCCGCCCAGCCGGTCGCCCTCGGCGAGCAACGCCATGTCCACCGCGTCGTCGGCCAGCCGCTCGGGGGTGAGGACGGCCATCAGGCGGGCGGTCAGCTCGCGGATGCGCTCCCGTGCGGCGGCCCGGCCCCCGCTCGTACGGGCGAAGCCGAAGGGCAGCGGCTCCTGGCAGCCGGGGTCGGCGGAGACGGCCGCCTCGCAGCCGGCCAGCAGCACGTCGGCCCAGGTCAGGGGGTGGACGCCGACGCTCAGGTGCAGGGACGCGCCCAGCGCCGAGGCGGCCTCGTGCGGCAGGCCGCGCGGCAGGTAGAGCAGGTCCCCTTCGCACAGGTCGAACTCGTGCCAGGCGTCCTCGTGGATCCGCCAGCGTTTGGCCCCCGCCACCTGCAGCACGAACACGTCGTGGGAATCGTGGTGGACGCCGAAGCCGCGCGCCCGCGGCGGTGTGAGGTAGGCGTTGGCCCGGCACTCCGCGCTGAACTCGCCCGCCAGCCGCCGGCACAGCTCCCGCAGCGGCGGCCACCGTTCGTGCACCGAGGGCATGATCAGGGTCGAGCCGTCGCGGTAACGGGCGTAGAGGTCCTCAAGACCGGCCGCGCCGCCGCCGGCGTGGCCGTCGCGGACCACGCGCACGGCTCCGGCGTGCAGGCCGGAGCCGGACAGCAGCTCGTCGAAGCGGGCCAGCGAGAACAGCTCACGGTAGTGGCCGGGCGACCGCCTGCGCAGCAGGAGATGCCGCCGCCCCCGGTGGTCGCGCAGGAACTCCGCGCGGGACACCGGGCCGAGCAGCCAGTCGGTGGCGGGCGTGACGTCCGCGCCGTCCCGCTCGTCGATCATCATCTCCGGTCCGTACCCGTGGCGTCCGCGCGCCACGCGCCGGGCCGCGCGGCGGCGGCCCGGGGCCCCGGAGGCGCGGTCAGTCGGTGCCGAGCTCCATCGCGGCGCGGTCGAGCAGCTCGTCGTCCTCGGAGACCTCGCCGCGGGAGGCGATGGCCTCCGCGCCGCCCTGCGGCATCGCGCCGATGAGGCCGGTCGAGGCCGCCTGGGCGGCGCCGATGAGCGCCGGGTGGGTGGTGCCGACCATGCCGAGCGTGGCGTACTGCTCCAGCTTGGCGCGCGAGTCGGCGATGTCCAGGTTGCGCATGGTGAGCTGGCCGATGCGGTCGACCGGGCCGAACGCGGAGTCCTCCGTGCGCTCCATCGACAGCTTGTCGGGGTGGTAGCTGAAGGCGGGGCCGGTGGTGTCGAGGATCGAGTAGTCCTCGCCGCGGCGCAGCCTCAGGGTGACCTCGCCGGTGACCGCCGTGCCGACCCAGCGCTGCAGCGACTCGCGCAGCATGAGCGCCTGCGGGTCGAGCCAGCGGCCCTCGTACATGAGCCGGCCGAGCCGCCGGCCCTCGTTGTGGTACGTGGCCAGGGTGTCCTCGTTGTGGATGGCGTTGACCAGGCGCTCGTAGGCGGCGTGCAGCAGCGCCATGCCGGGGGCCTCGTAGATGCCGCGGCTCTTGGCCTCGATGATGCGGTTCTCGATCTGGTCGGACATGCCCAGGCCGTGCCGGCCGCCGATCGCGTTGGCCTCCATGACCAGGTCGACCGGGGAGCCGAACTCCTTGCCGTTGATCGTGACCGGGCGGCCCTGGTCGAAGCCGATGGTGACGTCCTCGGGGAGGACCTCGACCTCGGGGTCCCAGAAGCGCACGCCCATGATCGGCTCGACGGTCTCGATGCCGGTGTCGAGGTGCTCGAGGGTCTTGGCCTCGTGGGTGGCGCCCCAGATGTTGGCGTCGGTCGAGTACGCCTTCTCGGTGCTGTCGCGGTAGGGCAGCCCGTGGGCGAGCAGCCACTCCGACATCTCCTTGCGCCCGCCGAGCTCGGAGACGAAGTCCGCGTCGAGCCAGGGCTTGTAGATGCGCAGGTGGGGGTTGGCCAGCAGGCCGTAGCGGTAGAACCGCTCGATGTCGTTGCCCTTGAACGTGGAGCCGTCGCCCCAGATCTGCACCTCGTCCTCGAGCATGGCCCGCACCAGCAGGGTCCCGGTGACGGCGCGGCCGAGCGGCGTGGTGTTGAAGTAGGCCCGGCCGCCCGAGCGGATGTGGAACGCGCCGCAGGTGAGCGCGGCCAGGCCCTCCTCGACCAGCGCGGCGCGGCAGTCGACCAGGCGCGCGAGCTCGGCCCCGTAGGCCAGCGCGCGGCTGGGCACCGAGGCGATGTCGGGCTCGTCGTACTGGCCGATGTCAGCGGTGTAGGTGCACGGGACGGCGCCCTTGTCGCGCATCCACGCGACGGCCACCGAGGTGTCGAGACCGCCGGAGAAGGCGATGCCGACCCGCTCGCCGGTGGGCAGGGAGGTGAGAACCTTGGACATAGAAGAAGATTATGCATTGCAACGCATGTTCATGCAAAGCCAGCGTCTTTTCCGGGTGCGGGCCGGGATTTCCGGCGGAGGGTGGACAACCGGTCGGGGACGTGATCTGACGGAAGAAGGACCGCCGACGATCACGAACAGGAGCACCGCGACATGAGCGACAAGCCGCGACTGCACTCAGCCGGCCCCACCCACCTGGACCGCGCCCGCGACCTGCGCCCGCTGATCGAGAGCGAGGCGGCCTCGGCCGAGGCGCTGGGCAGGCTGACCGAGCCCGTCGTGGCCGCCCTGTACGAGGCCGGGCTGTTCGGCGTCTGGCTGCCCGCCCCGCTGGGCGGCTCGGAGTTGTCGCCGTCGGAGCTGCTCGCCCTCTTCGAGGAGCTGACCTACGCCGACGCCTCGACCGGCTGGGTGGTCATGGCCACCACCCTGGAGAACGGCACGGCGGGCGCCTACCTGGGCGACGACGCCGTCGAGCACATCTTCGGCGGCCCCCGCACGCCGCTGTTCGCCGGCCAGGGCACCCGGCCGGGCACCGCCGTGCGCGAGGACGGCGGCTTCCGGCTGACCGGCCGCTGGAGCTTCGCCTCGGCCATGCCGCACGCCCGGTACGTGCACAGCCTCGGCGTCGTCGAGGGCACCGGCGAGGAGCGCATCTTCATCACCCCGGTCGAGGACGCCGAACCGCTCGGCAACTGGGACGTCCTGGGCCTGCGCGCCACCGGCAGCCTCGACTACGCCATCGACGGCGTCTTCGTGCCGGAGTCGCGCACGCACCTGTTCGCCCAGCGGGAGCCGCTGCGCGGCGGCGCGATCTACCGGCTGGGCCTGCTGGACCAGGCGCTGATCGCCCACTCCGGCTGGGCGCTCGGCCTGGGCCGCCGCCTGCTGGACGAGCTGGGCCGGCACGTCGCGGCCCGCGCCGGACGTCCGGGTCAGCTCGCCGCCAGCGACGCCTTCCACACCGGCTTCGCCCGTGCCGAGGCGGCCCTGCGGGCGGCGCGCGCCCTGGTCCGCGAGACGTGGGAGGACGCCGAGCGCACCCTGGACGCGGGCGGCACGCTGTCCACCCGCCAGGAGACGATGCTGCGGCTCGCGCTCAACCACGCCACCTCGACGCTCACCGAGGCGGCCGGGTTCGCCTACGCCTCGGGCGGCACGACGGCGCTGCGCGACGGCCTGCTCCAGCGCCTGTTCCGGGACGCGCACGCCGGCGCCCAGCACATCACCTCGGGCCCGCAGGCGCTGCGGGAGTGCGGCCGCGAGCTGGCGGGGCTGGCCCAGGGCGAGGAATGGACACTCTTCACCCTGGAACCCTGACCCGAAGCCCCCTGAACCCCTGTCCCGGCCCCCCGGGCACCGCCGCAGGACGTCAGCGCCGCCGGAAGGTCAGTGTTGCCGGGAGACCTGGGCGGTGTGCAGTGCGTCGGCGGTGGCGATCTTGTGGTTGCGGGCCGCCTGCTCGATCACCTCGGCCTCGGCGGCGCCCTCGATCAGGCTCAGCAGGTGGTCGTGCTCCTCCACCGACCTGCGCGCCCGCCCCGGCACGTACGTGAAGCTGGAGCGGCGCATGTGGTCGAGCCGCGCCCACTCCGACTCCAGCAGGGCGTTGAGGTGCTCGTCGGGGCAGTGGCGGTAGAGCGAGAAGTGGAACTCGCGGTTAAGCGCGGTGAAGGAGGTGGGGTCGAACTCCTCCAGCGCCTCCTTCATCCGCTCGTTGATCTCCCGCGACTCCTGGATCTTGGCCGCGTCCATGTGCGGCGCGCAGATGGCCGTGGCGTAGCCCTCCAGCCGGGCCAGCACGTTGAGGGTGTGCTCGACCTGCACCGAGTCGAAGACCGCGACCCGGGCGCCGATGTTGCGGACGACCTCGACCAGCCCGTCGGACTGCAGCCTGCGCACGGCCTCGCGCAGCGGGATCGTGCTGACGCCGGTCTCCCGGGCGAGCTGGTCCATGACCAGCCGGTAGCCGGGGCCGTACGTGCCGTCGAGGATGCGGGCCCGCAGCAGGTCGTAGCTGATCTCGGCCTTGGAGCCCTTGGGCCGCTTGGCCTGGGCCGGTTTTCTCGTGCTGCTCACCATCACCTCTGCAGGACCTTCATGATGGCGTCGCGGAAGCCCGCGCCCGCCGGCGCTTCGACGCGACCGCCCAGAGCCCTCACCGGCTCCGCCCCCGGGGTCACCTCGACGATACGCTGGACGCCCGCTGTCATCCCCTCATCTTGCCCGACCACGAGCACGCGCGGCGTCCGGTCCCCCGCGCGGACGGCTCGTCCGCGCGGGGCGACGGAGGAGCGGGAGCCGGGCCACCGGGAGATCAGCCCCGCCATCCAGAACCTCCGTCTGTCCTATTTCACATATGATTTTAGATCTTATCGTACGCGGGCACGGGGAAGTCCACGACCACCTGCCCGGTTCCGGTCGAGCCGAAGTACGGGCACAACTGCTCCCCCCGCCCCTTGTACGACCGCCACCCCAGCAGCCCGAACAACATCGCCGTGTCCGCCATCGCGCCCTCCCCCGCGCAGCGCACGTTGTAGTCGGGCAACATGTCCAGGAACTCGCCGATGCGCCCTTCGGCCCACATGTCCAGCACGGCCATGTCGATCTTCCGGTTGAGCGGGCTGCTGACCTCGTTGAGCAGCGACTCGGCGGTCTCGTTGGAGGGGAAGGCGTGCGAGAGCGAGCCGCTGGCCAGGAAGGCGACCCGGCGGTCGCTCTGCCGGATGCCGCGCAGCAGCGCCTCGCCGATGCGCCGGTTCTCGTCGATCGAGGAGTAGACGTTGCAGCCGATCGGCAACACCCGCACGGCGGAGTCCTCGTTCATGAAGTGCATCGGGACCAGCGTCGCGTACTCCAGGCCCAGGTCGCGGTAGGTGTGCACGAGCGCCTTCTGCCCGCCGGCGGCGATCTCGGCGCGGATCAGCTCGGCCAGCTCGGGGTCGCCCGGGTAGTCGTAGTCCAGGTCGTGGATGAAGTGCGGCAGCTCGTGGCTGGCGTAGGAGTCGCGGTGTCGCTCCTTGCCGTTGAGGTGGAAGCCGATGCTGTTCATCCAGTGGGTGTCGGCGATCAGGTACGTGTCCACCCCCAGCTCCCGCGCCCGCCTGCCGACCTCGGTGAGAGCAAGCTCGGCGGGCCGCCGGATGCCGAAGTGCCTGCCCGGCTGGATCGACAGCCAGATCGACGGCACATGCGTGATCTTGGCTGCCAGGACGAGCTCTCCCATCACACCCTCCCCAGGTGCGTCCAGACGCCCTTGACCTCGGTGTAGGCGTCGATGGCGTACGGGCCCATCTCCCTCCCCCACCCGCTGGCCTTGTAGCCGCCCCACGTGGTCGCGGCGTCGGGCACATGGATCATGTTGATGAACACGGCTCCCGCCCGGATCCGGGCGGCCAGGCGGTGGGCGGTCGACAGGTCGTTGGTCCAGATGGAGGCGGCCAGGCCGTACTCCAGTCCGTTGGCGCGGCCGGCGATCTCGTCGGGGTCGTCGTAGGCCAGCACCGGGATGACGGGCCCGAACACCTCCTCGCGGGCCACGGCCATGGCGTCGGTCACCTCGGCGAACACGGTCGGGCGGTAGAAGAACCCGGGGCCCTCGGCGCGCCTGCCGCCGGTGACGAGTTGCGCGCCATCGTACAGCGCGCCGCGGACGTGGGCGTCCACGGCCATCAGGTGGTCCTCGCTGATCAGCGGGCCGAGGTCGGTGGCCGGGTCGAGGCCGGGTCCGACCTTGAGCGCGTCGGCCGCGGCGGCCATCTTCGAGGTGAACTCGTCGACGCGCTTGCGGTCGACGTAGAAGCGCGAGTACGCGGCGCAGACCTGGCCGCTGTTGAACAGCGCGCCCTGGACGTTGCCCGCCACCGCGGCGTCGATGTCGGCGTCGGCCGCGATGATGCTCGGGGTCTTGCCGCCCAGCTCCAGCGTCAGGCGCTTGAGGTTGTCCGCGCTCGCGTGCACGAGCGAGCGGCCGACCGACGTCGAGCCGGTGAAGGAGATCTTGTCCACGCCCGCGTGCCCGGCCAGCGCCGCGCCGGTCGCCGGGCCGCCGGTCAGCAGGTTCACCACGCCGGGCGGGAAGCCGGCCAGCGCCATCAGCTCCACCAGCCGGACCGTGGTCAGCGGGGTCTGCTCGGCGGGCTTGACGATCACCGTGTTGCCGCAGGCCAGGGCGGGGGCGAGCTTCCAGGCGGCGATCATCAGCGGGAAGTTCCACGGGGTGATGAGCGCGCACACGCCGACCGGCTCGCGCCGGGTGTAGTGCAGGGTGTCGGGGTACGAGACGGGCAAAACCGAGCCCTCGATTTTCGTACACCATCCTGCGAAATATCGGAAATGTTCGGCGGTGCCGGGGACGGTCACGTTCCGCGCCACCGCCAGCGGCTGGCCGTTGTCCCTGGTCTCCAGCTCGGCCAGCTCGTCGGCGTGCTCCTCCACCAGGTCGGCCACCTTCCACAGCAGCCTCGCGCGGGCGGCGGCGGGCATCTCGGCCCAGGCCGGGTCGTCCAGCGCGGCCCTGGCCACCGCCACCGCGCGGTCCACGTCGGCGGGGCCGGCCTCGGCGCACTCGGTGATGACGGTGGCCTCGGCCGGGTCCAGCGTGGCGAACGTCGCGCCGTCCGCGGCCGGGCCCCAGGCGCCGCCGATGTACAGGCCGGTCATGAGCCGATCTCCTCTCGCACCATGTCCGCGCACCGCTCGCCGATCATGATGGCGGGCGCGTTCGTGTTCCCTGACGTGACGGCGGGCATCACCGAGGCGTCGGCGACGCGCAGCCCGTCGATGCCGTGGACTTTGAGCCGCTGGTCCACGACGGTTCCCATGGCGCAGGTCCCGACCTGATGGTGGTAGGTCACCAAGGTCCTCTCTATGTGCTCGGACAGTTCACGGTCACCGGGATAGAGCTCCGCGCCCGCCCATTCCCGCAGTGCGGCGGCGTGGGCCAGCTCCCGGCACAGCTCGACGGCCGCGCGCATGCACGCGCGGTCGGCGGCCGCCTCCAGGTAGGCGGGGTCGATGTGCAGCGGGGCGTCGGGGTCGGCCGAGGTCAGCGCCAGGTGGCCCCTGCTCTCCGGCCGGACGATCCCGGCCATGAGCGTGAAGGCGTCCGGCGGGCCGGTCATGCCCTCGTCGTACAGCGGGATGTGGAAGAACAGCGGCTGCACGTCGGGGCCGGGCAGGCCGGGACGGCTGCGCCAGAAGAGCTGGCTGTGCATCGGCTGCAGACCGGGCATCGCGGGCGGCACGGGCCGCCGGGCGGCCACGATCACCGGGACGAGCGCGTGGTCGTGCAGGTTGCGCCCGACGCCGGGCAGGTCCTCCACCGCCTTGATGCCGTGCCGGCGCAGCTCGGCCGCGTCGCCGAGGCCGCTCAGCAGGAGCAGGCGCGGCGACTCGACGGTCCCGGCGCTGAGCACGACCTGGGCGGCGGCCCCGACCCGGTGCAGACGGCCGCCCTGGCGGTACTCCACGCCCACGCACCGCCGCCCGCGCAGGAGCAGCCGGCGGGCGCGGGCCCCGGTGCGGATCTCCAGGACGGGCCGGTCGCAGCGCGGGCGCAGGTAGGCGTCGGCCGTGCTGTGCCTGCGGCCGTGCCGGATGGTGAGCTGGCAGAACCCGGCGCCGTCGGGACGCTCGCCGTTGCAGTCGGGGTTGAACGGCAGGCCCTGCTCCACGGCGGCGGCCACGATCGCCGCGTTGACCGGGTGCGGCGTGTAGTCGGCGATCACCCGTACCGGCCCGCCGGCGCCGTGGTGCTCGCCGGGCCCGCGGTCGAAGTCCTCCAGCCGCTTGAAGTACGGCAACACCTCGGGGTACGACCAGCCGGGCCCCCAGGCGTCGTAGCCGGCCGGCGCGCCCCTGACGAAGATCATGCCGTTGAGCGAGGACGAGCCGCCCAGCACCTTCCCGCGCGGCCAGTGCGGACGCCGCCCGCCCAGCCGCCGCTGCGGCGCCACCCGGTAGTCGTAGTCCTCGCGGCCGCCCCACAGCCGGAACACCCCGCCGGGGTCGTGGATGTCGGGGTTGACGTCGGGGCCGCCCGCCTCCAGCAGCAGCACGCGCAGCGTCTCGTCGTCGGCCAGCCGGCGGGCCACCGCGGCGCCCGCCGAGCCCGCGCCGACCACGACGACGTCAAAGGTCTCCATCGCCCGCTCCCAGATAGGCCGAACGCAGCCGGCCGCGCAGTTCGTCCGGCGTGCCGCGCAGGACGACCCGGCCCCGGTCCAGCACGTGCACGCGGGTGGCCAGCTCCAGGGCGAGGCGGGTGTACTGCTCGATGAGCAGCACCCCGGCGCCGGCCTCGGCGAGCGCGGCCAGGGCGGGGACGAGCCTGGACACCACGGCGGGGGCCAGGCCGAAGGACAGCTCGTCCACCAGCAGGTAGCGCGGCCCGCCGGTGACGGCCTGGGCCAGGGCGAGCATCTGCTGCTGGCCGCCGGACAGCGTGCCGGCCCGCCGGTCGCGCAGCCCGGCCAGCTCGGGGAAGGCGGCCAGGGCCGGTCCCGGGTCGGGCCCGGCCACGCGCAGGTTGTCGGCCACGCTCAGCGAGCGCAGCACCCGGTGGCCCTCGGGCACGGCGGCCACGCCCAGCGCCCGGACGCGTTCGGGGCGCAGCCCGGTCACCGCGTCGCCGTCGGCGCTGACCGTGCCCGCCTCGACCGGCAGCAGCCCGGCCACGGCGAGCACGAGCGTGCTCTTGCCCGCGCCGTTCGCGCCGAGCAGCGCGGTGATCTCGCCGGGCGGCACGTCGAGCGTCACGTCGTGCAGCACCTCGCGCCCGCCCCTGCGCACGCGCAGGTCGCGCACCTCCAGGCTCACGGCGCCTCCCCCAGGTAGGCGGCGCGCACCCGCTCGTCGGCCAGCACCGCCGCGGTCGGGCCGGCGGCGACCAGCCGGCCGAAGTCCAGCACGGCCGTGGTGGCGCAGACCTCGCCGACGAGGGCCACGTCGTGCTCGATGAGCACCACCAGCGCCCCGAACCGGTCCGGCACGGCCGTCACCACCTCGGCCAGCGAGCGCGACTCCGCCTCCGACAGGCCGGCGGCCGGCTCGTCGAGCAGCACGATTCTGGGCGTGCCGACCAGGGCGCGGGCCAGTTCGAGCCGCCGCCGTTCCGGCAGCGTCAGCTCGCCCGCCGGGCGTCCGGGGTCGCTCAGGCCGCAGAACGCGAGCAGGCCCTCGTCCGGGCCGCCCAGGTGGTCGGCGGCCAGGCGCAGGTTGCCGGCCACGCTCAGCTCGGCGACCACCTGCTCCTGCTGGAACGTGCGGCGCAGCCCCCACCTGGCCCGCCGGTGCGGCGCGAGCGCCAGCAGGTCGGCGCCGCCGGCCGTGACCCGCCCGGAGACCGGCCGGACGAAGCCGGACAGCACGTCGAACAGGGTGGTCTTGCCCGCGCCGTTGGGCCCGATGAGCCCGCACAGGCCGGAGTCGAAGGTCAGGGTGACGCCGTCCAGCGGGCGCACGCCGCCGAAGCGCACCCGCAGGTCCTCGATCTCCAGCCTCATGCGGGCCGCCGCAGGTCCTCTAGCTGCCCGCCGATGCCGCGCGGCGCGGTGACCAGGGCGTGCACGGTGCCCGCGCCGAAGACGACGAGCATGAGGTTGCCGTCGAGCCCGGCGGCGTCGAGGGCGGCGGGCACGACCTGGCCGACGACGCCGGACAGCACCACGCCGGTCAGCCCGTACGCGCCGCCGACCAGGACGACGGCGAACAGCAGCACCGAGTCCGAGGCACGGAACGAGATCGGGTCCAGCCGCCCGGTGTTGGCGGCCAGCAGCGCCCCGGCGGTCCCGGTGACGAACGCCGCCAGCGCGAACGCCCACACCTTGTACCTGGTCAGGGCCACGCCGACGGCCAGCGCCCCGGCCTCGCCGCCCCTGATCGCCGCCCACGCCCGCCCCGGCCGCCCGCGCTGGTGCAGCACGACCAGGACGAGCGCGAGCACCGCGCACAGGACGGCGAACCGGAAGAACCCGGCGTCGGAGGAGGCCATCGAAGGGCGCGGCATGGCCTGCTGCGTCCCGCTGCCCGCCACCCGGCCGAGGAACCCGGGGCCGCCGTCGGGGAACCCGGTCGCCGAGAACGCCACCTGGAACGCCCCACCGGCCATGAGCGTCACCAGGGCCAGGTCCACGCCGGACAGGCGCAGCGCGGGCAGCCCGTACACGATGCCGACCAGGCAGGTGATCGCCCCGGCAGCCAGCACGACCAGCGGGAACGGCCACCCGGTGGCGAACGCCAGCCGCAGCGCCACCCAGCCGCCGACGCCGAGCAGCGCCACCTGGCCGAGCGAGACCAGCCCGAGCCGGGCGTACAGCAGGGCGATGCCCGCGGCGGGGATGACGAAGATGACCGCGGAGGTGAGCACCCGCACCCAGTAGCCGTCCACGGCCAGGGGCACGAGCACCGCCAGCGCCGCGGCCCCGGCGGCCAGCCCGAGCACCACGCGCAGCACCGAGCGGGCGTCGCCGGGCGGCAGCGGCCGGGTTCGCGCCGGCGGCGCGGACCCGGCGGGGCGCACCTCGACCGTGCCGCCGCGCCTGGCCCGCGCCCCCGTGCGCTGCAGCCACAGGATCGACGCGACGGCCACCGCGAACGGCGCCACCGACCGGTACGGCGCGGTCTGCTCCCACGCCCCGCCCAGGGCCTCGGCCAGCCCGATCGCCAGCCCGGCCGCCAGCGTGGCCGGCAGCGAACCGAAGCGGCCGACCACGCCCGCCGCCAGCGAGGCGATCACCAGGAAGGTCAGGGTGCCCGCCTCCAGCCGGGTCAGCGAGCCGAGCACCAGCCCGGTCAGCCCGGCCACCGCGCCGCCCGCGGCCCAGGTGACGGTCTCGACCCGCCGGATGGGCACGCCGAGCAGCGCGCTGATCTCGCGGTCGTCGGCCAGCGCGCGCATGGCGGTGCCGAAGGCGGTCCGGCGCAGCAGCACGGCGGTCCCGGCGGTCAGCGCCACGGCCAGCGCCAGCGCGAGCGCCTGGGTGAGGGTGACCCGCGCGCCGCCCACGTCGAACCCGGCCGTGTCGGTCGGCAGGGTGAGCGTGCGCGGGTCGTCGCTCCACGTCCAGTAGCACAGGCCGAGCAGCACGAGCGCGAGACCGAGCGTGCACACCGCCTTGACCAGCGGGTCGCGGGCGGCGACGAGCGGGCCGACCAGGCCGCCGTACAGGCCGGACAGCAGCGCCGACAGCAGCGGCGCGGCCGCCAGCGCGGGCACGACCGGCCAGCCGTCCTGCAGCAGCTGCCAGGACAGCAGCGCGCCGATCGCGCCGAGCGCGCCGTAGGCCAGGTTGAGCACGCCCGTGGCGCGGTAGAGCACGACGATGCCCACGCCCGACAGCGCGTAGACGGCGCCGAGGGCGAGCCCGCTGATGACGAACGGCAGCATCAGCCGGTCAGCCCCAGCTGCTTCTCCTCGCGCAGCAGCGGCGCGAGGTCGGGGTCCTGGGTCGGCGTGCAGTCCTTGATCTTCGACCAGCCGCCGCCCTTCATCGTGACGTAGCGGGTGTCGTGGTTGGCGTTGTGGCGGGCGGCGCGGCCGAAGTACCAGGGGGCGCAGAGCAGGTCGCTGCGGAAGCCCTTGACCTGCGACAGGGCCCGGCTCACCGAGGCGCGGTCGATCGTCCCGCCGGTCCTGGTCAGGGTGTCGACGAAGATCTTGGCGGCCAGGAAGCCGCCCTGGGAGAAGGAGTCGCGGGGGGCCTTGTCGTCGGCGTACTCGTCCATGACGCGGCGCCAGAGCTTGTTGTCGGGGGTGCCGGCGTCGAGCATGGTGAACTCGGAGTTGGACACGAAGCCCTCCCAGTAGGCGCCGACCTGGCCGGGGAAGGTGGTGTCGTAGCAGGGCGTCAGGCAGACGAAGGTGACCTTGTCCTTGAGTCCCTGCGCCTGGGCGGCCTTGAGGATGGCGGCGTCGTCGGGGGCGGGGTCCTGGAGGATGATCGCGTCCGGGCCGCCCCGCATGGCTTCGAGGAGCACGGCGGTGGCGTCCTTGACGCCGGGATCGTGCAGCACGTCGCCGGCCGAGGTCAGGCCCTTGGTCCTGAGGTAGGCGCGCACGCCGTCCTGGGTCCAGTCGCCGACGCCGGGTACCCGGTTGCTGATCTGGGCGACCCGTCTGGCGCCCTTGACCTCGACGGCGTACTGGGCGGCGGCCACGGCGCTGACCCTGGGGCCGGCGTTGACCGGGGCGATGCGCGGCGACTCGAAGCACGCCCGCGGCACGCCGACCGCGAGCACGTCGAACAGCCCGTTCTGCTCCCAGATCGGGCCGGAGACGCCGCAGGCGACGAAGCTGGAGCCGCCGACCAGGGCGACCAGGTCCCGGTTGCCGGCCAGCTTGGTGGCCAGGGCCGAGGCCTTCTGCGGGTTGAGGCCGTCGTCCTCGACCAGGTACTCGACCGGCCGGCCGCCGATGCCGCCGCCGGCGTTGACGCAGTCGAAGTACGCCTTGGCCGCCTTGGTGGCCGAGCTGAAGTCGATGCCGCCGCTCGCGGTGACGATCGCGCCGACGGTGATCGGGGTCCCGGTGGCGGGCTGCCCCGTGCCGCAGGCCGTTCTGGCGGCGCCGCCGTCCTGGCCGGTCCCGCAGGCGGAGACCACCAGAGCGATCGCGGCCCACCACATCAGGCGTCGTGGACATCGCATACGCACCCCTCCTCGAAGCGCCGTGCGTCCTGCCCCGATGGACAAATCATGTACGACATCAGATATTTCTGTCCATAGGTTCCCCATGTATCATCGACGATGTCCTATACGATTTGACGGGGTTGCGAGGGGCCTTCCGCTGGGCCTTCCACCTGGGAAGTCATCGTGGCGGGGCGGAGGAGGAGTGCCATGAGACGGCGGTCCGGCCGCACGCCCGACAGGGGATCGATCGCACCCGTGGCCGGGGGGCCGCCGTCCCAGTGCAAGGAGATCGCCCGTTGAACCTGGAGCACTACATCGGCGGGGCCCACGTGCCCAGCGTGTCCGGCCAGACGTTCACCTCGCTGGAACCCGCGACCAACCGCCCCGCGCTGACCGTCGCCTCCGGGGACGCCGAGGACGTCGACCTGGCCGTGCGCGCCGCGCTCAGGGCGTTCACCGACGGGCCGTGGCCGCGGCTGCCGGGCGAGGAGCGGGCGGCGGTGCTGCGCGGCATCGCGGCGGCCATCGAGGCGCGCGACGAGCGCATCGCCGAGCTGGAGTGCGGCGACACCGGGCTGCCCATCACCCAGGCCAGGGGCCAGGCCCGGCGGGCGGCGCACAACTTCCGCTTCTTCGCCGACGTCATCAGCAGCCTGGGCGAGGACGTCTACCGCGTCGGCTCGGCCCAGCTCAACTACGTCGTGCGCAAGCCGGTCGGCGTGGCCGGGCTGATCACGCCGTGGAACACGCCGTTCATGCTGGAGACCTGGAAGCTCGCGCCCGCCCTGGCGGCCGGCTGCCCGGTGGTGCTCAAGCCGGCCGAGTGGTCGCCGCTCTCGGCCAGCCTGCTGCCGGAGATCATGGAGGAGGGCGGGCTGCCGACCGGCGTGTTCAACCTCGTCCACGGCATCGGCGAGCGGGCCGGGGCGGCGCTGGTGGCCCACCCCGACGTGCCGGTGATCTCCTTCACCGGCGAGACCGCCACGGGCCAGACGATCATGCGCGACGCCGCCACCGGCCTCAAGACGTTGTCGATGGAGCTGGGCGGCAAGTCCCCGCTGCTCGTCTTCGACGACGCCGACCTGGAACGGGCGCTCGACGCGGCCGTGTTCGGCGTCTTCTCGCTCAACGGCGAGCGCTGCACGGCCAGCTCGCGGGTGCTCGTCCAGGACACCGTCTACGAGGAGTTCGTGGCCCGGCTCGCCGAGCGCGCCGCGCGGGTACGCGTCGGGCCGCCGCACGACCTGGCGACCGAGCTGGGCGCGCTCATCCACCCCGAGCACTACGAGCGGGTCATGTCCTACGTACGGGCCGGCGTCGAGGAGGGGGCCCGCCTGGTGGCCGGCGGCGGCCGCCCGGACGGCCTGCCCGAGGGCAACTTCCTGGCCGCCACGGTCTTCGCCGACGTGACGCCCGCGATGCGCATCTTCCAGGAGGAGATCTTCGGCCCGGTCGTCTGCGTCACCCCCTTCGCCACCGAGAAGGAGGCCCTGGAGCTGGCCAACGCCACCCGGTACGGCCTGGCCGCCTACGTGTGGACCAGCGACCTGCGCCGCGCCCACCGCCTGGCCCAGTCCGTCGAGGCCGGCATGCTCTGGATCAACTCCCAGAACATCCGCGACCTGCGCACGCCCTTCGGCGGCGTGAAGGCCAGCGGCCTGGGCAGGGAGGGCGGCCGGTACAGCATCGACGTCTACACCGAGGCGCACATCGTGCACGTCGCCACCGAGGACCTGCCGATCCCCCGCTTCGGCCTCGGCTGAACCCGTCCCGCCACGTCCTTCACTGTGCGCCCGGGCGTAACGTCCGGGCCACCTCGGCGGTCTACCGTGCCCGCATGACGACGCGCAGGTTGTTCGCGAGCGTGCTGGCCGCCGTCCTGGCCGGCGGTACGGTCGCAGTCGTGCTGACCCAGACGCCATCCGCCACGGCCGAGCGCCGCGGCCAGGCACCCGTCGTGATCGGTCACCGGGGCGCCAGCGCCCACCGGCCCGAGCACACGCTGCTGTCCTACGAGGCGGCCATCGCCATGGGCGCCGACTACATCGAGCCCGACCTCGTCTCCACCAAGGACCACGTGCTGGTCGCCCGGCACGAGAACGAGATCTCCGGCACGACCGACGTGGCCGCCCACCCCGAGTTCGCCGATCGGCGCACCACCAAGGCCGTGGACGGCCGGCCGGTCACCGGCTGGTTCACCGAGGACTTCACGCTGGCCGAGCTGAAGACGCTGCGGGCCCGGGAACGCGTGCCCGACCTGCGGCCGGGCAACACCGCCTTCGACGGGCTGGCCGAGATCCCCACCTTCGAGGAGGTCGTCCAGCTGGCGCAGCGGCACGGCGTGGGCGTCTATCCCGAGACCAAGCACCCGACGTACTTCGACTCGATCGGCCTGTCGCTGGAGGAGCCGCTGCTGGAGGTGCTGAACCGGCACCACGTGCGCAAGGCGTACATCCAGTCCTTCGAGACGGCGAACCTGCGCGAGCTGCGCGGACGGACCCGGCTGCCGCTCATCCAGCTCATCACCGCGGGCGGCGCGCCCTACGACTGGGTCGCCGCCGGCAGCACCCGCACCTACGACGACATGGTGACCCCCGACGGGCTGCGCGAGGTGGCCCGGTACGCCGCCGGGATCGGCGTGGACACCCGCCGGGTGGTCCCGGTGGACGGCGCGGGCGCGACGCTGCCCCCGACCACGCTGGTCCAGGACGCCCACCGCAGGCGGCTGGAGGTGCACGTGTGGACGATCCGCAACGAGAACTCCCAGCTGCCCGCCGACTATCGCAGGGGGAACCCGGCCGGCCCGGTCTACCCGCGAGCCACCGGCGACGTGGCCGGCTGGCTGAGCAGGCTCGTCGAGCTGGGCATCGACGGCGCGTTCTGCGACGACCCGGCGATGGGCCGCGCGGTGGTCGCCGGGCGCCCCTCCTGACCGCGGCGCGCACACGAAACGGCGGGCCCTCCTGATCGGGCCGCGCACACGAAACGGCGGGCCCCCGTGCCGGGGACCCGCCGCCGGTGCGCCGCCGGGACGGCCTCAGGTACGGCGCCAGCGGGACTCGCCGAAGCAGTAGCCCGCGAACAGCAGCAGCCCGAGCGCCACCACCGCGAGCAGCCACGGCCCCACCGGCGTGTCGGCGAAGCGCCGCAGGGTGGCGTCGATGCCGCCCGCCTTGTCGGGGTCGAAGGCGACCGCCGCGTAGCCGACGAAGACGCCGGCGCCGCCGGTGATCACGCCGCGGGCGATGTAGCCGGCCTGGCCGAGCCGTTCCATCACCTTGCGGGCCTTGGGCGACATGCGGCCGAGGTCGAGCTCGCGCTCGAACTTCTTGGTGACGCCCTCGTGGATCCAGTAGATGCCGAGTGCGACGATGCCGAGCCCGATCAGGCCGACGATGACCTGGCCGCCGGGCAGGTCGAGCAGCTTGCTCGTCAGGTTCTGCGACTGCTTGTCGTCGGACTTGGCCTGCCCGGCCAGCAGCACGCTCAGCAAAGTCACGCAGATCAGGACGTACACGCCGGTGCGGAAGGCCGACTGCGCGCGGTCACTCGCCTTGCGGTGGCTGAACAGCGCCTCCGACGCCTGCCACAACGCCAGCCCGGCGAAGCCGACCGTCATGATCCACAGCAGCACCTGGCCGAAGGGCAGTCCGGCGATGGTGGTGATGGCTCCCGACTTGTCGGCCTGGCGCGAGCCGTCGCCGAAGGCGATCTGCAACGCCAGCACTCCGATCAGCGCGTACAGCACGCCGCGGCAGGCCAGCCCGATGCGGGCCAGCGTGGTCATCGCCGGGCTGTCCGCTGCTCTGCGGGCCGCGTTCTTGGCCTCGCGGCCCGCGTCCATGGCGTCGCGGCCCGCGCTCTGTGCGGTGCTCACCGTTCCTCCTGGGGGTTTGCGGAAGAACTCCCCTTTGCCCGGGAAACGGGGTCCTAGGCGTCGGCGCTCAGTCGAAGGCGAGGGTGGGCAGGTCGACGGCGGTGGCGCCGCCGTCGGCCACGACCACGCTGCCGGTCATGACGGCGCTGTCCGGCGAGGCGAGGAACAGGCAGATCGCGGCGATCTCGTCGGCGGTGGCCGGGCGGCGCAGCGGCACGTCCTTGGTGACCAGCTCGTACGCCGCGTCGCGGGTGATGCCGTCCCGGCCGACCAGCACGTCCATCTCCTCGTCGGCCATCGGCGTGCGCACCCAGCCGGGGCACAGGCAGTTGGCCCGGACGCCCTGGGGCCCGTAGTCGCGGGCGATCGAGCGGGTCAGGCCGATGAGCGCGTGTTTCGTCGTGACATATCCGGATACGGCCGGGCCGGCGGCCAGGCCCGCGATCGACGACACGACCACGATCGCCCCCTTCGACCGCACCAGCGCCGGCAGCGCCTCCCGGCAGGTCACGAAGCAGGTGTTGAGGTTGGCGTCGAGGCTGAGCCGCCAGGACGCGTCGTCGGTCTCGCCGACCGGCCCGCCCCCGTGGCCGCCCGCGTTGGCCACCACCACGTCGAGCCCGCCGAAGCGGCCCAGGCACGCCTCGACCGCCGCCCGCGCCTGGCCGGTGTCGGACATGTCCGCGCAGGCCACGGCCGCCGCGTCGCCGAGGTCCGCGGCCACCTCGGCCAGCGGCCCGGGACGGCGGCCGGTCAGCATGACCGAGGCGCCCTCGGCGGCGAACCTGCGGGCGGTCGCCGCGCCGATGCCGGTGCCGGCCCCGGTGATCAGCGCGACCTTTCCCTTGAGCCTCATCGCCTACTCCTTTGCAACGGGAAGCTATATGATTTCATAGACGAATTCGTGGAGGAAGGAGCGGCCATGACCGATCGCCCTGCCGGTTGGAAGAACATGGACGATTTCGCGCCCGGGATCGCCACGAACCGCCTTCCGGCCACGTACGCGCTCGCGGGCACCGAGGTGGACCTCACCTTCGACGACGGCAGCAAGACGTCCCTGGCCTTCGCCGGTCGGTACAAGCTGCGCGCCGACGGCGGCCCCGCCGAGCCGTACGAGGCCGTGGCCATGCGCGAGGACCTGTTCTACGTCGGCCGCGCGCACACCGAGCGGCCCCGCGAGTACACGGTCACCGTCCTGCACACCAGCACGGGCCGGGCGCTGCGCGTGGTCTCGGTCATCGCGCCCGAGCCGGTCCCGGGGCAGCCGCGGGTGTCGCAGACGTTCACGCCCGGCGTGATCGAGGGCCGGGAGGTCACCGGCGAGCCGCCCGCGCCGACCCGCGAGCTGATCGGCCGGCGGGCCCTGTACCGCTACAGTCCCGAGCACCTCTACGAGCACGTCTACCTCAGCTCCGAGCGCTACGCCTGGCAGTGCCTGGCCGGCGCGCAGCGCGGCCACGGCGACGTCGATCTGTCCGCCGCCTGGAAGATCGCCGACGGCCTGTACGTGTTCGCCTTCCGCGAGTTCCGCATCCCGGTCGCGGCCACCTGGCTCTACGACTGGACGGCCCTGCGCACGGTCGGCACCTTCTTCGGCCTGTCGGGCGAGGGCGAGATCCACCACTCCCCCGGCGGCGCGCACATCGAGCCGCTGGGTCAGGTCACCTATCCGGCCGGTGAGGAACCGGTCTGAGGAGAAACACAGATGAGCGACAATCTCGACGCCGTACGCGCCTCCTACGCGGCCTCGGCGGCCGGCGACGTGAACGGCATCGTGTCCCTGCTGGGCCCGCAGGCCCGGTGGACGGAGATGGCCGGCTTCCCGTACGCGGGCACGTACGTGGGGCCCCGGCAGGTGCTGTCGGAGGTCTTCGCCAAGCTGGGCAGCGAGTGGGAGGGCTACCAGGCCGAGCCGGAGGAGTTCGTGGACGGCGGCGACGTGGTCGTCGTGATCGGCCACTACAGCGGCACCTACCGCGCCACCGGCAAGTCGATGAAGGTGCGCTTCACCCACGTCTGGCATCTTGAGGACGGCGTGGCCACCCGGTTCGAGCAGTTCACCGACACGGCCCTGGTCCGGGAGGCGCTCGTCCCATGATCCCGTCGCGCGGCCGGATGAGGGCCGGTCGCGCGACGTCCTCAGCCGGTCAGCTCGCCCACGCGGCGCATGACCTCGCGGCAGAACGCGCCCACGCCGTCCGGGTCGTCGATGAACTGCGACGGCTTGATGCAGAACGTGGTGTACCCCTCGGCCATCCGGGCCGGGATGTGCTCCAGGGCGGGGCCGAGCGGCGCGCAGGAGACGGCGTCGGGGAAGACGGCCCGTGTGCCGCCGGCCAGCTCCAGCTCGCCGATGTCCCGACCGGCCGCCTTCATGCCGTCGGCCAGGGCTTTCATGTCCTCGGCGGGCGGATAGCCGAGCGGGTTGAACCCGCTGCCCCAGCGGGTCATCCGGCGCAGCAGGTGGCCGCTCATCCGCGCGCCGCCGAACCACAGCGCGGGCCCGCGCTCCCGGTACGCCTTCGGCTCGAAGTACACCTCGTCGAACCGGTAGTGCCGGCCGTGGTAGGTGACCGGCGAGTCCCGCCAGAGCAGCTCCCAGATCTCCAGGTGCTCGTCGAGGAGCTCGCCGCGCCGCTCGAAGGGCACGCCGAGCGCGGCGTACTCGTCGCGGCTCCAGCTCACGGTGGGCAGCACGACGAGCCGGCCCTGCGACAGCAGGTCGAGCGTGCCGAGCTCGCGGGCCAGCGCCAGCGGGTGGCGCAGCGGGGCGAGCACCGCGGCGGCGGCCAGGCGCAGCCGGGTGGTGACCGAGGCGACGGCCGCCAGCAGGCCCAGCGAGTACGGCCACGGCGTGAACGGGTCCTGGTTGCCGGGCAGCGCGTACTCACGGGGGTTGGCCATGCGGCCCCGGGCGCCGGCGTCGGGGCCGAGCACGACGTGTTCGCTGATCATGACCGAGTCGAACCCGGCGTCCTCGGCCTCACGCGCCCACCGGACCAGCACCGGCAGGTCGCGGGCCGAGGTCATCGTCCAGTTCTCGGACAGCACGAGTTGCATGCGCGGTTGCATCATCTTGCATTCATACCCGAACGATCTTCATCTAGCTAGCTCTTGAACCCAATCGTTTGGCACCTTACGATCCCTCCAAAATCCGCAGAGAGGTCGCCCATGATCCCCATGAGGGCACTCGCCGTCCCGCTCGCCGTCCTGCTTCTGGCCGCCGGGTGCGGCCTGTCCGACGACCCGCCGGCCGCCTCGTCCGGCGCCGCCGGCGACGTCATCAAGGTGGGCGGCGTCAGCTCGCTGAGCGGCGCGGTCACCTTCCCCGACTCCTCGGCCGCCGCCAAGGCCGTCTTCGACCGGGTCAACGAGCAGGGCGGCGTCAACGGCCACAAGATCGAGTACGTCGGCGCCGACGACAAGGGCGACCCGGCCGCCGCCGCCCAGGCCGCCCGGGACGTCGTCACCAACCAGGGCGTGGTGGCGCTGGTCGGCTCGGCCAGCCTGCTCGACTGCGCCGTGAACGCCCCCTTCTACCAGCAGTCGCGGATCGTCTCCGTCCAGGGCACCGGCGTCGACCCGACCTGCTTCGAGTCCCCGGCGATCTCCCCGGTGAACACCGGCCCGTACCTCAACATGGCGATCAACCTCTACTACGCCTCCGAGGTGCTCAAACGGGACAAGGTCTGCCTGTTCCTGGCCATCCTCGGCAACACCAACGACGCCTACGGCGGGGCCGTGAAGAGCTGGACCGCGCTCACCGGCAAGAAGCTCACCCTGGACGACCGCACGGTCAAGCCGGACTCCGACCCGACGCCGTTCGTGCTGCGGGCCCGGCGGGAGGGCTGCCAGGCGGTCCTGTACAACGGCACCGAGCCGATGGCGATCTCCTGGATGAAGGTCGTCAAGCAGCAGGGCCTCAGCGGGATCGACTGGCTGATGACCACCGCCCCCTACACCGAGGCCGTCGCCAAGGCCCTGGGCGCCGACGGGGACGGCATGTACGCCAACGCCGAGTTCGAGCCGTTCACCGAGGCCGACTCGCCCGCGCTGCGGGACTGGCGCACGCTCATGACCGCCAAGAACGTGCCGCTGACCTCCTTCGGCCAGGGCGGCTACCTGGCGGCCACGTACTTCGTGGACACGCTGAAGACGATCAAGGGGCCGATCACCCGGGAGTCGGTGACGGCGGCCTTCCAGGCGCTCAAGCCCGTCCAGACCCCGATGACCGGCACCCCGTACGAGTTCGGGCAGGCCGCCAGGCACTTCTCCAACCGGGCCGGCAAGATCGTCCAGCTCAGGGGCGGCGCGTGGCACGTGGTCACCCGCGAGTGGGTGCGCTACCCGGGGACGCTCGGCTGATGCTCCAGGGCCTGGTCTCGGGGCTGGCCGCGGGCGGCACGTTCGCCGCCCTCGGCCTCCTGCTCACCGCCATGTACCGGCTGACCGCGACGGTGAACCTGGCCGTCGCGGCGACCGGCGTGGCCGGGGTGTACGTGATGGCCGCGCTCACCGGGACGGGGTGGCCGTACTGGGCGGCGGCCCTGGCCGGGGTGGCGGCGGGGGCGCTGGTGTCGGCCGGGTGCGGGTTCGTGATGACGCGCTGGTTCGCCGAGAGCGGGCCGCAGACCCGTACCGCGGTGTCGATCGCGCAGCTCATCGGGATCATCGCGCTGGCCTACATCGCCTTCGGCGACGAGCCGCGGGTGCTGCCGAACCCGGCCGCGGGCCGCGTCGCCACGCTGGCCGGGGTGGTGGTGACGCAGGGCGCGGTCGTGCTGCTCGCCCTGGCCGTGGTGATCGGCGCGGGCACCTGGCTGCTGCTCACCCGCACGCCGCTGGGCCTGCGCCTGCGCGCCATGGCCGAGCGGCCGGTGACCACGGAGCTGCTGGGCATCGGCACCCGGGCGCTCACCGTGACCGTATGGGCCCTGGCCGGCGCGCTGTCGTCGCTGGTGCTGCTGGTGGTGGCACCCGTGCGGTCGAGCGACATCCTGTCGCTGAGCATGCTCATCGTGCCCGCCTGCGCGGCGGCGCTGCTCGGCGGGCTGCGGCGGCTGGCCGGGGCGCTGGCCGGCGGCCTGGCGCTCGGGCTGCTCGAAGGGGTGCTCGCGGGATCGGCGGTGGTCCAGCAGTACCGGGACGTGGTGCCGTTCGCGGCCATCCTGCTGATCCTGGTGTGGAGCCGGCGGCGGGAGGTGTGGGATGCGTCCCGCTGACCGGCCGGTGCCGCGGTGGGCGGCCGCGGGCGTCCTGACGGCGGCGGGAGCCTACGGGCTGGCCGCCGGGCTGCCGGCGTACTGGGTGTTCCTGGCGATGTCGGCGGTCATCTCCGGGGTACTGCTGCAGAGCCTCGGCGTGGTGGCCGGGCAGGCCGGGATGGTGTCGCTGTGCCAGATGGCCTTCGCCGCCATCGGCGCCTGGACCACCGCCCAGCTCAACGTCTGGGGCGTACCCGGCGGCCTGTACGTCTGGCTGCCTCTCGCGGGCCTGGCCGCCGTGCCGTTCGGGCTGCTCATCGGCCTGCCGGCGCTGCGGCTGCGCGGCGTGCACCTGGCGATCGTCACGCTGGGCTTCGCCGCGACCGTGGACGTCGTGATGGCCGCGGGCTCCTTCCCCGGCGTGAGCCAGGGCGTGGTGGTGGGCCGTCCGGCGGGGCTGACCTCTGACCGCCAGTTCTTCCTGTTCTGCTGCGGCGTCTTCGCGCTGGTGGCGGTGGCGCTGGCGGTGGTGCGGCGGACCCGGCTCGGGGCGTCCTGGCGGGCGCTCAAGGAGTCCGAGCGGGCCACCGCGGCGGCCGGGACCAGCGTGCCGGGGGCCAAGCTGAGCGCCTTCGCGGTGAGCGCCTTCATCGCGGGCGTGTCGGGGGCGCTGCTGGCCGGGCAGCTCGCCATGGTGGTCTCGCGCAACTTCGACCCGGGGCAGTCGCTGGTCGCCTACGCGGTGGCCGTGATGGCGGGCGCCCACCACGCCGAGGGCGCGCTCGTCGGCGGGGCGCTGGGCGTGCTGGTGAGCGAGCTGCTGCGGCGGTTCGGCGTGCCGCAGCAGTGGGCGAACGTCGTCTTCGCGGTGGGCGCGGTGCAGGCGATGACTCAGGGCTCGGGCATGAGCGACGGCCTGCGCGCCGCCCTGCGCTCCCGCCGTGCCCACCGTGCCCGCCGCTCGCGCGGGTCCGGCGCCGGGCCGGACGTGCCCGTCGCGGCGGCCGGGCCGGAGCTGCCCACGCCCGGTCCGGACGGCCGGCCGCCGGCGTTGCGGATCGAGGGCGTCAGCGTGCGGTACGGCCAGGTCGTGGCCGTGGACGGCGTCGGCCTCACCGTGCTCGCCGGCGAGGTGCACGGGCTGGTCGGCCCGAACGGCGCGGGCAAGTCGTCCCTGGTCGACGCGATCAGCGGGTTCGTGCCCGCCGGAGGCGGCCTGGTCGAGGTCGGCGGCGTGGCCGTCGCGGGGGCCCGGGGCGGCACGGCGGTCCACCGGCGCGCCAGGGCCGGGTTGCGCCGCACGTTCCAGCAGGACCGGGTGCCGGTGGGCCTGTCGGTGCGCGAGTACCTGCGCTTCGCCGCGCGCCGCGCCCTCAGCGACGCCGAGCTGGCGGAGGTCCTGGCCGGGCTGGTGGCGGCGGCCCCCGGCGACCCGATCGCCGCGCTCGACGTGGGCAGCAGGCGGCTGCTGGAGGTGGCCGGGACGCTGCTGGCCCGTCCCGCGGTCGCGGTGCTGGACGAGCCCGCCGCCGGCCTAGGGCACGCCGAGAGCGAACGGCTGGGCGCCTGGCTGCGGCGGGTGCCCGCCCGGTACGGCGCCGCCGTCCTGCTCATCGAGCACGACCTGGACCTGGTCAGGGCGGCGTGCACGGGCGTGACCGTGCTGGACTTCGGCCGCGTCATCGCCCAGGGCCCGCCCGCCGAGGTGTTCGCCGAGCCCGGCGTCCTGCGGGCCTACCTGGGCCAGGAGCCCGCCGCGTGAGCGGGCGGACGGGAGGCGACCCCATGGACCTCGTGCTGCGGGACGTGACCGTGGCCAGGGGCGGCCAGCCGGTGGTCAGGGACGTGACGCTGACCGCCGCGCGCGGGCAGGTCACCGTGCTGCTCGGCCCGAACGGCGCGGGCAAGACCACGCTGCTCGAAGCGGTCTCGGGCGTGCTGCCCGCCGCCGGGGGCGAGATCGTCCTCGGCGGGACCACGCTGACCGGCCGCCCGCGCACCCACCGGGCCCGGCACGGCCTGGCGCACGTGGAGCAGGGCCGGGCCGTGTTTGCCACGCTCACCACGCGCGAGAACCTGGCCCTGGCCGGCGACCCCCGGCGCGCGCTGGAGCTGTTCCCCGAGCTGGAGCGGCGGCTCGACGTGCGGGCCGGGCTGCTGTCCGGCGGCGAGCAGCAGATGCTGGTCCTGGCCAGGGCCATCGGGACCGGTCCCGCGGCGCTGCTGCTCGACGAGATGTCGCTCGGCCTGGCCCCGGCCGTCGTGCGCCGGCTGCTGCCGGTGATCCGGCGGCTGGCCGACGAGGGCTGCGCGGTGCTGCTGGTCGAGCAGTTCGCGCACGCGGCCCTGGCCCTGGCCGACAGCGCGTACGTGCTGGCCCACGGCGCGATCACCTACGGCGGCGACCCGGCGCCGCTGCGCGAGTCGGATGCCGCGCTCAGGCGCGCCTATTTGGGAGATGATTCATGACGAACGCGGATCTTTTGCTGGTCAACGGGCGGGTGCTCACCATGGACCCGGCGCGGCCGTACGCGACCGGCGTGGCGGTGCGCGACGGCGTGATCGCGCACGTCGGCGACGCCGCCGGCTGGAGCGCGGCCGAGGTGGTGGACCTGCGGGGCCGCGTCCTGCTGCCCGGGATCAACGACTCCCACCTGCACGCCTGCGGCTACGGCCTGACCCGCCCGCCGTTCTGCGTGGACGTGGCGGTGGGGTCGATCGCCGAGGTGCGGGAGCGGGTCGCCGCCGCGGTACGCGCCGCCGGCCCCGGCGAGTGGGTGCGCGGGATCGGCTGGAACCCCGGCCGGCTGGCCGAGGGCCGGTCGCCGTCGAGGACGGACCTGGACGACGTCGCCCCCCACCATCCCGTCCTCCTCCAGGACTTCTCCGGCCACACGACGTGGGCGAACTCCGCCGCGCTGCGGCTGGCCGGGCTGCCCGACGACGGCGACGGCCTGCTGCACCACGGGGACCAGGGCCTCGTCCAGCGCCTGGTGCCGCCGCCGCCCGGCGGGATGACCCGGGTGCTGCGCGAGGTGGTGGCCGAGCTGAACCGGGCCGGGATCACCAGCTTCACCGAGCCGGGCCTCGGGCCGGGCGGCGGGGAGGCGTTCGCGGGCGGCATGGGGCCGGGGGTGCTGGGCGCGTACGCGGAGCTGGCGCGGGCCGGCGAGCTGACCGCGCGGGTGAGCGTGCTGGGCCTGCCGAGCCCGATGTCGGGCGCCTCGGTCGCCGACACCGCCGCCTACCTCGACCGCCTGCCGGACGACCTGGACGGCGTGGACGAGCGGCTGGTCCGGCTGCTGGGCGTGAAGGTGTTCGCCGACGGGATCCCGCCGTCGGAGACGGCCTGGATGCGGGAGGCGTACCCGTCGGGCGGGCACGGCTCGCTGTGCACGCACGGCGGCACGGACGCCGAGCGGGTCGCCGAGCTGGACGAGATCCTGCGCCTGGTGCACGTGGCCGGCCTGCAGGCGGGCGTGCACGTGGTGGGCAGCCGGGGCGTGGACGCCGTCGTGGACGCGCTGGCCGCGATCTCCCGCGAGCACCCGAGGGCCGACCCCCGCCACTACGTGATCCACGGCCAGTTCGCCTCGAAGCAGGCGCTGGCCACGCTCGGCGAGCTGGGCTACGGGATCAACCTCCAGCCGGTGCTGCAGCGCGTCGAGTCGGGCACCACGCGCGAGCTGTTCGGCGCGCGGGCGGCCGAGCAGGAGTGGCCGGCCCGCTCGGCGATCGACGCGGGCGTGCTGACCGCGTGCAGCTCCGACGCGCCGGTGACCGCGCCGGACTGGCGGGCGGGCGTGGCGGCGCTGGTCGCCCGCGACGGCGAGGGGATCTCGCTCGCCGAGGCCCTGGCCACCTATACGATCGCCGGAGCGCGGCAGGACTTCGCCGAAGGCTGGAAGGGCACGCTCACCCCGGGCAAGGTCGCCGACCTGTGCGTCAGCGCGGCGACGGCGGACGACGACGTCGTGGCCGCGCCGGTGGACCTCACGGTGTTCGGCGGTCGGGTCGTTTGGTCCCGTTCGTGAGCGGCGCACGTGAAGATTGTTAGGTACCGAATATACTTTCGTGCCATGACGGGACACCACACGCTGCGCCAGACCGAGGAGGCCATCGGCCAGCGGCTGGGCGACCTCAACATCGACTTCGAGGCCATGTGGGCGGTGTCGAACGTCTACCGCGCCTCCTCGGCCATCCGCAACCACCTGGAGCAGACCGTCCTGCGCGACACCGGCCTGACCTGGACGGGGTTCGTGGTGATGTGGGTGGTGTGGATCTGGGGCGAGAGCGAGACCCGCCACGTCGCCGCCGAGGCGGGCATCTCCAAGGGCACGCTCACGGGCGTGGTCAAGACCCTGGAGTCCTACCGTCACCTGCGGCGCTTCCCGCATCCCACGGACGGCCGCCGGGTCATGCTGGCGCTCACCGCGACCGGCGAGCGGCTGATGCGCGAGCTGTTCCCGGAGTTCAACCGGCAGGAGGCGTTCGTGGTCAAGGAGCTCGACAGCGATCAGCGGCGCGAGCTGGCCGGCTCGCTCAGGCGCGTCATGGAGCACCTGGAGAGCATCTGACCGGCAGCTCCTTGATGCCGTTGACGAAGTTCGAGCGGATCCTGCGCACCTCGCCGGCGAGCTCGATCGACGACAGGCGCGGCAGCAGCTCCTCGAACAGCACCCGGATCTCCAGCCTGGCCAGCGCGCCGCCGAGGCAGTAGTGCGGGCCGCCCCTGCCGAACGTCAGGTGCTCGTCGGCGTCCCTGCCCACGTCGAACCGGTACGGGGCAGGGAAGACGCGTTCGTCCCTGTTGCCCGAGGCGTACCACATGACGACCTTGTCGCCGGCGGCGACGCGGCGGCCGTGCAGGGTGACGTCGCGGGTGGCGGTGCGGCGGAAGTGGTAGACGGGCGAGGCCCAGCGCAGGAACTCGTCCACGGCCCGGGGCATCAGCGCCGGGTCGGCGCGCAGCCGGTCGAGCTGGTCGGGGTGCTCCATGAGGGCGAGCATGGCGTGCGAGACGGCGTGCCTGGTCGTCTCGTTCCCGGCCACGACCAGCAGCAGGAAGTAGTTGTCGAAGTCGCGCTCCGACAGCGGCAGGCCGTCCACGGGCTCCTGGTTGACGAGCCTGCTGACCAGGTCCGTGCCGTGGCCGCCGCGGCGGCGGGCGGCCAGCTCGCGGCCGTACTCGAAGACCTCCAGGGAGGCCGGGCTGCGGAAGGGCAGGTCCTTGAACTCCTCGCTGTCGCGCAGCCGCTCCGGGTCGGTGTTCTCGATGATCTGGTTGCCCCAGTCGATGAGCCGCTGGGTGTCGGGCACGTCGAGCATGCGGGCCAGCACGTTGATCGGGAAGTCGGCGGCGACCTCCTTGACGAAGTCGAACTCGCCCTTGGGCAGGGCGGCGTCCAGGGTCGTGGCGGTCAGGCCGCGCAGGAACACCTCGTAGCCGGCCACCGCCCTGGCCGAGAAGTCGCGCAGCAGCAGCCGCCGCAGCGCGTGGTGGCGGGGGCCGTCGGTCTCCAGCAGGGAACGGCGGATCGCGGCCTGCCGCTCGTCCACCTCCTCCAGGTTGGTGAAGCCCTCGGAGGTGAACGTCTCCGGGTCGCGGCCGACGGCCACGATGTCGGCGTGCCTGGTGACCGCCCAGAAGCCGCTGCCGTGCCCGTGCTCGTCCTGCCAGTGGACGGGCGACTGCTCGCGCAGCACGTCGAACATGCGCCAGGGGGTCACTCCGTCGGTGAACCGGCCGGGGTCGGCGAGGTCGACGTCTGCCAGGCGCATGGCTCTCCTTCACCTTGTTCGGCCACAAACATTACGGCTGGCGACATATCCCGACAAGGGTTGTTGGATGGTCGTACGGACGCTAATGAGTGCCGCGGCCGGCGTGCCGTTGCCCTGAGCCGCCGACGGTCGCGCGGGTTACAGTGACCGGGTGACCACCGACCAGCACGGCCTGGCCATGTCCGGCGCGAGCGCCGCCGCCGCCCGCCACTACGACCAGGCGATCGACGAACTGCTGCACTTCCGGGCCGAGGTCGGCGCCGAGGCGGCCGCCGCGCTGGCCGACTCCCCCGGCTTCCCGATGGGCAACGTGCTGGCCGCCTACCTCGACCTGCTGACCACCGAGGCGGCCGACGCCCGTGCCGCGCGGGCCCGGTTCGCGTCCTTCCGCCGCCGGGCCGACGAGGCGTCGCTGCTGCCGCGCGAGCGCGCGCACGTGGCGGCCGTCCAGGCTCTGCTCGACGGCGACCTGACCGCCTGCGGCGCGCTGCTCGCCGAGATCACCGTCGCCCACCCGCGCGACGCGCTGGCCCTGGCCGCCGGGCACCAGCTCGACTTCTTCACCGGCGACGCCCGCTCGCTGCGCGACCGGATCGGCGGCGCGCTCACCGCCTGGCACGAGGACGACCGGCACTTCGGCCACCTGCTCGGCATGTACGCCTTCGGCCTGGAGGAGGCCGGCCACTACGACCGCTCGGAGCAGGTCGGCCTGCGCGCCGTCGAGCTCAACCCGCGCGACGTGTGGGGCATCCACGCGGTCGTGCACACCTACGAGATGCAGGGCCGCTTCGGCGAGGGCGTGCGCTACCTCGACGCCCGCCTGGACGACTGGTCCACCGGCACGTTCTTCAACGTCCACACCTGGTGGCACTACGCCCTCTACGCCCTGGAGAGCGGCGACACGCGGCGGGCGCTGGAGGTGCACGACGCGGCGCTGGCCGGCGGGCGCACGTCCATGGAGCTGCTGGACGCCGCGGCACTGCTCTGGCGGCTCCTGCTGGAGGGCTCCGACCAGCACGAACGCTGGCAGGCCCTGGCCGAGGCGTGGCCGCCGCTGATGGCCGAGCCGTTCTACGCCTTCAACGACGTGCACGCGGTCATGTCGTACGTCGGGGCCGGGCGGATCGGGGAGGCGGACAAGCTGATCGCCTCGCGGGAGGCGTACACGCTGGAGGGCCGTCCGGGGGTCACCAACGTCGCGATGACGCTGCGGGTGGGGTTGCCGGTGTGCCGGGCCCTGGTGGCGTACGGGCGGGGCGACTTCGCGGCGGCGGTCGACCTGCTGCACCCGATCAGGCACCGGGTCGGCGAGTTCGGCGGCAGCCACGCCCAGCGGGACGCCGTGCAGAAGACGCTGCTGGAGGCGGCGCTGCGGGGCGGGCGGCACGAGCTGGCGCGGGCGCTGGTGAGCGAGCGGATCGGCGTGCGGCCGTGCAGCCCGTTCAACTGGCTCAAGCAGGCGGCGGTGGCCGAGGGGCTGGGCGACCGCGCGGCCGCCGCCGTCGCCCGCCGGAAGGCCGCGACGCTGATCGCCGACGCCTGACCCGCCCCTCCTTGTCGGTCGCCGCGGACGCGCGGGCGGAAGTGTCGCACGCGCCGAGTAGGGTTCCCTGCATGGATCGGGAACTCACCTTGATGGTCGTCCACGCCCACCCCGACGACGAGTGCCTGAGCACCGGCGGCGTCCTCGCCCGCTACACCGACGAGGGCATCCGCACCGTGCTGGTCACCTGCACCAACGGCGAGCAGGGTGACGACACGGGCGGCGTCAAACCGGGCGAGGAGGGGCACGACGCCGCCAGGGTGGCCGAGCGGCGGCTGGCCGAGCTGCGCGAGTCCGTCGCCCACCTGGGCATCGACCACCTGGAGCTGCTCGGCTACCGCGACTCCGGCATGGACGGCTGGGACACCAACCACCACCCCGACGCGTTCGCCAACGTGCCGGTCGAGGTGGCCGCCGCCAGGCTGGGCGAGCTGATGGAGCGCTACCGCCCGCAGGTGGTCATCACCTACGACGAGACCGGCGGCGGCGGTTACGGCCACCCCGACCACGTGCAGGCCCACCGCATCACGGTGGCCGCCGTCGAGGCGACCGGCATCCCCGACAAGTTCTACTACACGGCGATCCCCCGGGCGGCGATCAAGCGCATGTTCGAGCTGATGCGCGACAGCGGCGTCGACCTGGGCGGCTTCGAGCCGTCCGACGACTTCGGCACCCCCGACGAGCGGGTGAACGCCGTCGTCGACGTCACGCCCTACGTCGAGCGCAAGCTCAAGGCCCTCAAGGCCCACGAGAGCCAGGGCGAGAACATCTTCCTCCTCCGCATGCCCGACGAGGCCCAGCACCAGGCGTTCTCCCACGAGGCCTTCGAACGGAAGCTGAACAAGGTCAACGCCCCCGACCACGAGGAAGACCTCTTCACCGGCCTCCGCCCCTGACCCCCGCCGTCGGCCTGTCCCGGCGGTGATACATCTTCGCCAAGTCGCGGTCCCGGTCCGACACCAACAGGCTCGTCTACCTGGACCTCGACCTCGGCCTCACCACGTGCCGCTGAGAGATGCACCAGACCGGCGGTTCGAGCCGGGCCGACGGCCCGGGCGGCCCGGCTCGCCGAGTGCTGCGAAGGCCATCATGACGACCTCCGCGCGCCTCTCATGCTGGAGCCCGTGGCGGCTCTCGTGCTGCCCGCAGGTTCAGCTGGCCCTCGGGGGCCTGCCCCCTTTGCGGGCCCGGCGCTCCGACAGTTCCCTCTCGGCGGCGTCGAGTTCGGCGACCTCCTCGGGGGTGCCGTGCTGTCGGATGTCGGCGCGGATGTGGTCGAGCAGACGTGCTGAGCGGTTGGTGCCGAGCCGCCTTGTCACGGCGTCGTACACGCCCCACATGCGGCGGGGGACGCGAAAGGCGGTCAGGCGGGTGTGATCTCGTTCGCTCTCCATAATCCTGTTTGTACAGGGTTCCGAACTTCCGGATGGCTGCAAGGCACCGTGCTGTGGCCTCAGCGTCCCGGATTCAGGGGTTGACGGGGTGTTCGGTGTAGTGGCCGCAGGGGTGGAAGCCCAGGCGGCGGTAGACGGGCTCGCCGTCGGCCGACGCCTGCAGGACCGCGATGCGATGATCTCGGTCGCGGGCCGTACGGAGTGCCGCGAGCGTGATGGCGCCGCCGTAGCCCCGCCTGCGGTGGGCGGCCAGGGTGGAGATGTTGTAGATGCCGGCGACCCCCGCGTGATGGAACACCTCGGCGGAACAGACCGGACGGCTGTCCACGTAGCCGACCAGATACCGGGCCGGGCAGTGCGCGGCCAGCGCCTGCGGGGCGGCCCGGGCGAAGAAGCGGCGGACGGTGCCGGCGGGCGGATCCCAGTTCGCGGCGAGAACCGTGGCGTAGTCGGCGAGCTGTCCGGGCGTGGTGACCCTCTGGATGTCCAGCCCTCGGACGGCGGGCGGCGCCAGGGCGTCGTCCAGCTCGGCCCACATCGCCGTCTCGCGTTCGGACGCCGACAGACCGGCCGCCGCCAGGCGGGCACCGAGGTCCGGCGGTGTCGAGGCGGGCCCCACCCACCAGGAGAAACGGCGGCCGGTGCGAGCCGACGTCCGAGCGGTCTCGCTGATGCGGGCCGTGGCGTCGGCGACGGTGAAGCGGGCCGCGGCGACGATGTTGAAGGTGTCGTCGTCCAGGCCGCTGTCGGCCACCAGGAGGTCATCGGTCTCCGTGACGGTCGCGCCGGTCATGCTCCGGTGCAGGTGACAGGCGTGTTCCGCCAGGTTCCTGTCCATCCTGTCCAGCAGGTCGGCGTCAACGAGTGGGTGATCGTTCATGCTGAGCCCTCATCTCCCGCAGCGGGGTGTCACCGCGGGTCGGCGAGATCCTGGCGGTTCTTCCGGGAGGCCATGAGGGCCTCGGGGAAGCCGGGACCGTGGACGACGTGGATCTGCCCGAGGTCGGTGACCTCGCCGCAGGTGCCGCAGGTGGTCTGCTCGGTGACGGCCCCGCCGCACCCGGTGTGCCGATACAGGATGGGCGGACCGTCGGGTGCCGCCCATCGATCACCCCACTGCGTCAGCGCGATGATCACGGGTGCCAGGTCGAGCCCCTTCGCGGTCGCGGCATAGCGGCCCCGGTCGGGCTGCTCCTTGCTCGATCGCCGTTCGAGTACGCCCGCGTCGACCAGGCTGTCCAGGCGTTTGGCCAGGATGTTGGTCGCGATGCCCAGGCGCTGGAAGTCGGCGAACCGGGTCGCTCCGGCGAACAGCACGTCACGCACGATCAGCAGGCTCCATCGCTCGCCGACGACCTCCAGCGCCCTGGCGGCCGAGCACACCTGCGTGTCGTAGGTCTTGCCGAGCATGGCGACCCCACCTCCCAGAGGAGCACTTGCGTGATGCAAGACTACCCCTCTAGGGTTCGCTTGCATCACGCAAGTGCGCTTGCGAATGGCCGCCGACTCCATGGCCCCGACCACGGCGTGACCAGCGAGCCCGCCTGCCCGTCCGGAACAAAGATCATGTGGAGGTCACCAGATGAGCGGATTGCTGCTCAAGGACAAGAACGCTGTGCTCTACGGAGGCGGCGGCGCCATCGGCGGCGCCATCGCGCGGGTTTTCGCCAGGGAAGGCGCGCGGGTCTTCATCGCCGGGCGGACGCAGGCGAAGCTCGACGCCGTGGCGCGTGACATCGCCGCCGCGGGCGGAAAGGTCGAGACGGCGCGGGTCGACGTGCTCGACCAGGAGGCGGTCGACAAGCACGCCGACGCGGTCGCGGCGACGGCCGGCGGCATCGACATCGCCGTGAACGCCGTGAGTGTCCAGCATGACCAGGGGACGCTGCTGGCGGAGCTGTCGCTGGAGGAGTTCATGCGGCCGATCGACGGGTTCTTGCGGACGCTGTTCATCACCAGCAAGGCCGTGGCCCGGCACATGGGGGGCGAGCGTCCCGGTGTGATCCTGACGCTGTCGGAGCCGGGCGCCAAGCTGGCTGTTGGCGGCATCTTGGGGCACGCCGTGAGCGCGGCCGGCAAGGAGGCGTTCTCCCGGGTTCTGGCCGCGGAGCTGGCACCGAGCAATGTCCGGGTGATCGGCATCCGTCCTCACGCTGTCGTCGACGCGCCGGCCGCCGGTTCCTACACCAAGGAGCTCTTCGAGCAGGCGGCGGCAGCGGCCGGACAGTCGGTCGAGGAGATGCTCGACGGCGGGGCGATGGCGCAGGGGACGCTGCTCAAGAGGCTGCCGACGCTCTCCGAGATCGCGGAGACGGCCGCGTTCCTGGCGTCGGACCGAGCGGGGGCCATGACCGGGACGATCGCCAACCTGACCAGCGGCGCGATCGTCGACTGAGTTCAGGTTCGCGAGGACGTCCGCCGGGCGGCGCGCGGGATGAGGGGGCCCGGTCGCAGGATCGGCGAGGCGAACTCGGCGCGATCGCCGACCCCGAGGCGGAGGGCGTCACCGCGTCATCGAATGGAAGGCCACCCGGGGACGCACGCTGCGCGCATTGGCCAGCCTGTCGAAGCTGGTGCCGACGGCGCGCCACCCGCTCACCAAACCGCAAGCTGGGTGACCCGATCGAAACCTGGCGACGGGCTCCCCGCGGGGGCCGGCATCACGACGGTGCTCACCGGTGTCCGGATGCCGCGGACGAGCTCGACTACGGAGCGGTGGGTGCAGTCGTGCAGCCGCCAGCTCCTCGACCGCCGCCTCGTCGGGAACGCACGTCACCTGCGGCCGTCGGGTCGGACGTACGGTCCGGGGTTGCTAGAGGCCCGCTATGTCGATCGCCTGATCGAGGTACGTCTCGGTGTTTCCGGGCCAGAAGCGCTCGTAGAGGAGATATTCCAGCGGGTCCCGCCGTTCGTCCGTCAGGAATTCGCGGGCGGCCCTGGGGTGGTTGGACAAGGCGGCCATGACGGCCGCCATGGGGTCACGTTCGTCCAGGGGAATGGCGCACATCGGCCGTGAGTCCGGGCAGAGGTTTCGCCAGTACGGGGACGCGGGAGGCTGGCTGCGTTCGTAGTCGTAGACCTTGAAGGCGAGATCGCGCAGGAACACGTCGGCGAAACAGCCGTATCGCAACAATTGCCCGAGTGCGAAACCGGTTTCCGGGTCGTCGAGGTTTTCGAGCAGACGGTGGACGTAAGGGGTCGAGATCCTCGCCGCGCCGGGTGCGCGCGAAGCGGTGCCGAGAAGCGTGCTCAGCGCCCTGGCCAGTCTGTCGAGGCTGGTGGACTGGATGGCATGCGCGCGGCGCAGACCGGCCAGAAGGCTCTTGAGCTGGCGCGGCGGCATCACGGCGGCGAACGCCACGGCGAAGTCGGGGTCGTTTCGGCGCTTTTCGAGTTCGGCCAAATCGTGGGAATCGATGGCGCCCTTCTTCCCCTCCGCTCCGCAGAACGACTGGACGAAGGAATCGTAACCACAAGAATGATCGGACAGCGCTGCCCCAATTTTCCCGATAAAAACGAAAAGTCGGGCAACCAATTCCCTCTACAGGCCCCCTCTCGGGACAAATCGTTCGCCAGCGCCGCACATCACGAAGAGGTAACATTAGCGAGCCCTCGGACGGACACGAAAAAACCACATGCCCGACCGGAATCCCCGGCCCCCGCAACCGCCAAGGCAGGACCACCCCCGAACAGCCCCGCCCTCGCCGAACCGGACGCCGGCGAACGACCGTTCTCGGGCGAGACATCCGACGAGGCGAGCCGCGACGAGTTCCGCGGCTCGCCGGAGGTCCCGCCGGAAAGAGACGCGGCGTGTATTCCTTGACAGGTATATAACCGACAGGGAATATGAAGGCATGTCCGTCGACGCGTTCTCCGTGCTCTCCGAGCCGACCCGGCGTCGGATCCTCGATCGGCTCCGAACGGCCGAGAGCAGTGTGAACGAGCTGGTCGAGGCGCTCGACGTCAGCCAGCCCGCGGTGTCCAAGCAGCTGAAGGTGCTCAGGGAGGCCGGGTTCGTCACCTGCCGCACCGAGGCGCAGCGGCGGATCTACCGCCTGCACGCCGCCCCCTTCCAGGCACTGGACGACTGGCTTCAGCCGTACCGGGCCCTGTGGGACACGCATCTCGACGCCCTTGAGCGCCATCTCGACAACCTGGAGCAGCCATGACCCCAGACGCGTACCGCCCGAGCCCGCCGGCCCAGGTCGGCAGCGAGGTGACGGAAGGTCGCTGGACCCTCGTCTTCGTCCGCGACCTGCGGCATCCGCCGGAGAAGGTGTGGCGGGCGCTGACCGAGCCGGGACAGCTCGCGGCGTGGGCGCCGTACACCGCCGACCGTGATCTCTCCGAGGCCGGTGGCGCGACCCTCACCATGATCGACGACGAGCAGCCTCAGGACCTGGTGGCCGAGGTCGTCCGGGTCCAGCCGCAGACGCTGCTGGAGTACACGTTCGGCACCGACCTGCTGCGCTGGGAGCTGGCGGCGACCGGCGGCGGCACGCGTCTGACGCTGCGGCACACCGTTCTGGACCGCGACCTGCTGCCGAAGGTGGCGGCCGGATGGCACATCTGCCTCGACGTGGCCGACAGGCTGCTCGAAGGGCGGCCGATCCCGCCGATCCGGGGTGCGGCGGCGGTCGGCTTCGGCTGGTCGGAGCTGAACGACCGGTACGCCCAGCAGCTCGACGTCCCGAACACCGGCCTGCCCGGCCACCTGAAGGACGGCGACCACAGCTCCTGACGAGCCACGCCCCCGCCCCCGGAGCCGACAGGGGCGGGGAAGGCGGCCGGGCTGCGATGATGAGCTCCCATCCGGAGACGTCGATGCCGCCCGGGACGTACGGCATCGGCGGCGCGCGCCAGGAAGGCAGGCTCGATGATCGCTGTTCTGGGCGAGTGCGTCGCCGACGGCTTCACCACCGCGGCGGGCGGCGCGGCGGGCGGCGCGGGGCAGGGCGGCGAGCTCGGGTTGCGGGTGCTGCCGGGCGGCGGCCCGGCCAACACGGCGGTGGCTCTGGCCAGGCTCGGCACGCCGGCCCGCTTCCTCGGACGCATCTCCGGCGACGTGTTCGGCGCGCTGTTCCGTGAACGTCTGGCGTCCTCGGGCGTGGACCTGTCGGCGGCCGTCGAGGCCGCGGAGCCGAGCACGCTCTCGGTCGCCGCGCTCGACGACGGCGGCCAGGCCGCCTACACCTTCTACGCGGGCGGCACCGCCGACTGGCAGTGGAGCCAGGACGAGCTGGCCCCGGCCCGGCTCGGCCCGGCCGCCTGCCTGCACACCGGGTCGCTGGCGCTGGTCAGGGAGCCGGGCCGGGCGGCGGTCGAGGAGTTCGCACGCGCGGCCGCCGCGCGGGCCACGGTCTCGGTCGATCCCAACGTGCGGCCCACTCTCGCCGCCCGCGAGGACTACCGGGTCGAGCGCTGGTGCCGGTGGGCCGACCTGCTCAAGCTCAGCGAGGACGACCTGCGCTTCCTGATGCCCGGCGCGCCGGTGGCACGGGCCTGCGACACCTGGCACGCCGCCGGGGCCCGGCTCGTCGTGGTGACCCGCGGGGCGGCGGGCGCGCTGGTGTCCCTCGACGGCGAACGGGCGGAGGTGCGGGCGCCGGAGGTCGACGTCGTCGACACGGTCGGCGCCGGCGACTCCTTCACCGCCGGGCTCCTGCACGACCTGGGCGCGCGCGGCCTGCTCGGCGGCCGGCTCGACGGCCTCGACCTGGACACCGCCGTGGCCGCCGCGTCGTTCGCGGCCCGGGTGTCGGCGCTGACGTGCTCGGTGGCGGGCGCGAACCCGCCCTGGGCTGACGCGCTGGCCACCCCCTGACCGTCGCCCGCGCGCGGAACCCCGGCGAGCGGCCGGGGTCCCGCCCGGGGCGGCGGGCCTCGTGATCGAGAAAGCGGGTCACGTGGTTGGGGAGGCGGGTCAGGTGAGGGGGATGGTCGTGGTGGGGACGTTGTAGCCGCGTACGCGGAGCGCCGGCTGGTGGCCGCCGAGGTCGCTCGTGCGGTACGTGGCCGTGATGGTCGTGGTCTCCCCCGGCCACAGCGTCACGTAGTTGTCGGTGTAGGTCACCGGCACGACCTCGCGCCCGTCCGCGACCACCTCCGGGCGCACGAGGAAGGCCAGGCCGGACGGGTTGCGCAGGGTGATCGTGACGGTCTCGGTCCCGCCGGAGACGGCGCGGACGCCGGTGGCGGCGACGTCGGCGGCGGGCAGGGCGTTCAGGCCGGTGAGGTCGGCGTAGGTCTTCGGCGTGGTGCGGTACCAGTTGCTCTTGTTGCCGAGCGTGTCGGGCGCGGTGGAGTACCAGTAGACGTTGTCGCTGACCTTCGCGCCGGCGGCGTCCTTGAGCTGGAGCCTGATCAGGTACGTCCGCGACAGCCCGGTCAGCGCCGGGATCGTCAGCACCTGGACGCCGGCGTTGGCCGTGGCGGTGACGGGGGCCGAGGCGGTGTACTGCTGGGCCAGGTCCGGCAGGTTGTGCACGGACACCGTGGCGGTCAGTCCGGAGCGCGTGGTGAGGGTCGAGTTGACCACGTGCACGGCCCGGGTCAGGTAGTCGTAGGCGATGTGCACGGGTTCGGTGGCCTTCTTGGTGCCGAAGTAGCCGCCGCCGGGCTTGAGGTAGTAGTCGTAGAGGTTCCAGTGGACCGACGGCCAGGCGTTGTTCAGCATCCAGAAGATCGAGCCGAACGAGCGCACGTGCTGCCTGGCGCTCCATGCCTCGAAGAAGGCGCGGGCGTTCTCGTAGTTCTGGGCCTCGGACTTGCGGGACTGGTCGGCGGCGGAGGCGGGCGTGCCGTAGCGCTTGGCCAGGCCGGTGCTGTAGGGGGCGACGGTGTCGAACACGCTGCCCGGCTTGCCGGCGTGGTAGTTGTACGCCGTGCCGATGGGCCAGACGTCGGCGGGCGCGAGGAAGCGCTGCAGCGTCTCCAGGGGCGGCGGCGCCTCGGTGCCCTCCTCCCCGGTGCTGCCGTACGCGCCGCCGCTGCGGCTCTCGTCCCACCACAGCACCGGGGGCTCCCACACGTACGGGCCGTCCATCTTCATGCCGGCGTCGGCGTTGGACCAGGTGGCGACGTTGTCCAGGGTGGGGTTCTGCCAGTGCAGGGCGGTGGCCACGCTCTTGTACGCGGCCAGGTGCGCGGCCGTCGGCGGCTGGTCGCTGCCGTAGGTCCACAGGAACACCGAGGCGTGGTGCCGCAACGAGCGGAGCTGGCTGTCCAGCGAGGCGCGGGCGACCTGTTCCTGTTCGGCGGTCCAGGCGCTGTCGTCCTCCCAGGCGCTGCAGCAGACGAACCCCGGCATGACCAGAATGCCCGCCTTGTCGGCCATGTCGTACAGTTCCTCGTTGCCGAGGGTGCCCTCCAGCCTGATGGTGTTCAGGCCCATGTCCTTGACGTAGGCGATGTGGGCGGCGTTCGTCCGGGTGTCCCAGCGTTGCATCAGGTCCCACACGTACCCGCCGCCGCGCAGCAGGATCGGCCGGCCGTTGATCCTGTATCCGGCGAACGAGGTGCCGTTGACGGTGGTGCGGTAGTCGGTGACCTCGCGGATGCCGAAGTCGATGGCCTTGCTGTCGGAGGCGCCCGCGCTGACCGTCAGGCGGTACAGCTCGGGGCTGCCGAACTGGTACGGCCACCACAACACCGGATCGCTCACGTGCAGGGGCGCGAAGGCGACCTCCTTGCGCTCGCGGGCGGCCAGCGTGACGGCCTGGGAGAAGGTGAGGTCGGGCCGGCCCGCCTTGGTGATCGTGCCGCTGACCGTGGTGGTGACGGGGGCGTTCGTCGCGTTGACGGCGTCCACGTAGACGGTCAGGTCGGCGGCGGCGCCGGACAGGGTGGTCCGCACGTACGGGTCGCGCAGGGCCACCGGGCCCGTGGTGTCCAGCAGGGTCGTGTTCCAGATGCCCGCGTTCATGTCAGGGGCCTCGGGGTTCCAGTCCACCGTGCAGGTGGACAGGTCCTTGCAGTCGTGACGCGGCGGGGTGACCTTGACGGCCAGCGCGTTGACCGCGCCGGGCCGGATCGCGGCGGTGGCGTCGTACTCGTGGCCGACGAACGTGCCCACGGCCGCGGCGTCGAGCTGCACGCCGTTCAGCCAGATCTGGGCGCGGTAGCTGAGGCCCTTGAAACGCAGCCAGTACACCTGGCCGGGAGCCGTGGCCGGGGCGCTGAACTCGCCGCGGAACCACCAGTCCTGGGTGGTCAGGTCGGGCACGTTCTTGAGGTTCTGGCCGAAGTAGACGTCCTGGTAGACGCCGTTCGCGACCAGCCCGGCCAGGACGGTCGAGGGCAGGGTGACCGGGTGCCAGCCGGTGGTGGCGTACCCGGGCGTGGAGATCGCCGCGCCGGTATCGGCGAGGCCGGTGGCCGGGCGCAGCGCCCAGCCCGAGGCCAGCTCGGTCGAACCGGCCGCAGCGACGGCGCTGCCGGCGCTCACCACCCCCGAGGCGAGCAGCAGGACGAGCACGGCCAGGACGCATCTGATCGATCGTGACATGCGCAGCTCCTGAGGGGGCTCCTACGAACCGGAGGGCCAGGCGATCTGGGTGGAGCGGTAGTAGGCGATCCCCATGACGCGCCAGCGCGGGCCCTGCGCGCCCAGCCGCTGCCGGAACGCGGTCCAGTCGTGCGTGGCGGAAGGGGACCAGCCCAGTTCGGCGAGCGCGGGCAGGCGGGGGAAGGCCATGTACTCGAGGTCGGCCGACGTCCTGAGCGTCTCGGTCCACAGCGGCGCCTCGACGCCGAGCACCTGCTCGGGCGGGAGCCTTCTGAGGTAGGCGCCGGGATCCCAGCCGTAGGCGTCCTTGACCTCGATCGTGCCCGCCCAGGTCTGGCCGAGCGGGGTGCGCCGGTTGTACTTCATGTCCAGGTACGCGCGGCTCGCCGGTGACATGACGACCTTGCGGCCCGCCGTCGAGACCGCCGTCTCCGTGGGGTCGCTGCCCCAGTACTGGACGACCGTGGAGGGCAGCGGGGTGGCGTTGACGACGTCGTGCCAGCCGATCACGGTCTTGCCGTGGGCGGCCACGATCCCCTGCGCCCGGTCGACGAACGCCCGGTAGTCGGCCGGCGTCGTGGAGGACGCCTCGTCCCCGCCGATGTGCAGGTACGGGCCCGGGGTGAGCGCGGCCAGCTCGCCGATCACCTGGTCGACGAAGGTGTAGGTGAGCTCCTTGGACGTGCACAGCGAGCTGAACCCGACGTCCGTGCCGGTGTAGCGGGGCGGGGCGACGCCGTCGCAGGTGAGCTCGCCGTAGGAGGCGAGGGCGGCGTTGGTGTGCCCCGGCATGTCGATCTCCGGAATTACGGTGATGTTTCGCGCGGCGGCGTAGGCGACGATCTCCTGGTACTGGGCCTTGGTGTAGAAGCCGCCGGGATCGCCGCCGACCGCCGTGCCGCCGCCGTAGGAGGCCAGCCGGGGCCAGGAGTCGATCGCGATGCGCCAGCCCTGGTCGTCGGACAGGTGCAGGTGCAGGCGGTTGATCTTGTAGAGCGCGATCTGGTCGAGGTACCGCTCGACCGCGTCCACCGGGAAGAAGTGCCTGGCCACGTCGAGCATCGCGCCCCGCCAGGGGTAGCGCGGCCGGTCCACGACCCGCCCGCCGGGCACCGGCCAGGGGCCCGGCTGCACCGTGCCGGCCTCGGCGGCGTACGGGAGCAGCTGCCGCAGCGTCTGCACGCCGTTGAACAGCCCGGCGGGCGCGTTGGCCAGCACGACGATCCCGGTGGCGGTCACGTCGAGCTGGTACGCCTCCTCCCCGCCGGCCACCGTGCCCAGCCGCAGCGCGATCCCGTCGGCCGGCGGTGCGGTCACGATCGGGACCGGGTAGCCGGTCGAGCGGCGCAACCGTGCGGCGAGCTGCTCGCCCACCTCGGGCGCGTCGGAGTACAGGGCGGTCGCGGCGGTGATCAGGTACGTCACCCCCGCCGCCGGGACCGCGCTCACCGGAGCGGGCACGATCGCGCCGAAGGCGACGGCGGCCGCCGCCGTGGCACTGGGCGAGACGGTCACCGAGGCAGGGACAGACAGGGCGAGCAGGGTCGTCAGCACGACCGCAGCGGTGCGGATCTTCATGACCGCCTCCCGAGGGTTGCCCCCACCATACGGACGCGATCGCTGGTGGTAAAGAACCTTTCTAATCAAGGGTCTCGGTGGCGACGGTCCGGTAGCCGTTCCACACGAAGCGGGCCGTGGTCACCGCGTCGTCGCCGTCGCCAGTGATGAGCTGGTGGATGGCGATGCCGTCCAGCTCGCGGTATTCGCACCACTCGTGGTCGGAGGTGAGCACGAGGTCGAGCCCGAGGTTCACCAGCAGGTCGAAGACCTGGCCGCGGTTGGCCCGGTCGACGCCCACGAACACCTCGTCCAGCAGGATGAACCGGGGGCAGCCTGGGTCGGTGCGGTAGTGGGCGGCCACGGCGGCGAACAGCGGCAGGTGCAGGGCGATGGCCTTCTCGCCGCCGGACAGGGCGCCGTGCAGCTTCCTGGTCAGGTCCTGCCAACCCTGGCCGTCGCCGCGGTCGAGGCGGACCACGAACCGGTGCCAGGACGTGTAGTCCAGCACCTTCATGAGCTGGTCCTCCCAGCCGGCCGAGGAGTTGTCGGCGCGCGCCTCCTCGACGCGGTCGCGGAAGAAGGCGTACAGGGCCTCACGGTCGGCCTCGCTCAGCCCGGCCGGATCGCGCAGCAGCAGCTCGCGGGCCGCGCGGGTGGCCGGCGACTGGCCGGGATCGACCTGCCACACCAGGCGCACCGCGACCCCCGAGGCCGTGCGGACGCGTTCGAGCCGCTGGTTCATGCCCTCGACCAGCGCGGCGGCCTGGCGGATGCGGTCGGCCAGGTGCCGCCGCGTGTCACCGGCGAGCGTGCGGTCGAACAGGTCGCGCTCGGCCTCGGTGATGTCGCCGCGCCGCTCGTCGCGCTCGCCGCGCAGCGCCCGGCCCAGCGCCGCCGCGCCCGCCCGCACGCCGCCGGCGGTGGCGGTCAGCACCTGGACGTCCTCGTCGGGGGCCAGCTCCAGCTCGGCGCGACCGGCCAGGACCTCCCTGGCGTGGTGGAAGGCGTCCCGCAGACGGGCCTCGGCCTCCCTGACGCTCCGCTGCTCGTACGGCACCGCCGCGAGCCGCCCGGCCACGTCCCCGGCCGCCTCCAGCACCGCCCGCACCCCGGCGTCGGGGGCGGGCCCGGCCGGCAGGCCGGCGTCGGCGGCCAGGTGGCCGGCCAGCAGGCGGCGCAGGCGTTCGCAGACCGCCTCGCGGACGCGCCCGGCCTCGGCGTGCTTCTCCTCGGCCTGGCCCAGCTCGCCCCTGAGCCGTCCGAGGCGGGCGTTGAGCCGGGCCGTGTCGTCGTGGATCGTCCGGATCAGGCGGCGGCAGCCCTGGTGGGCGGTCTGGGCGTCCTGGAGCCGGCCGAGCAGGTCGAGGTCCTCGCCGCCGGCCGCGGGCTCGACGGCGGCCAGCTTCTCGGCCAGCACGACGGCCGCGTCGGCCGCCTCCTCGGCCCGTTCCATCGCGCGTACGGCCAGGTCCTGGTACTCGCGGGCGGTCTCGGCCGCCTGGCCGGCGCGTTCCCTGGCCGCGCGGGCGTCGCCGCGCCGGTCGTGCCAGACGGCGCCGGTGGTCTCGGCGGCGCGCAGGGCGGCCTCCAGCCGGTCGAGCGCGGGCCGGGCGGCGGGCAGGGCGTGCCGGGCGGCCAGCTCGGTGAGCCGGCGCAGCGACCTGCCCACTTCCTTCTCGCGCTCGTGCAGGCGCTGCTCGTGCGCGCGGAGCTGGTCCTCCAGCAGGGCGACCTTGCCCACGGCCGCGTCCAGCGCCCGCGCGGCGCCGTCGTACGGCCTCCGGTCGGGCCGCCGCCGCAGCTCGGCCGCGAGCGTGTCGCGGTCGCCGGCCAGCACCCTGAACAGGTGGTCGCACTCGGCGATCGTGCCGGCCAGGTCGGAGAGCCGGTCGTCCAGCTCGGCGACGCGGCGGCGCAGGGCGCGCTCGCGTGCGGCGTCGCCGATGTAGGAGGGCTCCGGCTTGACCCAGCGCCCGGCGGCCGGGCCGAGCCGCCAGGTGCCGTCGGCGCCGACGGCCGCCGGGTGGTCGAGGCCGAGCGCCGTGGGGGCGAAGGCGACGCCCGCGAGCACCCGCTCGGCCGAGACGGGCGCGCCCGGCTGGGCGGACAGCACGGCGGTCAGGCTGTGGCCGGGCGCGGGCCGGGCCAGGGCGGAGGCGGCGAAGGCGTCGTGCTCGCCGGGGTCCATGCCGCCGTCGGGCAGCAGCCACAGGTCGAGCAGGCCCGAGGCTTCGAGCGCCGCCTCGACGCCCGCCTGGGTGACCGGGTCGACGCCGGAGCGGAAGGCGAGCGCCCGCCACAGCGGCATGCCGGGCCGTCCGGCGCGGGAGGCGGGGCGGGCGGGCGAGGGTGGCGGCTCCAGGGCGGTCCGGTCGGCCAGGCGTTCGCGTTCGCGGGCCAGTTCGGCACGTTCGGCGTGCAGCCGGTCGCGCAGGCCGGTCAGGTGGTGCTCGCGGGCGGCCAGCCGGACCGCGGCCGCCGTGCGCGCCGCGCCGACCAGCTCGTCGGCCTGGTCGGCGCGGTCGGCGAGGCCCGCCAGCTCCTCGGGGTCGAGCCGGAGGTGCACGCAGCCGCGGGCCCACTCCTCCAGGGCGGCGGCCAGGTCGCGGGCGCGCTCGTCGCGGGTCGCGCCGGCCTGGTCGTGGGCGGCGGTCGCGGCCGCCAGGTCGTCGCGGACGCGGTCGCGGTCGTGCTCGGCGGTGGTGCGGCGGCCGATCGCCTCCTCGTGCTCGACGGCCGCCGCCGCGACCTCGCGGATCTGGCCCGCGCGGCTGGTGACGGCGGCGCGCAGCAGCTCGCGGGCGCGGCGCACGGACTCCTCGCCGTCGTCGCCCCGCTCCCCCTCACCGGCGGCGCCGGTCTGAGCGCCCGAGTGATCGGGAACCGCGCGTTCGCACTCCAGGTGGACCGAGAGCAGCCCGGCGCGCTCGGCGGCCCGGCGGGCCTCGGCGCGGGCGCGGTCGGCCAGGCCGGTGGCGGCGCGGGCGACGGCCGCCGCGCGCAGCGACAGCTCCTGCCTGGCCGACGCGCCGCGGGCCGCCGCCCCGGCCTGGTCGCGCAGCCGGGCCGCCGACTCGTGCGCCTCGCGCGCCTGCGTGCGCAGCCGGTGCAGGGCGTGCCCGGACCGGTACGCCTCGCTCTCCTTCAGCCCGTCGATCTGCGCGGCCAGGGCCAGCTCCTGCGCCTCCTCCTCCGACAGCCGGACGGCCGCGGCAGCCAGCTCGTCGCCGGCCTGCTTGAGCGCCTCCCGTCCGGCCTTCACCTCGGCGGCGAGGGCGTCGACGGCCTGCCCGGCGGACAGGGCCGCGGCGGCGGCCGCGCGCAGCACCTTCTGGGCGTAGCCGCGCTGGACGTCGGCCAGCCGGTCGGCCTCCTGCACGTCGCGGTCGAGCAGGCGCAGCTCCTCGCGCTGCCGGTCGAGCCGCTCGAAGCCGTCGGCGATCTCGTGGATCTCGCCCTCGCCGAGCGGCGGCAGGGCGCTGGACAGCAGGTCGGACAGCAGGCCGGGGTCGAGCCGTTCGGACAGTTTGGGGGTGCGCAGCTGGCGCAGCGCGGTGAGCAGGCAGTCGTAGCGCTGCTCGTTGAGCCCGGTGTAGAGGGTGCGGCGCACGAGGGCGCGGTAGGCGTCGGCGGACTCGTGGACCGTCCCGGCCTCGCCCAGTTCGTCGGCGAGCTGGGCCCTGGTCAGCGGCTGGCCGCCGTCGCCGGTGAGCCGGACGCCGCCGGGCAGGCCGACGCGGGAGCCGGTGGTGAAGTAGGCGGCGGTGACGTTCTTGGTGTGGGCGGTGGCCTGGAGGCGGGCGCCGCAGGTGAACCAGCGGCCGTCGGCGTGCTGGAACTCCAGCCAGACGTAGCCGACGCGGGTGACGCCGCTCGCGCCCTCGCCCATGAGGTTCCAGTGCATGGTCCGCTCGGTGCCGCCGAACGTGGACAGCCTGCTGGGTTTGAGACTGGCGTCCAGCACGTACGGCAGCAGCAGTTCCAGCACCTTGGACTTGCCGCTGCCGTTGGGCCCGCGCAGCAGCAGCCTGCCCCGGTGGAACTCGAACACCTCGTCGTGGTAACGCCACACGTTGAGGATCCCGGCGCGTACGGGGATCCAGCGCCGGTCCATGCCCGGGGCGGTGCGGGCGGGCGTGAGCTCGGTGACGGTCATGCGTCCTCCGTGTCGGCCGGGCCGCGATCGACCCGGTAGCGGGCTCCGGCGGGCAGGGCGGCCACCCGGTCGCCGGTACGGCGGGCCAGCCCGAACATGGCGAGCACCTCCAGCGCGTCGGCCGCCAGGCGGGGCGCGCCGCCGTCCGACTGGTAGGCCCTGGCCCACTGGGGGAAGCGCCGCAGCAGCTCGGCGGCCTCCTCGTCGAGGCGTCCGGCGGGCAGCGGACCGGCGGTGACCAGCAGGTCGAGCAGGAGCAGGGCGGCGACCTTGGCGGGGCCGCCGTCGTCGGGGAACCTCGTGTCGGTGGCGGTGGCCTCGGTGTCGACGAGCAGCAGCCCCTCGGCGCGTTCCTCCAGCACGAACCCGGCCTCCTCGGCGGCCCTGCGGATCATCCGGCGGCCGGTGAGCGAGGCGGCGTAGGCGGCCTGGGCGGGGGTCAGCTCGTCGCGGTAGACGACGGGCTCGTCGAGCAGGCGGCGGATGACGGAGTGGCGGGCCCACAAGGCGCGCTGGGTCTCCGTGGGCTCGTCGCCGCCGTAACGGGCCTCGACGGTGAGCGCCGCGATGGGAGGCGCGAGGGGAGCCGCGGGGTCGTCGGCCGCGCCGGGCAGGCGGGAGGGCGGGACGGGCGCGGCCAGCAGCCTGATCACGCGGGTGGTGTCCACGCGGTAGAGCACCTTGGCCTCCTCGTCGCCGAGGTAGGCGTCGGTCGTGCCGTCGGTGGGGGTGATCGCGCCGTGCCGTTCGAGCAGTTCGAGCGCGTCGACGAAGGCGGCCCGCTCGTCGGCGCTGACCGGGTCGAACGGCGGCACGCCGGTCTCGACCGCCGCCGCCCGCGCCACCCGCCCGGCCAGCATGCCGATCGTGGTGACCGGCGCGGCGAGCAGTTCGGCCGCGCACAGGCACAGCAGCGTGTAGCGGCGGCGGTCGAACGGCGGGCCGCCGGCGCGGCGGCGGGCCGGGCGGGTGGCCGTCGGCCGCGACCCGACCTTGACCAGGCGGGCGTAGCCCTCGCGCGGCTCCACGACCAGCCGCCAGCCGCAGAAGTAGTCGAACCACCGGGTCAGCGGCTCCCGCCGTTTCCTGATCACCGCGAAGGCGGCGGGCTCGTCGTCGGCCGTCAGGAAGGGCCGGGCGAGGAGGGTCCTGATCGCGCGGGCGATCTCCTCCTTCTCCGCCCTGACGAGCTGGTTGGCCAGGCTGCTCATGCCCCTTCGGCCCTCCCGTGGTCGCGGGCGCCCCGGGAGCGCACGTCGAGCAGGTAGTCGGGGCCGCGGAACCAGCCCTCGGAGGTGCGCAGCACCGCGACCGCGCCGTCGCCGGGGGCCCGCAGCACGACCTCGACCCGGCCGTCGGAGGTGACGGCCCGGCGCAGGCCGGTGGCGTCGGGACGGGCGGCCAGGGCCCGGCCCAGCAGGTCCAGCAGCCGGCCGAGGGTGTCGTGGTCGAGCGCGCCGAGCTGGGACAGCCGGACCGAGCCGGTGGTGGCCAGCGCCTGCCAGGCGGCCTCCAGCCCGGCGTGTTCCTTCTCGGCGCGGGCACGGCGCTCGGCGCGCAGGGCGGCCACGTCGCGCACCCGCCCGGTACGGCCCATGCGCTCGGTCCGGCCCCGCGAGCGCAGCAGCGCCGAGACGGCCACCGGCCCGGCCTCCGCCCAGGGCGTCCCGGCCGGGACGAGTTCGGCGTCGGCGTGCCCGAGGTGGGCGTGCCGGGCGGGGCCGAGGCCGAAGGCGGCGTCCCAGAGGCGGTGGGCGTCGTCCTCGGCCGGGGCGGTGGCGAACCAGCGGGCCAGCGCGCGGAAGTCGGCGGCGGCGCCGGAGGCGGGGCGGCGGGCGGCGGTGACGCGGTCGAGCAGCCCGAGCAGGGCGACGATGGCCTCGCCCGCGACCTCCTGCAGCCGCCGCAACCGGGGCCCGCCCCCGCTCCCGGCACCTTCGTCGCCGGTGCCGCCGTCGAGGCCGGGGTCGAACCACTGGCGCAGTTCGGCCCAGGCGGCGGCGCGGGCGGCCAGCCACGGCGTGGCCAGGTCGGTTCCGGGGATCCGGGGCAGGTCGGCGCCGGCCAAAGCCCGGGTGTGCAGGACGCCGACGCCCCGCCCGGCCACGCCGCGCAGCGCCCGCGCCACCGTCTCGCCGCGCTGCTCCAGCCCGGTCACGAACTCCTGGAGGTAGGCCACCGTGGCCGCCTCGGCGTCGTGGAACGTGCCAACGCCGGCTCCGTCGGCGCGCAGCAGCCGCCGCAGCTCGCCGTTGAGCCGCACGGTGTCGCGGCGCAGCCCGTCGAGGTGGCACTCCAGCTCCCGCAGGCAGGTGAACACCCGTCGGTCGCGGCCGGGGTCGGGGTCGGCCAGCAGCGCCTCCAGCTCCTCCAGCCGGTCGGCGACGGCGTCGAGCACGGCGGTGTGGAGCGCGCCCCCCGAGGCCGAGGTCGCCGAGGCCAGCGTCGCCGACGTCTGCCGCAGCCCGGCGTGGGCGGCCTCGCCCTGGGCGGTCAGGGCGTAGCGCAGGTTCCTGCGTTCGTACTCCTCGGCGGTCGCGAAGCCGGCGGCGTGGTCGAAGACGACCTCGACCAGCCGCCAGCCGGCGAGCTGCCGCAGCGCGCCGGTCAGGTCGTGGTCGCCGACGGGGGCGTACCAGCCGCGGTCGCGCAGCCGGTCGCGGACCTCGCCGGCGGTCAGCGCGGGCTCCAGGCGTTCGGCGGCGGCGCCGAGGACGTCGAGGAGTGCCGTGTGCAGGTCCGCCCGCTCGGTGGTGGCGAACCGGAACATCTCCGGCGGCACTCGTGGCAGCTCCGCCATCGCGCCGTTCTCCCCTCTCGCCGCGGTTTCACCGGAGCCACCGTAGTGGCAGAGACGGGCACCGCGGGGGCCGGTTTGCGAGCAGATGCCACGGGTATGGTCGCCGCGTTCGGCTGCCGGTGGCAGGCGGCGCGGTCCGCGCCCGGTACGGCGGCATTCTGGGGAGACGGGGGCCTGTGATGGCGGAGATCGAGGCGACGCGCGGGATGCCGGCCGACAGCATGATCGTGTTCGGGGTGGCGTCCGACGTCGAGCTGATGGACCGGTGGCTGCCGCAGGGGTTGTGGGTCGGCGACGGCGGGGCGGGCACCGTCGAGGCGGGCGGCGAGCTGGTGCCCGGCAGCGGGCGGCACGAAGGGCTGTTCCGCGCCCAGGAGGACCAGCTCCGGGTGGAGTGGGGCGGCCGCGACCACCCCGACTACGCGGGCTGGCTGCAGGTGTCCGACTCGGCGGCCGGCACGAGCGAGGTGACCGTGCACCTGTCGCTGCTCGACGAGCCCGCCTCCAGCGCCAGGGTGGGCGAGGTGCGCGAGCTGCTCGACAACTCCCTCGACCGGCTGGCCGACGAGGTCACCCGCCGGGTCTCCGAGGGCGGCTGAACGGCGGCCCTCCAGAGCGCGGCTGAACGGCGGGCTCGGTGCGGGAGCGGCTGACTCCGGCGGGCGGGCGGGGGCGGGCCCGCCCCTCCGGGGTTCAGGCGTCCTCGCGGTCCGGGTTCTCCAGCCGGAAGAAGTTGCTCTGCTTGCCGTCCTTCTTGTGCTCCTGGTAGATGAAGTTCAGCTTCCGCTGGTCGAAGGTCTCGAACCACTCCTCCCAGGTGATCTCCGCCAGGTCATTGCCGCCGTAGCCGGGGAAGTCGAAGCGGAGCACGCCCGCCCTGCCCTGGTGCTCGGTGCCGGGCACGGTCGCGGGCTTGGCGCCGCGTTCCTGCGCCCATTCCTGGATCACGTCGTGGTCGGTGGTGACGAGGCTGCGGCCGGGCCGCTCCTCGTGCTCGCCGGTCGAGGTGACGTGCTGCTGGTATTTGTGCTCGCCCTCGACGGGACGGTTCTGCTGCGACATGGCGGCCTGTTCCCCCTGGTAGTCGTGCGGATGACCTGCTCGATACCCAGCCCGGCGCGCTTCTTGCAAATGATCTGTGCCACCACGCTTAAAGGGGCTCGCAAGGTATTCCCGTCAACTTTTGATTATGCGACGTTTAATCACCATTCTTTCCCCCGTACTCGCAGGTCTGATCGCCGCGGCCGGCCTGTCCGGCGCCGCGGGCGCGGCTGCGAACGGCGGGCTCGACGCCTATTACGGTCAGCGCCTGGCCTGGTCGGGGTGCGGCAGCGGATTCCAGTGCGCGAAATTGACGGTGCCCCTCGACTATGCGAAGCCCGGCGGGCGACGCATCAATGTCGCCATGGTCCGGCTGCCCGCGACCGGCCGGCGGATCGGCTCGATCGTGCTGAACTTCGGCGGTCCCGGCGGCGCCGGCACGACCATCTTGAAGGCCGACAGGACCGTCATGTCGGCCGCCGTCCGGCAGCACTTCGACGTGGTCAGCTTCGACCCGCGCGGCGTGGGCGCCTCGGCCCCCGTGCGCTGCCTGTCCCCCCTCGGCCTGGACGCCTACTTCGCCGCCGACCCCACCCCCGACAACGCGGCCGAGGTCAAGCGGGCCAAGGCGTGGACGAAGGTCTTCGCCCAGGGCTGCGCGACCAACTCCGGCAAGCAGCTGCTCGCGCACGTCGGCACCGGCGAGGTCGCCCGCGACCTGGACGTGATGCGGTCCGCCCTGGGCGAGGCCCGCCTGACCTACTTCGGCTTCTCCTACGGCACCTACCTGGGCGCCCGCTACGCCGACCTGTTCCCCACCCGGATCCGCGCCATGGTGCTCGACGGCGCCGAGGACCCCGGCCAGACGCTCGCCGAGTTCGGCGCGGCGCAGGAGCGGGGGTTCCGGCTGGCCCGCGAGTCGTTCCTGCGCGACTGCTTCAGGGCCGGGGACTGCCCGTTCCCCCGGCACACCGTCGCCGCCGCGACCAGGCGGCTGGAGGCGCTCTACCGGCGGGCCGACCGGGCGCCGCTGCGCAACGACGGCGACAGCAGGCAGGTCAACGAGGCCATCCTGCGCTCGGGCGTCACCCAGGCCATGTACGCCAAGGACAGCTGGCCCTACCTGCGCCAGGCGCTCACCCTCGCCTTCAAGGGCGACGGCACGGCCATGCTCGCCCTGGCCGACGTCAACCACGGACGCCGTCCCGACGGCAGCTACGACAACAGCACCGAGGCGCTGACGGCCGTCAACTGCCTGGACCATCCCGAGCAGCGCTGCGCGTACTGGCCGGTCAAGGGCAAGGGGTTCGCCAGGAAGGTGCGCGCCCACGGGTCGCCGCCGATCGTGGTGGTGGGCACGACGCGTGACCCGGCCACGCCGTACGAGCTGGCCAGGCGGCTGGCCGGGCAGCTGGAGCACGGCGTGCTGCTGACCCACGACGGCGACGGGCACACGGCGTACAAGGGGAGCTCGTCCTGCCTGGACCGGCAGATCGACCGGTACGTGATCACGGCTCGCGCGCCGCGTCCGGGAGCCTGCGCAACGCTCTGACGGTGCAGGCCCCGAACGTCACCGGCCCCTCACCCGCTCATGGGCGGGTGAGGGACTGGTGACGTTCGGGTCAACCCTGGCCGCGCCTGCGCGGCGGGCCCGACCGGGCGGGAGAGATTGGGCGGACGTAGCCGGAAATTCCCTCCCGAGGAGCCCATGGAGTCGCTGCTGGTCCTGCACGCGCTCGCGGCGGTCTGCGCTCCCTGGCTGGCCCGGCGCATGGGACGGGCCTCCTTCCTGGTGCTGGCCGTGGCGCCCGGCGCCGGTTTCGCGTACACGGTCTGGCTGGGGGTGCGGGGGCTGCCGGCGCGGGAGGACACCCGCTGGGCGCCCGCGCTCGGGCTGGAGCTGTCCTTCCGGGCCGACACGCTGACCCTGCTGATGATGGCGCTGGTCACCGGCGTGGGCGTGCTGGTCCTGGTCTACAGCGTGCGCTACTTCCCGGCCGGCGACGACGGGCTGGGCCGCTACGGCGGCGCGATGACCGCCTTCGCCGGGTCGATGCTGGGGCTGGTCACGGCCGACAACCTGCTGCTGCTGTACGTCTTCTGGGAGCTGACCACCGTCTTCTCCTACCTGCTGATCGGCTACCACCCGGAGAGCCGGGCGAGCCGGCGGGCCGCGATGAAGGCGCTGACGGTGACCACGCTGGGCGGGCTGGCGATGCTGGCCGGGTTCGTGGTGGTCGGGCAGGCGGCGGGCACGTACGCGCTGTCGGGGGTCGTCGCCCGGCCGCCGCAGGCCGGCCCGCTGGCCGCCGGGCTGGTGCTGGTGCTGGCCGGGGCGCTGTCGAAGTCGGCGATCTTCCCGTTCAGCACGTGGCTGCCGGCCGCGATGGCGGCGCCGACGCCGGTGTCGGCGTACCTGCACGCGGCGGCCATGGTCAAGGCCGGGGTGTACCTGGTGGCCAGGCTCGGGCCGGCGTTCGGGGACGTGCCGCTGTGGCGGGCGGTCGCGGTGCCGCTCGGCGTGCTGACGATGCTGCTGGGCGGCTGGCGGGCGCTGCGCGAGACGGACCTGAAACGGCTGCTGGCCTACGGCACGGTCAGCCAGCTCGGTTTCCTGATCACGCTGTTCGGCGTGGGCACCCGGGGCGCGGCGCTGGCCGGGGTGGGCATGCTGGCCGCGCACGCGCTGTTCAAGGCCGCGCTGTTCCTGGTCGTGGGGGTCGTCGACCATGCGACCGGCACCCGTGAGCTGCGCGAGCTGAGCGGGGTCGGCCGGTCGATGCCGTGGGTGTGCGCGGCCGCGGTGCTGGCGGGGGCGTCGATGGCGGGGCTGCCGCCGTTCGCGGGGTTCGCCGGCAAGGAGGCGGCGCTGGAGGCGCTGCTGGACCGGCCGCTCGTGCTGGCGGGGGTGGTGGCGGGGTCGGCGCTGACGGCGGCGTACACGCTGCGGTTCCTGTGGGGGGCCTTCGCCGCCAAGCCGGGCGTGCCGGCCACCCCGGCGCACCGGACGGCGGCGGCCATGTTCGCGCCCGCCGCGCTGCTGGCGGTGCTCGGACTGGCGCTGGCGCCCTTCGCCTCCTGGTACGGCGGCGCGATGTCGGGCTACACCGGCACCTTCCGCGACCCCGGCCACGCCACGCACCTGGCGATCTGGGCCGGCCTGTCCCCCGCGCTGCTGCTGTCGGCCGTGGCGCTGGCGGCCGGGGTGCTGCTGTTCCTGGCCAGGGAGCCGGTGGCCAGGGCGGGCGCGGCGCTGCACGTGCTGGACTCGACGCAGATCTTCTGGTCGCTCGTCCGCCGGCTGGACCGCTTCGCCGTCCAGGCCACGGGCTTCGTCCAGCGCGGTTCGCTGCCCGACTACCTGCTGCTCACGCTGGCCGCCACGACCGGCGTGGGCGTGTTCGCCGTCGCCTACGGCGGCGTGCCGCACCTGGACGTGCCGGTCGTCCCCTGGGAGCGGGTGGAGCAGCCGGTGCTGGCGGTCCTGATCACCGCGGCGGCGGCACTGGCGCTGTTCGCCCGCGCCTACATCCTGCTGGCCGTGGTCGTCGGCGTCATCGGGTACGGCACCGCGCTGCTGTTCCTCGCGCACGGCTCGCCCGACCTGGCGCTGACCCAGTTCCTGGCCGAGACGCTGGCCCTGGTGGTGTTCGCCCTGGTGCTGCGGCGGCTGCCGGTGACGCCGGTCAGGGCCCGGCTGCCGCGCCTGTTCCGGTTCGGGCTCGGGCTGGCCGTGGGGGTGGTGGTGACCGGGGCGGGCCTGCTGGCCACCAGCGCGCGAAGCACCTGGGCCGTCGGGTCGCTGATGCCCGCCGCGGCGCGCGAGGCGGGGGCGCGCAACATCGTCAGCGCGATCATCCTGGACGTCCGGGCCTGGGACACGATGGGCGAGAGCACGGTGCTGGTCGTGCTGACGCTGGGCGTGACGAGCCTGGTGTTCCTGCGGCGCCGGACGTACGAGATCGAGCGGGACGACCGCGGCCGGGTGCCCGCCGAGCGCACGCACTGGTTGTCCTCGACGCTGCCGCGCGGCCAGCGGGCCGTGGCCTTCGAGGTGGCGGCCCGGCTGACCTTCCACACGGTGCTGGTGCTCTCGGTGTTCCTGCTGTTCGTCGGGCACAGCGGGGTCGGCGGCGGGTTCGCCGGCGGCATCGTGGCCGGGCTGGCGATCACCGTGCGCTACCTGGCCGGCGGCCGGTACGAGCTGGCCGCGGCGGTCCCGGTGCACGCGGGCGTGCTGATGGGCGCCGGGCTGACCCTGTCGACCGGCACTGCGCTGGCCGGGCTGCTGTTCGGGCGGGCGGCGCTGGACATGCTGGCGGCCGACGTGCACCTGCCGCTGGTCGGCAGCCTGCACGTGTCCACGGGCCTGCTGTTCGACCTCGGCGTGTACGTCTCGGTGACCGGCATGGTCCAGGACGTGCTGCGCGGCCTCGGCGCCGAGCTGGACCGGCAGATCGAGGCGGAGGAGAGCTCGTGACGATCTCCCTGGCGCCGTTCCTGTGCTGCTGCGTCATGATCACGACCGGCGTGACGCTGCTGCTGGAGCGGAGCCTGGTGCGGGTGCTGGCCGGGGTGGTCGTGCTGGGCAACGGCGTGAACCTGCTGATCGTCACCGCGGGCGGGAACGCCGGCGGGCCGCCCATCCTGGGCAGCACGCCGGTGGCGGACATGGCCGATCCGCTGCCGCAGGCGATGGTGCTCACCGCCATCGTGATCACCCTGGGCGTGACGGCGTTCGTGCTGGCCATGGTGCACCGGTCGTGGCAGCTCACCGGCAGCGACGAGGTCCAGGACGACACCGAGGACCGGCGCGTGCGGCTGCGGGCCAGGCGCGGCGAGCTGAGCCACGCCCTGCGCACCCGGCAGGACGCCTACCGCCGGCTGGTCGTGGAGCAGCGGGCGGAGCTGGCCCGGCTGGAGGCCGAGCAGGCCGAGCGGGAGCGGCTGCAGGAGGCCGACCTGGAACGGCGGATCGCCCGCGTGCACACCGAGCTGGAGGAGTGGATGCGCACCCGGATGGCCGAAGGGCTGTCGGAGGAGGAGCTGCAACGCGGCTTCGAGGAGGCCGGGCAGCGGGACCTGCCGGACGAGGAGGCCACGGCCGGGGACAACGCCGAGCGCATCGACGAGCTGCGCCGCGAGCACACCCGGCGGCGGGCCGAGCAGGCGGCCGGCGAGAAGGCGCTGCGCCGGCGGATCAGGGCCAGGCAGCGCGACGCCCGCAGGCAGATGCGCTCGGCCATCCGCGAGGAGCGGGCCCGCCAGGCGCTCGCCAACGACCCCGAACTGGAGGGCGACGACTAGTGGCAGGCAGGGGCGGGGCCCGTGGGTGACCTGGTGGAGCTGCGCGGGCTGGTGTGCGTGCCGGTGCTGCTGCCGCTGCTGGCTGCCGGGATCAAGCTGGCGATCGGCGGGCGGCTGCGGCACCTGCAGTCGGCCATCAGCGTCACCACGCTGGGCATCTCGCTGGCGGTGTCGGTGCTGCTGCTCGCGCACGCCGACACGCACGGCCCGCTGGTGACCGAGCTGGGCGGCTGGGCCTCGCCGGTCGGGATCTGCCTGGTGGCCGACCGGCTCTCGACGCTGGTGCTGGTGGTGTCGTCGGCGGTGACGCTCTGCGTGATGGTGTACTCGATCGCCAACGCCTACGACGAGGCCGAGCACGACGCGCCGATGGCGATCTTCCATCCGGCGTTCCTGGTCATGGTGGCGGGCGTGGCGGACGCGTTCCTGTCCGGTGACCTGTTCAACCTGTTCGTCGCGTTCGAGATGCTGCTGAGCGGCTCGTACGTGCTGCTGACCTTCGGCGGGACCGAGTCCAGGATGCGGGCGGGGGCCACGTACACGCTGATGGCGCTGGCGTCGTCGATGTTGTTCCTGATCGCGCTGGCGGTGACCTACGGCGCGACGGGCACGTTGTCGATGGCGCAGCTCGCCGAGCGCTTCGGCACGCTGCCTCAGCAGGTCAAGCTGCTGGTCGAGCTGACGCTGCTGCTGGCGTTCGCGATCAAGGCGGCGATCTTCCCGGTGTCGGCGTGGCTGCCGGACTCCTACCCGACCGCGCCCGCGCCGGCCACGGCGGTGTTCGCCGGGCTGCTCACGAAGGTCGGCGTGTACGCGATCATCCGGCTGGAGGCGCTGCTGTTCCCCGGCGGGCCGGTCTCCACGCTGCTGATGGCGGTGGCGCTGGCCACGATGCTGGCCGGCGTGCTGGGCGCGGTGGCGCAGACCGACATCAAGCGCATGTTGTCCTTCACGCTGGTCAGCCACATCGGCTACATGGTGTTCGGGGTGGCGCTGTCGACGGTGGCGGGCCTGGCGGGCGCGGTGTTCTACATCGTCCACCACATCACCGTGCAGACGAGCCTGTTCCTGGTGACGGGGCTGATCGAGCGGCGCACCGGCACCACGTCGGTCAACCGGCTGGGCGGGCTGATGAGGACCGCGCCGGTGCTGGGCGTGCTGTTCTTCGTGCCCGCGATGAACCTGTCGGGCATCCCGCCGATGTCGGGGTTCCTGGGCAAGCTGCTGCTGGTGCAGGCGGGCCTGGACAAGGGCGGCCCGGCGGCGCTCGTGCTGGTCGCGGGCGGGCTGCTGACGAGCCTGCTGACGCTGTACGCGATCGCCAAGACGTGGGGCAAGGCGTTCTGGCGCGAGCCGCGCGAGGAGCGGCTGGGCCAGGTGATGGAGAGCGAGGAGGCGACGGGTGAGGAGCCGGTGGTGACGACGACGGCGCTGCCGCCCGTGCTGCTGGGCGCGACGGCGGCGCTGGTGGCGCTGGGGCTGTCGTTCACGGTGCTGGCCGGGCCGCTGGCGGCGCTGACGCAGCGGGTGGCCACGGAGCTGAGCGAGCGGCAGACGTACATCACCGCGGTGCTGGGGACGCGGCAGTGAGCGCGGGCCTGCTCGCGCCGCGGCTGTTCGGGCGGCGGGTGCCGCTGCCGCTGGTGGCGTGGCTGACGCTGGTGTGGGTGACGCTGTGGGGCGAGCTGTCGGCGGGGAACGTGCTGGGCGGCCTGGCGACCGCGCTGGTGGTGACGTGGCTGCTGCCGCTGCCCGTCCTGGACCCGGGGATCAGGGTGCGGCCGCTGCCGCTGGCGCGGTTCCTGCTGTGGTTCGGCTGGGACATGCTGCTCTCGACCGTGCGGGTGGTGGCGTGGGTGGTGCGGCCCGGCGATCCGCCCACGCAGCTGGTGCTGGTGCGGCTGCGCACGTCGTCGGAGTCGATGACCGTGATGATCATGGTGGCGTTGTCCACGATGCCGGGGAGCCTGGTGGTGGAGGCGTACATGGACAGGAGAGAGCTGATGCTGCACGTGCTGGGGCTGGCCGGGGAGGGCGTCCCGGACGCGGTCCGCAGGGACCTGGCCGGGCTGGAGTCGCGCATCGTGGCCGCCTTCGGCACCCGCGCCGACCGGGAGGAGCTGCGGTGAGCGCGGTGTACCTGGTGACGATCGCGCTGCTCGGCGGCGGGGCGGCGGCCGCGTTGTGGCGGGTGGGACGCGGGCCGTCGATGCTGGATCGCGCGGTCGCCCTCGACGTGCTGACGTCGCTGGCGATGTGCGCGGTGGGGCTGTTCGCGGTGGTCAGGGACGACTACTCCGACCTGCCGGTGCTCCAGGTGCTGTCGTTGCTGGGGTTCGTGGGGTCGGTGTCGCTGGCCCGGTTCTTCCCGGGGCGGTCGGGGTGAGCGTGACGGAGATCGCGGCGGCGGTCTGCCTGGTGCTCGGGGCCGTGCTGGCGTTGTCGGCGGGCGCCGGGCTGGTGCGCTTCCGCACGACGCTGGACCGGATGCACGCCGGCACCAAGCCGCAGGTGCTCGGCGTGCTGCTGGTGCTGGCCGCGATGTGGCTGCACCGGCCCACCTGGTGGAACGCCGGGCCGCTGCTGATCGTGGGGGCCTCGCAGGTGATCACGGTGTCGGTGGCGGCGTACATGGTGGGGCGGGCGGCCTACTCGCGTCAGTCGTCGCGGGACGAGACCGAGATGCCGCCCCCGGAGGAGGACTGATCGCCCCTGCGGTCGAGGGCGGGCTGGCCGAACCAGGTCCAGGCGGCCAGCCCGGCCAGGATGCCGGCGGTGATCCAGGCCAGGGTGGAGTGGAACAGGTAGTCGATCACCAGCATGGTGGCCGTGGTCATCGACACCACCAGGGCGAGCGCTCCTAACAGGCCGTAGGTGTTGGACCGGCGTACCAGCCTCTCCTTGTGGCCCTGCCGGAACAGCACGCGGTGCTGGGCGGTCGGCGCGATGTAGCAGATCGACGCGACGGCGGCGCTGACCAGCGCGGCGAAGTAGAGCCAGCGGTCGGTCTGGTCCAGCTTGACGAAGCCGGGCGAGAAGGGGACGGTCAGCAGGAACGCGAACAGCACCTGCACGCCGGTCACCGCGACGCGGGCGCCCTGCAGCAGTTCGACGAAGTTGCGGTCGGCGCGTTCCTCGTGCGACTCGTTCTTCACTCGGCCTCCTTGGTGGATGTTCCCCTCTTCCTTGGCGGAGGCCGGTCGAAACATGGATGTCCGAGGTCAGGTGAGGATCTTGGCGGGGGTGATGGGCAGGTCGCGCACCCGCCGGCCGGTGGCGTGGTGAACGGCGTTGCCGATCGCGGCGGCGGTGCCGACGATGCCGATCTCGCCGATGCCCTTGGAGCCCATCGGGTTGAGCAGGCCGTCCTGCTCGTCGATCCAGACGGCCTCGATCGCCGGCACGTCGGCGCAGGCCGGCACGTGGTACTGGGCCAGGTCGCGGTGCAGGAAGCCGCCGAACTCGTCGTCGGTCAGCGTCTCCTCCATCAGCGCCATCCCCATGCCCATGATCATGCCGCCGACGAACTGCGACCTGGCCAGCCTGGCGTCCAGGATGCGGCCGGCGGCGAACACGCCGAGCAGGCGCGACAGGCGGATCTCGCCCGTCACGGAGCTGACCCTGACCTCGGCGAACTGGGCGCCGAAGGCGTGCCTGGCCAGCTCCTCGTCGGCCTTGACCTCCTCGGTGGTGTCGGCGGTCCCCTCGCCGCCGTCGGCCCGCAGCGCCTCGCAGGCCCGTACGACGGCCGAGCCCCACGACGCCGTGCCCATCGAGCCGCCCGCGACGGGGGCGGTGGGCAGGTCGCTGTCGCCGAGCTCGACGTGCACCCGGTCGGGGGCGACGCCGAGGCAGTCGGCCGCGATCCTGGTGAGCACGGTCCTGGCGCCGGTGCCGATGTCGGCGGCGGCCACCCGGATGACGAAGTCGCCGTCGCGCACGGTCGCGGTGGCCTGCGACGGGCCGCGCCTGGCCGGGTAGGTGGAGGCGGCCACGCCGGTGCCGACCAGCCACTCCCCCTCGCGCCTGACGCCGGGCGCCGGGTCGCGGCGGTCCCAGCCGAAGCGGCGGGCGCCCTCGCGCAGGCAGGTCACCAAGCTGCGCGAGCTGAAGGGCAGCCCGCCGTCCGGCTCGGTCGTGGGCTCGTTGCGGATGCGCAGCTCGACGGGGTCGATCCCGGCCGCCTCGGCCAGCTCGTCCATCGCCGACTCCAGGGCGTACATGCCGGGGCACTCGCCGGGGGCGCGCATCCAGGACGGGGTGGCCACGTCGAGGCGGACGAGCCGGTGCGCGGTGCGCAGCGCGGGCGTGGCGTACATGACGCGGCCGGGGGTGGCGGCCTGCTCGGCGAACTCGACGATCCTGCTGGTCTGCACGTACGCCGTGTGCTCGACCGCGGTGAGCCGGCCGTCGGCGTCCGCGCCGAGCCGCAGCCGCTGGACGGTGGGCGTGCGGTAGCCGGTGAGGTCGAACATCTGCTGCCGGGTGAAGACGACCTTGACCGGACGGCCGGCGGCGCGGGCGGCCAGGGCGGCGAGCACGGCGTTCGGCCTGGTGGTGCCCTTGGAGCCGAAGCCGCCGCCGACGTGCCTGGCCACCACGCGCACCTGCTCGGCGGGCAGGCCGAGGGTCTTGGCGATGCTGTCCCGGTCGCCGCTGGCGCCCTGGGTCGAGTCGTAGACCAGCAGCCGGCCGTCGTCGGCCCACACGGCCACCGCGGCGTGCGGCTCCATCGGGTTGTTGTGCAGGGGCGGCGTCGTGTACGTCACGTCCACGGCGGACGCGGCGGCGGCCAGCCCGGCCTCCACGTCGCCCTTGCCGGTGTCGGGCGGCAGGTTCGGGTTGACCTTCTCGGGCCGGTAGAGGTCCGGGTGGTCGGCGCGCAGCCGCACGTCATGAGCCTGCGCTTCGTAGGCGACGCGGACGGCGTCGGCGGCGGCGCGGGCCTGGTCGTAGGTGCCGGCGACGACGGCGGCCACGAGCTGGCCCCGGTAGACGACGTCCCGGGAGCGGAACAGCGCCAGCTCGGGGTCGGCGTCCTCGGCCAGGTCGGGCGGGTCCTCGACGGACAGCACGGCCAGCACGCCCGGCATGGTCAGCGCCTGCCCGGCGTCCACCCCGGTCACCCGGCCCCTGGTGACCGTGGACTGCACCGGGTAGCAGTAGGCGACGCCCTCGACCGGGTACTCGGCGGCGTACGTGGCCAGCCCCGTGACCTTGACGCGCCCCTCGATGCGGTTCACGGCGTCAGCTCCTCCAGCGTGCGGACGATCAGGTTGCGCGCCAGCGGCAGCTTGTACGCGTTGCGCGGCAGCGGGCGGGCCTGGTCGAGCTCGGCCTCGGCGGCCCGCAGGTACGCCTCCCCCGTGGCGGGGCCGCCGATGATCTCCCGTTCGGCGCGTTCGGCCCGCCAGGGCGCGTGGGCCACGCCGCCGAGCGCGATGCGGCAGCCGGTCACCACGCCGTCCCAGCGCACGTCGAGCACGGCGGCGATGGACACCAGCGCGAACGCGAACGAGGCCCGTTCGCGCACCTTGCGGTAGAGGGAGGCGCCCGGCGGCGGCGCGGGCAGCTCGACGGCGGTGATCAGCATGCCGGGTTCGAGCACGGTGTCGCGTTCGGGCGCGTCGCCGGGCAGGCGGTGCAGGCCGGGCATGGGGATGATCCGGTCGCCGGCCGGGCCGGTGACGTGCACCTCGGCGTCGAGCGCGGCCAGCGCCACGGCCATGTCCGAGGGGTGGGTGGCCACGCAGGCGTCGGAGGCGCCGAGCACGGCCAGGTTGCTGTGGTCGCCCTCGATCGCGGGGCAGCCGGTGCCGGGCTCGCGTTTGTTGCACGGCCTGGTGACGTCCTGGAAGTAGGGGCAGCGGGTGCGTTGCAGCAGGTTGCCGGCGACCGTGGCCATGTTCCTGACCTGGCCGGAGGCGCCGGTCAGCACGGCCCTGGCGAGCATCGGGTAGCGGGCGCGGACGAGCGGGTCGGCCGCCAGGTCGCTGTTGCGCACGGCCGCGCCGATCCGCAGCCGGTCGCGTACGGGCTCGACGGCGTCCAGCGGCAGGCGGCTGACGTCCACGAGGTGGTCGGGGGCGGCCACGCCGAGGCGCATGAGGTCGACCAGGTTGGTGCCGCCGCCCAGGTACATCGTGCCGGGGCCGTACCGGCCGACCGCGTCGGACGGGCTCTGGGCGCGGACGTAGTCGAACGGCTTCACCGGGCCACCTCGCCGATCGCGGCCACGATGCCGGGATAGGCGCCGCACCGGCACAGGTTGCCGCTCATGCGTTCCCTGATCTCCTCGGGCGTCAGGGCCGGGTCGAGGAGGAGGTCGTCGGTGACGGCGCTCGGGCCCGGCTCGCCCAGCATGCCGACCGCCGAGCAGAGCTGGCCGGGCGTGCAGTAGCCGCACTGGAAGGCGTCGTGCTCGATGAACGCCGCCTGCAGCGGATGCAGCTGCTCGCCCGAGGCCAGCCCCTCGACGGTGACGATCTCGCTGCCGTCCACCGCCACGGCCAGCGCCAGGCAGGAGTTGGCCCGGCGGCCGTCGATGAGCACCGTGCACGCGCCGCACTGGCCGTGGTCGCAGCCCTTCTTGGAGCCGGTCAGGCCGAGCCGTTCGCGCAGCAGGTCGAGCAAGGAGATCCTGGGGTCGACGGCCACGGTGTGCGGCACGCCGTTCACCTGCAGGGTGATGTCCATAGGCGCTCGCCTACCCGGCCACCGCCGGAGGCAACCACGGGCTCGGACATCTCGGGGTAAAGGTGACGGGGTCCAGGTGTCGGGGCGCGGGCGGCGGGTAGCCGGGGAGAGGATCGGGCCGCGGAGGGGTGCATGGGGCGAGCGTTCGACGAGCAGGTGGCGGAGTCCGAGGCGGTGCTCACCGTCAACGCGGGCTCGTCGAGCCTGCGCCTCGACCTCGTCCAGGGCGGCTGCGTGCTGGACAGCGCGCACGCCGAGCGGGCCGCGGACCCGGGCTCGGCGCGCGAGGAGCTGGCGGCGTTCCTGGGCGGCCACTTCGACCGCGACATCCGCGCGGTGGCGCACCGGCTGGTGCACGGCGGCGACGTCGTCCGCACGCCCACCGTCGCCGACGACGAGACCGTCGAGGCGCTGCGCGGCGTCGTGAGCCTGGCGCCGCTGCACCTGCCGCCCGCGCTGGCGCTGCTGGAGGCGGCCCGCGAGCAGCTTCCCGCCGTGCCGCACGTGCTCTGCCCGGACACGGCCTTCCACGCCGGCCTGCCCGACGCCGCCGCGGTCTACGCCCTGCCGCGCGAGTGGCGCGACCGGTACGGCCTGCGCCGCTATGGCTTCCACGGCCTGTCCTACGCCTGGACCGCCGACCGGGTGGCCGAGCTGCTCGGCCGGCCGCTCGCCGACCTGGAGCTGGTGCTGACCCACCTGGGCGGCGGCTCGTCGGTGTGCGCGGTGTCGGGCGGGCGCAGCCTGGACACCTCGATGGGCTTCACCCCGCTGGACGGCGTCCCGATGAGCAAGCGCTCGGGCAGCGTCGATCCCGGGATGCTGATGTGGCTGCTGTCGCAGGGCCATCTGTCGGCCGACGAGCTGGGCGAGGGCCTGCAGCGCCGTTCCGGGCTGCTCGGGCTGTCCGGCGGCCGCTCGGGCGACACCCGCGAGCTGGTCGAGGCCGAACGCGCCGGCGACGCCGAGGCCGCCCTGGCCTTGGAGGTGTTCTGCCACCGGGTGAGCCGGGAGATCGCCGCCGCCGCCACGTCGCTGCCCAGGATCGACGCGCTGGTGTTCACCGGCGAGATCGGCTGGGACCAGCCCGAGGTGCGCGAGGCGGTCTGCCGCCGTCTCGGGCTGCTCGGCGTCGAGCCGCCCGAGACCGGCAACCGGCACGACGACGGCCTGGTCAGCGGGCCGGGCGCCGCCGTGCCCGTCCTGGTCGTCCAGGTGCGCGAGGAGCTCCAGCTCGCCCGCGAATGCCTGGGCGTCTTCCGGCCGGCAGAGGAGGACGGCTATGGATGACGTCACCCGCTCGGCGCTGCGGCTGTCGGGCGAGCAGGATCTCGACCCGCTGCTCGACCGCGTCGGCGAGGCCGGTCTCGTGCTGATCGGCGAGGCCAGTCACGGCACCCACGACTTCTACACCTGGCGGGCCGCGCTCACCCGCCGCCTGATCGCCGAGAAGGGCTTCGGGTTCGTCGCCGTCGAGGGCGACTGGCCCGACTGCGAGCGCGTCCACCACGCGGTCACCCGCGACGGCGAGGACCCCTTCGACGCCCTGTACGCCTACCAGCGCTGGCCCGCGTTCATGTGGGCCAACGAGGAGGTCGCCGAGTTCTGCCGCTGGCTGCGCCGCTGGAACGCGGCCCTGCCGCCGCCGGAGCGCGTCGGCTTCCACGGCCTCGACGTCTACAGCCTCTGGGAGTCCCTGCGCGCCGTGCGCCGCTACGCCGCCGACCACCTGCCCGACCAGCTCGGCACGGTGATGGAGGCCCTGTACTGCTTCGAGTCCTACGGCCACGACCCGCAGCGGTACGGCCTGGAGACCCGCCTGGTCCCCGACTCCTGCGAGAACGAGGTCGTGGAGCTGCTCAGGGCGGTCGTGGCGGCCGCGCCCGCCGACGAGGACGGCTTCGAGGCCCGGCAGAACGCCGAGGTCGTGGCCGGGGCCGAGAACTACTACCGGACCATGGTCGGCGGCGGCCCCGGCTCGTGGAACGTCAGGGACGTGCACATGGCCGACACCCTGGACCGGCTGACCGCCTTCTACGGGGCCAAGGGCGTGGTGTGGGCGCACAACACGCACGTCGGCGACGCCCGCGCCACCGACATGGCCGCCGCCGGCATGACCAACCTCGGCCAGCTGGCCCGCGAGCGGCACGGCGAGGACGTCGTCCTGGTCGGCTTCGGCGGCTACCGGGGGACGGTCGTGGCCGGGGCGAGCTGGGGCACGCGGGCGCACGTCATGCCCGTCCCGCCGGCCCGGCCCGGATCGCTGGAGGCGCTGCTGCACGACGCGCTCGGCGGCGAGCGCGCCCTGTTCGTGACGCCCCGGCGGCCCCGTCCGCGCTGGTTCGACCAGCCGCTGGACCACCGCGCGATCGGCGTCGTCTACCGGCCCGAGCGCGAGAAGTGGGGCAACTACGTGCCCACCGCGCTCGGCGACCGCTACGACGCCTTCATCTGGCTGGACGTCACCGAGGCCCTGCACCCGCTGCACGCCGAGCCGTGGGACGACGTCGAGCCGGAGACCTATCCGAGCGCCATGTGACGGACTGTCGGTGGCAGATGGTTTGATCGCTGCTGTGGAGGCCTCGGTCGAGCAGCTCGTCTACGTCAGGGACGACGAATACACCGTCGCGCGCATGAGCGCCGAGGGCGTGCCCGACTTCGTGGCCACCGGCCGGGCGCTGTCGGGCGCGCAGCCGGGCGAGACGCTCCGGCTGACCGGCGACTGGAGCCACCACGCGCGCCACGGCAGGCGGTTCGCGGTGACCGGGTGCGAGCGGGTGATGCCCGCCACGGTCCGGGCGATCCGCGTCTACCTGGGGTCGGGGCTGATCCGCGGCATCGGGCCGCGGCTGGCGTACGCGATCGTCGACCACTTCGGCGAGGAGACGCTCAAGGTCATCGACGCCGAGCCGGGGCGGCTGACCGAGGTCGTCAACATCGGGCCGCTGCGGCAGGCGCAGATCGTCCAGGCGTGGCAGGAGCAGAAGGCCATCGCCGCGCTGATGGTGACGTTGCAGGGGCTGGCCGTCAGCCCGCTGCTCGCGGCCAAGATCCACCAGGTGTTCGGCGGCGAGGCCGAAGAGGTGCTGGCCACCGACCCCTACCGGCTGATCGGCCGGGTCAGGGGCATCGCCTTCCGCGTCGCCGACCGCATCGCGCTGCAACGCGGGGTGCCCGAGCGCAGCCCGCAGCGGATCAAGGCGGCGCTGCTCGACCGGCTGGAGTCGGCGGCGGTGCGCGACGGCCACTGCTTCGTGCCGGTGCCCCATCTGGTGGCGCGGGCGGCCGAGCTGATCGAGCTCGACCCCGAGGCGGTCGGGCCGATGATCGACGCGCTGGTGGCCGAGCGGCGGGTGGTGGTCGAGGCCGACGACGAGCAGCCGGGGCGGGCGGTGGCCTACGCCAAGCACGTGCACGCCCGCGAGCGGCAGCTCACCGAGCAGCTCACCCGGCTCCTGCGGGCCCGCTCCACGCTGCCGCTGCGCTCCTTCCGCGAGGACGAGACCCTCCACGACGACCAGCGCGCGGCCGTCAACATGGCGCTGACCTGCACCGTCTCGATCATCACCGGCGGGCCCGGCTGCGGCAAGAGCCACACGGTCAGGGCCGTGGCCGCCACCGTCAGGGCGTCGGGCGGCACGGTCACGCTCACGGCCCCCACCGGCAAGGCGGCCAAACGCCTGTCGGAGCTGACCGGCATGCCCGCGATGACCATCCACCGCATGCTCGCCCACCAGCCCGACCCCGACCCGTCCACGCTGTTCGAGGAGGCGCCCGCGCAGGCCGACCTCATCGTGGTCGACGAGGCGTCGATGCTCGACCTCCAGCTCGCCACCCGGCTCACGGCGGCCGTCCAGCCGGGCAGCCACCTGCTGCTCATCGGCGACAGCGACCAGCTTCCCAGCATCGGCGCCGGCGACGTGCTGGCCGACCTGCTGCGGGTGGAGGCGATCCCGCGGGTGCGGCTCACCCACGTCTTCCGCCAGGCGAGCGGCAGCGGCATCGTCGAGGCCGCCCACCTCATCCGGGCCGGCCGCATGCCGGCGACGCCGGGGCGCGGCGGGTTCTGGTTCGAGGAGCTCGACGACCCGGCGCGGGTGGCCGAGCGGGTGGCCCATCTGGCCATGGAGGCGATCCCCCGCAAACAGGGCGTACCACCCGAGCAGGTGCAGGTGCTGTGCCCGATGCGCAAGGGCGAGACGGGCGCGGTCACACTGGGCCGGCTGCTCCAGGACCGGCTCAACCCGGCGGCCGACGACAAGCCCGAGCACTGGTCGGGGGCGTCGGTGTTCCGGGTGGGCGACCGGGTCATGCCCATCCGCAACAACTACGACAAGGGCGTCTTCAACGGGGAGACCGCCACGGTCACCGCCGTGCTGCCCCAGGACCGCGTGATCGAGCTCCGCACCGACGACGGCGAGACCGTCCAGTACGGGTTCGGCGAGCTCGACGACCTCACCCACGCCTACGCGATCAGCGTGCACCGCTCGCAGGGCAGCGAGTACCCGTTCGTGGTGGCGCCGATCGTGGCCGAGGCGGGCGGGATCATGTTGCGGCGCAAGCTGCTGTACACGCTGGTGACCCGGGCCAAGGCGTGGGTCGTGCTGGTGGGGCAGCGCGAGGCGCTGGAGCTGGCCGTCCACCGGGTGGGCCGCCCCCGCAACACCGGCCTGCCCCGCCGCCTGGCCCAGAGCCTGTCGGCCTGACCCCGGCCGGGGTCGGGGCCGTGACGGGGCCGTGATCGGGCCGGACCCTGCCGGGGGGCGCGATCGAGCCGGAGCCGGCTCGGGACGGGCCGGGTCAGTCCTGGCGGACGAGGGCTGTGGCGAGCAGTTCGGCCAGGTGGCGGCCCTGGCGTCCGGTGCCGGCGGCGGCGATCTGGGTGCGGCAGGAGAAGCCGTCGGCGAGCAGTTCGTCCTCCGGCCCCGCCGACCGTACGGCCGGCCAGAGCCCCTGCTCGGCGCACGCCTGCGACACCTCGTGGTGCCCCCGCTCGAACCCGAAGTTGCCGGCCTGCCCGCAGCAGCCGGAGTCGAGCACGCTGGTGCGGATGCCGAAGCGGTCGAGCACCGCCCGGTCGGCGTCGTAGCCCATGATCGCGCTCTGGTGGCAGTGCACCTGCGCGATCGCCTGCCCGCCGGTCGTGGCCGGCCGCCAGTCGGCGGCCCGCGTCTCCAGCAGCTCGGCCAGCGTCAGGAACCGCTCCGCCAGCAGCCGCGTCTCGGCCGTGTTGAGCAGTTCGGGCCCGTCGGAGCGGAACACGGCGGCGCAGCTCGGCTCCAGGCCGACCACCGGCACCCCGGCCTCGGCCCAGGGGGCGAGCGCGCCCACCGTCCGCGCCAGCACCCGCCGGGCCACCCCGAGCTGCCCGGTGCTGATCCAGGTCAGCCCGCAGCACAGCGTCACCGGCGGCACCAGCACCTCGAACCCGGCCGCCTCCAGCACGTCCACGGCGGCCCGCCCGACGTGCGGGTCGAAGTGGTCGGTGAACGTGTCGGCCCACAACACCACCCGCCCCCGCGGGGCCGGCCCGCTCCGGGGACGCTGCCTGAACCAGTCGGTGAACCGCTGCCGGGCGAACCTCGGCAGCTCGCGCTCCGGCGTGATCCCCGCGACGGCCTTGACCAGCCGCGACAGTCCGGGCGCCGAGTTGACCGCGTTGACCAGGCCGGGCGCGGCCGAGGCGAGCGCGGCCCACACCGGCAGCCAGCCCATCGAGTAGTGGGCCAGGGGCCGGACGCGGCGCCGGTAGTGGTGGGCGAGGAACTCGGCCTTATAGGTGGCCATGTCCACGTTGACCGGGCATTCGGAGCGGCAGCCCTTGCACGACAGGCACAGGTCGAGCGCGTCGCGCACGGCGGCCGAACGCCAGCCGTCGGTGATGACGTCGCCGCGCACCATCTCCTCCAGCAGCCGGGCCCGTCCGCGCGTGGAGTGCTCCTCTTCGCGGGTCACCCGGTAGCTGGGGCACATGACGCCGCCCTCGAAGGTGTGCTTGCGGCAGTTCCCGGTGCCGACGCAGCGGGTGGCGGCGTGCCCGAAACGTCCGTGGTCGTCGGGGTACTGGAAGAACGTCTGGCGCGGCTCGTGCGGGTAGAAGCGGTGCTGGGCCAGGTTCTGGTCGAGGTGGCGGGGGTGGACGACCTTGCCCGGGTTCATCCGGTCGCGCGGGTCGAAGATGGCCTTGAAGCGGCCGAACACCTCCACGACCTCCTGGCCGAACATGACCGGCAGCAGCTCGGCCAGCGCCTGGCCGTCGCCGTGCTCGCCGGACAGCGAGCCGCCGTAGGAGGCGACCAGCTCGGCGGCCTCCCTGGCGAAGGCGCGGTAGCGGGCGATGCCGTCGTCGGTGTGCAGGTCGAGCGGCAGCCGGCCGTGCACGCAGCCCTGGCCGAAGTGGCCGTACAGGGCGGAGTCCTGGTAGTCGTGCGCGCGCAGCAGCCGCTCGTAGTCGCGCAGGTAGGCGCCCAGCCGCTCGGGCGGCACGGCCGCGTCCGACCAGCCCTCGTACGTCTGGCGGCCGGTCGGCGGGTACGCCTCCACGCCGAGCCCCGACTCCCGCCACCGCCACAGCCGGTCCTCCCTGGCCGGGTCGCCGAGGAAGGCGTGCGTGGGCGTGGGCGCCTCGGCCCGCTCCCCCACGTCGCGCATCATCGTCTCGGCCCGCTCGCGCGCCTGCTCGGGCGTGTCCCCGTCGAACTGCACCAGCAGCCAGCCGCCGCCTTGGGGCAGGTCCTGGAGCGCCGGGTCGCCGGGGTGCTCCCGCTTGGCCAGCCGGTACATGGTCTCGTCCATGGCCTCCAGCGCGATCGGCGCGTGCCGGGCCACGGCCGGGACGGCGTCGGCGGCGGTGAAGACGTCCTCGAAGCCGAGCACGGCCAGCGCCCTGGCGGGCGGCGACGGCACGACGCGCAGCTCGGCGCGGAGCACGGTCACCAGCGTGCCCTCGCTGCCGGTCAGGGCACGGGCCAGGTCGAAGCCGTTCTCGGGCAGGAGCTGGTCGAGGTTGTAGCCGGAGATGCGGCGTTCCAGCCTGGGGTAGCGGGTGCGGACCAGTTCCATGGTCTCGTCGCGCAGGTCGCGCACCTGGCGGTAGATCTCGGCCAGCCGGCCGCCCTGGGCCTGGATGCGGTCGTACTCGGCGTCACTGGTCGGCCCGACCCAGGCGCGCACGCCGTCGTAGGTGAGGATCTCCAGCCGGAGCACCGACTGCGACATCTTGCCGTACGCCTGCGCCGAGGCCCCGCACGAGTTGTTGCCGATCATGCCGCCGATCGTGCAGGCCCGATGGCTGGAGGGCCGCGGCCCGACCATTAGCCCGTAGGACGCCAGCTCGTGGTCCACCTGGTCGAGCACGGCCCCCGCCTGGACGACGACCCGGCGGCCCGCCGCGTCCACGGACTCGACCGCGCCGCAGTGCTTGGACCAGTCGATCACCACCGCCGCGTTGCAGCACTGCCCGGCCAGGCTGGTGCCGCCGCCGCGGGAGAGCACGGGCACGTCCCTGGACCGGCACACGGCCACCGCCGCCACCCCGGCGTCCAGGTCGCGCGGCACGACGACGCCGATCGGGACCTGCCGGTAGTTGGAGGCATCACGCGCGTAGGCGGCGCGGCTGCCCAGGTCGAAGCGCACCTCGCCGTCCACGGCCTCGGCGAGGCGGCGGCTCAGCGTCTCGACGTCGATCTCGCGGGACGGCGGCGTGTGCGTGACGGGCGTGTTGACCAGGCTCTTCATTCCGGGCACTTACCCGGGCCCGCTCACGGGCCGCCCAACGGCGGGCCAAGCCCGGTTCTAGACCGTTCTAGACCCCGAGCAGGTCGGTGAGGTCGTCGGCGTGCTCCTCCTCCTCTTCCAGGATCGACTCCATGAGCCGGCGGGTGGTCGGGTCGCCCTCGCCGAGCCAGCGGATGATCTCCTGGTAGGTGGAGATGACGATGCGCTCGGCCCACAGGTTGGCCTCCAGCAGCGCCTTCAGGTCGGTGTCGGCGGGCACCTGGTAGTCGGTGTGCGAGCGCTGGACGAGCTTGGCCGGGTCGAAGTCCGGCTCGCCGCCGAGCTGGCTGACGCGTTCGGCGGCGCGCAGCGCGTGGTCCAGCTCCTCCTTGGCGTGCTCGGTGAACTCCGCCGCCACCTGCGCGCGGTCGATGCCCTTGGCCGAGATGGCGTGCCTGGTGTACCTGAGCCAGCACACCACCTCGGTGGCGATCACGTCGTTGAGGATCTCGATGACCTTCTCCGGGTCGCGGCCGAAGGTCTGCGTGATCGGGCCCTCGTCCATCTTCTGCCGCACCTGCTCGCGGATCCTGGTGACGTCGAGCACGAAGTCGTCCGTCTGCGTCATGCTGTGTCCTTCCCCCGGCGATTTCCCCTGGTCAACGGTAACTTCGCCGGAGCCTGCGCCGGGGTTGCGACACGGGCGGACCGCAGGCGGGGCGCCAGCGCGAGCGTGACCGCCGCCGACGCCGCGGCGAGCACGGCCATGGCCGCGCCGGGCGAGGTCTGCTCGGCCAGGGCGCCGGCGAGCGCGGCGGCCAGCCCCTGCATGGCGACCATGCCGGAGGAGTGCAGCCCGAGCGCGTGCCCGCTCAGCTCGGGGGGCGTCAGCGCCATGAGCCGCTCCTGGAGCAGCAGGGTGGCGGCGAACCCGGCCGAGGCGAGCGCGACCAGCACCGGCGACGGGTAGGCCACGAACACCAGGTACGGCAGCGCGAGCAGCAGGTACAGCGGCGTGACCAGCCGCGCCCGCCAGTGCGCCGGCACGTACCGGCCGACCAGCACGTCACCGGCGAGCATGCCGGCGGCGGCGCAGGCGAACAGCAGCCCGGCCCGGTCCGGCGCGAGCGGCACGAACAACGACTCGCAGCCGACGATCAGGCCGTTGGGCAGCCAGAGGGCGAGGTAGACGTGCCGGCGCGGCCGATCGGACCACAGGCGGGCGTTGTCGCGCCAGGTCTCGGCGGGCGAGGGCCGTCCGGACGCGCGCGGCCGCCGCCGTCCGAGGCCCAGCCCGGCCAGGGCGGCGGCCAGGTGCAGGGCAGCCGCGACGAGCAGCGTCCCGCGCGGCGACAGGACGGTCACCAGCACGCCGCCCGCGCCGAACCCGGCGATCTGCACGATCCCGGAGGACATGTTGAGCACCGACCGGCCGAGCAGGTATCCGTCCCGGTCGAGCAGCTCGTTGAGCAGCCCGTACCGGACGCCGCCGCCGAGCGCGGACAGCGCGCCGAGTGCCGGCACGACGGCGAGCATGCCCCACACGGGCAGGCCGGGCACGGCCAGGAAGGCGGCTCCGAACGCGGCCGCCAGCGCCAGCCCGGACAGGGCGGCCCGCGGCGGCAGCCGGTCGGCCGCCGACAGCAGCGTGGCCGCGCCCACCACCTGGGCGAGCGCCGGGCCGAACATGGCCAGCCCGGACAGCAGCGGCGATCCGGTGTCGGCGTAGACGAGGGTGCCGAGGGCGAGCCCGCTCACCGTCTGCCCGGCCACCTGCCCGGACGAGACCAGGAAGAGCGGGGTGAATCCGGACCTGCCGAACAGGTCCCGGTACGTGCGCATGGGACGGCAGTCTTCGCGACCGGCGGCGGCAGGCGTTACTGTTTCGCCCACCCGCGAAACAACGCGGGGCGAGGAGGACGTGGTGGGTTTCTGGCAGGTCGACGCGGACACGCTCGCGGACGGCCGGTTCGTCCTGTCGCCGCTGGCCGAGACGATCGCCGCGCTGAAGACGCTGGACCGCGCCGTCGCCGCCCATCCCGGCGAGGACGCCTGGCTGGCCGCCCACCTGCCCGCCTACCGCGCCGAGCAGGCCGCCGACCCGGTCACGGCGCTGCTCGTCCGCGCCGCGCTGGGCCGTACGTGGAACGCGACCTTCCTCACGCCCACGCCCGAGGGAGAGGGCGAGGCGGCCTTCGAGGAGGAGGTGGCGAGCGTCCGCGACACCCCGCCCGAGCAGGCGCGGGAGGACCTGGTCGAGTCGCTGGGCGGCCCGGTGCCCGCCGTGCTGCGCCGCGACGACCTGCCCGCACGCATGGCCGCCCGGCTGGAGTGGGTGTGGCGCGAGACCGTGCTGCCGGCCTGGCCGCGGCGCCGCCGGATCATCGAGGCCGACGTCACCGTCCGCGCCGCGCGGCTGGGCCGGGGCGGCTGGGCGGCGGCCCTCGACGGCATGCGTCCGGGCCTGCGCTGGCTGGGCGACGGACGGCTGCAGATCAACGCCTACGACCACCCGCCGCGGGACCTGGCGGGCGCCCGGCTGATGTTCGTGCCGGTCACGCCGCGCCAGGGCTGGGTGAGCTGGCACGGCTCCCGCCGCTGCGCGATCGTCTACCCGTGCTCGGGGCCGCTGGCCGACGTCGGCCCGCCGCCCCCGCCGCAGGCGCTGGGCCGGCTGCTGGGCGGGGCGCGGGCGGGCGTGCTGGTGCTGCTGGACACCCCGAAGAGCACCACGCAGCTCGTCGCGCTCACCGGCCAGGGCCTGGGCTCGGTGGGCCGCCATCTCAAGGTGCTGCTCGACGCGGGGCTGGTCGGCCGCGTGCGGGCGGGCCGTTCGGTCCTCTACGGCCGCACGCCCGTCGGCGAGGATCTCGTACGGGCACAAACCAGCTGACCGCGCCCGCCCGTCGCTGCCACCATGGGAACCCCATGGACGAACGACGCATGATCCGCATCTCCAAGTACCTGGCCCGCCACCTGCGCCACGACCCGCAGCGCATCGGGCTCGCCCTCGACGCGGCCGGCTGGGTCGCCGTCGACGACCTGCTGGCCGCCGCCGCGGCGCACGACTTCCCGATCACCCCCGACGAGCTGCGCCAGGTCGTGGAGGCCAACGACAAGCGGCGCTACGCGATCGAGGACGGCAGGATCCGCGCCAGCCAGGGCCACTCCGTGCCGGTCGAGCTCGGCCTGCCCGCCCTGGAGCCGCCCGCGTACCTCTACCACGGGACGGTGGCCCGCAACCTGGACGCGATCCGCCGGGAGGGCCTGCGGCCGATGAGCCGCCACCACGTGCACCTGTCGCCCGACCGGGAGACCGCCGTCCGGGTGGGCGCGCGCAGGGGCAGGCCGGTGGTGCTGGCGGTCGCCGCCGGGGACATGCACGCCGCCGGTCATCTCTTCCTGCGCAGCGACAACGGCGTCTGGCTCACCGCGCACGTCCCGCCGGGCCACCTGCGTCTCCCCTCCTGACCCGCCACGGGGGCCCGGGGCCTTCGCGGGGCGGGAGGGGGGTTGGCTAGGCTGTGGGCCGGAGGATGATCACCCATGCGCGCACGCGATCTCGTCACGGAGTTCCCGGCGGTCACGCTCGACACGTCGGCGCTCGACGCCGCCCGGCTGCTGGCCGAGCGCGACCTGCCCGGCCTCATCGTGATCGACGACGACGGCCGCCCCCACAGCATCCTCCCCGGCACGCAGGTGCTCCGGCTGGCCGTGCCGCCCTACTGCCAGGACGACCCGGCCCTGGCCCGGGTGGTGGACGAGGCCCACGCCGACCTGTTCCTGCGCCGGCTCGGCACGCGTACCGTCCGCGAGTGCCTGCCCGAGCAGCCGCGCGAGCTGCCGGTGGCGGACATGAAGGCCACGGTGCTCGAACTGGCGGCGCTCATGGCCCGCACGCGCAGCCCGCTGGTGGCGATCGTGGAGGACGGCCGGGTCGCCGGAGCCGTCACCCTCCAGTCCCTGCTGGACCACGCGCTCGCCCTCTGACCACCGCCCTGAGGGGCCGGTGACGCGCCGAGGGCAGCGGCGATCTTCGGCCGGGGGCGTCGTAGGCTGGTGCCCATGGGGAAGACCGCCGCCGCCCGACAGCCCGTCCCCGCCCGGCGGGCCGACGCCGAACGCAACATCGCCGCCATCCTGGAAGCCGGGACGCGGCTGCTCAGCGCCGACCCGGGCGCGAGCGTGGCCGAGATCGCCAAGGCCGCCGGCGTCGGCCGGGTCACCCTGTACGGGCACTTCCCCTCCCGCGAGGCCCTGGTGGACGCCGTCCTCGACCACACCGTCGGGCTGGCCGACGCCATCCTGGAGGACGAGGCCCTCGACACGGCTCCCGCGCCGGAGGCGATGGCCGGGCTGCTGCATTCGTCGTGGGAGATCCTCGACCGGCACCGGCGGCTCTTCGTGGCCGCCGACCGGGTGCTGCCCACCGAGCGCATCCGCGAGCACCACGACCGCCCGCTGCGCCGGGTGGAGCGCCTGATCGCCCGCGGCCAGGACGACGGCGACTTCCGCACCGACCTGCCGCTGGAGTGGCTGGTGACGACGTTCTTCGCGATCATCCACAGCGCGGCCCAGGAACGGGAGGCCGGCCGCCTGGCCGCCGAGGAGGTCGAGCCGGTCCTGATCCGCACCATGCTCTCCCTCCTCACCTCGCCCTCCCCCGCCTGACCTCTCCCCTAGGGGCTGCTCCCAGCCGGTCGGTCGCCGCGACACCCTACCGGCGTACCGTTTTGCTGTGCTTAACTTGAACACCAGTGTACAAGTTAAGGAGACCTGGGATGACTCATCACGTCGGGACGCGGGCTGCCGCGCCCGCACAGGGCAAGGGTTGGGCGGTGCTGGCGCTGTTGTGCCTGGCGCAGTTCATGCTGATCATCGACATCACCGTCGTCCAGGTGGCCCTGCCCACCATCGGCGCCGACCTCGCGCTCGGCCGGGAGGCGCTGACCTGGGTGGTGACCACGTACACGCTGTGCTTCGGCGGCCTGATGGTCCTCGGCGGGCGGCTCGCCGACGCGCTCGGCCCCCGCCGCACGCTCCTGGCCGGGCTGGCGCTGTTCACCGCGGCCTCGCTCGTCTGCGGCCTGGCCGGCGACGGCGGCACGCTCATCGCCGGGCGGGCCGTCCAGGGTGTCGGCGCGGCGCTGCTGTCCCCCGCGGCCCTGGCCGTCGTCACCACCGTCTTCCACGGCGAGCGCCGGGCCCGCGCGCTCGCCGTGTGGGCGGCCATCGGCGGCTCGGGCGCGGCGATCGGCGTGCTGCTCGGCGGCGTCCTGACCGACGGCCCCGGCTGGATGTGGGTGTTCTACGTGAACGTCCCCGTCGGCCTGCTGGTGCTGGCCGCCGTCCCCCGCGTCGTCCCCGCCCGCGTCGAGGACGGTATCGAGGACGGTGTCGAGGACGGGGCCCCGCGCGGCGGCCGGGTCGACGTCGGCGGCGCGCTGCTCGTCACGCTGGCGACCGCCCTGCTGATCTACGGCCTGGTCTCCGCCGGCGACGGCGGCTGGGGCGCCGCGGGAACCGTGCTGCCGCTGGGCGGGGCCGCCCTGTCCTATGTCGCGTTCGTGCTGGTCGAGCGGTCGGTACGGGCGCCGCTCATGCGGGTCGAGACCCTGGCCAGGCGTCCCGTCGTCTCGGGCGCGTTCGTCATGCTGGTCGCGACCGGGCTGATGCTGGGCCTGTTCTTCCTCAGCTCCCTCTACCTGCAGCACGTCCTGGGCTACAGCCCCCTGCGGACCGGGCTCACGTTCCTGCCCGTCGCCGTCGCCATCACGCTCGGCGCGCACCTCGGAGGCCGTCTCATCGGCAAGGTCGGGGGCCGGCCGGTGGCCGTGGCGTCGTTCCTGCTGACCGCCGCGGGAGCCGCGCTGATGACGCGGGTCTCCCCCGAGGCGGGCGCGTTCACCACCTTGGTGCCGGGGTTCGTGCTGGCCGCCGTGGGGATCGGGCCGGCGTTCGTGACCGCCACCACCACGACGATGGCCAACGTCCCGCCCGGCGAGAACGGCGTCGCCTCCGGGGTGATCAACACCTTCCACGAGCTGGGCGGTTCGATCGGCGTGGCCGTGGCGTCCACGGTCGCCGCGTCCAGCCTGGTGCCGGGCGCGGGGGCCGGCGGCTTCACCTCGGGGCTCGTGCTGTGCGCGGTCGTCGCGGGGGTGGCGGCGGTGATCTCGCTCGCTCTCGTCCCGCCCGGCCGGCCGGCGGGCGCGTTCGTCGGTCACGGTCACGGTCACTGACGGGATGTCCCCGGCGTCCCCGGGAGGCTATTCTGCTTGCGTGACTGCTCCGCCCCCCGCGGGACGCGGCTTCTCGACACACCCGGCCTCCGCCGGGGCCGGTCATCACCGGGCGCCGGGCGGCGCCCCTCCGCCGCCGGTCGCGTCGCGTCCGGGGCGCGGTGGGCGGCCGCGATGCCACCGCTGACGCTCCTGCGCCGGGAGCAGCCGGGCGTCACCGTGATCGTGGTGTCCGGCGAGCTCGACGCCACCAACCGCGCCCAGTTCGAGAGCTTTCTCCAAGACCGTCCGGAGCCCGGTCACCAGGTCGTGTTCGACCTGGCCCGGGTGCCGTTCGTGGACAGCTCGGGCCTGCACGTCCTGCTGGCCTTCGCCACCGACCAGCTCAGGAGGTCGGGCGCGGTGCGCCTGGCCGCCGTGCAGCCCCTGCCCGCCCGGCTGCTGGACATCACCGGGGTGCTCGGGCACCTCCCCGTGCACGAGACCGTCGAGGAGGCGGTGGCCGCCGCCCAGGCCGCCGCGGAACGTTCCGTGTGACGGGCGGCGCGCGGGGGCGTTCTCGGCTAACTTCGGGGCTAGCGGGCGTCTGGGCGCAGGCGACGCGGTGAGGAGTCGCGCCATGGGGAGTTCAGCCGAGGAGACGGGCCTGGCCAGGCTGGCCGCGACCGTCGAACGCCTGCGCGCCGAGCTGCACGAGGTCCGCCGCGCCGCCGACGACCGCGCGCTGGTCGAGCTGGCGAAGGGCATCCTGGTCGAACGCCTGCGCTGCGCCCCCGCGCAGGCCGCCGACCAGCTCGCCACGCTCGCGGCCAGGACCGGGCGGTCGCAGGCCGAGCTGGCGGCCGACGTCGTCAACCGGGCCGCCGACGACCCCATCGCCGACGCGTCCCTGACCGGCGCCGCCGGGCTCGACGGCGGTCCTGAGCCGCCCGCCGGGCACGCGGAGGCCGCGGTGCGGCTGCGCACGGCCGAGAGCGCCGCGCTCGGCGCCACGGACGTGCAGGCGGCGGCCCACGCCGTGCTGGAGACGGCCCTGCTGCCCATCGGCGCGACGGCGGTCGCGGTGTGGGCGGCCGGGCCGGACACGTCGCTGACGCTGGCCGGGCACGCGGGCTTCGGCGCGGAGGAGGCCGGGCTGTGGCGGCAGGTCCCGCCGGGCCTGGTCACGCCCGCCACCAGCACGCTGATCGAACGCCGCACGCTGTGGCACACCGCGCAGGGGCCACCCTCGATCGGCCGCCACCAGCTGACCGGCGGCCGCGTCACCGCGCTGGCCCGGCTGGGCGGGCGGGTGCTCGGCGTCCTGGAGATCTGCTGGCCGGGCGACTGTCCCGAGCCCTCGCCGAGGATGGAACGGCAGATCGAGGCGCTGGCCGACCTGTGCGCCCTCACCCTGAACTCCCCCGGCCCGCCCGCGCGCGCCGGAGCCGCCCTAGCCGAGCTGGCCGCCCTGGCCGACTCCATGTCCGACCCGGCGCTCGTCCTGGTGCCGCACCTCGACCCGCAGGGGCACATCGCCGACTTCCGCGTCCACCACGCCAACGCGTCGTCGGCGGTGCGGGCGGGCGGGCTGCTGCTGGAGGCGTACCCGTTCGCGGCCGGGGAACTGCTGGCCAGGATCGAGCACGTGCACGCCACCGGCGAGCCGTTCCGCGCCGCCGACATGCCCTTCACCGCGGCCTCCACGGCCGAGGTGAGCATCACCCGCCACGGCGGGAGCGTGCTGCTCGTCCGGCGCGACCACGACGCCCAGGCCCGCCTGCTGGAGCACGCCCAGCGTCTGGGCCGGATCGGCGGCTTCGAGGAGAACGCGCTCACCGGCGAGATCACGTGGAACGCCCAGATGTTCTCCCTGTACGGCCTGCCGCCGGACGCCCGGCCCGTCCCGCTGGAGCGCCTGCGCGACCACGTGCACCGCGACGACGAGGTGGCCGTGGGCCTCTTCCTGCGCACGGTGCTGCATCACCGGCGGCCGGCCGCGACGGCGTTCCGGCTCGAACGTCCCGACGGGGTGGCCCGCCATCTGCGCGTGGTGGCCGAGCCGGTGTTCGCCCCCGACGGCCGGCTGGCCGCGCTGCGGGGGGCCTACCAGGACGTCTCGCCCCAGCACTGGACGGAGGTCGCGCTGGCCGTGACCCGCGACAGGCTGGCCCACACCGAACGGCAGTCCGCCGCCCGCAACCGCCTGGCCCTCCAGCTCCAGCACGCCATCATGCCGCCCTCGCACGGCCACATGGACTCCTTCGGGCTGCGCATCTCGGTCCGCTACCGTCCGGCGCAGAAGGAGGACCTGGTCGGCGGCGACTGGTACGACGCGGTCGTGCTGCCGTCGGAGCGCATCCTGCTGTCGGTGGGCGACGTGGCCGGGCACGGCGTCGAGGCCGCCACGGGCATGGTGGTGCTGCGCAACGCGCTGCGCGGCCTGGCCGCCACCGGGGCGGGCCCGGCCCGGCTGCTGAGCTGGCTCAACCTGGTCGCCCGCCACCTGGCCGACCGCATGACGGCGACCGCGATCTGCGGCCTGTACGACCCCGCCACCCGCGTCCTGCGCTGGGCCAGGGCCGGGCACCTGCCGCCGATCCTGCTGCGCGGCGCGCAGGGCACGGAGCTGCCGATGGTCAAGGGGCCGCTGCTCGGCGCGTTCGCCGACGCCGTCTACGAGGAGGGGCGGCTGCAGCTGGAGGCCGACGACACGCTGCTGCTCTACACCGACGGCCTGATCGAGCGGCGCGACCACAACCTGCGCCACGCCCAGGACCGGCTGCTGGCCGTCGCCTCGCGCACCGCCGCGACCCTCGACCACCGGCTCGACGACCTGCTCACTCACTGCAACTCCGACACCGACGACGACACCTGCCTGATCGGCGTGCACGTGCGCTGAGCCGGGCGCGAAGGGGCCGGGCGGCGGGTCAGGCGGCGGGCGGGAGGAGGCCGAGCCGGTCGAAGGCCGCGGCCACGCTCGGGGCCAGCGCCGCCGGGTCGTCGCCGGCGACGGCGCGGCCGGCGGTGTAGCAGGCCAGCGCGAGCTGCGGGGCCAGGGCCGCCGTCTCGGGGGTGGCGCCGTGCTCGCGCAGGATCTCGGTCATCGTCTCGGCGAAGCGGCGCTGCTTGCGCGCCGTGCGGTCGCCGAGCTCGGGATGGTCGGCGATCAGCCGTTCGCGCAGGACGTAGCGGCCGGGGTCGAGGGTGGCCCTGGCGCACAGGGCGAGGGTGAGCTCGCGCACCTGGGCGAGCGCCTCGGGCAGGCCGGGCGGGCGGTCGCCGCGCAGCTCGCGGTGGTGGGCGGCCAGGCCGTCGAGCCAGTCGTGCTCCCCCGCGAAGACGACCTCCTGCTTGTCGCCGAAGTAGCGGAAGAACGTGGTGCGGCCCACCTCGGCGCGCTCGGCGATGTCGGCGACCGTCACCTCGTCGTAGCCGCGTTCGGCGAAGAGCCGGTAGGCGGCCTCGATGATCTCGTCGCGGGCTCGCTGTCGCTTGCGGGCGCGCAGGGAGGGCTCGGTCACGGGCCCAGTCTAGCGCTTATGGACGGCGTCCCATATGGTACTCAGTACCAATTGAAACTGGATCCCATTGGAGTTGCCATGCGAGCCGTGCAGATCACCGAGTTCGGCGGCCCCGAGGTCGTGCGGGTGCGGGAGGTGGACGAGCCGCGGCCCGGCCCCGGCCAGGTCGTCGTGGACGTCTCGCGCTGCGGCGTGAACTTCGCCGACACGCTGATGCGGGAGAACGCCTACCTGGCCGCGACCACGCTGCCGGTCGTCCCGGGCGGCGAGGTCGTCGGCAGGACCGCCGACGGCCGCCGCCTGGCCGCCATGCTGGAGCGCGGCGGGTACGCCGAGAAGGCCGCGATCCCCGAGGCGTCCGCCTTCCCGGTGCCCGATGAGCTCGACGACGTCGCCGCGGTGGCCCTGCTGGCCCAGGGGCTGACCGCGTGGTGGCTGGTCCGTCACACCGGCCGGGTCCAGGCCGGGGAGAGCGTGGTCGTGCACGCGGCGGCGGGCGGCGTCGGCTCGCTGGCGGTGCAGCTCGCCAAGGCGGCGGGCGCGGGCCGGGTGATCGCCACCGCGAGCACGCCCGCCAAGCGGGAGCTCGCCCTGTCGCTGGGCGCGGACGCCGCCGTCGACCCGGCCGCCGACGACCTCACCGCGGCGCTGCGCGCGGCCAACGGCGGCGAGCCCGTGGACGTGGTCCTGGAGATGACCGGCGGCCGGGTCACCGACCAGAGCCTGGCGGCGCTGGCGCCGTTCGGCCGGCTCGCCTTCTACGGGATGGCGGGCGGGGTGGAGCCGCAGCCGGTCTCGCCGCGCGCGCTCCAGCCCCGCTCGGCGACCGTCAGCGGCTTCTGGCTGCTCAACGCCTTCCAGCGGCCCTCCGTCCTGGCCGGGGCGTACGCGGAGATGGCGGCGCAAGTGATCGCGGGCGAGCTGCGGGTGGTCGTGGGCGGCGACCGTCCGATGTCGGAGGTGCGGCAGGTGCACGCGGAGCTCAGGGAACGGCGTACGACCGGCAAGCTCGTGCTCGACCCGCGCCGGTAGGAGCTCCTAGGAGGCGGTCAGGCGGCGGCCGAGCCGCTGCATCGGGCGTTCGAGGAAACGGTAGGTCAGCCGGCTGCCCGGCAGCACGAGAGCCAGGAAGAGCACGCTGACGCCGATCTGCAGCGGCAGCGGCGACCAGCGCATCTCCCCCGCCACCTCCATCACCACGAGCAGCACCGGCAGGTGCACCAGGTAGAGGGAGTAGCTCATCAGCCCGAGCCAAGTGAGCACGGCGGGCACCCGGCGGCCCCGCCAGGCCAGACCGGCCGCGAACGTGAGCCCGGCCAGGACGACGGTCGTGCCCCACACGTCCGGCTGCACCCACCACCACCCGGCGCTGAGCGCCCAGACGGGGGCGACCGTCACCAGCGAGGCGGCCAGGGCCACCGGCCACAGGGAGCCCTGGCCGCTCTCCCACCGGCGGATCGCCGTGCCGGTGAACATGACCGCCAGGATCGCCGCGCCGAACCACGGGACGCGGCTGCTCAGCAGCAGCAGGGCCAGGGCCATGACGCCGAGCGCGCACGCCGCCACGGTGCGCAGCCGGCCGGAGACGACGCCGGCCAGCCCGGCGGCGAACACCGCGAACGACGCCCACGACAGCCAGCCGCCGGTCAGCGGCGCCGCGCTCAGCGCGAGGCCCGCCACGACCGCGGTCACCGCGAACGCGACGGCGACCAGGCCGCGCCGGTCGCGGACGCCGGTCACGAACAGGGCGGTGACCATCAGGTAGAAGACCATCTCGTAGGAGAGCGTCCACATCGTGTTCATCACCCCGGCGACGCCGACGACGTCCAGCAGCATCGTGGCGTGCGCCGCGGCCGAGGAGGCGTCCCTGGGCACCTCGGCGCGCACCGGGATCCACCAGGACAGGGCCAGGACCACGGCGATGACGGCGAGGTAGAGCGGGTATAGGCGGAAGGCGCGGCCGATCCAGAAGGCCCGCACGTCGCCGTGCCGTTCCAGTGACGACGGGATGATGTAGCCGCTGACCAGGAAGAACACCAGGACGCCGTACACGCCCAGGTTGAAGAAGGTCGGGCGCAGCCAGGGCATGGCCCAGGTGGTCAGGTGCTCGCCGACGACGGCGAGGGCGCCGATGCCGCGCAGGGCGTCCAGCCAGGCGAGCCTGGACGCGTCCGGACGAACGACCTGGGGGGTGCCAAGAGGAGCAGTCGTCACGCACCCCAACGTATCGGTCCGGGGGCGAGGCGGGTCAGGGACGGCGGGCCGCCCAGGCGGTCCGGGTGCCGCGCACGACGATGTCGCGGTGGCGGAGGGACTCCGGCGAGTCGGCGGAGAGCAGCCGGTCGAGGGCGGCGAGGTCGCCGGCGGCCAGTCGCCCGGCGAACCGCGACCGGTAGCCGCTCAGCACCGCCCGCGCGTAGCGGACGGCCCCCGGCGGCGCCGGACGCACCTCGATCGGGAAGTCGCGCCGCGCGGTCACCTCGAACCCGGCCGCCGCCAGGACCGGCCCCCAGTCCGGGTACGGGTCCGGGCCGCTGCCCGCCAGCGCCTCCCGGCAGCGCGCCTCCAGCGCCGCCCCGTCCTCGTCGGACAGCAGGCGCGGCATGCCGTCCATCTCGACGACCGCCAGCAGCCCGCCGGGGGGCAGCGCGGCGTGCACCTCGCGGAGCAGCCGCGCCGGGTCCTCGACGTGGTGCAGCGACGCCGCCGCCCACACCAGGTCCGGGGTGCCGAGCGGCGGCAGGGCCGCGTCCAGGTCGGCCTGGAGCACGCGCACCCGCTCCCCCGGCCCCTGGCCGCGCGCCGCCGCGCGCAGGCGGTCGAGCATGACCGGGGACCGGTCGACCGCGACGATCTCGGCGGCGGGGAACCGCCGGGCCAGGGCCAGCGTGCCGGTTCCGGTGCCGGCGCCCAGGTCGGCCACCGTGCGCGGGGTGCGGTCGGCCTGCTCGGCGACCCAGGCGGTCAGCTCGTCCAGGAACGGCCCGAGCACTTCGGCGTCCAGGTCGAGCAGGTCCGCCAGGGCTGATTCGTCGCCATGGTGATCGTCGTGCGGGTGATGTCCGTGGTGGGGATGTCCGTGTGCTTCCATGGCTTCACCGTAGGGGGCTCGTGCGTGTGCGGCATACACTCTTGCCTATGACGCAAGAAGTCGACCTGGACGCCGTGGTCCGGCGGCGCATCCGCGGCCTGCGGCTGGCCCGGGGCTGGTCGCTCGACGCCCTGGCCGCGCGGTGCCGGCTGAGCCCGTCCAACCTGAGCCGCATCGAGACCGGCCACCGCCGCATCGCGCTCGACCAGCTCGTCCCCATCGCGCGGGCCCTCGGCACGACGCTCGACCAGCTCGTCGAGTCCACCGAGGACGACGACGTGGTGATCCGGCCGCTGCCCTGCGACCACCCGGGGATGACCGTGTGGCTGTTGTCCCGGGAACGTTCGCTGCACGGCGTCACGGTGGCCAAGATGCGCATCACCCCCGACCGGCCGCTCGAACCGCAGGCGCATCCCGGACGCGAGTGGTTCACCGTCCTGTCCGGCACGGCCCTCCTGCTGCTGGGCGAGCGGACCGTCCTGGTGCCGGCGGGCGACGCGGCCGAGTTCTCCACCATGACCCCGCACGCCGTCGGCGCCCACGACGGGCCCGTGGAGCTGCTCACCATCTTCGACCACGATGGCGAGCGCTCCCACCTGCACGCGGGCCAGGCGTAGGCGGCTCGGCGGGGGTCTCCGAGCACAGGGTCTGCCACGTCCGCCCGTGAGCCAGGTCGCTCCCGGCCTTGGCCGAGGTCTCGAATTACTTTTGCGAGACAAAAGTAGATGCTACGGTGAAAGTACTTCTACCGAGGAGGTCCGATGCGCGATCACGTCGACGCCCACGCCGCCCGTCAGGCGTTGCGGGCGGCCGAGGCGGCGCGGGCGGCGGCCCGTTCGCGGCCGGCCGCTCCCGGCTGGTTCGCCCCGGCGCGCGGGCTGCTGTTCGCGGCCGGTTTCGGGCTGCTCACCGGGCCCTGGGCACAGCAGGCGCCGGTGCTGGCGGCGGGGATCGTGGCTCTGGTGGCCTTCCTGGCCGTGCACGCGGCGGTGATCAGCCGCGGCGGGGTCGTCACCATGCCGGGCGGCCCGCTCCCCCGCCGGCTGACGAACCAGCTCGCCCCCGCCGCTGTCTACGGTCTCGGCTGGCTCGCCGCCATCCCGTTCGGGCAGGGCGCGGGCGCGGCGTGCGCCGCCGTGCTCGGCGGGGCCGCGCTGTGGACGGTCACGGCACTGGACCGGCATGACCGCTGATCTCCGGCTGGACGAGGTCATCCAGCACCCCACCCGGCTGACCGTCATGGCGTTCCTGTCGGGCGCGCTGGAGGCGGAGTTCGCCGCGGTCCGCGACTACGCCGAGATCTCCGACGCCAGCGTCAGCCGGATCGTCTCCGCCCTGCAGGAGGCCGGCTACGTGCACGTGCGCAAGGGCTACGTCGGCAAGCGCCCCCGCACGTGGCTCTCCCTGACCCAGGAGGGCCGCCGCGCGCTGGCCGGGCACCTCGACGCGCTCCAGGCGATCGCCGAGACGGCCCGCCGAAGCGCCGCCGGCCCTACCTGACCCGGGCGCGCAGCCCCCGCGAGGCCCTACCTGACGCGGGCGCCCGCAGGCCCTACGGGGCCCCGGTTGTTCCGGGGCGCCCGCGGTTCCGTCACGGGAGGGCCGGGTCAGCCGCCGCCGGTGCCGGCCGGGCCCATGCGGCCGGTGGGCCACGGGGTCTCCGGATGGGCCTGGCGCCAGGTCAGCAACTGGCGGTCCAGCCGCTCCCGGTCGGTGAGGCGCGGCCTGGCGGGGCGCACACCCGTACGTTCGAGCAGCCCGCTCGCGGCCTCCGCCAGCCGCAGCCGGGCCGGAGCGAACCGGCGCCGCAGCAGGTCGGCGGTCACCGCCGCGGTCAGCACCGAGGCCGGCCACAGCGCGGCCCTGCCCAGCCCGCCGCCGCTTCCCGCGATCTGGCCGCTTACCTTGCGATGGTCGATGCCCGTGCTCTGGTCGCCGTCGCCATGCCGCATTCGTCAGCCTCCGGGTTCGTCTCGGACCGTGGGCGTGCCGGAAGTTTCTGCACTTATGGCGCTACCCGGTCCTGCGTCCCTCATGCCGCCGACTTGCGAACGGCGGCGGTACACGTTTGAGTGGCCGCCGGAGGGAAAGCTGGAGACTGGCCCGCCACCCCATCCGACCCCGCCACGCGAGACGATCATGACCCTTCAGTTCGAGCTCCAGTGCCCCATCAGCACTGACCTTGCCCTCATCAGGGACCTGATCCGCGTCCACGGCCGCCACTGCGGGCTGCCCGCCGACCGGCTGGAGGACCTGGTGGTGGCGGTCAACGAGGCGGTCACCAACGTGCTGGACCACGGCGGCCGGACGGGCATGGTGACCTCCCGCGGCGACGCCGGCGGCGTGGTCGTGGAGATCCTCGACGTCGCCGGCCGGCTCACCCACGAGCACCTGGCCTCGGCCCGCCTCGACCCGACCGCCTCCCACGGGTACGGCCTGTGGGTCATCCAGCAGCTCTGCGACGAGGTCGTCCTGGAGCAGACCGGGCTCGGCTCGCTGCTGACCCTCGACCTGCGGGCCCGTCGCGGGGCCGGCCGCCTGGACGCGCGCCGCGCCGTGTCGGCCTGACCTTCTCTCTGCGCGAAAAGAAATCTCGGGGACGCCGTCCGGTTCCGTCGGTGCCGTTCGTCACCATGGTGAGACGCCAGTCCGACCGAGGAGCGCGAGATGAAGTACATGATGTTCGTCTGCACCGACACCGAGCCCGACACCGACCAGGAGAACCTGCCCGACATCGAGGCGTGGGTGGCCGACAACGACGCCCGCGGGCGGCGGGTGCGCGGCGCGGTGCTGGCGCCGGAGTCGACCGCCACCACCGTGCGGGTGCGCCGCGGCGAGCTGGTCCTGTCCGACGGGCCGTTCGCCGAGACCAAAGAGGTGATCGTCGGCTTCGACCTGCTCGAATGCGCCGACCTCGACGAGGCGGTCGAGGTCGCCCGCAGCCACCCGATGGCCCGGCACGGACGGCTGGAGCTGCGGCCGTTCGCCGACTTCGAGCAGTGAGACGGCACCTGGAGGAGGCGGCGGCGGAGGCGTACCCGCGGATCGTCGCCGCCCTCATCCGGGTCACCGGCGACTGGACCCTCGCCGAGGACTGCGCCCAGGAGGCGCTGGCGCTGGCCGTGCGGCGGTGGCCGGAGGAGGGCGTGCCGTCCAACCCGGGCGGCTGGCTCATGACGGTGGCGCGCAACCGCGCGATCGACGCGCTGCGCCGCGTCTCGATCGAGCGCCGCAAGCTGGCCGAGCTGGCGGCGCTCGCCCTGACCGTCCAGGACGGGCCCGGCGACGGGCGGGAGGAGGAGGTCGTGGACGACCGGCTGCGGCTCGTCTTCACGTGCTGCCATCCGGCGCTGGCGCTGGAGTCGCGGGTGGCGCTGACGTTGCGGACGATCTGCGGCGTGCCCACTGCCGACCTCGCCCGCGCCTTCCTGGTCACCGAGTCGGCGATGACCCGGCGGCTGACCAGGGCGAAGCGGAAGATCGCCGAGGCGGGCATCCCGTACCGGGTGCCGCAGGGGTCGGCGCTGGCCGAGCGGCTGCCCGGGGTGCTGGCCGTCCTCTATCTGCTGTTCACGCAGGGGTACGACGCCGGCGGCGAGCCCGCGTTCGCCGAGGAGGCGATCCGGCTGGCGCGGCTGCTGCGGCGGCTCATGCCCGAGCAGGAGGAGGTGACGGCGCTGCTGGCGCTGTTCCTCCTGCAGCACTCCCGCCGCGACGCCCGCCGCGACGCCGCCGGCGACCTGGTGCCCCTCGACCGGCAGGACCGCTCCCGCTGGGACCGGGCCGCGATCGGCGAGGGGCTCACCCTGCTGGCCGCGGTCGAGGGCGGCGGTCCGTACGGGCTCCAGGCCCGCATCGCCGCCTGCCACGCCACGGCGTCGTCGCTGCCCGGCACCGACTGGTCGCGGATCGCCCGCTGCTACGACGAGCTGGCCCTGCTCCACCCCACGCCCGTGGTGGAGCTGAACCGGGCCGTCGCGCACGGGTACGCCCACGGGCCGCGGGCCGGGCTCGCGCTGCTGGAGCGCTCCCGCGCCGAGCTCGACGGCCATCCGCTGGCCATCGCCGCCGAGGCCGACCTCACCGCCCGCGACGGCGACCCGGCCCGCGCGGCGGCGCTGTTCCGGCGGGCCGCCGCCGTCGCCCACAGCGACCAGGAACGCCGCGCCCTCCTCACCCGCGCCACCGAGACCACGCGCGACACGGGGTCCTGAGCAGGGCCCGGCCGGCGGGGCGCCGGCCTGGCCGACGGGGTGCGGACGGGGTGCCGGCGAGGTGCCGGGGCTTGTGCACTGTCAGTCGGCGGAGTGCCGGGGGCCCGGGCGGGCGCCGCGGGCCGTGAGCCAGGACGCCAGGTCGTCGGCGCCGGCGCGGCGGGCGGCGTCCAGCGGGGTGAGCTCGTCGTAGCCCACCCAGCCGAGGTCGCCGCCGCGCTCCAGGAGGAACGCCGCGGCCTGCTGCCGCCCGCCGTGGCAGGCCGCCCACAACCCTTGTGTCACCTCCGCCCGCGACGGCGTCCCGGCCCCGAACGCCGCCGCGACGCGGTCCATGAGCCCGAGGGCCGCGGCCTCCCACAACCGCGCGGACGCGCCGCGCTCGACGAGGCGGCGGGCGGCGTCCCACTGGGCGAAGGCGCACGCGTCCGACAGCGCCGTGCCGCCGCCGATCACCGCGCCGGTGGCCTCGACGTCGGCTCCGGCGTCCAGGAGGGCGTCGAGCACGGGGACGTCGTCGCAGCTCGCGGCCCACATCAGCGGCGTCTCGGCGTGCGGGCCGGCGAAGCGGGCGTCCACCTCGGCCCCGGCCGCCACCAGCTCACGTACCAGGGCGGGACCGCCCGGCACGTGGCCCGGCCAGTCGGTGAGGACGTGCAGGAGGGTCCGGGACACCCCGCCCGCCTCACCCAGCCGGACGCGGGCCAGCCCGGGATGCCCGGCCAGCAGACGCCGTACGCCGTCGAGGTCGCCGAGCCGCACGGCCGCCGCCGCCGACACCGCCAGCGGGTCCGCCGCATCCAGGTAGCGCATGGGCCTATTGTCACGCGCCCCGGCCCGTTCCACCGACGATAAATCGGCCGGAAATAAAGGGACAGAAGGCGGCCGGGCCCGTCCATTCGCTACTCGCAGTTCTGCGGGCCGCCCGGAGTTGACGCCATAGGGCCCCGCCCGGCGCACAGCTCGCGGGGCGCCGGAAAACCGTGTGCCGAAGCCGGGAAGCGACGGCGGCGCGCACGCGGGAGCGGCGCGGAGACATTGAAGCACACCTTTGAATTCATCTTCGATAAGCTGCGCACCGCCACGGCCGCCGCCTTCCCGCGGCTGCCTCCTCCGCGTGCGCGCGCCGGGCTGCCCCGGGTCCGCGGCGACCACCCGCCCGCCCCGCGACCTGGAACATGACGCGGGCATTCCCAGGTGAGATGGGCAAGGCGGCCGCCGTGACACCCCGGGCACGCGCCGGTTCCCGCCGCGATTGAAATGCGTTTGACAGGCGGTGTGCCCGGCGGGTTCTCCGCGTTCACCGGCGCCGGGCCGAGCTAAGTTGCCCGCACGCTACTGAAGGGCGCTACAGTACGCAACAACCGTATCGAGCATGGAGTGCCACCATGGCTAAGCAGATTCAAGAGATTCTCATCGACGATGTAGACGGTGGGGAGGCTCATGAGACCGTCGTCTTTGCACTCGATGGCAGCAGCTACGAGATTGACCTTCATGAGGAGAAGGCGGACGCGCTGCGGAAAGCACTGGCGCCCTTCATCGTGAAGGCTCGTCCTGTTCGCGTGGATCGCGGTGGGCGCGGGCGCCGGGCGGCCGTCACCGGCAGCCGCGCGTTGAGCCGGGAGAAGTCTTCGGAGATCCGGCAGTGGGCCAAGGCCAACGGCCTGCCCGTCAGCGAGCGCGGCCGCATCGCCGCCTCGGTGGTCGAGAAGTACGAGGCCGCCCACTAGGACGCCCCTCAGGGCGACGTCAGGGGCGCGCGGGCCGGCGGAGCAGTCTGGCCAGCCTGAGTGCCGCCACGACGGCCACCGCGAGGTGCGCCGAGACCAGGGCGATCTGGTAGACCCGCTGCCCGGCCGTGAGCTCGGCGGCGTAACCGCCGTCGTAGAACCCCGACACGAAGGCCAGCACCCCGGCGACCGCCAGCAGGGCGGCGGCCGGGATCGCGACGCCACGGCGGCTCCGGGTCGCCCCCACGGCCAGCACGACCTGCGCGGCCATCATCGGCAGCGGCGCCGACAGCCGCGCCTGGGGGCCGAGGGCGTCCAGGAACGTCGGGTTGAGCCCGGCGGCGACCGCCATGAGGGCGCCGATCACGTCCATGGCGAGCAGGACACCGACCCCGCCGAGCAGTACCGGGCCGAGCGCCCGTCCGGCGGGGACAGCGGTGGTGGAAGTCGGCATGTCCGTCTCCTGTCAGAGTGGTCCGGGTGACAGCTCCCATGCTCGGCGAACGCCCTTGGCGCAGACCTGGGAACGACCTGCGACGCACTTGGCGCCGGCCTGGAGGACCTCGGCCGGAAGCCGTGCCGCGGTGACCGCGGGCGGGTGCGCCGCCCGCGGCCACCGGCGGATCACTGGACGGTGATCTTGTCCACCTCGACGGTGATGCCCTTGACCTGCGGGGTCGAGGTGGCGGTCGTGATCCTGCCGACCCCCGCGCTGACCCCCTTGACCTTCATCGAGTACGTCAGGCTGCCGCCGGGCGCCCCCGGCGTGCTGGTGACGACCAGATCCTGGGTGGGCGGCCCTGAGATCTGGGCGCCGCCGGTGCCCTCGGCGTTCTCGGCGCCGACCGTCAGGCCGAAGCCGGCGGGCGGCGAGCCGGGCAGGTTGCCCGGGTCGTAGGCGTAGCTGACGTCCTCCACGCCGTTGAGCCCGATCCACTGCTGGAAGACCTTCAGGTCGGTGGTGCCGTAGAGGTTCAGCCGCCACTCCACCACCAGCCAGTCGTTGACCCCGTCGGTCAGGATCGTGGCCAGGACGCCCGGCGCGGCGGTGCCGTCCAGGTCGGTCCAGTACGGGGCGAGCACGCCGTTGGGCCGGGCCGGGTCGGGCAGCGTCTGCGGCGTCGGTGACACGTCGTCGCCGGTGGCACCGCCCGCGACGCTGTAGCCGTCGGAGGTGACGCCGAGCCGGGTGTAGCTGCGTCCGGCGAACTGGAAGGCGGGCACGGTGAAGTTGAGCGCCTGCTCGTCGCCGATCGGGGTGGGCGTGACGCCGAAGGCGTCCAGCGGGATGTAGCCGGCCGGTCCGGCGCCGGGCGCGATCGCCGGCCGGGCGGGCTGGGTGGCGGCCAGCGTCGCCTTGGTGGTGGCGACCTGGGTGCCGACCTTGGTGGCGCCGGTGACGCCGTTGAGGCGCAGGCGGGCGTCCAGGGTGCTGAGCGCGGTCACCTCGGCGTCCTCGTACGTGGTGTTGCGCACGGTGACGGTGCAGGTGGACTCGCCGGTGTTCCTGGCGATGGTGTCCGGGGCGCAGGTCTGCTCGACCGGCACCGCGCCCTGCTTGCGGTAGAAGGCCACCGGCAGGTGCAGCGCGCGCGAGCCGCCGACCTGCTTGAGGTCGACCTGGCCGAAGTACTGGCCGTCGGGCAGTTCGGGCGCGGTGACGACGATGCTCAGCTTGGCGCTCTTGCCGGGCGCGACGGTGAACAGCGGCGGCAGCACGGCGACGGCGGCTCCGCTCACGGTGGTGCCGGAGGCGGTGAAGGTGAGCGGCGAGCCGGTGGTGTTGGTGACGGTGCGCTTGGCGGTGATGACGCCGGGCATGGTGGGCGCGTTCACCGAGGGCAGGTTGAGGTCGATCCGGTTGAGCGGGTCGGTGGCCGAGGCGACGAAGCCGGCGGCGTCCTGGTCCAGCGTCAGCCCGGGGTCACCGGCCTTGGTCAGGTCGATGCGCCCGCCGCCCATGTCGAACGGGTCGGCCGCGGTGGTCCTGTCCTGCTTGGTGACCGCGGTCCTGGCCGTGGTCTCCAGGGCCGACTTGACCTGGCCGGGCGTCCAGGTGGGGTGCAGGGCGAAGACCAGCGCCGCCGAGCCGGTGACGTGCGGCGCGGACATCGAGGTGCCGGAGATGACCTGGTAGAGGTTGCCGGGCGGGCCTTCCAGCGGCGACTCGGGGGTCGGCGTCATGCCCGCCATGATGTGCTGGCCGGGCGCGGTGACGTCCGGCTTGAGGAAGTCGCCGCCGGGGCCGCGCGAGGAGAAGTGCGCCATCGCGTCGCCCTGCCAGGTGGACTTGGCGCCCTGCGTGAAGGAGGCGGTGGCGCCGGGGTGGGCGGTGAGGAAGGCCAGCAGGGTGTCGGCCTCGGGCTTGTCGACGTGCACGGACGGCAGCCAGTGGGCGTCGGTGAAGACGTCGAACGGGAAGGCGTTGTAGAGGATCATCCCGGCCGCGCCGCCCTGCCGGACGTTGAAGCTCTTCAGCACGCGGTTGGGGGTGCGCTCACAGGCGACGATCTTCCCGGTGAACAGCCCCGGAGGGGCCGGGACGTCGCACGCGGCGCGCGAGTACGGCGGCGCCGAGGCCAGGACGACGGGCAGCGGCGAGGCCAGGCCCGCGGTGATGGACGCGCCCTTGATCGTCGCCGTGGCGCCGCCGCCGGACAGCGTGACCGTGGACTGGAACGTCCTGGACTGCGAGGAGGCGGCCACCGTGGTCACCCAGGGGCCGCGGTGGTCGGTGGTGCCGGCGCCGGGGCCGGAGTTGCCGGCCGAGGCCGAGACCAGCACGCCGGCCGCGTAGGCGTCCAGGAAGGCCAGCTCGACCGGGTCGCTGTAGGGGTCGCTGCCGCCGGAGACCGAGAAGTTGATCACGCGTACGCCGTCCAGGACGGCCCGCGCCACGGCCTGCGCCGAGTCGGAGGGGAAGCAGCCCTGCGCGCCGCACACCTTGTAGACCGACACCTCGGCGGCCGGGGCGATGCCGTGGATCGGGCCGCGGCTGATGCCCAGCGGGTTCGCGTCGGCGACCGGGCCGCCCGCGGAGGTGCTGGCGGTGTGGGTGCCGTGCCCGTTGGAGTCGCGGGCGCTGTCGCCGTAGACCTCGCCGCCGTAGACGGCGTTGTAGGTCTCCATGAACGGCTGCCCGCCGATCAGCTTGTTGTTGCAGGTGAACGGGTCGCTGGCGGGGGTCAGCGGGTTGTCGCCGAAGTTGCACACGCGCGGCGTGCCGTCCTTGGTGGGCCCGGGGGCGGGCAGGCCGGGGGCGGCGGCGAACGAGGGGTGCTCGGGCCAGGCGCCGGTGTCGAGCACGCCGACGATCACGCCCTTGCCCGCGGAGGAGCTGCCGCCGAGCTTGCCGTAGATGGTGTCGGCGCCGATGAACTCGGGGCTGGAGTCGGTCAGCAGCTGCTGCGGCTTGTCCTCCTGGACGGCGACCGCGCCGGGCAGCCGCAGCACGTCGGCCACCTTGTTGCCCGGGACGCGCAGGGCGATGCCGCCGTAGACGGTCCTGACGCGCTGGCCGACGACGGCTCCGGGGACCTTCTTGGCCAGCTCGCCGAGGAAGGCGTTCTCGACGCCCTGGATGTGGGTGCCGTACTTCCTGGCCTCGGCGCTCCTGGTGTCGAGGGCCTTGCCGGTGACGGCGGGGCTGGTGGCCGGCAGCCCGGCCAGCCCGCCCTGGTAGGCGGCCAGCGAGTCGTAGTCCAGCTTGACCATGACGTTGACCGGCGCGGGCGAGGTGACCTTCAGCAGCGCGGCGTCGCTCTTGGCGAGCTTGCCGGTGGGGGACTTGGCGCCCTCGACCACCTCGGCGCCGGTGAGCGGCACCGATCGCCATTTGCCGGGCGGGGCCGGCGTGGCCCGCGCCACGGCCGGGCTCATGGTCAGCACGACACCGAGCCCGACGGCTAACGATGTCAACCGGCGTAAGCGGGATGAGAACGAACGGGACAACACAAAGACCTCCTGGCCGAGGAGCTGCACGAACCCGCCGGACCGGCCGAGGACGTCATGTCACCCCCACGCGCGCATGCCGGAGAGATCGATGACCCTCCCCGGTGGGTGACGAGCTGGACCGCCTCCCCTCCCCGTGGGCGGGGCGGGTTGGCGTCCGAACCGGAGTGTAGACAGCGATCAACTGGCCGAGAACCCCGCCGCTTTGTCACGTTCCGGCCAATTGGCCCCACGAGTCGGCCGCCCGCCGCAAAGCTCATATTCGTCCCTCCTCTTCGCCAGAATCCGGCAACGGTGAGTATCACCCCCAATACGGATATCTACAGTTGTCCTATGGGCGATCAACGGGACGCGGCGCCGACGTCAGCGCAGGACGGAACGAGGTAGTCCGTGGGCGGCCACGCCGACGAGGGGACCCGGCCGTACACCTCGGCGCTGGACGAGCAGCTCGCCCAGGCCGCCCGTGAGACCGGCGCGCACATCGGCGCGGTGTACCTCCTGACCGGCTCCCCGCAGGTCCTGGTGATGGAGACGGAGATCGGGCTGCCCACGCAGCTCGTCAAGCCATGGACCACCGTCAGGCTGGACGGCGGCGCGCCCGTGGCCGCCGCCGTGCGCCAGGGGCGGCTGGTGTGGGTGCCGACCGCGCAGGAGCTGGCCCGCCGCTTCCCGGGCACGGCCCTGGCCTTCCCGTACGCCTTCGCCTCGGCCTCCGCGCCCCTGCACAGCGACTCCCGCATGTGGGGCTCGTGGATCCTGCTCTGGCCGGAGGGGCGGCCGGCCGAGCTGAGCGGGCCGGAGCAGGAGGTCATCGCCGCCACCAGCGAGCGCCTGGCGGCCATTCTGGAGCAGGCCGCCGACAGCGGATGTCCGCTGCGTCCCGGGGGCGAGCCGCGGGTGCTGACCCCGGTGCCGCCGCCGATGCCCGACCCGTACGCGGCCGTCGCCGCGGCCGGCTACCTGGACCGGCTGCGGGACGGCTCCGTCGCGCTCGACCTGGACGGCGTCGTCACCTTCGCCAGCCCCGCCGCCGCCGGCCTGCTCGGCACCACCGTCTCGGAGCTGCTGGGCACGCCGCTGTGGGAGACGGCGACGTGGCTGAAGGACCCGGCCTTCCAGGACCGCTGCCGGGCGGCGGTGGTCGGCCAGCAGGTCGCCTCCTGCTCGGCCCGCCGGCCGGACGGCCACGAGCTGGAGTTCGTCCTGCACCCGGACCCGACGGGCCTGAGCCTGCGCATCACCCCCTCGGGGGCCGACCTGTCCGCGCAGCGGCCCGCGCGCGCCTTCATGCCGGACAACTCGGGGCTGCCGCGGGCCGACGTCTTCTACAACTTCCTGCACATGGCCTCGGCGATGACCCGGGCGCTGAACGTCCGGGAGGTCGTCGATCTCATCGCCGAGCACGTCATGCCGGTGTTCAAGGCGCAGGCCATGGCGATCATGAGGGCGGAGAGCGGCCGGATGCGGATCGTCGGCTCCCACGGCTACCTCCCCGAGGTGCTGGAGCGGTTCGACGGCCAGACGCTGGCCGCGCCCAGCCCCGCCGAGCAGGTCGTCCGGACGGGTGAGCCCGCCTTCTACGCCGACCGGGCCGAGCTGGTCCGGGCCTTCCCCGACACCGCCCAGGACGACGGGATGGCCGCCTGGGCCTTCCTGCCGCTGACCGTCTCCGACGACACCTTCGGCGTCTGCCTGCTGGCCTTCGACCACGCGCGGCCGTTCACCGCCGAGCAGTGCGCGACGCTGACCACGCTGGCCGGGCTGATGGGCCAGGCCCTGGACCGGGCGCTGCTCTACGACACCAAGGACCGGCTGGCCCACAGCCTGCAGACCTCGCTGCTGCCCGGCAGCCTGCCCGACATGCCGGGCCTGGAGGTGGCCGCCCGGTACGTGCCCGCGACCCGCGGCGTCGGCATCGGCGGCGACTTCTACGACCTGATCCGGCTCAACGAGACGACCGCCGCCGCCGTCATCGGGGACGTCCAGGGGCACAACATGACGGCCGCGGCGCTCATGGGCCAGGTGCGCACCGCCATCCACGCCCACGCCGCCGTCGGGGCCAGCCCCGGGGACGTGCTCCAGCACACCAACCGGCTGCTCATGGACCTGGACACCGACCTGTTCACCAGCTGCCTGCTCATCTACTTCGACCTGCGCCTGCGCACGCTGCGGGCGGCCAACGCCGGCCATCCCCTGCCGCTGCTGCGCCCGCCCAACATGCCGGCCGAGATCATCGACATCCCGGCGGGCCTGCTGCTCGGCATCGACGCCGACGCCGAGTACGCCACGGTGGAGGTGCCGTTCCCGCCGGGCGCCGTCCTGGCCCTCTACACCGACGGGCTGGTCGAGGCGCCGGGCGTGGACCTGGACGAGGCCATCGGGACGCTGGCGGCGTACCTGACCAGCGTCCCGCGCGAGCAGCTCCAGCAGGTCGCCGGGACGCTGCTGGACCACGCCCCGCACACCGACGACATCGCGCTGCTGCTCCTGCGGCACCGGGAGAACGCGGGCTGAGCCCCGCTCAGCCCGCAGTGCTCAGTGCTCAGTGCTCAGCGCTCAGCGCTCAGCGCTCACTGCTCACTGCTCAGTGCTCAGTGCTCAGTGCGAGACGAACGTGCGGTGGTCGGCCAGGGCGAGCGCCCGGACGAAGTCGAGGAGCGTCAGCAGCCCCCGCCCGGCGAGCCGGACCGGGACGGGCCGGCGTGAGCAGTAGGCGGCCGACCACAGGGCGGGGACGTGTTGTTCCATGCGGACCAGGATGTCCTGGCATGCACTGATCGATCCAACACATCGTCTCGCTGGCAGCCATCGCTATCGTAGATGGATGGAACTGCGTCAGCTCCGCCACTTCGTCGCCGTCACCACGCACGGCAGCTTCACCGCCGCCGCGCGGGCCGAGCTGATCGTGCAGTCGGCGCTCAGCACGTCCATCCGCAAGCTCGAACGCGAGCTCGGCGCCGACCTGTTCGAGCGCACCGGACGGCGGCCGGTCCTCACCCCGGCCGGGCACGCCTTCCTGCCTGCCGCGCGGGCGCTGCTGGCCGACGCCGCGGCGGCCGCCGACGCCGTGTCCGCGGTGTCCGGGCTGGCCACCGGCCGGGTGGCGATCGGCACCATCCAGACGCTCACCAGCGTCGACCTGCCGGCCGAGCTGGCCGCCTTCCACCGCCTGCGGCCCGGCATCCAGATCTCGGTCCACGACGCCCCGGTGGCGGGGCTGCTCGACGCGCTGCTCGCCCGCGAGCTCGACCTGGCCTACCTGGCGCTCGACGGCGCCGAGCTGCCGTCGGGGCTGGCCGTGTTCGACTCCTGGGAGGAGGAGCTGGTGCTGATGACCTCGCCCGACCACCGGCTGGCCGGCGCGGAGCGGGCCCTGCTGTCGGAGCTGACGGAGGAGCCGTTCGTGGACTTCAAGGCCGGCACCGGGCTGGAGACGGCGGTGCGCCGGCTGGCCGCCGGGTGCGGGCTGCACCGGCAGATCACCTGTGAGGTCACCCAGATCCGGCTGCTGGTCGACCTGGTGCGCGCCGGGATCGGGGTGGCGATCGTCCCCCGGCGGGTGGCCGAGCAGGAGGGGCTGCCGACCGTGCGCATCCGCCAGCCCGATCCGGCCAGGACGGTCGTCCTGGCCGGCCGGGCGCCCGTCCCCGCCAACCCGGCCGCCGCCGCCCTGCTGGCGCACCTCACCCGGTGACCCGGAGCGGACTTGGAACGGGCCCGGCATGCGGGTGCTCGACCTGCGCTCGGGCCTGGGCGCCCCCTGGAGTCTGGCGTATGGGCGGGAGAGTCTCGCCCATGGCCGCGCTCCCCCGGAGTCGCGTTGACTTGTCCTCGCGCGTCCGGGACGTCGGGCGCGGGGACGAACAGGGGGACACACTGATGTCGGTTCTGCGCACCGTCGTGCTGATCGCGGCGACCATGGCGACCGGGCTCGCGGCGGGCGTCTTCGGGCTGTACTCGCACACCATCATGCGTGGCCTGGGCGCGACCGACGACCGCACGTTCGTCGGGGCGTTCCAGGCCCTCGACCGGGCGATCCTCAACCCCTGGTTCATGCTCAGCTTCATCGGCGCGCTGGCCTTCACGGGCCTGGCGGCGGCGCTGCACCTCGGCCAGGACGTGCGCGCGGTGCTGCCCTGGATCATCGTCGCGCTGGTGCTCTACCTGGTCGCCTTCGTGCTCACGGTGGCCGTGAACGTGCCGCTCAACGACGCCATCAAGGCGGCCGGCGACCCGGACAGGATCGCCGACCTGGCCGCGGTGCGCCGCGCGTTCGACGAGGCCAAGTGGGCCGGCTACAACCTCGTCCGGACGATCACCACCACCGGCGCGTTCGCCTCGCTGTGCTGGGCGCTCGTCAAGAGCGGCCGGGTGGGCTGACGGCGCGCTCGACCAGCGCGACGCGCTCGGCCAGCGGCCCGGCGGGCACCTCGACGAGCTCGAACCCGAGGTCGCGGTAGGTCCGCTCGTGCAGGCGCTCGAAGTCCAGCGCCTCCTCGTAGCCGATCCGCCTGGCGGAGGTGGCGCGGACGAACCCCTGGTTGCGGACGAAGAACACCTTTCCGTCGTACGTCCCCCGGTCCACCACCCGCTCGACCTCGCGGGTGAGCAGGGGCGAGGTGGCGAACCCGAGGAAGCGGCTCAGCGCCAGCGTGCAGACCGGCGAGCGGTCGAAGAAGACGGCGGCCTCGCCGCCCGCGGGCGCGGCCTCCTGACGCCGCCGCTGGAGCCTGACCACCTCCTCGACGAAGGCCGGCTCGCGCCAGGGCTCCGCGCGGCCGAGCGCCTGGCCGAGGGCGATGACGTCCGTCGCCGCCTCCTCGACGACGCTGAACCCGTGGACCTCCAGCAGCCGCAGGACGGCCGTCTTCCCGGCGCCCGGGGTGCCGGTGAGAACGTGATTCGGCACGGTTCTTCTCCGTTTCCGTGGGGGTTGATGACTGGCTACGGGCGCTGATGCACGGCTGATACACGGCCGAGCGCCCGGTGATACCCGGCCGAGGCCGGGCGGACGGATGAGGGCTCAAGAGTGGGCCGAGGCGTCGCGGAGGGCGGCGCGTCCCACGGTGAAGGGGCCCTTGATGCGTGTGCCGGTGTGCGGTCTGCCCGGTCCGGCGGTGCTGACCGGCTGCGGAGGGGCACCGGCGGGACAGCCGACCCGGCCGACTGCGAGGCGATGAAGGCCGGGCGGAGCGGGAACGGCTTCGGCGTCCTGGCCGCGATCGTTCCACCCCGAGCCTACCGAGACCCGGGCCGGTCAGTGCACTTCGCTAGGTATGGTGCGATTTCATGACATCCCTGCTGCTCGTCGAGGACGACACCGTGATCCGCACGTCACTGGGCATGGCCCTGGAACGGTACGGCTACCGGGTGACCACGGCGGCCGACGGGCTCGACGGGCTGGAGGCCGCCCGTACGGGCGATCACGACCTGCTGCTGCTGGACGTGATGCTGCCCGGCCTGGACGGCATCAGCGTGTGCCGCAGCATCAGGGAGACCGGCCAGGTGCCGATCCTGATGATGTCGGCCCGCGGCGACGGGCTGGACATCGTGGCCGGGCTGGAGGGCGGCGCCGACGACTACGTGGTCAAGCCGGTGGACCTGCCGGTGCTGGTGGCCAGGATCCGGTCGCTGCTGCGCCGGGCCACCTTCGCGCGTACGCCGGCCGCCGGGCCCGAGGCGGGCGCGGCCGTGCTGGAGTTCGGGGACCTGAGCGTGGACACCGGCGCGCTGGAGGTGCGCCGGGCCGGCCGGCGCGTCGAGCTGTCGCCGACCGAGCTGCGGCTGCTGCTGGAGTTCGCCGCCCATCCCGGCATCGTCCTGGAACGGGCGACGCTGCTGCGCAACGTGTGGGACTACGGATGGGACGGCGACAGCCGCGTGGTCGACCTGTGCGTGCAGCGGCTGCGCAGGAAGATCGGCGCAGAGCGCGTCGAGACCGTGCGCGGGTTCGGCTACAAGCTGGCCGTCACGTGAATCCCGCCTCGCTGCGCTGGAAGATCGCCGCACTCGTCACGCTCGCCGCGACCGTCGTCGCCGCCGTGGTGGGGCTGCTGGTGCACCGGGCGACCTGGCAGCGGGCGCTCGACCTCGGCCGGGCGCGGGCCGAGGTGGCCCTGGACAGGTCGCTGGCCGCCGGGACCGCCGAGGACGTGGTGCCCGTCGCCGAGCTCCCCGGCGCCCTGGCCGACCGGCTGCGGCCCGGCCGGCGGGTGGTCTGGTACGGGCTCGACCACCGGGACGAGCCGTGGATGTGGGCGGTCCAGCCGTACGGCGGCGACGGCCGCGAGGCGATGAGCGCGCAGATCGCGATGGGCTCCGAAGTGCTCGGCCTCCAGGCGCTCGACCGGGACATGGCCAAGGCCGGGCTGCTCGCCCTGGCCGGGGTGGTGCCGCTGTCGATGCTGGCGGCCGAGCTGCCCAACCGGCGGCTGCGGCGGGTCGCGCGCACCGCCCGCAGGATCGCCGGGGGCGACCTGGCGGCCCGGACGAACGCCCGCGGCCGGGACGAGATCGCCCACATCTCCGCCGCCGTGGACTCGATGGCGGCGAGCCTGCAACACCGGCTGCTGGCCGAGCAGCGGTTCACCGCCGACGTCGCGCACGACCTGCGCACCCCGCTGATGGGCCTGGTCGCCGTGGTCGAGCTGCTGGACGAGGGCGAGGTCACCGACCTGGTGCGGGACCGGGTGCGGGTGCTGCGGACGCTGGTGGAGGACCTGCTGGAGGTGTCCCGGCTGGACGCCGGGGCCGAGGTCGCCGAGCGGGTGCGCGTGCCGCTGGCCGGGCTGGCCGCGGAGTCGGCGTCCCGGGTGGGGGTCGAGGCGCGGGTGCTGGCCGACGGGGACCCGGTGGCCGAGACCGATCCGCGGCGGCTCGACCGGATCCTGGCCAACCTCGTGCTCAACGCCCATCGGCACGGCGCGGCGCCGGTGGAGATCGCGGTCGGCGACCACGTGATCGAGGTGCGCGACCGGGGGCCGGGGTTCCCGCCGGAGCTGCTGGCCGACGGGCCGCGCCGGTTCCGCACGGGCGCCGCCGAGCGGGGCCGCGGGCACGGCCTGGGGCTGACGATCGCGCTGGGCCAGGCCCGGGTCATCGGCGCCGAGCTGACCCTGGCCAACGCCCCGGACGGCGGCGCTGTCGCCGTCCTCCGCCTCCCGGCGGGTGATCCCGGCGGGCTGATGCCGGAGTTGATGCCGGGCTGATACACGGCTGAGCGCGGATGGACGCGCGGTCACGGCCGTACGGACACGCCGGTCGCGCAACCTGGCCGGTATGCGACGTTCCTTGATGTTTCTGCTGCTGGCGGGTGTTCTGTCGGGCTGTGCCGGGGCTCCGCCGGTCACCGGGGACGCGTCCCTGCCGTGGCCGCAGGAAGGGCAGGCGGCGGTCGAGGTGGCCGGCATGGGCAGCCTGGGCGTCAGCGGCGACCCGCGGCCGGTGCCGATCGCCAGCGTGACGAAGGTGATGACCGCCTACGTGATCCTGCGCCGCCACCCGCTCCGGCCCGGCGACGACGGCCCGCCGATCACCGTGGACCGCACGGCGGCCGAGGAGTCGTCGTCGCGGCTGGAGTCGACCGTCCCGCTCGTCCAGGGCCGGACGGTACGGCTGCGGCGGCTGCTGGAGCTGATGATGGTGCCCTCGGGCAACAACGTGGCCCGGCTGCTGGCCCGCTGGGACGCCGGTTCGCAGGAGCGTTTCGTGGCCCGGATGAACGCCGCCGCGCGCCGCCTGGGCATGGCGGACAGCACGTACACGGGGGCCAGCGGCAACGAGGACACCACCGTCAGCACCGCCGCCGACCAGCTCAGACTGGCCAGGGCGGCGATGGGCGACCCGGTGCTGCGGGCGGTGGTGGCGCAGACCGACACGTCCGTCCCGGGGGACGCCCGGCGGCTGCACAACACCAACACGCTGCTGAACCGGCACGGCGTCATCGGCATCAAGACCGGCTCGGGCACGGCCGCGGGCGGCAACCTGATGTGGGCCTCGCGCGTACGGGGCCATCTGGTGCTCGGCGTCATCCTCGGCCAGGCCGCGCACACGGACCCGGCCGCCGCGAAGGCGGCGGCGCTGGAGGCGGGCGGGCGGATGAGCGCGGCGGTCGAGCGGTGGCTGCTCGACCGGTCGTGATGACGTGACCTTGACCACCCGTCGCGGCCCGCGGGTCACACGACGGCGACGGCGTCGACCTCGACGAGGCATCCCGGGTTCAGGCCGGCCACGACGTGCACCGTGATGGCGGGCGGCGGGTCGGCCCGGTTCCACACCTCCTGGAAGGCGGCCACTCCCTCGTCGAAGGTGTGGCCGTCCAGCACGGCGATGCGCCAGTGCACGACGTTCGCCAGGCTGGCGCCCTCGCTCTCCAGGATCGTCCGGAGGTTGCGGAACACCTGCCTGGCCTGCTCCCCCACCGTGGGGCCGACGACCTTGCCGTCGGGGCCGACGCCGTTCTGGCCGCCGATGTAGATCGTCTTGGCCGGCTGCTCGACCACGACGGCCTGGCTGAAGGCCGGGCTGCGATGAAGCCCCTCGGGGTTGACGTGCCGTACGCCCATGTTCTCTCTCCTCGCGTTCTGAAACCGGTTAAAGAGGTTTCGTTACGACACCAGTTATAGTGGTGTCATGCGAGTGAACGCAACCGGACGGGTGCTGCACGATCCCAAGGGCGGGTCGTTCCGGTTCGACGCCGGCGCCCTCTGCCTCGACTTCGCCCACACCGGCGGCGAGGGCCAATATGCGATCTTCGAGTCCCTGCACGAGCCCGCCGACCTGGCCGAATGGCTCGCTCAGCCACCGCTGACGGCGGTCATGACGGCCCCCGTGACCGCCGGCGAGCTCACCGACGCCAAGGCCCTGCGCCAGGCGATCTGGGACGCGGCCCACGCCCGGGCGGCGCGCCGCCCCCTGCCCGCCGGGGCGATCACGGTCATCAACCGGGCCGCGTCGGCCGCGCCCCTGGTCCCCGAACTCGCCGCCGACGGCGTCACCGCCGGATGGGCGCCACCGGTGCGGGCCGCCCAGGCCCTGTCCGCCATGGCGCGGGAGATGATCGAACTGCTGTCCGGGCCGCTCGCCGAACGCATCCGCGAGTGCGCGAGCGACAACTGCCCGCTGGTGTTCGTCGACACCTCGCGCCCCGGCGCCCGCCGCTGGTGCGCGATGGAACGCTGCGGCAACCGCCACAAACTCCGCGCCCTGCGCGCCCGCCAGTCCCTGGAGCCGTGACGAGCGGCCGTCAGGCACACGCCCGCATGCGGACGCGACCCCGGGCGGCCCCGCGCGGACCAGGCCGCCTTTCCCAAGGGTGACGAGGAGTCGCTAGGGCCGGTCGAGGCTCGCCAGGCCGTTGACCGCGACCTCGATCCCGCGCCGCCCGGCGGCCAGGACGTCGTCCTCCGAGCCGCCCTGCTCCTGGGCGACCATCCCGGCCGCGGCCAGCGCGCCCATGAAGCTCCCGACCGCCGCACCCGCCGACACCGGGTCGAGCCCCGGATAGACCTCGCACAGCGCCCTGGCCAGCCGGGGCTGGGTCTCCATCATGAGCGTCAGGCCGCGGGCGCGCAGCGCGGGCTCGGCGACCATCAGCCGCGCCCGCAGCGGCGACAGCGCGAAGCCGAGCTCGTCGTCCTCGGCCAGGCTGCGCACCATGGCCTCGAACATCCGGCTCAGCAGCTCCCCCAGCGGCTCTCCCGGCCGCCGCCCGGCGATCGCCTCCAGCATCACCCGCTCGCGCTCGCCCGCCTGGAGGAAGAGCACGTCCTCCTTGCTCGCGAAGTACGCGAAGAAGGTGCGGGGCGCGACGTCGGCCGCCGCGGCGATGTCGGCGACGGTGGTCTGCTCGTACCCCCGCTCGGCGAACAGCCGGACGGCCGCCTCCAGCAGCGCGCGGCGGGTGCGGGCCTTCTTGCGTTCGCGATGACCTTCCACGGGCGTCACCCTACTGCATGCCCTGCTTTTATGCATAGGTTGCAAATTCGCAGTCTCTGCGGTTTTCTGGGGGCATGGACATCCTTCAGAGCCTGCCGCTCGACCGCGAGGACCCGTTCGAGCCGCCCGCCGAGCTCGCCCGGCTGCACGGCCCGCTGCACCGCATGATCTACGCCGACGGCCGTCCCGGCTGGCTGGTCACCGGCCACGCCGAGGCCCGCGCGGTGCTCGACGACCCGCGCTTCAGCAACACCTCCCAGGGCGCCGCGCCGCCGATCAAGGAGCTGGCGCCGCCCGAGGGCCTGGCCGACCTGGTGATCCCGCCGGGCTTCTTCATCGCCATGGACGACCCCGAGCACTCCCGCTACCGGCGGCTGCTCACCGGCCGCTTCAGCATGCGCCGGATGCGGCTCCTGGAGCCCAGGATCCAGGAGATCGTCGACGGCCGCCTCGACGAGATGGCCGCGGCCGGAGCGCCCGCCGACCTGGTCGGCGCGTTCGCGCTGCCCATCCCGTCGCTGGTGATCTGCGAGCTGCTCGGCGTGCCGTACGACGAGCGCGTGCGTTTCCAGGACACCACCGCGCGCGCGGTGAACCTGGACAACTCCGCCGCGGAACGCGGCGCGGCGGGCGCCGAACTGATGGGCTACCTGTCCGAGCTGGTCACCCGCAAGCGGGCCGAGCCTACCCAGGACCTGCTCGGCGAGCTGGTCTCCGGCGGCGAGCTGAACCACGAGGAGCTGACCGGGGTGGCCACCCTGCTGCTGACCGCCGGCCACGAGACCACCGCGAACATGCTGGCTCTCGGCGCGTTCCTGCTGCTGAGCCGTCCGGAGCAGGCGGAGCTGGTGCGCACCGACCCCGGCGTCGCGGCGACCGCCGTCGAGGAGCTGATGCGCTACCTCAGCATCGTGCACATCGGCCCGATCCGGGTCGCGCGGGCCGACGTGCCGCTCGCCGGGCAGACGATCAGGGCCGGTGAGACCGTGACGCTCTCCCTGCCGGCCGTCAACCGCGACCCGGCCCGATTCCCCGACCCCCACCGCTTCGACGTCACCCGCGAGGCCGGGCCGCAGCTCGGCTTCGGCCACGGCATCCACCAGTGCCTGGGCCAGCAGCTCGCCCGCCTGGAGATGCGGCTGGCCTTCCCCGCGCTGCTGCGCCGATTCCCCGGGCTGCGGCTGGCCGTGCCCGCCGAGGAGGTGCCGCTGCGCCCGCGCGCCACGATCTACGGCCTGGCGTCCCTGCCGGTCACCTGGTGAGGCCGCCGCGTTTGACGCGCCCTCCCGCCGTGCAGAGAGCATGACGGACAAAGGACGATCACGGGAGGCGCGCATGACCGGTACGGACGGCGGGATCAGGCTGTGTCAGGTGGTGCTCGACTGCACCGACGCCAGGGCGCTGGCGGAGTTCTACCGGTCCCTGCTGGACCTGGTCTACCGGCCCGGCGACGAGCCGCCGCAGCCGGGCGCCGACGACGAGCGCGGCCGCGACTGGCTCGTGCTGCGGACCAGGGATGGCGCGCCGCAGCTGGCCTTCCAGCAGGTCGAGACGCTTCCCGAGGCGACCTGGCCGGAGCCCGGGGTGCCCCAGCAGCTCCACCTCGACCTGACCGTCTCGTCGGTCGAGAGCCTGCTGGAGCAGCACGAACGCGTTCTGCGCCTGGGCGGCCGGCTGCTGCTGGACCGGATCGACGACGACGAGGAACCCCTGCGGGTCTACGCCGACCCGGCCGGGCACCCGTTCTGCGTGTTCGTCTCCCGGCGGGGCTGACCGTCCGGCGGGGCTGACCGTCCGGCCGGAGCGGTCAGCGCACCGGCGAGAAGACCAGCGTGGCGTTGTGGCCGCCGAAGCCGAACGAGTTCGACATCACCGGCCCCCTCGCGATCGGGCGCGGCACGGGCGCCGCGTCGATGTCGCAGCGCGGGTCGAGCCGGTCCAGGTTGGCGGTCGGCGGGGCGGTGCACTCGGCCATCGCCAGCACGCACGCCACGGCCTCGATCGCCCCGGACGCGCCGAGCGCGTGCCCGGTCACCCCCTTGGTCGAGCTCACCGGCACGGCGGCGGGCCCGAAGACGCGGCCGATCGCCTGCGCCTCGGCCAGGTCGTTCAGCTCGGTCCCGGTGCCGTGGGCGTTGACGTGCACGATGTCCTCGGGCGCCAGGCCCGCGTCGGCGAGCGCGGCGTCCATGCACCGCCGGGCGCCCTCGCCGCCGGGCGCGGGAGCCGTCAGGTCGTGGGCGTCGCTGGTGCGGCCGTAGCCGGACACCTCGGCGTGGACGCGCGCCCCGCGGCGCACGGCGTCGTCGAGGCGTTCCAGGACGAGGAACGCGGCCCCCTCGGCCAGCACGAACCCGTCGCGGTCGGCCTCGAAGGGACGGCAGGCGGCCTCGGGGTCGTCGTTGCGTACCGACAGGGCGCGGCACCGGCTGAAGCCGTGCAGCATGCCGGGGGTGACGTTGGCGTCCCCGGCCCCGGCCACGACCAGGTCGGCCGAGCCGTCGCGGATCAGCCGGACGCCCTCGCCGATGGCGTGCGCGCCGGAGGCGCAGGCGGTGACCACGGACATGCTCGGCCCGCGGATCTCGTACCGCATGCCGATGGCGGCGGCGCCGGCGTTGGGCATGATCTTCGGGATGAAGATCGGCGACAGCCGCAGCGCGGCCGGGCCCGGCGTGTCGAGCAGCGCCGACTCGTAGGTCTCGGTGCCGCAGAACGAGCTGCCCGCCACCACGGCCCGCCGCTCGGGCGGCACCCGCGGATGACCGGCGTCGGCCAGCGCGTCGCCGGCCGCGCACACCGCCAGCAGCGACGACCGGTCCAGCCGCCGGGCCTGCCGGTCGGTCAGGTACGCCGAGACGTCCAGCTCCGGCACCTGGCAGGCGAAGCGCACCGCGAGCGCGGACGTGTCGAAGGACGTGATGGCCCGTGCCGTCGAGCGCCCGCCGAGCAGCGCGTTCCACAGCTCCTTGGGGCCGGAGCCGGCGGGCGTGCGCAGGCCGAGCCCGGTCACCGCGACCCGGGCTCGCATCAGCCGCCCACCGCCGTCAGGTGGCGGCGGATGACGGCGGCCATGTCGGCGACCGTCCGCACCCGCTGGAGCCGGTCGTCGGCGAAGGTGCCCCACTCGTCCTCGACCACGGCGTGCAGCTCGGCGAAGTCGAGGCTGTCGGCGTCCAGTTCCTCGCGCAGGTCGGTGTGCGGGCCGATCTGGGCCGGGCTGACGCCCAGGACCCGCGCGCAGTGGCCGCGGAGCACGTCTGTTATCTGGTCGTCGGTCATGGTGCCGTCCGTTCTCTCGGCGGATGGGGGGCGTGTCCGAGTGTGCTCCAGGAGTGCCGGCGGGTCCGGGTATGACACATCAAATGTCCATCAAGCCGGGCCCAGAGCGTCCCTGACCCGCGACTCGGTCAGCGCGGCCAGCGCCGCCCGGTCCGCGCGCGCCCGTCCGGTGAGCTGGGGGCGTACGGGGGGCAGGAACGTCACCTCGGCCACCAGGTTCCGGGTCGCGACCACGCGCAGCAGCGAGACCGGCAGGGAGTCCGCGCCGATCCAGGCCGCGCGGGTGGAGGGCGCGCCGGCCTCGCGGTAGCGCAGCGCCACCGGCCGGACGGTCGCGCCCGCCTCGACGGCGGCCTGGAACAGGGCCGGGTGGAAGGCTCCCATGGCCTCCCCGCACCAGGTGGTGCCCTCGGGGTAGGCCAGCACGGCGTCCCCGTCGCGCAGCGCGGCGGCGACGGCCGTGATCGCGGCGGGCAGCCCGGCCGGCCGGTCCTTGTCGATGAACAGCGTGCGGTGGGCCGCGGCCAGCGACCGGACCAGCGGCCACCGTCCGATGTCCCGTTTGGCGAGCTGGCGGGCCGGCGTGAGAGCCGCCATGATCAGCGGGTCGGCCCACGAGATGTGGTTGCTCACCAGCAGGGTGCCGTGGCCGTCCAGGGCGGGGACGCCGCCGGGGATCCGCACCCTGATGCCGAGCGCGCGCACGATCAGGCCCATGGCCCTGCGGGCCAGGCGTGCGCGCAGGGCCCCGGCGCGGCGGGCGGGCATCGCCGACAGCGTCAGGGCGGCCCCCAGGGCCAGCGCGCAGCCCAGGAGACGGGCGGCCCGGCGCACCGGCCCGGCGGCGGCGACCGGCGGGCGCACGCACGCGTCCGGCGTGCACGGCGACAGCCCCGGCCCGGACGGCGGCCGCTCGTGGCGGTGGTCCTGATCGCGGATGGTCGTCACGGTGCGCTCGCGGGTGTGCCCGCCGGGGCCGCGGGCTCCGTCCCGTCCGGGCCGCCCGCGGCCGCGCCGACGGGGACGCGCGACGGGTCGCCGGGAGAGCCGCCGCCGCTCCCCCGCCTGCCGCGCAGGAGCCGGGGCGCCCACCAGTTGACGGGCCCGGCCAGGCGCATCACGGCGGGCACGAGGAGCGTGCGGATCAGCGTGCAGTCGACCAGGACGGCCAGCGCGATGCCCACCCCGATCATCTTGAGCACGGCCAGGCCGGAGGTCGCCACGGCGGCCATGACGACGGCGAAGATGACGGCGGCCGAGGTGAACAGCCGCCCGGTGTGCTGCAGCCCGGTGGCGACCGCGGTGGCGGTGTCGCCGCGGTCGCGGTACTCCTCGGTGATCCGGGACAGCAGGAAGATCTCGTAGTCCATGGACAGGCCGAAGGCGACGCAGAAGATCAGCGTGGGCATGAGGGCGTCGATGCTGCCGGTGGCGGTGAAGTCGCCGACCAGCCCGCGCAGGTGGCCGTCCTGGAAGACGTGGACCAGGGCGCCGAAGGTGGCGGTGAGGCTGAGCACGTTCATCACCAGGGCCTTGACGGCCAGCACGACACTGCGAGTCAGCAGCGTCACCATGGCCAGGGTGGCCAGCGCGATCAGCGCCAGGGCGGTGGGCAGCGTGCCGGCGATGCTCTGCCTGAGGTCGTCGAGCTCGGCGCCCGGCCCGGCGAACAGCGCCTGGCCCGGGGCCGGGATCGCGCGCAGGCGCCGGACGAGCTCGCTGTTGGCCACCGAGTACGGCTCGTGCGCGGTGGTGACGAGCAGCCAGGTGCCCGCCTCGCCGGTGAACCGGCGGCCCGGCGCCGGCACGGTGGCGGCCCGGCTGTAGGAGCCGCCGGCCGTGTCCACCCGGAGCACGCCGTCGGTGGCGGCCAGGCGTCTGGCGTAGCCGTCCAGCGGGCCGGCGGAGCTCTGCCCGGTCGTCCGCAGGTCCGGCAGCACGATCATGGTGCCGCCGACCACCTGCTGCCCGCCGAACTCCGCGCGCAGCGCCTGCGCGGCGCGGGCGGCGGGCGCGTCGGGCGGCAGGATGCGGTCGTCCAGGGTGCCGAAGCGGGCGCCCAGGAACGGCGCGCCCATGGCCAGCAGCAGCGCGGTGGTGGGCACGGCCACCGCCAGCGGGCGGCGCATGACGGCGACCGCCAGGCGGTACCAGGGCCCGTCCTCCACCGGCGGCGCGGACCGGCGCGCGGCGTTCCACGGGCCGGGCACGGGTAGCCGGTTGACCCGGTCGCCGAGCAGGGTGAGCACGGCCGGGAGCACCACGAGGCTGGCCGCGGCCGCCGTCAGGCTGATCGTCATCCCGCCGACGGCCAGCGAGCGCAGGATGGTGAACGGGAACAGCAGCAGCGCCGACATGGACAGCGCCACGGTGGCCGCCGAGCAGGCCATGGCCCGGCCGGTGGTGCGCATGGTGACGGCGACGGCCTGGACGGCGTCCTGGCCCTGGGCCAGCTGCTCGCGGAAGCGGGTGACGATGAACAGGCTGAAGTCGACGGCCAGGGCGAAGCCGAGCGCGCTGGAGATGCTCAGCGCGAACACCGAGATCTCCATGACCTCGGTGAGCAGGCGCAGCACGGCCATGGTGGCGATCACCGCCAGCGCGCCGATCAGCACCGGCAGCAGGGCGGCGACCAGGCTGCCGAACACCACGCACAGGATGGCCAGGGTCAGCGGCGCGGCGATCAGCTCGGCGGTGCGCAGGTCGGTCTCGCTGCGGTCCTGCGCCTCGACGCGCACCTGGGCCTCGCCCGTGGCGGTCAGCGACAGGGGTCCGTAGCTGCCGTGCAGGGAGTCCATGATCCGGCGGGCGGCGGCGTTGCGGGCGGCGTTGTCGCCGCTCAGGTGGGCCAGGACGACCGCCGCGCGCCCGTCGCCGCTGCGCAGCCTGGGCTCGTGGCCGCGCCAGTACGAGGTGACCCGCCACACGCCGGGATCGGCCGAGACGCGTTCGGTGAGCCGCGTCCCGGCGGCGTCGATCTCGGGGTCGTCGACCGGGCGCGCGGCGCGGGCGATCAGGACCAGGTCGGCGTTGCCCGCGTGGAAGGCGTCCTGGAGGATGGCGTCCGCGCGCAGGGACTGCGATCCGAGCGGCACGATGTCGCCCAGCACGAGCCGGTCGTGCACGTCCAGGCCGGCCACGAGCGAGACGGCGAACGTGACGGCCGCGCCCCAGAGCACGACCCGTCGCGGCCACCTCCGCCCACGGCCGGACGGCGGCGAATTGCCCCACATCGGTGAATCCTTACGTCGAGTAACGGTCGGTCGAGGCCGCCGCGCACGCGCTCCCCCGCGGCGCGGGCCTGTGTGGTCAGTCCTGTGCGGTTGGCTGGTGCGGTCAGTCGAGGCCGGCGCGTACGCGTTCCTCGGCGGCGCGGGCCAGGGCGGCACGTCCGCGCGGCCCGCGGTCGGGCGCGGGCGGCGGCAGGAGCGGGGTGAGCCGCACCTCGGCCCGCAGCCGCCGCGTCCCGGCCACCCGGACGACGGACCCGGTCACCGAGTCCTCGCCCACCCAGCTCCCCCGGCTCGACGGGCTCGGTCCCTCGTAGTAGCGCAGGACGGCCGGGCACACCGCCGCCCCCGCGTCGATCGCCGCCTGGAAGACCGCGGGCCGGAACGTGCCGACCTCGCGCCCGCAGGACGTGGTGCCCTCGGGGAAGACGGCGACCGTCTCCCCGGCCAGCAGGGCGTCGCGGATCAGGCCCACCGCGGCGGGCAGCGTGGACAGGCGTTCCCGGTCGATGAACAGCGCCCCGCAGGCCGCGCCGAGCGTCCCGATGAGCGGCCACCGGCGCACCTCCCGCTTGGCCAGCAGGCGGCAGGGCAGCGCGGCCAGCATGACCAGCGGGTCGAGCAGCGAGACGTGGTTGGCCACGACGAGCACCCCGGCCGCCGCGCCCGCGAGGTCCGCCGGACCGGCGACCTCGACCCGGACGCCGAGCGCGCGCAGCAGCAGCCGGGCCGCCGCCTGCGCGGTCCTGGCCCGCCAGAGCCTCGGCGCGGCCCCCATGACGAGGAAGGCGGGCAGCGCGGTCAGCAGCACCAGCAGGGCGGCGCACAGCCGGGCCGCGCGGCGCGTCCGCCCGGCGGCGACGGCCTCCTCCGGCAGGCACGCGCGTACCGAGCACGGCGCCCGCGCCAGCCACGGGTTGATCTCCACGCGCCGGCCGGGGCCGGCGACGTGCCGCCACGTCGCACGCCCCCGCCCCGCCCCGGCGGGCGGCACGACGGACTGCACAGCGGACGGCATCACGGACGGCACCGCAGATGGCAGCGCGGACGGCACAGCGGACGGCACAGCGGACGGCACAGCAGTCGGCACAGCAGTCGGCGCTGCGGGCGGAGTCGGATGGGACACGCGGGACTCCCAGACGGTGATCGGCGGGCCGGCCCGAGCGGCGCTAACGGCAGCGCGAGACGACGGCGGGCGGCAGGCCCACGGTGGACGAGCCGGGCACGACGGCGACGGCCGGCCGCGGGCCGCGACGCGCGGCGCCGGGTGGCGTGTGGGCGCCCCGGCGCCGGGACGGGCGATTATGGGGCGGATGTGAGCTTTGGGCGATTTCTTGCGACTGCACGATCATGAGCGTCCCGAATTCGGAGCGGGCTCGGCACCGGCGGCCCTGACCGCGGGGTGACAAGCGGATGATGATCCTGTTAGTGCAGGTTAAGCGCCATCCGGCGGAGAGCGCCGAATTTGCGCCACGTGTCGCCCGACCTTGGCAGAACACTCCACAAGCCGTCCCAGCGCATGACCTGAGCCCCATAACCTGACAAGGTGATCTACGCAAAGACGCCCCTCACCCCCGAGATCCGTGCCGCCGTCTTCCGGGCCTGGGGCGCCGAAGGAGAGGGCGAGCGGCTGTACGGCGGGGAGGAGTCGGCCGCCTACCGCCTCGGCGACCACGTCGTCCGGGTGGGGCCGGCCGCGCGCGGAGTGGCCGAGTCGGAGTGGTGCCACGCCGTCGCCCGGCACGCCGCCACCACGCTCCCCGAGGCCGTCGCCCCGCTGGCCACCGCGGGCGGCGCGACGGTGGTCGTCGTGGCCGGGCGGCCGATCTCCTGCTGGCCCTACGTCGAGGGCGAGTGGCCCGACTCCGACGTGCCGGCGCAGCGGGAGGCGGGCGCGCGGCTGCTGGCCAGGCTCCACCGCGCGCTGGCCGGTCTGCGTCCGGGCCCGCGTCCCGTGCCCGCCTTCCAGGAGTCCGGTCTGTACGGCGACCCGCCCCCGGACGCCGCCGACCTGCACGACCCCGTCCTCGACCGCTGGCTGGCGGCCTTCCACGCCGGGCATCCCGTACGCCACCCGCTGCACGGCGACTACTACACCGGCAACACCCTGGCCAGGGACGGCCGCATCGTCGCCGTCCTCGACTGGGACGAGACCTTCGTCGGCGCCCCCGAGCTGGAGCTGGCCGCCGCCGCACTGGAGTGGGGCGACGATCTGACCGGGCCCAGCAAGGAGTTCGTGGCCGCCTACCACGAGGAGGGCGGCACGGCGGCCCCCCTCGACGACGAGTCGCTCGCCCAGCTCGTCCGGCACAAGCTGCGCAGGGAGCACGCCTACTTCCGCAAGGCCGCCGCGGCGGGCGTGCCGCACGACGAGGAGGACCTCGACTACCACCGGGCCAGGGTCGAGCTGTTCCACCGGCTGCGCCCCTGACCCGGGCGGCCCGGGTCAGAAGTAGCGCAGCCAGACGTACACCCAGGCCAGGGCCGTGCTGCCCAGGGTGACGACGATGCCGTACCGGGTGAACTGCCAGAAGGAGATCGGGTTCCCGGTGCGGGCGGCGATCCCGAGGGCCACGACGTTGGCGCTGGCGGCGACCGCGGTGCCGTTGCCGCCGAAGTCGGCGCCGAAGGCGAAGGCCCACCACAGCGCCTGCCCGGTGGACGCGTCCGGTGCGGCGGCGGCCAGTTCCTCCACCACCGGCGCCATCGTCGCCACGTACGGGATGTTGTCGAAGAACGCCCCCAGCACGCTGGAGCCGAACAGCAGCGAGGTGGCCGCGGCGAAGTAGTTGTCGCCGAACAGGTCGATGGTGGCGCGGCCGATGGTCTCCATCATGCCGGTGTGCACCAGGCCCGCCACCATGACGAACAGCCCGGCGAAGAACACCAGCGTGGGCCATTCGACCTCGCGCAGCACGTCGCCGAGCTCGACCCGGCAGACCAGCAGCATGACCCCCGCGCCGACCAGGGCGATGATCGAGGGCGCCAGGTGCAGCACGGAGTGCAGCGCGAACGCCGTCACCACCCCGGCCAGCACCGTCATCGACCGCGCCAGCAGCGCGGGGTCGGTGATGGCCCGCCGCTCCTGCAGCGCCATCACCTTGGCGACGTGGTCGGCGTTGTAGTGGAACGACCGGCGGAACAGCGGGTAGGTGAGCAGCACGAACACCCCGAAGATCGCCACGACCGCGGGCGCCATGTGGACGAGGAAGTCGTTGAACGTCAGCCCCGCCCGGCTGCCGATGATGATGTTCGGCGGGTCGCCGATCAGCGTCGCCGCGCCGCCGATGTTGGAGGCGAGCACCTCGGCGATCAGGTACGGCTGCGCCGGGATGCGCAGCCGCCCGCACACCATCACCGTCACCGGCGCGACCAGCATGATCGTCGTGACGTTGTCCAGGAACGGCGAGGCCACGGCGGTGATGGCCATCAGCATCGCCATCAGCCGGTACGGCCGCCCCCGCGAGCGTTTGGCCGCCCAGATCGCCAGGTAGTCGAACAGCCCGGTCTGCTTGATCACCCCCACGATGATCATCATGCCGAGCAGCAGGAAGATGACGTTCCAGTCGATGCCCGCGTGCCCTGAGGAGAACACCTCCTCCCCCGGCGTCAGCCCCAGCACGGTCATCAGGCCGGCCGCCACCAGGACGACCTTGACCTTGTCGGCCTTCTCGGTGGCGATGAAGAAGAACGCCACCACGAAGATGGATAGGGCCAGGATCGCGCTCATGCGGATCAGTCCGGAAGGCTCGTGATGGCCAGGCTGGTCAGCAGGCGTTCCAGCGTGATCGCCCCCGTGAGGGTGGCGTCCGGGCCGAGGACGGCGACCAGCGGGCTACGCGTGCGGGCCATCAGCGCCGCCACCTCCAGCAGGGTCGCGTCCGGCGGCACGGTGACGGGCCGCGCGGGCGGCCTGGGCAGGCAGTCGCCGACCGTCAGGTGGGCGAGCTCCTGCCAGAACAGCTCGGCGTCGCTCTCGTCGAGCGTGCGGGCCAGGGCCTGGTCCTCCTGGTACGTCCCGGGGATGGCCAGCCGCAGCACCTGCGTGCCCGGCAGCACGGTCGCCGGCCTGCCCCGCTCGTCCACCACGATGAGTCCGGGCAGCCGGTTGACCACCATCAGGCGCACGGCGCGTCCCACGGAGTCGCGGGCCGTCACGGTCGGCAGGGCGACGGCGATGTCCTGTGCTCGCATGGCACCGTCCACGGTGGTCGGAGTGGCGGGGAGACGACGGTTCGCGCCGGTTCGGGGCACGGTCGTATGACGGATCTTGATGGGGAGCCTCCAGCGGGGGCATGGGCGAAGGTCACAAAGGCGGCGGGGGCGGCTCAGGCGCCCGGCCCCGGCCACGGGACGGCGGCCGGCCCCCGGCGCGGCCCGCGCGTCAGTTGGCCCCGGGGGACGGACCGCGACCCGCGGGCGGGCAGGAGGAGAAGCGGTCCTGCCGCCGCGGCTCGGAGAAGGTCCGTGCCACGCATCGCCCACCTCCTTACGGTCCGTCCCTGTTTTCCGGGGAGACCATGGCATCACCGCGCGGGGGCCCGCGCCCATCGGGTCCGGCCCCCATATCGGGTGGGGGCGCGACCGTATTCGAGCCGGGTCAGTGGACAGCGCGCGCGACGAACGCCCAGGCTAGAGGCATGAAAGACGCCGTCGCCACCGCGCCGGAGCCGCCTGGCCGCACTCCGGCCCAGGCGTTGTTCCGCCGCCTGTTCGTCATCAACGCGCTGGTCTTCGCCGCGGGCACGTTCGTGCTGGCGCTGTCCCCCGCGACGGTCTCCTCACCGGTGCTGCTGACCGAGATCCCGGTGCTGCTCATCGGCCTGGCGCTGATCCTGGCGGCGAACGCGTTCCTGGTGCGGGCCAGCCTGGCCCCGCTGACCTCCCTGACCGCCCTCATGCGACGCGTGGACCTGCTGCACACCCACGACCGGCTGCCCGCCGGCAACCGGGACCTGCGGAGCGTCACCGACACCTTCAACCAGATGCTGGACCGGCTGGAGGAGGAGCGCAGCGTGGCCAGCGCCCAGGCCCTGGCCGCCCAGGAGGCCGAACGCGGCCGCATCGCCCGCGAGCTGCACGACGAGATCGGCCAGAGCCTCACCGTCGCGCTCCTGGCGCTCAAGCGGGTGCGCGACCGGGCGCCCGCGGAGCTGGCCGACGAGCTCGGCCACGTCCAGGAGGCGATCAGGACGAGCCTGGACGAGGTGCGCCAGGTCGCCCACCGGCTGCGCCCCGGCGTCCTGGAGGACCTGGGGCTGACCAGCGCCCTCACCGCGCTGGCCACCGACCTGTCGCAGACCGGCACGGTCGAGGTCACGCGTAGACTGGCCGCGGGGCTGCCGCCGCTCAGCTCCGAGGTCGAGCTGGTGCTCTACCGCATCGCCCAGGAGAGCCTGACCAACGTCGCCCGCCACGCCCAGGCCACCAGGGCGACGCTCACGCTGACGCCCGACGACGGCGACCTGGTCCTGCGCGTCACCGACGACGGCCGGGGCGGCATCGGCGAGCCGGGCGCCGGCATCCGCGGCATGCACGAGCGCGCCCTGCTCATCGGGGCCCGCCTGAGCGTGCACTCGCCGCCCGGCGGCGGCACCGAGATCGTCCTCACCGTCCCCGGCGCGGCCAAGGAGAACGCCCGATGACCCGCATCCTGCTCGCCGACGACCACGCGCTCGTCCGTCAGGGCGTCCGCCTGATCCTCGACGCCGAGCCCGACCTGACCGTGGTCGCCGAGGCGGCCGACGGGGCCGAGGCGGTCGAGGCCGTCCGCACCCACGACATCGACCTGGTCGTCCTGGACATCGCCATGCCGCGCATGACCGGCCTGCAGGCCGCGCGGGAGATCTCCCGCCGCCGGCCCGGCATCCGGCTGCTGATGTTGTCGATGTACGACAACGAGCAGTACTTCTTCGCCGCGCTCAAGGCCGGGGCCTGCGGCTACGTGCTGAAGTCGGTGGCCGACCGCGACCTCATCGAGGCGTGCCGGGCGGCGATGCGCGGCGAGCCGTTCCTCTACCCCGGGGCGGTCACCGCGCTGATCCGCGACTACCTCCACCGCCACCGGCACGGCGACCCGCTGCCCGACAGCCTGCTGACCGCCCGCGAGGAGGAGATCGTCAAGCTCATCGCCGAGGGCCACTCCACCAAGGCCATCGCCGACACCCTGGTCATCAGCCCCAAGACCGTCGACCGCCACCGCAGCAACATCCTGGCCAAACTCGGCCTCAACGACCGGCTCGACCTGACCCGTTACGCCATCCGCGCCGGCCTGATCGAACCCTGACCTCGGCGGACGGCCGCGCCCCCGGGTCCCGCGGCCCCGGCGGCCCGGCCGGATGGAGCCCGCGGGCGCAGTTCCATGAGACGATCGAGATCATGATGGGTCCGTTGGGCGCGAGCAGTGACGTCCTCCACGCCTCCCTTTCGTCCTGTTGTGCTCCGGCACGGGCCGCCGCCGACCCAGCCGCCGATCCCGTCGTCGTGCCGGACGTGTGCTGAGCATGGCCGAGGACACCGTCGCGTCCTGGGGCGCGCTCACCGGTCAGGAGGCCCGCGGCCTCGTCTCCCGCATCGAGGGGCTGCGTCCGCGGCGCGGTCCCGCCGACGGGGGCGAGGTCCCCGCGGCCGACGTCGACGTCGTCGAGGGGCTGGCTCCGGCGGCGGCCGGCCTGGCGGCGGCCTGGCTGCGCGAGCGGCCCTCCCCGGCCCTGCGGCGGACGCGGCTGCGGGTGCTGGCCTCCTACCTGCGGTGGCTGCGCGGGCAGGATCCCGGCGGCGACGTGCTGGGTGCCGGGTCGCAGGTCGACGCCTACTGCCTGGCCGCGCTCACCGCCGGTCTGGCGCCGTCCGGCCGGCCGCTGGCCCGCGCGACGGTGATCCGCCGGCGGGCCGTGCTGGCCTCGTTCTACGCCTTCGCCGGACGGCACGGGCCGGCTCTCCCGGCGCCGGCCGCGCACCCGCCCACCCCGGCCGAGCGGCGGCTGCTGCGCGGCGGGGTCGCCCTGCTGGCCGAGGAGGGGCGCTTAGCCGAGGCCGTGGCCGTCGGGCTGCTGGAGTCCACCGGCGCGTCCGTCGACGCGCTGGCCCGGCTGACCCCGTGCGACGTGCACCTGGTGGGCGCCGGCGACCCCGTGCTGATCACCCTGCACGACGGGCGGGGCGACATCGTCGCCTTCCCGCTCGCCCCCTACCTGCGCCGCCCGCTGCGCCGCCTGTGCGGCGACCGGCCCGCCGACCACCCGCTGCTCACCGGCGAGGCGGGCCGGCGGGTCGACCTGGCCTGGACGCGGGCCGCGCTCACCGACGCCGCGATCGCCGCCGGCCTGCCCCGGCCGCGGGCCGAGGGCCTGCACCCGCACCTGCTGCGCGCCCTGACGGTGACCGAGCTCGGCGGGTCGCCCGTGCAGGCCTGACGACGACGACCTCCGAGGCCGCGGCGAGCCCCGGGACCACGACGAGCCCGCGGGACCGTGACGAGCCCCGGGGCCGCGACGAGCCCCGGGACCACGACGGGCCCCGGGCCGTGGCGGGGTCACGGCTCCGCCGCGGGCCGGTACGCCGCTCCCCATCCCGTCGCCCGCCACGTGGCGGCGTGCGGTCGCAGGCGTGCCCGGTGGTCCTCCCAGGTCGCCGGCTCGCGCGTCCAGGATCGTTCGGCCGCGGCCGGGAGACGGGGCAGCAGCAGGAACGCCAGATCGTCGAAGGACGTGATCGTCTCCGACCAGATCGCGGCCTCCACCCCGGCGACGCGGACGTCGAGCCCCGGCACCAGGGACCGCGGGGTCCACTCGAACATCTGCCGGAGGGTCTTGGCCGGATAGTCGCGGAACCCGAGCCGGGCCCGGCGCGCCTCCCCCTCGGCGTCCGCGGCGGGCTCGGCGTACGGGCGGTCGTAGTACAGCACGTCGCTGGAGGACAGCAGCACCGGCAGCCCGGCCGCCGCCGCGGCGGGCCCGTCGGACGGCGCGAGGGCGAACAACGCCACCATCTGGTCGACGAACGGGTGCGCGGACTCCGGCAGCTCCGCCTTCTTGGCGTCGGCGTCGATGCTCGTCTCCGCGCCGATCCACAGCTGCACGAGGTCGCCGTCGCCCAGCGCCCCGGCGCGTACCGTCTCCTGCCAGGCCACGACCCGGCTGCCGGCGTCGTGCGCCGCGCGGACGGCCACTTTCACCGCGCGCGTGTACGCCGTGACGGGCATCCCGAACGGCTCATCCCCTCCGACGTGCACGAACCGGGCACCGGACGCCTGCGCGAACTCGGTGACGGTCTCCGCGATGAAGGACTCGGCCCCCGGCACGGCCGGATCGACGTAGCCCAGGCGGGCGGCGGTCCGGTCGCCGGCGAGCTCCGGGCAGGCGCGGATCGCGGCGTGGGCGTGCCCGGGGAGGTCGATCTCGGGCACGATCGTCACCCCGCGGGCCGCGGCGTACGCCGTCAGCTCCGCCAGCTCGCGCCGCGTGATCAGCTCGCCGGGCGAGGTCGCGTCCAGCTCGGGACGGGCCGCCGACTGCAGCCGCCAGCCGCCGGAGTCGGTGAGGTGCAGGTGCAGCACGTTCAGCTTGTACCGGGTCAGCAGGTCGATGACGCGGCGGATCTCGTCCGGGCGGAAGGGGTGCCGGACGACGTCGAGCATCAGGCCCCGCCACGCCAGGGCGGGCCCGTCGGCGATGCGCCCGACCGGCAGCCGGCCCGCCGCCGACTCCGCCAGCTGCACCAGCGTCGCGACGCCCCGCAGGACCGCGTGCGGGGTCGGGCCGGTGATCGTGATCTCCTCCGGGGTGATCGTCACGGTGTGCCGCTCGTCCGGGGGGAGCTGTTCCGGCGCGATCCCGCCGGCCGGCGGCACGTCGCCGGGCGCCTCGCCGATCAGCAGGACGACGCGCGACGGGGACGGGCCGCCCGCCGAGGGGGTGGCGGGGAGCCGGGCGAACTCGCCCTCGAGCCACGCGCGGGCGTCGCGCAGACGATCGTCGGCCCGGATCTCGACGCGGCCGGGGTGCAGGACGGTCGTCGTCGCGTGGTCCAGCGCGACCGCGTGCGGCCACGGCACCAGCGCGGCCCTCATCGCCGGCCGCCGAGCAGCCCCGCCAGGGCCGGCAGGCCGGCCACCGTGTCCTGGAAGCGCCGCGCGATGAGGTCCAGCCCCTCCTGCGTGGGGTGGAGCCCGTCGCCCAGCAGGTGCGCGTCCTGCTCGCCCAGCAGGGTACGGCCGTCCACCAGGTGCAGGTGAGGGTCGCCGGCCGCGCGCACGGCGTGGACGCGCTCGATGATCCGGCGGGTGGCGGCCAGCGTCAGGGCTCCGTCGTCGGCCTCCAGGGCCCGGTCCGCCCCGGCGGCCGTGCCGCCGCGATCGACGGTCGGTCCCGGCGTGTGCTCGTGCGCCGGGCAGGCGATCGCGGTGATGAGGACCACCGGCGTGTCCGGATGGCCCTCGCGGATCAGGTCGAGGAAGCCGTGCACCGCGGGCAGCATCGTCCTGGCCCGCATGGAGTCGGCGTTCACGAGGTTGATGCCCACCTTCAGGGTGATCAGGTCCGCGGGCGTGTCCCTGATCATGCGGGCGACGAACGGGTCGAGCTGCGCGTTCCCGCCGAACGACAGGTTGCGCAGCCGCCAGCCGGCGCCCAGGGCGACCCGCGCCGGCCAAGTGCCGTCGGGGGTGGCGGCCTGCAGCCCGTGGCTGATGGAGCTGCCGTGATGCGTCCAGCGCGGGAGGCCGCCGGCGGACGGCGAGATCGGGGCGTCGGCGGCCAGGCTGACGACCTCGACCGCGCAGTCGTGCGGCAGCATGATCTCGACCTGCTTCTCGCCGCCGTCGGGCACGAGAGCCACCGTCACCTCGGACGGGTCGCGCTGTTCCCGGCCGGCGACCTGCCGGTCGGCGCCGATGACGACGACGTCCCCTTCGGGGATGGCGACGTGTCCCGCCACCGCGCCGTCCACGACGACGGCGAGGCTGTGCGGCCTGGCGGCCGCGGCGCCGGCCGGCCGCAGCGAGCGGGTGTGCAGGCGCAGCCGCAGCAGGGTCGCGCGGGTGGCGAAGCGGAGGGAGACGCCGGTGGGAGCCTGTTCCATGACGTCGAACCAGGGGTCGTCGTGCTGGGCGCGGGCCCATGGCGGCAGCCTTCGCGGGCGCAGGCCGCCGTGGGCTCCCGGGTCGAGGGCGGCCGCGCCGTCGACGAGGCGGGCCAGGTCCGCGGCGTCCAGGGTCACGTCCAGGGTGTCCGTCACGACGCGGCCTCCCCGCCCAGAGCGGCCGCCGGGTTCTGGACGAGCCGCCCGAACCAGCGGGCGCTGGGTTTGACCGTGCGGCGGAACGTGGTGCGGTCGACCGCGACGAGGCCGAAGGTGGGCGTCCACGATCCCCACTCGTAGTTGTCCAGCAGTGACCAGTGCAGGTATCCGCGCACGTCGATGCCGTCGGCCATGGCGCGGGCCAGGCCCGTCACGGCCTGCGTCGTGTACGCGATCCGCTCGTCGTCGTCGCCGGTCGCGATGCCGTTCTCGGTCACGAGCAGCGGTGTCGATCCGCCGAGCCGGGCGGCGGTGTGCCGGACCGAGTCCTCCAGCGCGAGGGGGTAGTACTCCCAGCCCGTCATCGTGCGCCTGTCGTCCGGGCCGGGGGCGATGACGCCGTCCGCGCCCGCGCGCAGGCGGCTGTAGGCCTGCACGCCAAGGAAGTCGTCGTCCTTCGCCAGGTCGATGTACTGGTCGTCGAGCAGGTACGACAGCTCGGCGGTGCGGTCCGGGCCGGCGCCGTGGTCCTGGACGTTCTGGTTGGCCACCGTCCACCCCGACCGCAGTCCGGGCACGGAGGCGAGCAGGTCGCGGGCCTCCTGGTGCGCGCGGGCCAGCGCGGCGGTCACGCCGGGATCCGGCGGGACGAAGGAGGGCGCGGGTTCGCCGGCGCCGTGCCTGCGGCGCGCGGCCATCAGGGCGAGCATGTTGGGCTCGTTGATCGTGCAGACCCAGGGCACGCCGTCGAGGATCGGCAGCACCGCGCGGACGTAGTCGGCGAAGTGCGCGACCGCCTCCCCTGAGGTCCATCCGCCTCCGGCGCTGAGCCACGCGGGGCTGGTGAAGTGGTGGAGCGTGACGACCGGGGTCAGCCCGCGCTGCCCGCACCCTTCGATGATCCGGCGATAGTGGTCCAGCATGGCCGGCGACGGGTGACCGGGCGCGGGCACCACGCGGGCCCATTCGACGCTGAACCGGTAGGCGTTGAGACCGAGGTCGCGGGCGATGTCCAGGTCCTCCGGCCACCGGTGGAGGCTGTCGCAGGCGTCCCCCGAACGTTCGCGCAGGCCCCAGCTCCCGTCCTGCTCCGCCTGCCAGAAGTCGCTTCCGACGTTGTTCCCCTCCACCTGGTGGGCCGCCGTCGACGCGCCCCACAGGAAACCGTCCGGGAAGGCCGGCGGGTGCGAAGTCGTCATGTTCGATCCTGTCCTGGGGGTCGGAGGTGTGGTCATTTGAGGCCCATGGTGGCGATGCCCTGCACGAAGTAGCGCTGCAGGGACACGAAGAGCGCGAGGATCGGCGTGATGATCAGCACGGCGCCGGCGAGCAGCGTGCCGTAGTCGGTCGCGTACTGGCCGGTGGAGTAGAGCGAGAGCGCCACCGGCAGCGTGTACATCGACTCGGTCTGGCTCGCCACCAGCGGCCACAGGAAGTTGTTCCACGAGCCGAGGAAGGTGAGGATGCCGAGGGTGGCCAGCGCGGGGCCGCACAGCGGCAGCACCACCCGGGTGAAGATCCTCGTCTCGGAGGCGCCGTCGATGCGCGCGGCCTCCAGCAGCGAGTCGGGGATGTCCAGCATGAACTGGCGCATCAGGAAGACGCCCACGGGCTGCGTGAGGAACGGCAGCACCAGGGCCCCGTACGTGTCCAGGATGCCCATCTTCGCGACGATCACGAAGAGCGGCACGAAGGTCACCACGCCGGGCACCATGATGGTCACCAGCACGACGCCGAGCAGGACGCGCTTCCCGGCGAAGTCCATCTTGGCCAGCGCGTAGCCGACCATCGAGCAGAACAGCAGGTTGCCGAGCACGGTGAGCACGGCGACGACGAGGCTGTTGCCGAAGAAGGTGCCGAAGTGCAGCTCGGTGAGCCAGCGGGCGAAGTTCCCGCCGGTGGGCGAGTGCGGCCACCACGTCGGGGGGTCGGCGAAGATCTCGTCCTGCGTCTTGAACGCGCCCAGCACCATCCAGGCGAACGGCGCGAGCCACACCACCACGCCGGCGGTCAGCACCACGTAGCTGAGCGAGCGCGCCGTCAGGCGTCCCTGCTGGGTCATGTGGCCCTCCTGAGCAGGCGGAACTGCAGGACGCCGACCGCCGCGATGACGACGAACATGATGTAGCTCGCCGCGGACGCCTTGGCGAAGTCGCCGAAGCCGAAGGCGTTGAACGTGTAGTACGTCATGGACAGCGTGGAGCCGAGCGGCCCGCCCTGCGTCATCACGAAGGCCTCCTCGAAGAACTGCAGGTAGCCGACCGAGATGAGCACGCAGCCCAGCAGGATCGTGGGGCGCAGCAGCGGGAGCGTGATGCTGCGCAGGCGGCGCCAGGGCCCGGCGCCGTCCATCGCCGCCGCCTCCGCGACGTCGGCCGGGACGGCCTGCAGCCCGGCCAGGAAGATCACCATGAGGGTCCCGGTGTTGCGCCAGACGGCCATCAGGATCAACGAGGGCAGGGCCCAGGTGGTGCTGTTCAGCCAGTCCGGCCCGTCGACGCCGACCAGGGCGAGGACCATGTTGAGCAGCCCGTCGCGGGCGAGGATGTGGCGCCAGATGACCGAGACCGCGACGACGCTCGTGACCACCGGCGCGTAGAAGGCGACGCGGTATACCGGCCTGAGCCGGCGGACGCCCGAGTTGAGCGCCAGCGCCAGCCCCAGCCCGAGCGCCACCGTGGCGGGGATGCCGACGAGGACGAACAGCGCCGTCACCCCGGCGGCGTTCTGGAACTCCGGATCCGTGAGGACGTCCGCGTACTGCTGGAGGCCCACGAAGTTCACGTTGAAGGGCGACTGGATGTCCCGCGCGGTCAGGTCCGTGAAGGAGAAGCCGATCGAACCGGCGATCGGCAGGACCATGAACACCGCGAAGACGACGACGAACGGCGCGGCGAACAGCCAGGCGACCGTCGTCTGGCGGCGCCGGCGTTCGGAGTTGGCTCCCCCGGCCCGGCGGGCGCGCACGTCACGGGAGGCGCGCGCCCGTCCGGGGGCGGTGGGCGACATGGGGTTCGACACCGCTCAGGACACCCCGATGCCGTCGGCCTGCTGCTGGAGCTTGCGCAGCGCGTCCGCCACCGGGTGGCCGCCCTTGACGATCTGCTCGATCGCGGAGTCGCCCGCCGCGCCGACCTTGTCGAAGGCGACGAGCTGCGGCGGCGCCTTGGCCGTCTTGAGCTGCTCGGCGAACGCGGCGAGCGTCGGGTCGGCGACCAGCGCCGGATCCTGCCACGCGCTCTGGGTCGCCGGCAGGTCGCCGCTGACCTTGTACCAGGCCGCCTGGGTCTGCGGCTCGCTGAGCCACTGGACGAGCTTCCAGGCCGAGTCGGGGTTCTTGGCCCCCTTGAAGACCACGAGGTTCGCGCCGCCGACGAACGAGGTCGAGCTCTTGCCCGCCGGAAGCGGCGCGGTCGCGTACTTGCCCGCGAACGCGTCCCCGCCGGCCTGGGAGATGGCGCCGCGCAGGAAGGGGCCGGCGACGAGCATCGGCGTCGTGCCCGTCAGGAAGTCCTTCACCGCGGCGGCGGGCGCCGTGTCGGCGTTCGGATCGGCGATGCGCTGCTTGAAGTACGACGCCAGGTACTCGTACGCCGCGGCGAACTCCGGGGTGTCGAGTGTCCACGAGGACTGGTCGGCGTTCATCAGCTCCGCGCCGTTGGACCACGGCATCCAGAGCGAGGACAGGAACGATCCGGTCGTGCCCGCGGGCAGCCGGATGCCCCATTTCGCACCGGCCTTGTGCTGCAGGTCGGCCGCCATCCGCCGCAGCTCGTCCCAGGTGGCCGGGGGCTTGTCCCAGCCGGCCTTGCGGGCGAGGTCCGTCCGGTAGTAGAGCGCGCGGACGTCGACGTACCAGGGCACCTCCAGCAGCCGGCCGCCGATCGTCCCCGTCGAGACGGCTCCCGGGTACATGCCCGCCGTGTCGATGGCGGCGGGCACGGGCGCGAAGGCGTCCTTGAACACCGGCAGGCCGGGCATCATGGCCAGGTCTGGAACGTTCCCGGCGGCGATGGCGGTCTGGAACTTCTGGTAGGCCGAGTCCCAGGGGATGGCGGTCACGTCGACCTTGACCCCCGGGTTGGCGGCCTCGAACTTCTTCACGAACTCGGGCAGGAGCTCGCCCTCGTTGCCCATCGCCCACATCGTGATCGCGCCGGCGGCCTTGGCCGCGACGCTGGAGGACGGCTGGGCCCGTCCGGCGCCCTCGTCGGCCCGGCCGCACGCGGTGAGCGCCGTCGCGGCGACGATCGCGGCCAGGGCCGCCACTGTTGATCTGTGTCGCACGGCCAGTTCCTTTCTGTCGGCCTGTGTTGCCTCCCCCGAACGGCTGAGAATTTATGCGCTTAACACGCCAGAAATCCAGCCCCAATGCGCAATCGAGATAAAACTCCGTCAGGAGCAGCCGCAGCTGCGGCCGCGCACCATGCGCGTCGGCAGCACGTACGACCTGGGGTGGGACACCCCCGACGCGGTGTCGGTCAGGATGCGCACCGCGAGCCGCCCCATCGAGGCGAACGGCTGGCGGACCGTGGTCAGCGTCGGGTTCGAGAGCCGCCCGGCGACGATCCCGTCGAAGCCGGTGATCGCGACGTCGTCCGGCACCCGGATGCCGTGCCGGGCCAGGAGGTCCATGACGGTGAGCGCGAGCTGGTCGGTGGCGCAGACCAGGGCGTCCGGCACGTCGCCGGCCGCGATGGCGGCCCGCAACGAGCGCAGGCTGTCCTGGGCCAGCGCGGTGGTGTCGAACGGCTCCTCGGGGACCGGCAGCCCGTGCGCGGCCAGCGCGGCCTGGAACCCGGCGAACCGGGCGGCGATGTCGGGCGCGGCCGGCTCGCCGAGGAACGCCGGGGACCGGCGGCCGTGCCGCTCGACCAGGTGATCGACGAGCTCGCGCACCGCGCTCTCGTTGGCCACCGTGATGTGGTGCAGCGGGTCGTGCATGGGCGGGCTGCTGAAGATCACCACGGGCACGCCGCGCCCGACGTGCTCCAGCAGGTCGCGCGCCGCGCCGCCCGGGAAGATCGCCAGGCCGTCGACGCTGCCGGCCAGGTCGAAGCTGCCCAGCGAGTCGCGGCTGGCCCCGGACCCGAGCATCACCGGGCGGCCCAGCCGCTGCGCCTCCAGCTCGAACCCGCGCTGGATCTCGTCGACGTAGAGCGGGAATCGCCGCACGTCGCCGAGGCCGTCGAGCTCCCGGGCGACCATGGCGTCGAGATCCTGGGCGCCGAGGTCGGAGGGCAGGAACATGTCGAAGGCGTACAGGCCGAGCGCCTGGGAGCGGCCCTTCGCGAGCCCGCGCGCGCTGCCGCTCGGCACGTAGCCGAGGGCCCGCGCGGCCTGCAGGACCAGCTCGCGCGTCGCCGGGCGAACCCGTTCCGGCTGCCGGAAGGTGTGCGAGACCGTCGCGATGGAGACGCCTGCCCGCTCAGCGACGTCGTAGACGGTCGCCCTCTGCGCCACCGGACCATCACCCGCCCTTCCCGGCGTCGCCTGCGAACGGATCGTATCCGCTTCGGGTCACCACCCTACGCGCCGCGCCCGGCCGATGATCACCACGCCCGTCCGGCGTTCCGAGGACGACCGCGACCCGGATCTTGACGGGACGCCCGCGCCCCGGCAAAACTAACCACCTGGTAGGAAATGGCTGCGCGCCGCGGGTTCGCCCTGCGTGCGCGGTGCTCACCTCCGCCGCCGCGCCGGCCCCTGCCCTCACCCCCCTCCAGAGAAGGTGGCCATGTTCGGGAAGAAGTCCCTCACACTCTCGGCGGCGGTCCTCACGGCGGCCGTCTCTTCGGTCTTCGCGACGCCGGCCGCGCACGCCTCCGCCCGCGACACCGCCGTCGGCCACTACGTGGCCCTCGGCGACTCCTACACCGCAGGGCCGGGAATCCCCGATCAGACGGACGCCGACTGCGGCCGTTCCGACCGCAACTACCCGACCCTGACCGCGGCCGCGCGGGCCGTCGCCGCCTTCACGGACGTCAGCTGCGCCGGCGCGACCACGGCGAACATGACCGGCGCACAGGGCGCGGCCCCGCCCCAGCTGGACGCGCTCCGCCCGGAGACGGCCCTGGTCACCCTGGGAGTCGGCGGCAACGACATCGACGTCAGCGGCATCATCGGCCGCTGCGTCATCCTCGGGAAGCTCAACCCCGGCGGCGCGCCGTGCAGGACCAGCTACACCCTGGCCGGCATCGACCAGCTCGCCGGGCGCATCGCCGCCACCGGCAACAAGATCGACGCCGTGCTCCAGGAGATCAGGCGGCGCTCCCCCGGCGCGGACGTCCTCGTCGTCGGCTATCCGGTCATCATGCCGGACGACGGGAGCAACTGTTATGCGACCGTCCCCATCGCCAAGGGCGACGCCCCCTGGCTGCGGGACGTGGAGAAGCGCCTCAACACCATGCTCGCCACCCGCGCCGCGGCGGGCGGCGCCCGATTCGTCGACACCTACACCGGCTCGGTGGGCCACGACCTGTGCAAGCCCCTCGGCGTCCGGTGGATGGAGCCGATGGAGGGCGTGGACTCGGTGGGACTCCACCCCAACGCCTCGGGCCACCAGGCCATGTCTGCCGCCGTGCTGGCCGCGGTGGACGCCGCCCGGAGCTGACGGCGCCGCCGCCGCCGATCCTGATGCCGTCAGGTCCGGACGGCGCCGGTGAGGCGGCGGCGGAACACCCAGTACGTCCACGCCTGGTAGGCCAGCACCACGGGCGTGAAGACGGCCGCGACCCAGGTCATCACCGTCAGCGTGTACGGGCTGGAGGCCGCGTTGGTCACGGTGAGGCTGTTGGCCGGGTCCAGGGCGGGCATGACGTTCGGGAACAGGCCGGTGAAGATCGCGGCCACCAGGGCGACCACGGCGACCGCGCTGGCGGTGAAGGCCCACCCGTCACGGCCGCGCACGGTCGCGGCCACCGCGCCGGCCAGGCCGAGGGCGACCAGCACCACGGCGGCCCACCGCAGCGCGCCGCCGCCGCCGTCCGAGAGCAGCAGGAACGCCATCACGACCAGGAACGCCGCCGGGGAGATGCTCTTGGCCATCCGGCCGGCGGCCAGGCGCAGGTCGCCGGTGGTGCGCAGGGCCAGGAAGACCGCGCCGTGCAGGGTGAACAGCAGCAGCGTGGCCAGCCCGCCGAGCAGCGCGAACGGGTTGAGCAGGGTCAGCAGCGTGCCGGTGTACTCGTGCTCGGCGTTCAGCGGCACACCGCGCACGATGTTGGCGAACGCCACCCCCCACAGGAAGGCCGGGACGAGCGAGCCCCAGAACAGCGCCCGGTCCCAGCCGCGGGTGCTGTCGCTCTTGCTGCGGTACTCCAGGGCCACGCCGCGGGCGATGAGCGCCAGCAGGATGAGGAACAGCGGCAGGTAGAAGCCGCTGAACAGGGTGGCGTACCACTCGGGGAAGGCGGCGAAGGTCGCGCCGCCGGCCACCAGCAGCCACACCTCGTTGCCGTCCCACACCGGGCCGATCGTCCTCAGGACGGCCCGCCGGTCGGCCTCCTCGCGGCTCAGGACGGGCATCAGGATGCCGACGCCGAAGTCGAAGCCCTCCAGCAGGAAGTAGCCGGTCCACAGCACGGCGATCAGGACGAACCAGACGTTTTCCATGATTTCCTCAGTAGCTCAGCGCGGGGACGGCGGTCTCGGGCTCGTCCTGCTCGTTCGGCCCGATCCGGATGAACTTGACCAGCAGCCGGATCTCGATGATCGCGAGCACGGCGTAGGCCAGGGTGAAGCCGACCAGCGTGATGGCCACCGAGGGGACGTCCGCCGTCGGCGAGACGGCGTAGGCGGTGCGCATCAGCCCGAATACGGTCCACGGCTGACGGCCCATCTCGGTGAAGATCCAGCCCATGCTGTTGGCCAGGAACGGCAGGCCGATCCCGGCGATGGCCAGCCGGTAGGCCCAGCGGCCCGCGGGCAGCCGGCCGCGCCTGGTCAGCCAGAGCCCGGCCAGGGCGAGCAGCGCCGACAACATGCCGAACCCGATCATCAGCCGGAAGGACCAGTAGGCCAGGCCGACGATCGGCCGGTAGTCGCCGGGGCCGTACAGGGCCTGGTAGCGGGCCTGGATGTCGTTGATGCCCTCGACCTCGCCGTCCAGGGTGTTGGTGGACAGCAGGCTCAGGCCGTAGGGGATCTGCAGGTTGACGTGGTTGCGGCCGTTCTCGACGTCGCCGATGGCGAACAGGGAGAAGCCGGCGGAGGTCTCGTCCTCCCACAGGGCCTCGGCGGCGGCCATCTTCATCGGCTGCTGCTCGGTCATGATCTGGGCCTGCCAGTGGCCGGAGAACGACACCCCGACCGCCGAGACCAGGCTGACGGCCAGCGCCAGCCGGGCCGAGGTGCGGAAGAGGGAGACGTCCCGCTTGCGCAGCAGGAACCAGGCGCTGACGCCCAGCACGAACGCGGCCGCGGTCAGGAACGCGCCGAACAGGACGTGCGGGAAGGTGACCAGCGTGGTCGAGTTGGTCAGGACGGCCCAGATGTCGGTCAGCTCGGCGCGGCCGTTGTTGATCCGGTAGCCGACGGGGTGCTGCATCCAGGAGTTGGCCGCCAGGATGAAGTAGGCCGAGATGTTGGTGCCGATGGCGGCCAGCCAGATCGTGGCCAGGTGCAGCCGGGGCGACAGCCGGTCCCAGCCGAAGATCCACAGGCCGAGGAAAGTGGACTCCAGGAAGAAGGCCATCAGCCCTTCCATGGCCAGGGGCGCCCCGAACACGTCGCCGACGAACCGGGAGTAGTCACTCCAGTTCATCCCGAACTGGAACTCCTGCACGATGCCCGTCACCACGCCCATGGCGAAGTTGATCAGGAACAGCCGGCCCCAGAACCGGGTCAGCCGCAGGTACTCCGGCTTCTTCGTCCGGTGCCACGCCGTCTGCAGACCGGCCACGATGATCGACAGGCCGATCGTGAGCGGCACGAAGAGGAAGTGGTAGACGGTCGTGATGCCGAACTGCCACCGGGAGAGATCCAGGACATCCATGCAGGCCAGGCTTCTCTTCCCGGCCGCCGCGCCGTAGGGCCGTGCGTCCCGGGGCCGAGGGACGTTGGTCCCATGAAGGGGCGAAGGACCCTGTCCGGGGTACGGGGTGCCTGGAAGGCTGCGACACGCATGAGGACGCGGCGGCAGGAGGAGACAGTGACAGGGACCGGCGACTTCGGCCACCGCATCCAGTACCACCGGCAGCGGCTGGGGCTCACCGTCGAGCAGGTGGCGGAGCGGGCGGACATGTCCGCCGGCTACCTCCGCTACATGGAGGAGCACGTGGACATCCCGGACAGGGGAACCCTGAACCGGCTGGCCGACGCGCTCGGGACCACCGGCCAGGACCTGCTGGGCGGCGGGCGCGACCGTCCGCCGGGCGTCGGGCCCGCGATGGCCGAGCCCGTCCTGGAGGTCCTCGACCGCGAGGAGTGCCTGCGCCTGATCGCGCCCGGCGGCATCGGCCGGATCGCGTTCAACGGCTCGCACGGGCCGACGGTGCTGCCGGTCAACTTCCGCGTGCACGACGGCGCCATCGTCTTCCGCACCGCCGCGGGCGGCCCGCTCGACCAGGACCTGCGGACCGGCCTGGCGGGCGTCGAGATCATGGTGGGCTTCGAGGTGGACCGGATCGACGAGGCCCGGCGGCAGGGGTGGAGCGTGCTCGTGCAGGGGCCCGCCCACCACGTGACCCCCGACGAGCAGGACGGCTCGGACGTCACCCCGTGGGCGGGCGGCGACCGGCGGCTGCACATCCGGATCGTCCCCCACCATGTCACCGGCCGCCGCATCCACTCCATGTGAAGGGGGCCGCCCCGGAGGTCAGAAGCGCGGCCGGACGACCGCCACCGGGCAGGCCGCGTGGTGCAGCACTCCGTGGCCGACCGAGCCGAGCACGGCCGCGGCGAAGCCGCCGAGCCCGCGCGCGCCCACCACCACCAGGTCGGCCGTCCCGGCGGCGCGGACCAACGCCGAGACCGGGTGCTCGCACGGCTGTTCCTCGCTGATGACCAGGTCGGGGTTGGCCTGCCGCCACGGGACGACGTGGCCGTGCGCCTGGCGGTCGGCGTCCTGCATGACCTCGATGAGGCTGCCGTAGGCGGCGGCGTACGGCGAGGAGACCGGGATCTGCCAGGCCGAGACCACGTGCAGCCGCGCCCGGCGCGCCCTGGCCTGCTCGACGGCGTACTCCATGGCCGTCCGCGCGTGCCCGGAGCCGTCGAAGCCGACCACCACCCGGTCGTGCCGCCCCTGCGGCGGCGTCCGGACGACGACGACCGGGGCGGCGGCGTGCCCGGCCACGGCCACGCTCACCGACCCGGCCTGCATGCCGGTGAACCCGCCGAGCCCGCGCGCGCCCAGCACCAGGCTGTCGGCCGCGAGTGACTCCGCGACCAGGGTGTCCACGACGTTCCCGGCGAGCGCCTCCGTCGTCACCCCGACCGGCCTTGTCTGCCCGGCCTGCCCGGCTCGTCCGGCCTGCCCGGTCCGTCCGGCCTGCACGGCCAGGGCGGCGGCGGTCGCCAGCGCGCGGGCGGGGTCGTCCGTCCCGCCGGGCCCCCGCACGTGCACGATGCGCAGGTCCAGCCCGCGCCGCGCGGCGTCGGCCGCCGCCCATTCCACCGCCGCGGTCGCGGGCGCGGATCCGTCCACCGCCACCACGATCTGACCGCCCATCACGTCTCTCCTTCCCTGGGATTCCGCACGCCCTCGGTTCCGCGCCGGTCAGCGCGACCAGCCGGGCACGCGCCGCCGGGCGCCGGCCACACGTGCCAGGCGACGAAGACCGTCAAGGCGACACAGAGGACGATCGCCCGGAGCACGACGCTCGCGGCCGTTCCTCGCCCTCGTCCGGCGGCGGCCCGTACGGGGCCGGGCCGACCTCCTCGGCGGGCGAGCCGGCCAGCGCGGCGAATTCGCACACCACCGGCAGGAAGTCGGGCAGTTCCCCCTAGGGCGGGGTGAGCCCGGCCACGCGGTAGCGCTGCTCGAGCGTCAGCAGGGCCATGTCCCGGCGGCGGGCGTCGCCGTGCAGGTAGGAGGTGAGGTGGAGGCTGGACCTGCGGCGCAGGTCGAGGGTCTCGACGTAGTGGCGGGCCAGCGGCAGCGGCTGCCGGTCGCCGAACCACCACAGGAACTGCTCCAGCGCCTGGCGCGGATGCCCGTCGGACAGCGCGGCGACGGCCTTGCGCAGCTCGGGGCGGGCGGCCGGCAGCCCGGCGTCCGGGTACCGCAGCAGCAGCGAGACCAGCCGGAGCAGCGCGGCGCGGTCCTGCGGCCGTTCGACGACGGCGCCCGGGGCGGGCGGCAGTCTCACGACGCCGGCCCCTTGCCGGTGAACACCTTCAGGCCCAGGCGTCCGTCGCAGCGGCGGCCGGTCACGCCGGTCCACGTCGCTCATGACTCCTCCCCTGCCACAACGGTCATGGGATCCAGGCTGCTGGGCAGGCGGGCGCTCCCGGCAGGGACCAAAGTCCCTTCTCACCGGCCGATGGGCCCGCGACCGGCGCCCGGGACCTTGGTCCCTACTTCCGGGTGACGGCAGGCGGTAGCGTCGGAGACATGATTCGTGTGTTCCTTCTCGACGATCACGAGGTCGTGCGGCGTGGCGTGGCCGCCCTGCTGGGCTCCGAGGACGACATCGAGGTGATCGGCGAGGCCGGGACCGCCGAGTCGGCGATCGCCCGCATCCCCGCCCTGAAGCCCGACGTCGCGGTGCTCGACGTGCGCCTGCCCGACGGCAACGGCGTCGACGTGTGCCGGGAGGTGCGCTCGAAGCTGCCGGGGCTGGCCTGCCTCATGCTGACCTCGTTCGCCGACGACGACGCCCTGTTCGACGCGGTGATGGCCGGCGCGTCGGGCTACGTGCTCAAGCAGATCCACGGCTCCGACCTGGTCGGCGCGGTGCGCACGGTGGCGTCGGGGCAGTCGCTGCTCGACCCGCAGACCACCGCCGCCATGTTGCAGCGGCTGCGCGACCAGGCCGCCCGGCAGGACCCGCTGGCGGCGCTGTCGGAGCAGGAGCGGAACATCCTCGACCTGATCGGCGAGGGGCTGACCAACCGGCAGATCGGCGAGCGCATGTTCCTGGCCGAGAAGACGGTCAAGAACTACGTGTCCAACCTGCTGGCCAAGCTCAACATGCAGCGCCGGACGCAGGCGGCCGCGCTGTCGGCGCGGCTGCGGGCCGACCGTCGCGACTGAGCGTCCCCCGCGCCGGGACTTCCGCCTCTGATGCCCGTGATGCGGCCCGGTGACGCGCGAGGGGGTGGGGCGGCCGTCACAGCGGGACGTGCCAGCGCAGGCGGGTGCCGCCGTCCTCCGGCGTCTCCAGCTCGGCGGCCCCGCCGAGGTCGGCGGCCCGTTCCTCGATGTTGCGCAGGCCGCTGCGCCGCCCGCCGTCGCCCACGCCGACGCCGTTGTCGCCGACGAGGAGGGTGAGCCGGCCGCCGGCGACCTCGATGGAGACCTCGGCCCGGGTGGCGTGGGAGTGGCGCACCACGTTGGACAGCGCCTCGCGCAGGACGGCGAGCAGGTGTCCGGCCACCTGGTCGGGCACCAGGGTGTCGATCTGGCCCTCCATGCGCAGGCCGGGCATGAACCCCAGGTGCGCGCCCGCCCCCTCCACCAGGTCGACGATCTTCGTGCGCAGGCTCGGCGCGGCGTCCTCGCGGGGGGCCTGGAGGGCGAAGATGGACGAGCGGATCTGCCGGATGGTCTCGTCCAGCTCGTCGATGGCGTGCTGGAGCCGTTTGCCCGCCTCCGGCCGCTCGACCAGCCGGACGGTGCTCATCAACGTCATGGCCGTGGCGAACAGGCGCTGGATGACGACGTCGTGCAGGTCCTTGGCGATGCGGTCGCGGTCCTCCAGCAGGCCGAGCCGTTCGGCGTCGCGGCGGGCCTCGGCCAGCTCCAGCGCGATCGCCGCCTGCCCCGCGAACGACTCCAGCATCTGCTGGTCGGCCCCGCTGAACGGCAGCCGCCCGCCGCGCTTGGCCAGCATGAGCACGCCGCGCACGCGGGGGGCGGCGCCCAGCGGGACCATCAGGCCGGGGCCGTAGCCGAGCCGCCGCAGCGGCGAGTCGGGGTAGGGCGCGCCCGGCAGGTCCCGCTCGGACCTGGGCTCGGCGTGCGTGAACGCCTCCCCCGCCAGGGTCGCCGAGACGTCGAACGCCATCCCCAGCAGCTCGTCGGCGCCCTCGCCCTCGGCCACGTCGACGGTCAGCGTGCCGCCCGACGGGTCGGGCAGCAGCACCTGGACCAGGTCGGCGTCGGTCATCTGGCGGGCCCGCGCCGCCATGGTGGTGAGCACCTCGCGGGAGCCGGCGCCGGACAGCAGGCTGGTGGTGATCTCCGAGGACGCCTGCAGCCAGGTCTCGCGCCGGCGCGACTCCTCGTACAGGCGGGCGTTCTCCACGGCAACGCCGGCGGCGGTGGCCAGCGCGATCACGATGGCCTCGTCCTCCTCGTCGAAGTCGCCGCCGCCGCGTTTCTCGGTCAGGTAGAGGTTGCCGAACACCTCGTCGCGCACGCGCACCGGGACGCCGAGGAAGGTGCCCATCGGCGGGTGGCCGGGCGGGAAGCCGTAGGACTCGGGGTGATCGGAGATGCGGCCCAGCCGCAGCGGGCGGGCGTCCTTGATCAGCAGGCCGAGCAGGCCCAGCCCGTGCGGCCAGTGCTCGATGCGGGCGATCTCCTCCTCGCTCAGCCCGACCGGGATGAACTGGACGAGCGTCTGCTCCTCGCCGACCACGCCGAGCGCCCCGTAGCTGGCGTCCACCAGCTTGGTGGCCGTCTCGACGATCCGCCGCAGCACCGTCTCCAGGTCGAGGTCGCTGCCGACCGAGACGACGGCCTCCAGCAGCGCGTGCACCCGGTCGCGGGTGGCGAGGACGGCGTTGAGCCTCGTCTGCAGCTCGGCCAGCAGCTCGTCGAGCCGCATCTGGGGCATCAGGCTGCGCCGCTCACTTTCCGACATACCGTTCAGTGTCCCAGCAAGTGCCCTCGCCGCCGGAATCAGCCCGCCGTGCCCCTCCCCTCTACAGCAGCGGCGGGACGATGAGCAGGTCGTCCCGGTCGCGGTCGAGCTCGGCGACGACGTCGACGACGCCCTCCACCGCCCGGACCGCCTCCGTCAGCGCGGCGGCCCGCGCCCCGCCCGCCATCCTGCCGGTGATCGTGACCACGCCGGCGTCGACCGTGACCGCGAACGTGCCGTCCGGCGGGAGCACGGCCCTGACGTCCGCCTCCAGCTCGGCGGCCGGGCGGGTGAAGACGCGCAGCACGTCGCGCTGGTGCAGGGTGCCGACGACGCGTCCGGTGACCGGGTCGATCACCGGGAGCTGCTTGATCCGCCGGGCGTGCATGATCCGGGCCGCCTCGCGCACCGGCATGCCCGGGGTGACCGTGACCGCCGGCGACGTCATCAGCTCCGCGGCGGTGACAGCGGCCGCCTTGCGCTGCTCCTGCCGCCGCGCCCGCGAGTCGAGGACGGAGACGGCGTGCCGGGCCCGGCCGGTCTCCTTGAGCAGCAGGTCGTCCTCCGACACCACGCCCACCGGCCGCCGGTCGGCGTCGATCACGGTGACCGCGCCCACCGCGTACCGCTTCATCGCCGCCACGATGTCGGCGAACGACGCGTGCTCCAGCACCGCGATCGCCACGCGTCCCATGACGTCCTTGACCTCGATCGACATGATCGCCACCTCGCTTTCCGCCTCCACGGTCCCTCGCGCGGGGGCGGCGGCGGCAGCGGCGAACGTCCCGCGGGCGAAGGGCTTAGGTCCTGGGCGGCGGGAGCGGGTGTCAGTGCAGCGGGCCGGCGAAGACCACGATCTCGTCGATGTCGCCGGCGGCGGTGAGGTGGACCATGTCGGTGCCCGACAGGACGGTGGCGCCGTCGGGCCCCTCGAAGCGCCAGCCGAACCTGGCCCACTCGTGCGGCGCGTCGACGGACGTCGTCCGGACCATGCGGCAGCCGCCGGCCCGGTAGCCCTGCACCACCTCGGTGACGAAGTCGGCCACCGCGCCCCGGCCGGACCCGCGGCCGAGCGGCCCCCAGAACACCACGTCGGCGGCGAGGGCACGGCTGAGCAGCGCGGAACGGTGGTCGGGGTCGTCGGCGTTGGCGGCGGCGATGAAGGCGTCGATCGCCTCGGCGTGGGCCCGGTGGTGCCGCTGCGGGGATGCCGCCGGTTCGTGCACGGTCATGTCGTCCTCCAGCCGTCTCCGGGGCGTGCGGGAACCCGGTGCGGTCGCACGCCGATCGCCATGAGCCAGTACATCACGAGCGTGCCCGTGGCCTACTCCTCTTCCGGCTGGTTCCCCACGAGCAGGTTGAACGCGCCGGTCAGCAGGTTGAGCGAGACCAGGCCGACGACCTCGGCGATCACCCGGTCGCTCCAGCCGAGGGAACGCAGCCCCGCCACCTCCTCGTCGGTGATGGACGACGGCTCGACCAGCACCCGCACCGCCACCGCGATCAGGGCGGCCTCCCGCGCGTCGGCCGAGGTGCCCTGGCGGGCCAGCGCGACGTCGGCCTCGCTCAGCCCGGCGGCCAGCGCCCCCTCGGTGTGCGCGGCCAGGCACGTGCCGCAGCCGATCCACTCCTGCACGGCCAGGGAGATCTTCTCGCTGAGCGCGCGCGGAATCTTCACCCGCTTCATCGCCCGGGAGAAGTCCAGGTATCCCTGGAGCAAGGCAGGCGAGTGGGCCATCGTGGACACCATGTCACCCACCGTGCCGTGCCTGGCGACGATGTCGTCCAGGATCTGACGGGACTTCTCGGGGGCCTTCTCAGGAACAAGGGGTTCAAGACGTCTCATACGGCGCACTCTATACCCATAGGGGGTATGCAGGAAACCGGTCCCGGATTCGTTGAACCGGATCGGGCGGGCCCGCGTACCTTCGAGCATGCACAGGCTCCTGCGCAGTGAGATGTTCATGCTCGGCGGCTTCGTCGCGGCGGCGGCGGCGACGATCCTGCTGATCCTGCCCCCGTCGATCGACCCCGCGGACGCGCAACGGACCCTCACGCCCTCGGGCCCCCTCTCGGCCGCCGACATCGACCTGCTGATCAAGGTGCGGCAGGCGGGCCTGTGGGAGATGCCCGCGGGCGAGTACGCCGCCACCCGCGCCCAGTCGCAGCGCGTCAAGCAGGTCGGCAAGCAGATCATGGGCGAGCACCAGAAGCTGGACCAGATCACCCGCGACACCGCGGCCAGGCTCGGCGTCGCCCTGCCCGACGAGCCCAATCCCGACCAGCAGCGCTGGCTGGCCCAGCTCGCGGCCGAGAGCGGCCCGGCCTTCGACCAGGACTACGCGAACCTGCTGCGCGCCGCGCACGGCAAGGTCTTCGGCACCCTGGCGCTCGTCCGGGCCGGGACCAGGAACGCGGAGATCCGCAAGTTCGCCCAGGAAGGCATCAACTTCGTCATGCGCCACATGACGTACCTCGAATCGACCGGGCTGGTGAACCACAACCAGCTTCCCGAGCCCCCGCTCCCGTCCCCCGCCCCGCCCACTTCCTGACCATGCCGGCCCCTGGAAGCGCGTCTTTCCACGGGGGACCGGTCCCCTCGACACTCCGGCGGAACACCGACCTCATGCCCGAACCCCTCGAAGCACCCGTCCGCGCGTCGCGGCAGGCGATCGCCGCCCTGAGCATCGTCCTGCTGGCGGGGTGCGCGGCCGCCCCCGTCCCCCCGGGGCAGCCGGCGCACCACCACGGCGCCGCTCCCCCCGCCGTCGCCGTCGCGCCGAAGGTGCCGGCCGGCGACATGAGACAGCTCACCACCCTGCTCGGCTGCCCCGCCGGCAAGCTGCAGACCGACGCCGCCGAGCTGCGGCAGGCGGCCTGCGACAGCCCCCAAGGCCGCCTGACGATCGTGACGTTCAGCACCGACAAGGGCAAACGAGACTGGCTCGACATCGCCCAGGCGTACGGCGGCGCGTACCTGGTCGGCGACCGCTGGGTCGTCGTCGCCACGGCCGACCAGCTGGAACGGTTACGCGGCCGTCTGGGCGGCGAACTGGAGACCCCGCGACACCATTGACCCCTCCCACCCGGGCCGCCTCCCCCTCGCGCCCGCCCGTCGCGCCCGCCCGTCGCGCCTGCGTGTCGCGCCCGGTACGTCCGCCCGGCGCGCCCGCCCGGTATGTCCCCCGGCGCGTCCGCCCGGTACGTCCGCCCGGTGCGTCCGGGTGTCGCGTCCGCCCGGTGCGCAAGGACGCGGATGACGACCCGGGCGGGCTCTGGCACGATGGCCGGATGCAGGTCGCCCGTCCCGTGGTCCGCGCGCTTCGCGCCGCGGTGTTCACGGCCGTGTGCGTCCTGGCCTCGGCGGCCCTGCACACGCTGGTCGGCGGCACGGCGATCGCCCCCGGCCCGCTGGCCCTGGCCGTCGCGGCGACCTTCGCGGCCGCCTACGCCGCCGGTTCCCGTCCCCGCGGATGGGCGCCCCTGCTGGCCATGTGCGTGGCCGCCCAGTACGGCCTGCACGAGCTCTTCGACGCCTCCGAGTCCGCCCGGTACGGCCTGAGCCACCTGCTCGACGCCTCCTCACCGCCCTTCGGCGGGCCGTCCACGGCTCCGTTCGGCGGGTCGCCCGCCGGACCGTTCACCGGGCCGTTCACCGGGCCGTTCACCGGGTCGCCCGCCGGGGCCGTCGCCCATGGGCACGGCTCCTCCGGGATGGTGGTGATCCACCTGGCGGTGGCCGTCTCGTCGAGCTGGTGGCTGGCCCGCGGGGACGCGGCGCTGGCGGCGTTGCTGCGGTTGAGCTCGGTCCGGGTGGCCCGGCTGTGGGCCGTCCTGTGCGCCTGGCTGTCCGTCCTGGCTCCGCCGCCCGCCGGGGCCGCCCGCGCGTGCCCGCTGTGGCCTCCCGTGGCGGGTCACCGGACGCTGCTGCTGGCTCCGGTGCTCTCCCGGCGCGGGCCGCCCCGCCCGGCTGCGCACGCCCGGCCGTCCGGCCGCTGACGTTCCCCGTCATGCGGCGGGTCCGGCGTGCCTCCCGGCAGGCAGACGACCCAGCCGGCGCCGCCGCGGTACGCCCTTCGCGTCCCGTCGCGCGCCGGACCGCATGGCCATCCGGCGATCGAGCCGGATCCAGGAACCTCGGAGTTCGCAGTGACCCCTTCCCTTCGTTCCGCGCGTCGCCCGTTCCGGGCGGCCGTTCGTGCCGGTGTCGCCGTCGGCGGCGCCGTCCTGCTGCTGCTGGCCGCCGCGCCCGCCGCGCTGGCCCATGACCGGCTGAAGAGCAGCTCACCCGCCGACGGCGCCAAGCTCGCGCAGGTGGAGAGCATCGAGCTGGAGTTCACCTCCCGCATGACCCTGCCGACCCTCGTGCTCGACGGCCCGGCGGGCGAGAACCTGCCGCTGGGCAAGCCGCGGGCCCAGGGCGTCACGGTGAAGGCCGAGCCGGCCGCGCCGCTGGAGCCCGGCCGGTACCGGCTGGCCTGGCGGGTGGTCTCCTCCGACGGCCACCCGATCGCCGGCGAACTGCGCTTCACCGTCACCGCCCCGGCCACCCCGGCCGCGAGCGAGCCCGAAGCCACCCTGACCGAGACCACGTCCGAGACCCCGACCCCGACCTCGACCGGGACCTCGACCGGGACCTCGGACGAGGCCGCCGCGGCGGCCTCGTCGTCACCGGTCGCCCAGGCCGAGGCGGAGACGGGCTCGGGCGGCGTGCCCGGCTGGTTGTGGGTGGCCGCGGCGGCGCTGGTCGCGGGCGGAGCCGCGACCGTCGCGGCCGGCCGCCGCAGACGCGCCACCGGCGACGCCGACCCCAGGGACTGACCAGGCCGCGGGCGCTCCAGCTCGCCATGCACCCCCAGGCCCTGACCGGGGCGCGGGCGATCTAGGTGGCCATGGCCGCCGGCAGGCGTGGCTGGAGGGCCCTGCGGTGTTCCAGGCGGGCCACCGCCAGGGCGGAGACCAGCCCCGCGAAGGTCAGTGACAACCAGGGCAGGCCCGCCCAGCCCGCGTCGGCGGCGACGTCCAGCAGCGCGCCCGACAGCAGGTTCCCGGCCAGGATCCCCGCGCCGGAGGCCAGGTTGTACAGGCCGTAGTAGGTGCCGACCAGTTCCTCGCCCGCCATGTCGGCGATGGTGGCCATCTCGAACGGGAAGGCCACCAGCGTCCCGGCGCCGAGCAGCAGCGCGCACACCAGCGCGGCCGTCAGCGTCGCCGCCCGCGGCAGGTGGAGCTGCGCGGCGGCGACCATGGGCAGGAAGGCCGCCCCCATGAGGGCCAGCCCGCGGGTGATCGCCTGGCCGCGGCTCCACCGTTCGCCGCACCAGGCGGTCAGGCGCACCTGCCCGGCGATGCCGAGCAGCGCCGACACCGCGTACAGGGCGGTCACCGCCCACTGGCCGCCGCCGGCCCGCTGCACCTCCAGCGGCAGGGCGAGGTACATCTGGTACGACAGCGCGTACGAAGCGATCATCGACGCCGCGAACGACACGAACGCCCGGTCACCGAACGCCTGCCGCCACGCCCGCAGCACCGGCTGCCGCGCCCGCCCCGGCTCCCGGGGCCGCGCGGGCAGGTAGAACCCCTGCAGCACGGTCAGGACGGCGAAGATCCCCGCCGCCCCCAGGCACACCGCGGTGAACCCGCCCGCCAGCAGCAGCACCCCGAGCAGCGGCCCGAGCAGGATGCCGCCCTGGTAGAACACGTTGAACACGGCGAAGGCCGCCACCTTGCGCGGCCCGGCCGCAGCGGCCAGGTACGCGCGGGCGGCCGGGTTGAACAGCGCCCCCGCCAGCCCCGTGATCACCGCGGCCGCCACCAGCAGCGGCAGCGACGTGGTGAGCCCGAACAGCGCGAACCCCACGGTACGCAGGGCGCACCCCGCCATGATCATGGGTTTGTGCCCGAACCGGTCGGCCAGCGTGCCGCCGATCAGGAACATGCCCTGCTGGCTGGCGTTGCGCAGGCCGAGGATGAGCCCGATCGTCCAGGCGGCGAGCCCCGCGCCGGCCGACAGGTGCTGGGCGAGGTAGGGCATCAGCATGTAGAAGCCGATGTTGATGCCCGCCTGGTTGATCTGCAGCAGCCGGATCGGCCGGTCGAAGGAGCGGAACTGCGCCAGCGTGGCCTTCATCGCCGGCCCGCCAGCGGGTCGCGGACGGCGGCGCAGCGGGTCCAGCGGCGCACCTCGCGCTCGGCGGGGTCGTCCAGCTCGTCGGGCTCGTCGGCCGGGGTGACGCCGAGCAGGCCGTGGGCGCGGCAGTAGCCGTCGTCGAAGACGGTGTTCCAGTAGCGCCAGGGCCCGTCGGGGAAGACGGCGACGACGCAGCCGCCCGGCCCGGCCCGTCCGGCCAGCCAGCGGGCCACCAGGCTGACGGCTCCGGTGCTCCAGCCGCCGGAGACGTAGTGCTGGGCGGCCAGGGTGCGGCAGGCCCACACCGCCTCGGCGGCGCTCACCCAGTGGACCTCGTCGAAGGCGTCGTAGGCGACGTTGGCGGGGTGGATGCTGGAGCCCAGCCCGCGCATCAGGCGGTGGCGGTCGGGCTGCCCGAAGATGGTCGAGCCGACGGTGTCGACGCCGACCAGCCGCAGCCGGGGCAGGTGGCGGCGCAGTTCGCGGGTGATGCCCGCGCTGTGCCCGCCGGTGCCGACCGAGCAGACCAGCGTGTCGATGTGCGGCAGCTGGGACAGCAGCTCGCGGGCCAGCCCGGCGTAGGCGGCCACGTTGTCCGGGTTGCCGTACTGGTCGGGGCAGTAGGAGCCGGGCAGCTCGGCCAGCAGCTCCTCCACCCGGTCGCGGCGGGCCCGCTGCCAGCCGCCGGTGGGATGCGGCTCCGGCATGATCTCCAGCCGTACGCCGTGGCAGGCCAGCAGCCGCTGCATGAGCGGTTCCATGCCGGGGTCGGCGACCAGGACGACCGGATGGCCGAAGGTGATGCCGGCCAGGGCCAGCCCGAGGCCGAGGGTGCCGCTGGTGGACTCGACGATCGTCGCGCCGGGGGCCAGCTCGCCCCGGGCGCGGGCCTGCCGGACCATGTGCAGGGCGGGCCGGTCCTTGATGCCGCCCGGGTTGAAGCCTTCCAGCTTGGCCCAGAAGCCGCCGCCGTCCGCGACGAACGGCGCGGCGACGAACGCCAGCGGTGTGTTTCCGACGGTGACGCAAATACCCGAATTTCCGATGGCGGGCAGAATGTCAGGGCGCGGCAAAGTGTCGTACGACATTGGTTGTTATCCCCGAGATGAACGGCGCCCGCGCGGCACGGAAGACGCCGCGGGCGCGGTGGAAAAGGACGGCGGCGAAAAGACGCGCGTCCTATATGCGCATCACGCGGAGATTTTCGTGGCCTGAAACGGCCTGTCGCGAGGCGGCCCGCGGCGCGGGTCGCACGGGCCCGGACACGACGGCCGTGGACCCGGCGGCGAGCACGGGGACGGCGGCCAGGGGCGGCGCGGCGGCGGCGGTGGCCGCGCACTCCTGCTCGGTGCCGTGCAGGTGGCCCGGCGGCAGCTCGCCGTGCAGGCACCCGGCGTCGCGCACCGGCATCCGCCCGGACAACCAGCTGACGTGCCGATGCACGTCGAGGTGGGCGCTCTGGACGGACGGCGCGGGACCGCCCTGGGCCCGCTCGGACAGCTCGACGGCCGCGCACGCGCCGCCGTGCGCGAACACGACGGTGATCAGCAGGGCGAGGGCCAGCATCGCGTGCGGCAACCAGCGGCCGGCCCCCGAGGCGGGCGGGCGGAGTGCGCGGGCTGACCTGGTGGTGAGCATCACCGCAGATCATGCCCGCCACGCGGCGCGGCGCGCCGGGAAAAGGCCAAGGTCGAGGTAAAGAAATTCCCGGCGTACGGGAATCGTCGCCATCAATCGCTTCCGGCACCCCCGATTTGGCGCCCTCGATTTCCCGCCGGATGGCGGGAACGACGGCGAGCCGTTTTCGCCGCGCGGCGACATCTCCGCGACACTGGCATTCGCCGGCGCGGCCCCGATTCCGCGCCGCCCGACCTTGGGGGTGTCTCATGGCCCTGTCCAGACGCGCGGTCATCACCGGGGCCGGCGCACTGGCCGCGCTCCCACAAGCGCTCCCACAAGCGCTCCCACACGCGCTCCCGCAGGCGCTCCCTCACGCGCTGCCCCAGGCCACCGCCGCCGACGCCACGAGCCTGGCCAGGGACGAACGCTTCTGGGCGGGTGTGGCCGGGCAGTTCCGGGTCAGCGGCGACTTCGTCAACCTGGAGAACGGCTACTACGGGATCATGCCCGAGCCGGTCCGGCGCGCCTACCACCGCAACGTCGACGTCCTCAACGCCCGCAACTCCCATCTGCTGCGCACGGCGTACAAGGGCAGGGCCGACGAGGTGCGCGACCGGATCGCCGCGCTGCTCGGCGTCACCCGTGCGGAGATCGCGCTCACCCGGGGCGGCACCGAGGCGCTGCAGAACCTCATCTCCGGCTACCGGCGGCTGCGGCCCGGCGACGCCGTGCTCTACGCCGACCTGGACTACCCCGCCGCCCAGCACACCATGAACTGGCTGGCCGGGCGGCGCGAGGCCACGGTCGCCCGGTTCGTCCTCCCCGAGCCCGCCACCCGGCAGGCGGCGCTGGACGCCTACGAGCGGGCGCTGCGCACCACCCCGAGGGCCCGGCTGCTCCTGCTGTCGCACATGAACAACCGCACCGGCCTGGTGCTGCCGGTCCGGGAGATCGTCGCGATGGCCCGCGAGCGCGGCGTGGACGTCGTCGTGGACGCCGCCCACTCCTGGGGGCAGCTCGACTTCACCCTTCCCGCCCTCGACGCCGACTTCGCCGCGTTCTCGCTGCACAAGTGGATCGGCGCGCCTCTCGGCACCGGGTTCCTCTACATCCGCCGGGGCCGGCTGGCCGACATCGAGCCCGTCTTCGGCGACGAGAGCTTCCCGGCCGGCGACATCCGTTCGCGGGTCCACTCGGGCACCATGGACGTCGCGGCGCCCCTCACGGTCCCCGACGCGCTCGACTTCCACCTGCGGCTCGGCGCGGCCGTCAAGCAGGCCAGGCTGCGGCACCTGCGCGACCGCTGGGTGAGCCAGGTCCGCGACCTGCCGGGCCTGCAGATCCTCACCCCGGACGAGCCCGGCATGTACGGCGCGATCACCGCCTTCCGCATCGCCGGCCGCACCTCCACGGCCGACAACGAGGCCGTCGCCGCCACCCTGCTGGACACCTACGGCCTCTACACGGTCGCCCGCACGGGCATGGCCGGGGGCGACGCCGTCCGGGTCACCCCGGCGCTGTTCACCTCGGCGGCGCAGGTGGACCGGCTGGCGGCGGCGCTGCGGCGGCTGACCCCGCGGCTGCGGGCCTGAGACAGGTTGACAGATCACCGACATGTCCCGCTAAGTTGGATATGTGAACAGTTCTTCAGATGAGCACGTGTTGTTCGTGGACGGCTGCGCGGTCAAGGTGGTCGACGCCGACCGCGTCGCGGCCGTGCACGAGCGCATGCCCGCCGCCGCGGACCTGGCCGACACCGCCGACGTCTTCGGCCTGCTGTCCGACCCCAACCGGCTGAAGCTGCTGGTCGCTCTGCTGGACGGCGAGCTGTGCGTGTGCGACCTGGCGGCGGTGACCGGGCAGAGCGAGTCGGCCGTCTCCCACGCGCTGCGCCTGCTGCGCGCTCATCGCATCGTGGCCGCCCGCCGCTCAGGCCGGATGGCCTACTACCGGCTGGAGGATCCGCACGTACGGATGCTGCTGGACCTGGCGCTGGCCCACACCGAGCACACCGAGGCCATCCACCCGGAGCGGGAGGGCGAACGCTGATGGGCGTAGGTCACGGGCACGGTCACGGGCATGGGCACGCCGGGGCCCGGCACCGCTGGCGGCTGGCGGTCTCGTTCGTCCTGATCGGCGCGTTCTTCCTGGTCGAGCTGGCCTACGGTCTCTACTCCAGGTCGCTGGCCCTGATGTCGGACGCCGGGCACATGGCCGCCGACGTCGTCACGCTCGGCGCGGCGCTGGTCGCCACCAGGATCGCCGCTCGCCCCGACACCACCGGCCGGCGCAGCTACGGCTCCTACCGGGCCGAGGTGTTCGCGTCCCTGCTGGCCGTCGTGCTGATGCTCGGCGTCGCCCTGTACGTCGTGATCGAGGCGATCGGCCGCATCGGCGGGAACGCCGCGGTCTCCTCCGGCCCGATGCTCGTCGTCGGCGCCTTCGGCCTCGTGGTGAACCTCGTGGCCCTGCTCCTGCTGCGCTCGGGCGCGCGCGAGAGCCTCAACGTCAAGGGCGCCTACCTGGAGGTCGTGGCCGACACCGCCGGCTCGGTCGGCGTCATCGTGGCCGGCTGGCTGGTGGCCACGACCGGGCAGGCGTTCTGGGACACCGTCGTCGCGCTGGCCATCGGGGTGTTCGTGGCCGTCCGGGCGGTGTCGCTGGGGCGGCAGGTCTTCGCCGTCCTGGGGCAGCACGTGCCCGAGGGCATCGACGCCGCCGCCGTGGCCGCCGACCTGGCCGCCATCGACGGCGTGCACGACGTGCACGACCTGCACCTGTGGACGCTCACCTCCGGCATGAACGTGGCCACCGCGCACCTGGTCACCACCGAACCGGGCGACAACCACGCCGTCCTGGACCGGGCCCGCGACGTACTGCGCCGGCGCCACCACATCGCGCACGCCACGTTGCAGGTGGAGCCGGTCGACCACCAGGGCTGCGACGAACTGGGCTGGTAGCGGGCGGGGGCCGCCCCCGCCTCGTCCCCACGATGCACTTGTCCGACATCGGACGACTCAAATTCTTCCCATGGGTGGATTTGTCGGCTTATGTATTCTCCTGGGCCGCTGAATCAGGAAAGACACCTGTTTCATCTCAGTTCGAGGAGCTCGTATGCGCATCACCCTGCGCAGAGGCACCTTCCGCGTCCTTGCGACGGCCGCGGCACTGTCCCTGCCTCTGGCTCTCCTTCCGACCGCGGCGCAGGCGGACCCCACGCCTGCCCCGGCCGAGAAGAAGCTGATCGACTCGGTCACCGCGCCGGCGGTGAAGAAACACCTTCAGGCGTTACAGAGCATCGCCGACGCCAACAACGGCAACCGCGCCGCCGGCACCAGCGGCCACCTGGCCTCGCGCGACTACGTCGCGGCCAAGCTCAAGAAGGCCGGTTACCACGTCACCCTCCAGCCGTTCGACATCGCCTACTTCGAGGAGAAGTCCACGGCGCTGATGGAGCGCGTCTCCCCCAGCCCGCGGGTCTTCACCCCGACCCCGCCCGACGGCTCCTCCGTCGGCGAGTTCGCCACCATGACGTACTCCGGGTCCGGCGAGGTCACCGCGTCGCTGCAGAACGTGGACCTCGTCCTGCCGCCCGGCCCGACGCCGAGCACGTCCAACTCCGGGTGCGAGGCGGCCGACTTCGCCGGGTTCACGCCCGGCAACATCGCGCTGCTGCAACGCGGCACCTGTGACTTCGTCGTCAAGGCCAACAACGCCAAGGCCGCGGGGGCCGTGGCGGTGATCGTCTTCAACGAGGGCCAGCCGGGCCGCACCGCGACCCTGCGCGGGAACCTCGGCACGCCGGTCACCATCCCCGTGCTGGGCACCAGCTTCGCCGTCGGCCAGGAACTGGCAACAACCGGCGGCGTGATCCACATCAAGACCGACACCGTCAGCGAGATGCGCACCACCTACAACGTCATCGCCGACTCCAAGTGGGGCGACCCGAACAAGGTGGTCATGTCCGGCGCCCACCTCGACTCCGTCCCGGCCGGGCCCGGCATCAACGACGACGGCTCCGGCACCGCCGCCACGCTCGCCGTCGCCGAGGCCCTGGGCAAGATCCCGACCCGCAACCGGCTGCGCTTCGCCTGGTGGAGCGCCGAGGAGCTGGGCCTGCTCGGCTCGATCCACTACGTGGAGACCCTGCCCGCGGCCGAGCTGTCGAAGATCAAGCTCTTCCTCGACTACGACATGCTCGGCTCCACCAACTACGCCTTCAAGATCTACGACGGCGACGACTCCGACGGCGTCGGCGCCCCCGCCGGCCCGCCCGGGTCCGACGAGATCGAGAAGCTCTACGAGAAGTACTTCGACCTGCTGCACCAGGGACACAACGGCACCGACTTCGACGGCCGCTCCGACTACGGCCCGTTCATCGAGGCCGGCATCCCCTCCGGCGGCGTGTTCACCGGCGCCGAGGGCATCAAGACGCCCGAGGAGGCCGCGATCTTCGGCGGCACCGCAGGACAGCCCTACGACCCCTGCTACCACCAGGCCTGCGACACCATCGCCAACATCAACGACAAGGCACTCGCGCTGAACACCGGCGCGGTCGCGACGGCGGCCGTCGTCTACGCCTACAGCCGCGACCTGCCCGGCCCCGACGCCGCCCGGCCGGCCGCCAAGGCCCGAACCGCCACGAACACCCTCAAGGCGACCATCGAAGGCAGGGACGCCCGCTGACCCCGGCCCTTCCGTGCGCCCGCGCCGGGCGCACGGAAGGATCCGCTCACGCGTTCTCCATGTAGATCGATTTGTCCAGTACGCTGATCAACGAGCATTTTGCGGAGAAATTAGAGAAACGCCATATTTTCTTTCTCGCGTCCACGGGTTGGAATGCAAGCAGACCAGCGATTCACTGCTTCACCGGACGCCAGAAAGGCGGCGCAATGCACGTACTCGCTCAAGTCTCCGGCAACATCACCGCCATCGGTTACGGTCTGGCCGCGATCGGCCCCGGCGTGGGCGTCGGCATCATCTTCGGCCAGGGCGTCCAGGCCATCGCCCGCCAGCCCGAGGCGTATCCGCTGATCCGCCAGAACATCCTGCTCGGTTTCGTCCTCACCGAGGCGCTGGCCCTGATCGGGCTGGTCGCGCCGTTCATCTTCCAGTTCCTCAAGTAATCGCCGCGTCCCGCGACGCGAATGGCGAATTCGAGCTGAAGATGGGTGGCGATGACCGCCCCGGAGTCACGCCACCCCCACGACCATTCTTCAGCGGACGTTCCTCAGCGCACGGGCAGGCCGGTCACCGCACGGCCGATGATGAGCCGCTGAATTTCGCTCGTCCCCTCGAAAATCGTATAGATCTTGGCGTCGCGGTGGAAACGTTCCACCGGGTGTTCCCTGGTGTAGCCGGCGCCGCCGAGGATCTGGATCGCCTGTTCGGTCACCCACACCGCCGTCTCGCCCGCCACCAGCTTCGACATCGAGCCCTCGGCCTGCTCGAACGGCTTGCCGTTGCGGGCCATCCAGGCGGCGCGCCAGGTCAGCAGGCGGGCCACGTCGACGCGGGTCGCCATGTCGGCGAGCAGGAACGCGATCGCCTGATTGTCGCCGATCCTGCGGCCGAACTGCTCGCGTTCGCGGGCGTAGTCCCTGGCGTACTCGAAGCCCGCGCGGGCGATGCCGACGGCCATCGCGGCGACCGACGGGCGGGTGGTCTCGAACGTGCGCATCGCGGCCTGCTCGCCGGTGCGTTCGCCGTTGCGGACCCTGGCCAGGCGGGCGTCCAGCTTCTCCTTGCCGCCCAGCAGGCACGAGCCCGGCACGCGCACGTCCTCAAGGATCACCTCGGCGGTGTGCGAGGCGCGGATGCCGTGCTTGCGGAACTTCTGCCCCATCGACAGGCCCGGCGTGCCGGGCGGGACGACGAAGCTGGCCTGCCCCCGGGTGCCCAGGGACGGGTCCACCGACGCGACGACCACGTGCACGTCGGCGATGCCGCCGTTCGTGGCCCAGGTCTTGACGCCGTTCAGCACCCAGTCGCCGTTGTCGTGCACGGCGCGGGTGCGGATGGCGCCGATGTCGGAGCCGGCGTCGGGCTCGGAGGCGCAGAAGGCGCCCAGCTTGACGTCGTTCTCCGTGCCGAACATCTGCGGCAGCCACTCCCCCAGCTGCTCCGGGGTGCCGTTCGCGGACAGCGCGGCGGCGGCCAGGCCGGTGCCGACGATGGACAGGCCGATGCCGGCGTCCCCCCAGAAGATCTCCTCGAACGCCACCGGCAGGGCCAGGCCGCTCTGCTCGAACCACTGGGTGGCGAAGAAGTCCAGCGAGTACAGGCCGATCTTGGCGGCCTCCTGGATCACGGGCCAGGGGGTCTGCTCGCGTTCGTCCCATTCGGCGCCCGCGGGGCGGATCACGTCGCGGGCGAACGCGTGGACCCAGTCACGCACCTCGATCACGTCGTCACTGAGCTCCGGACAGAACCCGGTCATCGCGTCCACTCCCTGGCCGTTCCATTGTTACCGTCGGTAACACCCTACCGGCGAGTAGGGCTCGGCCGGAAGGTGCGACGGCCTGGCGACTCACGGTAATGTTCTGGTCACCGTACGCCCATGTCGATCGAGGAAGGCCGATGGACCGCCGGCTCGCCGCACTTCTCGCCGTCCTCGTGCTGGGGGCGGCGTATCTGCTGCTCAGACCGGTCGCGAGCGTCCGTGCCGTCGCCTACTTCGACGCCGCCGTGGGGCTGTATCCCGGGTCCGACGTGCGGGTCCTCGGGGTGCGGGTCGGGCGGGTCACCGCGGTCAGCCCGGCGGGCGCCCAGGTCCGGGTGGAACTGGCGCTCGACGCCGGGCGCAAGGTCCCGGCCGCCGCGCAGGCGGTCATCGTGGCGCGGTCGCTGATCGCCGACCGGTTCGTGCAGCTCACGCCGCCGTACCGGGGCGGGCCCGTGCTGCAGGACGGCGGCACGCTGGGCCGGACCCGCTCGCCGGTCGAGATCGACGAGGCGTTACGCGGCTACGACCAGCTCGCCGCGGCCCTCGCCCCACCGGTCTCACCCGAGCCCGATTCGCCTCAAGCCGGTTCCCCACGGCCGGGTTCGTCTCGGCCGGGGGCGGATGGGGTGGCGGCGGATGAGCGTGGGGCGCTGGCGCGGTTGTTGCGGGTCTCGGCGGGCACGTTCGGCGGGCAGGGCGAGACGGTGGGGGCCACCGTGCGGAGCCTGTCCGACGCGGCCTCCGTGCTGGCCGGCGACGGCGACGACCTGGCTCAGACCGTCCGCGACCTGGCCACGATCACCGGGGCGATGGCCCGCGACGACGCGCGGATCCGGGCGTTCATGAAGGACCTGGCGGGCGTGTCGGCGCAGCTCGACGGCGAGCGCGAGGAGCTGCGCGCGGTGCTGGGCCAGCTGTCCTCCACGCTCACGCAGGTCGCCGACTTCGTCGAGGACAACAGGGGCGAGATCGCCGCCAACACCCGCGACCTCGCCCACCTCACCACCCTGCTGGTACGTCAGCGCGCGTCCATCGGCACGTTCCTCGACACCGCGCCGCTCGCCCTGAACAACGCGAACAACGCCTACGACCCCGTGAGCGCGACGTTCCGGGCCCGGTTCAACCTCAACGGCCAGACCGACGACGTCGCGATGTGGTTGTGCTCGCTGGCCCACTCCATGGACGGCGGCTGCGAGTCGCTGCTCGGCGCGCTCAACCCCCTGGCGCGGGCGCTCAACGACACGGTGGCGATCGACACGTCGTGGCTGCTGCCCGATGTGCGGGTCGGCCGCCCCGACCTGTCGCTCGGCGGGCTCGTCACGACCCGCTGACCGCCTCGCGCAGACCGGCCCCCATCAGGCGCCGGGTCGGCGTCCGAGGGGGCCTGGGGACGGGTCGGGGTGAGCGGGTCAGTGGGCGGTACGGGTGGAGCGATGGGCGGAGGCGAGCACGGCCAGGGCGGCCACGCCCATGCCGATCGCCAGGCCGTACACCAGCGGGGTGAACCCGCCGAAGGCGGCCGCGAGCTGCGGGCCGACGCTGCCCCCGACGGCGAGGGCGAAGGAGAACAGCGCGAGCGCCGTGCCGCGGGCCGGTCCGGCCTGGGCGGAGATGGCCTCGTTCATGCTGGGCAGGCCACCGGTGATGGCGGCGACGTAGACCGCCAGCAGGAGCACCAGGACGAGGGCGCCGGCCCCGCTGAACGCGACGGCCGCCAGGGCGAGCGCGCCCACGGCCAGGAACGCCGCGGCCCTGGCCGTGGTGGGGATCCGGGCCAGCCACGGCATGAGCACCGGCATCAGCATGATCGAGGGCAGCCCGGAGGCGCGCAATGTGAGCAGGTCGGCGGCGGACGTGCCGCCGTAGATCTGCAGCCCGGTGTAGACGGCGACGAACCCGGCCATCAGCATGACCGTCGCCAGGTAGCGCAGCGCGAGCACCCGGTCGAACAGCAGGCCGGGCACCGCCCGGTAGGCCGACAGCAGCGACCCGGCCGCCTCGCGCGGCAGGTCGGGCAGCATGACGGCGCGCAGGCCGAGCCCGGCGAGGGCGAACCCGGCGGCCGACAACAGGAACAGCCCCCGCCAGCCGATCGTCTCGACCAGCACCTGCGCGGCGACCTGCAACAACACCGCCGAGGCCAGGAAAGCGCCGGTCACCGCGGCGATGGCGATCACCCGGCGCCGCGGCTCAAGCCGTTCGGCCAGGTAGGCCATGCCGGCGGGCGGGAACATCGCCACGGCCACCCCCTGCAGGGCCCGCAACACCAGGGCCACCTCGACGTTCGGGCTCAACGCCACCAGCGCGCTGGTCAACGCGGCAAGCGGCAGACCGGCCAGCAGCAGGCGGCGGCGGCCGTACCGGTCGGAAAGGGGGCCGAACACCAGGAACCCGATGCCGTAGCCGGCGCCGAACGCGGTGACCAGCCAGGTCAGGCCGCCGGGTGAGGCGTGCCAGCCGGTCGCCATGTCGTGCAGCAGGGGGATCACGATGTACAACTGACCGCTGCACAGGACCGCGGTGAGGGTGAACGCCAACAGGGTGCGGCCGAAGCGGGCGTAATCGGTACGGACTGCCGGAGCGGCCTGCGTACGGGGAAGCGTGAGTGCCATGGCAGAGGACGGTAGCCAACCAACCAGTTGGACGTCAACTAGTTGGTTGGTTTTCAACCAACTAGTTGTTGGTGGCAGAATGGTGGCATGTCACCCAAGGTCTCGACCGCCGCCACCCGGGCCGCCCTGCTCGAAGCCGCCCGCGAGGAGTTCGCCGCGTACGGCGTGGCGGGGGCGCGCGTGGATCGCATCGCGGAGCGTGCCGGCGTCAACAAAGAGCGCATCTACGGGCATTTCGGCAACAAGGAGAAGTTGTTCGACGCCGTCATCAACGAGGCGCTCGACGACCTGACGTCCCAGATCGCCCTGCCCGGCGCCGACCCCGTCGACTACGTGGCCCGGCTGACCGACTACTACCGGCGCCATCCCGACCTGGTCCGGCTGCTCATGTGGGAGGCGCTCAACTACCGCGGCCAGGAGCTGCTGCCTGGCCAGGAGGCCAGGGTCGAGCGGTGTGCGCGCAAGGCGGCCTCGCTGGCCGAGGGGCGCGGTGAGGAGCCGTCCAAGGCCACGGCGCGCACACTGTTCATGCTGACCGGGCTCGCGCTGTTCCCGTCGATGATGCCGCAGCTCGGGCGGATCATGCTGGGCGACGACGCCGACGACCACGACGCCATCCGCGACCAGATCAGCACTTTCGTGACAGCGGCCCTCAAGTAGCACCTCAAGGGGTGCCCACCCGCTGACGCCGCAGGCCCGCCCCAAGAACGAGCCAAGAGCGACGGAACCGCCCCCAAGGGGGCCGGGCGCGGTGGCGCATCATCCCCCGAAGGCAGGCCAGGGGCGGCGGCGGGCCGAGGCGTTACGGAGGCACGCCGGGCGCGGCGCGAGCGTCACGGAGGTGGTGGGGTGGGGCGGGGCAGGGTGAGCATCGGCGGGCGTTCGCCGATGGCGACCTGGCGGGTCAGGACGTCGTGACCGCCCTCGCACCGCCGGAACTGGGCCAGCTCCACCCCCGGCGCATGACGGGCCTCGATCTTCCCCTGGCGCCGCAGCCGCGACCACGCGGCCAGCATGATCTGGGCCGCCATCCCCCCGAGCGCCTCGGTCGACTGCGGGGCGTGCTCGCGCGACCCCAGGTCCACCTGGGCCAGGCCGTCGAGCCCGGCCAGGTCGAGCAGGTCGATGAGCAGGCCGAGCTCCACCCCGTACCCGGTCAGGAACGGCACGCGTTCCAGGGCCGAGCGGCGGCCGGCGTACTCCCCGGCGAGGGGTTGCACGAACCCGGCCAGTTCGGGCCAGTGCAGGTTGAGCAGCGGGCGGGCGACCAGCTCGGTGACGCGGCCGCCGCCGTTGGGCGCGCCGTTCAGCGGACGGTCGTAACAGCCCTTGGCGTAGGCGACGGTGGGATCGGTGAGCAGCGGCCCGAGCACCCCGGCGACCAGCGAGGCGCGGAAGTGCCTGATGTCGGCGTCGGCGAAGGCCACCACGTCGCCGGAGGTGACCGCCAGCGACTTCCACAGTGCCTCGCCCTTGCCCTCCAGCGGTGCGAGGTCGGGCAGGATGTCGCGCTGGGCGTGCACGGCGGCCCCGGCCCGCGCCGCCACGCGCGCGGTGTCGTCGGCCGAGCACGAGTCGATGACGACGAGCTCGTCCACCAGGCCGTCCAGCTCACGCCGGATCACCTGGACGATCTCCCCCACGGTCTCCCGTTCGTCGCGGGCCGGCAGGACCACGCTGACGGTGGTGCCTCCCTTGGCCGCCACGAGGTCGCGCAGCGGCCAGTCCGCGGCGCACGACGTTCGGCGATGCCACCATTTCCGCACATCAGGCAGCATGTGCGACACCTCCCCCGTTCCCCCGCTTGTCAGCTTATGCGAGGGTCGCGTGACGCTCCAGGAAGGTATAGACGTCCGCCTCGTCCACACCCGGGAACGACCCGGGCGGCAGGGCGGCCAGGATGTGCGAGTTGGCCCGCGCGGACGGCCAGGCGTAGCCCTCCCAGCGTTCGGCCAGCTCAGCGGGCGGACGGCGGCAGCAGTCGCCGTTGGGGCAGCTGGACTTGGTGCGGTTGGTGGTCTCCCGGCCCCGGAACCACCGCGACTCCCGGTACGGCACCCCCAGCGTGATCGCGAAGTCCCGTTCCCGCGAGGGATCGACGTGCGCGACGCAGAAATAGGTGCCGGTGGGCGAGTCGGAATACTGGTAGAAAACCGAGAACCGGTCGGGCGAGGCGAACACCTGCCGCCCCGACCACTGCAGGCACATCCGTTGCCCCTCGATGGCCCCCTGCTCGTCGGCGGGGAAGACGATGCCGTCGTTCTCGTACGCCTTGTAGATGGTGCCGCCGGCGTCGTTGCGCACGAAGTGGCAGACGAGGCCCAGGTGGTGGGTGGCCAGGTTGGTGAAGCGGTGGGCGGCCATCTCGTAGGAGACGGCGAACACGTCCCGCAGGTCCTCCACCGACAGCGCCCGCGCCGCCTTGGCCTCCTGGAGGTAGGGGGCGGCGGCCCGTTCTGGCACGAGCACGGCGGCGGCGAAGTAGTTGGCCTCGGTGCGCTGGCGCAGGAAGTCGGCGAAGTCGCGCGGTTTGCCGTGGCCGAGCGCGAGGTGCCCGAGCGTCTGGAGCAGGATCGTGCGCGGGGTGTGCATGCCGAGCTGCTCGTGTTTGACGTAGATGCGCCGGTTGCGGAGGTCGGTGATGGAACGCACCGAACGCGGCAGGTCCTGGGCGGTGTGGACGGTGTAGCCGAAGTGCGTGACCAGGCCCTGGATCGTGCTCTGGGACAGGGCGCCGGTGCGGTAGCCGACGGCGTCGAGGGCCTCGGCGGCGGCCTTCTCGATGTCGGGGAAGTAGTTGCCCACCTCGCGCTGCCTGCGCCGCAGCTCGGCGTTGGCGGCCCTGGCCTCCTCGGGGGTGGCGGTGCCGCGGGCCTGCCGGGCGCGCAGCTCGCCGTACAGGCCGAGCAGGTGTTCCAGGACGTCGTTGGGCACGCGCGCCGAGACCTTGAGCCGGGGCAGGCCGAGACCGGCGTAGATGGGGTCGCGCTGCGCCTCCTCCAGCGCGATCTCCAGCTGGGCGCGCCGGTTGGGCGGCTGACGGCGCAGCAGCTCCTCGACGGGGACGCCCAGCGCGGTCGCCAGGGACTTGAGCAGCGAGAGCTTGGGCTCGCGCTTGCCGTTCTCGAGCAGCGACAGCTGGCTGGGCGCCCTGCTGACGCGCGAGCCCAGGTCCGAAAGGGTGAGGCCGCGCTGTTTGCGCAGGTGGCGCAGGCGCTGGCCGAACGCGATCAGATCGAGCTCCTGCGTCAAAGACAGCGGTTCTTCGCCTAGCAGGGACGCCATACAGGCATCTTAGACAGAAATTCGGCCCATTTTCTAGCCTTTGGCCATCCAGGGCGCGGCGCGGCGGGACGCGAGAGCCGCGTGCGGTTCGGGATGAGGATTGGTCTAGGCCAACAGGAAAACTTGCGATTTCTTCTCATCTGAATACCCGTGAGTAATGCACGCGCTGGAAACTTTGGCGCTTCTTCTCAGCTCTGGAGCCTATTGACCTGCGGCCTCCGGGCAGATCATCGACGTGAGCCCCAGGGGACGACAAAGGAGCGAACGATGAACGATCGCCTCAAGGGAGCTGCGGAGCAGCTGCAGGACAAGTGGGAGAACGACCCTCGCTGGGCGGGCGTCGAGCGCACGTACAGCGCGCAGGACGTGATCCGGTTGCGGGGAAGCGTCCAGGAGGAGCACACGCTGGCCCGGCTCGGCGCCGAGCGCCTGTGGGACCTGCTGCACACCGAGGACTACGTCAACGCCCTCGGCGCGCTGACCGGCAACCAGGCCGTCCAGCAGGTGAAGGCCGGGCTGAAGGCGATCTACCTGTCCGGCTGGCAGGTGGCCGCGGACGCCAACCTCGGCGGCCAGACCTACCCGGACCAGAGCCTCTACCCGGCCAACTCCGTGCCCGCCGTCGTGCGCCGCATCAACAACGCGCTGCTGCGCGCCGACCAGATCACCTGGTCGGAGGGCGTGCCGGACGCGCCGCACTGGCTGGCGCCGATCGTGGCCGACGCCGAGGCCGGGTTCGGCGGCGTGCTGAACGCGTTCGAGCTGATGAAGGGCATGATCGCGGCCGGCGCCGCGGGCGTGCACTGGGAGGACCAGCTCGCCTCCGAGAAGAAGTGCGGCCACCTGGGCGGCAAGGTGCTGATCCCGACCGGCCAGCACATCAAGACGCTCAACGCCGCGCGGCTGGCCGCCGACGTGTGCGGCGTCCCCTCACTGATCGTCGCGCGGACCGACGCACAGGCCGCGACGCTCCTGACCAGTGACGTGGACCCGCGCGACCAGGCCTTCACCACCGGCGAGCGCACCGCCGAGGGCTTCTACCGGGTGCGCAACGGCGTGGACTCCTGCATCGCCCGCGGCCTGGCCTACGCCCCTTACTCCGACCTGCTGTGGATGGAGACCGGCACGCCGGACCTGGACGTGGCCCGCGAGTTCGCCGAGGCGATCAAGGCCCGCTACCCGGACCAGATGCTCGCCTACAACTGCTCGCCGTCGTTCAACTGGAAGGCGCACCTGGACGACTCCACGATCGCCAAGTTCCAGCGCGAGCTGGGGCACATGGGGTACAAGTTCCAGTTCATCACGCTGGCCGGGTTCCACTCGCTGAACTACTCGATGTTCGACCTCGCCCAGGGCTACGCCACCGACGGCATGACGGCCTACGTCGAGCTCCAGGAGGCCGAGTTCGCCGCCGAGTCGCGCGGATACACCGCGACCAGGCACCAGCGCGAGGTCGGCACCGGCTACTTCGACCTGGTCAGCACGGCCGTCGCGCCCGACTCCTCGACGACCGCGCTCAAGGGCTCCACCGAGGAGGAGCAGTTCCACCACTGATCTCCTGATCTCGCCGGCCACCTCCAGGGCATGGGACGGTTCCCCCGGCGAAGGGCCGCGCCGGCTCCCCCAGCCCGGCGCGGCCCCTTTTTCCGCCCCTTCGACGCCCGCCGCGCGCTCAGCCGCCCTCCCGGGCCCACGACGGCAGGTCCTGCCGCTCGGTGATGTCGCGGACGAGCTGGGCGTGCGCGTCCTCGGCCTGCTGCCTGGTGGACCAGTGCAGGCTGAGCACCTCCTCGCCGCCCGTCCCCGGATCGGCGCCGGGCGGCGACAGGCGCACGGTCGACTCGAACAGCAGCGGCACGGTCCCGCCGTCGGCCTGGTCGAGCACCAGGTGCAGGGTGCGGATGCGGAACGTTCCCGCGGCGGTGCCGACGCGGTCGTCGCCGATCGTGCGCCGGGCGCGGTCGGCCAGCAGCTCCTGCGCCCGCGCCGGGCTGATGGGGTTGCCCTCAATGTCGTAGTAGCTCATGTACGGCCTCGCTCTCGGGTGCGGGAGGGTGACCACGCGTCCCCCGCTCACCTCGATCATGAGGCATGCGCCGTCAGGACGCTCCGGTGGCCGTCGGGGTGGCCGGGCCCGAGACGGTGGGGCCGGGCGACTCGCCGGGGCCGTCCTGGGGGATCGTGCTGATCGAGCCCGAGGGCCGCGGGCAGTCGCGGCGGCCCCCGCCCCCGCGGCGGCGACCTGCCGGACCGGCGCACGGACCCCGCTCCTCCCCGTCCGGATCGCCCAGTTCGCCCGGCCCCGACGTGCCGGACGGGCGGGCGGGACGGGACGGACGGGACCGGCGGAAGTCGTCGGACCACCGGTCGGGTTCGGCGGTGAGGCCCGCGACGTGCCCGCCCGGCGTGCGGGAACGCGTGCCGGACACCGCCGGCGTGACCGCGCTCGGCGCGCTCGCCGCGCTCGCCGGCGGCGCCACGTGGACGGACGGCCGGACGCCGTCGGCGGTCCCCGCAGGCCGCTCGCTCGTGCGGGCGCCGTCCTGCGGCTGCACGACCGCGGGCGCGGGCAGCAGCGAGCCGCCGCCGAGGCTCAGGGTGTCCCCGCCGGCGGCCGCGATCACGGTGACCGCCGCGATCGAGACCGTGGCCAGCGCGGCGAAGCCGGCGTGCGACAGGTGCGCCCCGGCCTTCGCCCTGCTCCTGCGCCTGCTCCTGCGCTCGGACCCGGCCGGTTCCGCCGCCGGTGTGACCGGGCGGCCCGCCCCGCCGCCCGCCGGGTACGGTACCTCGGCCCAGCTCCCGTCCAGCACGTCGGAGACCGCCCGGCGCAGGTCCCACGGATCGCCCACGCCCCCGGACGCCAGCAGCGCCCGCAGCAGACCGGCCGCACCGGGACGGGAGCCCGGGTCCTTGGCCAGCGCCGCCTCCACGGCCGGGCGCAGCAGGACGGGCACGCCGTCGAGACGCGGCGGGTCGAACAGGATGCGCCGGGTCAGCACGTCCGCCTCGCCGCCGCCGAACGGGTGGTGCCCGCTCGCGGCGTAGGCCACCAGGCAGCCCCACGCGAACACGTCCGAGGCGGGCAGGGCGGGGCCGCCGGTCAGCCGCTCGGGCGCCACCCAGCCGGGGCTGCCCATGACCTGGCCGGCCTGGGTGTGGGCGTCGAGGGTGTCCACGTCGCGGGCGATGCCGAAGTCGATGACCCGCGGCCCCGCGGGCGACAGCAGCACGTTGCCGGGCTTGAGGTCGCGGTGCACCAGACCGGCCTCGTGCACGGCGACGAGCGCGGCGGCCACGCCGAGCGCCACGCCGTAGGCGAGGTCGGGCGTGAGCGCTCCCCCGGCCTTGACCACCTGGGACAGCGCGGGGCCCGGAATGTACTCGGTGACCAGGTACGGACGGCCGTCCTCGACGCCGTCCTCGATGACGGCGGCGGTGCAGAAGGGTACCAATCTGCGCGAGAAAGCCACTTCCTCGGCGAAACGCGCCCGCAACGTGGCATCGTGGAGATGTACCGCGTGCGGCGTCTTGAGCGCCACCAGGCCGCCTTGCGGGTGTTCGGCCAGGTACACCACTCCCATCCCGCCCGTCCCCAGGCGGCCGAGGAGAAGGTACCGGCCGATGACGACCGGGTCGCCCACCGTAAGCGGTCGCACGCCAGGAGGCATGTCGCTCGCACCACGCGCCATCCGGGTCTCGCCTCTCCTGTGGGGGACACGGCAAGGCACACTGTGGCGGCATCCGGGGGCCCTTTCCGCATGTCTTGCGCAAGGGGTATCGGAGGTAAGGCGTTCATGCCCGGGAGGTTAGTAAGTGCTGGGATGGAACGTTCTCAAGTGACTTGTTGTGGTTGGCGGGCTTTCGTCCGGAAGAGGGGTCAGGACGCCAGGGCGCGGGCCTCGTCGGCCTCGACCTCGCGGTTCCAGTCGTTCTTGACCGCCCGCCAGCCCTCGTCGTCGACGCCGATGCGCCAGTAGCCGGAGATGGACAGCCGCTCCATCGGCACGCCCCGCTCCAGCCGCAGGTGGCGGCGGAGCTCCTTGACGAAACCGGCCTCGCCGTGGACGAACGCGTGCACGTCCCCCTCGGGGAACTCCAGCGCGCGCACCGCCTCCACCAGCGCCTGGCCGACGGGCCGCGCGCCCCGGTACAGCCAGGTGATCCGCGCGTCGGCGGCCGTGCCGAGCTTCAGCTCGTCCCCGGGGCCGTCCACCTCCAGCAGGACGTGGGCCAGGGCGCCGTCGGGCAGCGCCTCCAGGGAGGCGGCGATGGCCGGCAGCGCGCTCTCGTCGCCCACCAGCAGGTGCCAGGCGGCCTCGGGGTCGGGGGCGTAGCCACCGCCGGGGCCCAGCATCAGCACGACGTCGCCGGGCTTGGCCGCGGCGGCCCACGGCCCGGCCAAGCCCTTGTGTCCGTGGTGGACGAAGTCGAGGGTCAGCTCGAGGGCGTCGGGGTCCCAGGCGCGCACGGTGTAGGTGCGCAGGCGCGGCCAGAGCTCGCGCGGCATGGTCTCGCGCACATGCTTGACGCTGAAGGGCTCGGGGTAGTCCACGCCCTCGTGCGGGAAGACGAGCTTCACGTAATGGTCGGTGAGGCCGCGGCAGGCGAAGTCGCGCAGGCCGTCGCCGCCGACCACGATGCGGATCATGTGCGGGGAGAGCCGCTCGGTCCGCAGGACGACGCCCCGATGGTGGTCCGTGGGCTTGTCAGCCATCACTTCAGCCCCCATATGTTAGTTAGGTATACCTAACCTTACAGCGGGATTGACGCGCATGGCCACCGCAACGCTTCGACGCCTTCCTCCGCGCGCAACCCCAAACTGTGAAATATCAGCTCAAGCTACCCTGACGCGGCAGACCCAGTCAGGCCGCCGCCGAATCCCCCGCCGCACGGGCCGCCACCGCCTCCAGGAACGCCGACATGTGCCGGAAGGCCAGCCGCGCCTCCGGCAGCACGTCGGCCAGGATCGGGAACGCGTGCGGCATGCGCCGCCACTCCTCGTACCGCACCGGCACCCCCGCCTCCCGGGCCCGCTCGGCCACCCGGCGGGCCTCGTCCCGCAGCACCTCCGTGGACCCGGTGACGATCATCAGCGGCGGCAGGCCGGTGAAGTCGCCGTGCACCGGCGAGACGAGCGGGTCCCACGGATCGAGCCCGCAGGTCCAGTGGCGGGCCAGCCAGCGCACCCGGCCCGCCGGCAACATGGGGTCGTGCCAGCGGTTGGCGCGGCGCGGGATGTCGGTCAGGTCCGTCCACGGCGACAGGCAGATCGCGGCGGCGGGCGTCGGCAGGCCGCGGTCGCGCAGCGCCAGCAGGGTGGCCAGCGTCAGGTGCCCGCCCGCCGAGTCCCCGGCGATGACGATGTCCTCGGGGGCGTGCCCGTTGCGCATCAGGCACTCGTAGGCGTCCAGCGCGTCGGCCAGGGAGTCGGCCAGCGGGTGCACCGGCCCCTGCCGGTAGTCCAGCGCGAGCACCGGCCGCCGGGCCACGGCCGACAGCCGCCAGGTGATGGGCCGGTGGGTACGCGGCGAGCACGAGAAGTAGCCGCCGCCGTGGAAGTAGAGCAGCGCCTTGCGCTCGTCCACCCGGCCGGCGCGGACCCACTCGCCGCCGCAGTCCGGCCCTTCGGCGGGCGCGACGACGGCGTGCTCGGGCAGGCGCACCGGCATCAGCTGCGCCAGCTCGCCCAGGCGGGCCGCGCCGATCAGGGCCAGCGGATGACGCATCAGCACCGAGGAGGCGGGCTTCAGGGTGCCCCACATGACCGAGGTCAGGGCCCTGGCCTGCCAGCTCAAGGGGTAGTCGGGTGCCACGTCCTTGTTGATGCGCATGACGGTCCTCCACCCCTTTTCTGCCCGGAACGCCAGGGCTCTACCGGCCAGTAAGGATCTCGTCCCCGACGCGAATATTCCGGCCTTGTGCGACTCTGGGGATATGGCGGGATATTCGGGGACTCCGCTCCCCCGCAAGCTCGGCATCAAGCCGGGACACCAGGTTCTGGCCCTCGCCGCCCCCGCCGGCCTCGACCTCGGCGAACCCGCCGCCACCGTGCACCGCGAGCAGGGCCCGCCCGCCGCCACCGTGCACCGCGACCAGGGCCCGCCCACCGGCGCACCTTCCGCGTACGACGTCGTCCTGCTCTTCTGCCCCGACGCCGCCACCCTGCACCGCGCGTTCCCCCCGGCCAAGGCCGCGCTGGCCAGGGACGGCGGCCTGTGGATCTGCCGGATCAAACCCGCCTCCGGCCTCCCCACCGACCTGTCCGACCGCCTCGTCCGCGACTTCGGCCTGGCCGCCGGGCTGGTCGACAACAAGGTCGCGGCGATCGACGAGACCTGGTCGGGCCTGCGCTTCGTTTATCGCGTTGCGGACCGCTGACCCACCGGCGGATAATTCCAGGCTTCCGCCAAGGCAGACCCGTGCCCGACCCCCGGCACGGCGCGTGACCGTGTCCTCACTCTCGGGAGGTGAGCCACCATTCCCCTCTACGCCCGCCTCGTCCGGTACGGCTTCCACAAACACGCTGTCTACGTCTGGGCCGCGCTCGCCGGCGCGTTCACCAACAGCGTGTTCGGCGTCCTGCGCGCCTACGTCCTCATCGCCCTGTGGCAGGCCCGCCCCGGCCTGGCCGGCTACGACGTCACCGACGCCGTCACCTACTGCTTCGTCACCCAGGCCCTCATCGGCCCGATGATGCTGTTCGGCGGCGGCCTGCCCATCCCCGAGCGCATCCGCAGCGGCGACATCGCGCTCGACCTCGTCCGCCCCGCCTCGCTCCAGCTCTGGTCGCTGGCCGAGGACCTGGGCCGGGCCGCGTACCTGCTGCTGGTGCGCAGCCTCCCGCCGCTGCTGCTCGGCGCGGCCCTGTTCGGCATCACCACCCCCGCCTCCCCGGCCGGATGGGCGGCGGCCCTGACCGGCTGCCTCGTCGGCGTGCTCATCAGCTTCGGCTGGCGCTACCTCGTCGCGCTGTCGGTCTGCTGGCTCGCCGACGACCGCGGCGTGGCCGTCGTGTCCCTGGTCCTGACGACGTTCTTCAGCGGCATGATGCTTCCCCTCCACCTGTTCCCCGGCCCGCTGGGCGAGGTGGTCAGAGCCCTGCCGTGGGCCTCCATGGTCCAGGCGCCCGCCGACCTCTACCTCGGCAAGGCCCCCGTCGGGCAGACGCTCGCCCTCCAGACGTTCTGGGCGGCGACGCTGTTCGCCCTCGGCCTGCTGGCCACCCGCGCCGTCCGCCACAAGGTGGTGATCCAGGGTGGTTAGAACGTACTTCCTGCTGGCCTGGACCTGGACCCGCGCCGCGGCCGCCTACCGACTCTCCTTCGCCCTGATGGTCGTGTTCGGCCTGGTCACGGGGGCGATCGACGTCGCGGCCATCCTCGTCGTCTTCGCCAACACCACCACCCTGGCCGGCTTCACCCGCGAGGAGGTGCTGTTCCTGTACGGCGCCTGCGCCGTCTCCTTCACCGTGTGCGACACCTTCGTCAGCAACCTCGACCGCATCAGCCAGCACATCAAGGCCGGCACGCTCGACACGATCCTCATCCGCCCGGCCGCCGCCTGGATCCAGATCGCCGCCGACCGCTTCGCACCCACCAGGATCGGCCGCGTCGTCCAGGCCGTGGCCGTGCTCGCCTACGCCGTCGCCGCGCTCGGCCTCGACTGGCGGCGCGCCTGGATGATCCCCGTCATGATCGTCACCGGCGTCGTCATCTTCACCGCGCTCTGGACGCTCGCCGGCGCGCTGCAGTTCGCGCTGACCGACGCCCCGGAGGTGGTCAACACCTTCACCTACGGCACCCACCAGCTCAGCCAGTACCCCCTCAGCATCTACGCCCGCGACCTGGTCCGCGGCGTCACGTACGCGCTGCCCCTGGCCTTCGTCAACTGGCAGCCCGGCCTCTACGTCCTGGGCCGGGACGACCCGTTCGGCACGCCCGGGTTCATGCGCTTCCTCGGACCGGCCGCCGCGCTGGTCCTCGCCCTGGCCGCCGCGGCGGCCTGGCGGCAGGGCATCAGGCACTACCGATCGACGGGGAGTTAGCGATGATCGAGCTGCGCGAGGCAGGACGCTCGTTCAAGGTCAGACGCGCTGTCGTGCACGCCGTACGCGATCTGTCGTTCAGCGTGCCGGCCGGCGAGTTCGTCGGATACCTCGGGCCCAACGGCGCGGGCAAGTCCACCACGATCAAGATGTTGTGCGGCATCCTCACCCCCACCACCGGCTCGGTGCGGGTGGCCGGGCTCGACCCCTCGCGCCGGCGCACCACGCTCGCCCGGCGCATCGGCGTGGTGTTCGGCCAGCGGACGACCCTGTGGTGGGACCTGCCGCTCAAGGACAGCTTCGAACTGATCCGGCACCTTTACAAAGTAGATCGTGGAACCTTCCGGATCCGGCTGGCCGAGCTGACCGAGACCCTCGACCTCGGCCCCTTCCTGCGCACCCCGGTGCGTCAGCTCAGCCTGGGGCAGCGCATGCGCGGCGACCTGGCCGCGGCGCTGCTGCACGCGCCCGACGTGCTGGTGCTGGACGAGCCGACCATCGGCCTCGACGTGGTCAGCAAGGCGAGCATCCGCGGCTTCCTGAAGCGGCAGAACGCCGAACGCGGCACGACCGTGCTGCTGACCACGCACGACCTCGGCGACATCGAGCGCCTGTGCCGCCGGATCATGCTGATCGACCACGGCCGGCTGGCCTTCGACGGGACGCTCGCCGAGCTCATGGCCACGGCGCCGGAGCAGGCCACCATCGAGGACGTGGTGACCAGGCTCTACACCGGCACTCAGTAGTAACCGCCCTCCCGCGTGGTCTCGTAGTCGTCGTCGTCGAGGTCGTCGTGCGGACGCGACCAGCGGGAGGGCATCAGCACGGGGATGAACAGGACCACGCCCAGCAGGGCCAGCACGCCCGTGGTGAGCAGGGTCTTGTCGCCCGCGCCGGCGTCCAGGACGATCTGGTGGACCGACGCCTGGTCGGGGACGAGGGACAGCGCCCTGCCGGTGTCGAGGGCGTAGACGACGGTCCAGGCCAGCAGCACCATCGAGGGCACGAACGTGGCCAGTGGCGAGATCCGGCCGGCCACGACGAGGCCGACGACCAGGCCGACCGCGGCCATGGCGCCGAGGGCGATCCACATCTTCTGGTTGTCGGGCGGCGGCGGGGTGATCGCCGCACTGGCGAGGGCCTGCTGCACGGCCCATCCGCCACCCCCGAGGACGGCCGCCGTGACCACGACGCCGATGAGCAATCCTGCTAAGTGCCGCAACGTTCTCACCTCAAATGTCAACGCGAAGGTCAACGCGCTCGGCACGACCCTAGCGACAAATGCCATTTCCGGACCAGGCATCAGCCCGCTCGGAAGTTAGGGGTCTCATGCGACGGACCCTCGTGAGACCATGTGGCACACATGCGTGCGCGTCTTCCCCTCCGGCTCGCGCGGACGGCCGCCTTCGCCGCCGTCTGCGTGACCCTCGCTGCCCTCGCCCACGTGGCGGGCGGCGGGGGGCGTCCGGGGCCGTGGGCGGCGGCGCTGGGCCTGCTGGCGGTGTCCGGCCTGGGGCTGGCGCTGTCCGGCAGGGAACGCTCGGCGCCGCTGATCAACGTCGTGCTGGGGGTGGCGCAGTTCGGCCTGCACGAGCTGTTCGCGGGCGGCAGCCCGTCCTCCTACGTCTTCGAGCACGGCCACGGCCAGGGGCTGGCCGTCAACGCGGGCATGCTGCTCGCGCACCTCACGGCGACCCTGATGACCGGCTGGTGGCTGTCGCGCGGCGAGATCGTGCTGTGGTCGCTGCTGCGCCGGCTGGGGCTGCGGCTCGTGGCGCCGCTGCTCGCGGTCGTGCCCGCGGTGCGGCCGGGCGTTCCGGTCGTGCACACCAGGGTGGTCCCCCCGCAGCCGGGGTTCCGGCACCGGGTGGCCAGGCGTGGTCCTCCACTTCCCGCCTGACCTGCTGACACCCGTAGACCCCCTGTCGTTTTCCGAAGTGGAGTTCCGCCATGTCCTTCGTCCGTCGCGCGGCGACCGTGCTCGCCGCCGCCACCGCCCTCACCGCCGGTCTGGCGCTGCCCGCGCTGGCCCACGTCTCCATCAACCCGGGCACCGCCGAGCAGGGCGGGTTCACCAAGGTCGCCTTCCGGGTGCCCAACGAGCGTGACAACGCCGCCACGACCAAGGTCCAGGTCAGCTTCCCCACCGACCATCCGCTGGCGTTCGTGTCGGTCAAGCCCGTGCCGGGCTGGGACGTCAAGGTCACCCAGGGCAAGCTGCCCAAGCCGGTCAAGACGGAGTACGGCGACCTGGAGGAGGCCGTCACCACGGTCGTGTGGTCCGGCGGCAAGATCAACCCGGGTGAGTTCCAGGAGTTCGAGGTGTCCATGGGCCAGTTGCCCAAGGACGTCGACTCGCTGACGTTCCCGACGAAGCAGACGTACTCCGGCGGCGAGGTGGTCGACTGGGCCGACGCGCCCAAGTCCGACGGCACCGAGGCCGAGCACCCGGCGCCCACGCTGAAGCTCGTCCCGGCCTCCGGCGACGACGACCACCACTCCGCCGCGAGCGCGTCGGCCTCGGCCGCTCCGGCCGCCGCCACGGGCCCGTCGGTGGCGCCGGTGGCGGCCTCCTCGGCCAGCTCCGCCGACGGCACGGCCCGCCTGCTGGGCGGCGCCGGGCTGGTCGTCGGCGTCATCGGCGTCGTCGTCGGCGCCCTGGGCCTGCGCCGCCGGGCGGCCTGACCCGCGCGACCCTGACCCGCGCGACGCAGCGTCCCCGGCCGGGCACCTCGCCCGGCCGGGGACGCGCCGCCCGGTCAGGACGTGATGTCCTTGCCGGAGAAGCGCGCCCACGCGATCGAGCAGAACAGCACGATGTAGGCGCCGAAGGCCAGCAGCCCGTCCCGCAGCGCCGTCAGGTCCATCGGGCTGCGCAGCACCGCGTCGAAGTTGGTGAACCTGGTCGGCAGCAGGTAGGGCGTCACCGCGCTCAGCTCGGGGAAGGCCCGCAGCACCTGGCAGACGACCACCAGCACGAGCGTGGCGGCCACCGCCCCGATGGACACCTCGGTGAACGTCGACAGCGCCAGCGCGACGGCCGCCAGCGCCGCCATGCCGGCCCCGACGTAGCCGACGGCGATGAGGATGCGCAGCAGCCCCTCGCCCATGGAGATCGTCGTGCCCGACAGCAGCGTCACCGGCCCGGCCGGGAACAGGATCAGCCCGGTGACCAGCGCCGACAGCGCCACCACCGCCGTGACGGCGTAGGCGAAGACGACCGCGTTGAGGTATTTGACGGCCAGCAGGCGGGTGCGTCCCGCGGGCGCGGCCAGCAGGTAGCGCAGGGTGCCGCCGCCCGCCTCCCCGGCCACCGAGTCGCCGGCGACCACGCTGACGGCGACCGGCATCAGCAGCAGCACGAGGAACGAGAACGCGACGAACGTGAGCATGAGGCTGTTGCCCGCCACGCTCTGGATGAACCCGCCCATCCCGTCGCGGTCGCCGCCGCCGAACGCGCGCAGGGCGAGGCCGAGGACGGCCGGCACGGAGGCGAGCACGGCCAGCATCACCAGGTTGCGCGGCCGGCGGAAGGTCAGGCCCAGCTCCGAGCCGAGCAGCCGCCAGAACGCCCACCTGGCCCGCCGCGGGCCGCCGGCGGCGTCCGTCCCGGCGTCCGGCGCGGGGACGGCCGCGGCCTCTCGGGCCGGCTCCGGGGTGCGCCGCTCCGCGGTGCGCAGCGTCTCGGTCACCGGCACCAGGCCGGGCATGCGCCCACCGGACCGGCCGTCCCGCGTCTGTGTCGCGTGTGTCTCAGCGTCCGGCGCCGAGGTGTCAGCCGTCGACATCGAAGCCCTCCCCCGTCAGTCCGACGAACACGTCCTCCAGGCTCGGCCGCAGCACGGCCAGCCCCCGTACGGCGACCCCTTCGCCGACCAGCGCGGCGTTGATCCGCTCCGGCGCGTGGCCGCCCAGCTCGGCCGTCACGTCGGCGTCGCCGCGCCGCACGTCGGCCAGTCCCAGCCCGCCGAGCACCCGCGCGGCGTCGGCCACGTCGGGCGTCTCGACCCGGACGCGCGTGGCCAGGCCGCCGTTCAGCGAGGCGATCGTGCCCTGGGCGGCCAGCTTGCCGGTCCGCATGATGGCGGCGTGCGTGCACATCTGCTCGACCTCGGCCAGCAGGTGCGAGGAGACGAAGACGGTGGTGCCGCCGGCGGCGATGTCCTTGACCAGCGTGCGCACCTCGCGGGTGCCCTGCGGGTCGAGGCCGTTGGTCGGCTCGTCCAGGACCAGCAGCTCGCGCGGGCCGAGCAGCGCGGCGGCGATGGCCAGCCGCTGGCGCATGCCGAGCGAGTAGTTGCGGTAGCGCTTGCCGGCCGCGGCCGACAGGCCCACCCGGTCGAGCGCGGCGGCGACGCGCGCCCGCGCGGTGCGGCGCACGGCGGTGGGGTCGGCGGCGTCGAAGCGCATCAGGTTGGCCTCGCCCGACAGGTACGGGTAGAACGCCGGCCCCTCCACCACCGCCCCCACCCGGGGCAGCGCCCGCGGCAGCGGCAGCCCGAGCAGGGAGTGCTCCCCCTCGGTGGGCGCGATGAGGCCCAGCAGCATGCGGATGGTCGTGGTCTTGCCCGAGCCGTTGGGCCCGAGGAAGCCGAAGACCGAGCCGCGCGGCACCGCCAGGTCGAGCGCGTCCACGGCCACCTGGCCGCCGCGGAAACGCTTGGTCAGGCCGCGCGTGACGATGGCGTGCTCCCCGGAGGGCGGGGCCGCCCCGAAGGGCGCCCCCGCTTCCTGCGTGACGGCGGTGGTCACCTGACGCCCGCCGCCTGGGTGATCTCCTCCGGGGTGACCGCGCCGACCAGCAGGCGGCCGTCGTCGGTCAGCAGGACGGTGACGAGCTTCGTCCTGATCAGCCGGCCCGAGCCCCACGTGCCGCTCACCGGCGTGGCCGACTTCAGTACGGTGTCGGCCAGCGCCCCCACGTCGGCCTTCGAGCCGTCGCCGGACGTGGAGCCGTCGCCCGCCGCCGGCCGGCCGGCCGCCGTGAGGTCCTCCGGCTTGAACGGCAGGACGGCCACGGTCGTCCACCCGTCGCCGACGACCTTGAGCTCGCCCGCGACCTTCTCGGCCTGCTCGGCGTGCTGCTCGGCGCGCTTGACGTCGCCCAGCTCGCTGAGGTCCTTCTCCTCCACCTTGGCGCCCGCGGGCGGGGTGAAGGCGAAGTTCTCCGCGGCCGGGGGCGTGAACGTCACCTGGGTGAAGCCGACCTGGAAGGCCGGTTCGGCCGAGCCCTTGGCGTAGACCTGGACCTGGAGCGGGACGTAGGTCTCGCCGTCGAGCGCGAGCCGCACCTCCTGCACCAGCGAGCCCTCGTCCTTGGGGGCCAGGACGAGCTGGTAGACCGGACGGCCCGCCACCTCGGCGGTGTTGATCACGCGGACCGCGGTGTGCTCGCCGGCCTTGGCCAGCAGCTGCTCGGCCACCTGCGGCGGCGTCAGCCGGGTCGGCGGCGTGCTGGGCAGCTTGTGCTCCTGGCCCGTGCCGGGCTTGATGGTCAACCTGGTCGCGGTGTTGGTGGCGCTCTCCCAGTACCAGCCCTGGTCGCCGTTGACGATCAGGTTGGTCTCGTTCAGCTGGGTCGGCATGGCCACCCGGAACCGGTCGGCGCCGCCGTACCAGACCTTGATCTCGTGCGAGCCGGACAGCAGGCTCAGCGGCGACTCACCGCCGGTCTGGGGCAGCGACGGCAGGCCGAGCGAGGCCGTCTGCTGCACCGTGCCGGACATGGGCGGCAGGCCGCCTCCCTTGCTCGTCGCCGCCACGGCGTCGGCCAGCAGCTGCTGGGCCGAACGCTCGGGCAGGACGGGCTCGCCGCTCACCGCCGCGATGACCGGGCCGGCTCCGATCGCGCCACCGATCAGCGCCGCCGCGGCGATCGGGACTCCCCACCTCACGAACGTGCCTCTGCGCATCTCACTCCTTAACGGTATGTCGATGACCAGAGCCTGCGGCATGCATCCTGTGGCCGGCCTGAGACTGTCTGAGACGCCTCTCAGCCTTCTCAGCGGCGTCTCAGCTCAGGGACGGGAGAATCAGCACATGAGAGTACTGGTCGTCGAGGACGAGCGGCGGATGGCCGCGGCCCTCCAGCGCGGGCTGCAGGCCGAGGGGTTCGCCGTGGACCTCGCCCACGACGGCGAGGAGGGCCTGCACGCGGCCCGGCAGGGCGACTACGACGTCGTGGTGCTGGACATCATGCTGCCGAGGCTGTCGGGCTACAACGTGTGCAAGCAGTTGCGCGCGGAGGAGAACTGGGTGCCGATCCTCATGCTGTCGGCCAAGGACGGCGAGTACGACATGGCCGACGGCCTCGACCTCGGCGCCGACGACTACCTGACCAAGCCCTTCTCCTACGTGGTGCTGGTGGCCAGGCTCCGGGCCCTGCTGCGGCGCGACTCGGGGCGGCGGCCGTCGGTGCTGGCGGCCGGCGACCTGACCCTCGACCCGGCCCGCCGGAAGGTGCAGCGGGGCGAGACGCCGGTGGAGCTGACGCCGCGGGAGTTCGCGCTGCTGGAGTTCCTGATGCGCCGCCGGGACGAGGTGGTGTCGAAGTCGGAGATCCTGGAACACGTGTGGGACACCTTCGACACCGACCCCAACGTGGTCGAGGTCTACGTCGGCTACCTGCGGCGCAAGGTCGACGCCCCCTTCGGCAGGAACGCGCTGCAGACCGTGCGCGGCGCGGGCTACCGGCTGGCGGGCGACGGTGGCTGACACCCCGATGGCCTGGTGGCGGCGTCAGGGGCTGCGGTTCAGGCTGACGGTCGCGGCGGCCGCCGTGCTGGGGCTGGCGCTGGCCCTGTCGGCCTCGGTGCTGCTGTCGGTGCTCGACCGGGCGCTGATCGACACGGTCGACACCTCGACCAGGCAGCAGGCCCAGACCGTGCGCGTGGCGGCCGACGCCGGGACGCTGACCAGCCCGATCACCACGCACGACGGCACGATCGTCCAGGTGCTCGACCGCAGCGGGCGGATCACGCACGTCACGTACGGCACCGACCGGCTGGTGCCGCTGCTGGACGCGGCGGCCAGGGCCAGGGTGCTGCGCGAGGGGCGGGCGACGTTCCTGGACGGGCGGCCGTACGCGATCCCTGGGCCGCTGCGGGTGGTGGTGCTCAGCGCCGACCACGGGCAGACGGTGCTGGCGGCCAGGCCGATCGGCGAGATCCAGACGAGCCTGGGCGTGGCCGGACGCGTTCTGCTGGTCGGCACGCCCGCGCTGGTCGTGCTGCTGGCGGTGGCGAGCTGGCTGATGATCGGCCGGACGCTGCGCCCGATCTCGTCGCTGCGCCGGGTGGCCGCCGAGATCACGCACACGGCCAGGTCCAGGCGGCTGCCGGTGCCGCAGTCGCGCGACGAGGTGTACGCCCTGGCCACCACGCTCAACGGCATGCTGGCCCGGCTGGAGGAGGCCGAGCAGCGCCAGCGCGCGCTGGTCTCCGACGCCGCCCACGAGCTGCGCAGCCCACTGGCCAGCATCCGGCTCCAGCTGGAGGTGGCGCTCGGCCATCCGGAGGGCCAGGAGTGGCGGGAGACCGCCGAGGGCGTGCTGGAGGACGCCCTGCGGCTGTCCAGGCTGGCCGAGGACCTGCTCGCGCTGGCCCGCCTGGACGAGCGCGGCGGCGTGCCGGCCCGCGACGAGCCGGTCAACCTCGACGAGGTGGTGCGCCAAGTAGCCGAGCGGTACGGCGAGGCCCGGCTGACCGCCTGCGACCCCGTGGTGGTGCGCGGGGACGCCCTCGACCTGAGCCGGGTGCTGACGAACCTGATGGACAACGCCGTCCGGCACACCTCCTCGAAGGTCGAGGTGGCGCTGACCGCCGACGGCGTGCTGACGGTGACCGACGACGGGCCCGGCATCCCCGAGCAGGACCGGGAGCGGGTGTTCAACCGGTTCACCCGGCTGGACTCCGGGCGCAGCAGGGACGAGGGCGGGGCCGGCCTGGGGCTGGCGATCGTCCGGGAGACCGTGCGCGCCCACGGCGGGACGGTGGTCCTGCAGGACGCGGCGCCGGGCCTGCGTGCCGTGGTCCGCCTTCCGGTGTCCCGCTAGGCGGGCCGGCCGGAGGCGGGCTGGGGGTCAACGGCGGGGACTGCGGGGGATCATGGAACGTTCCTGGTCAGGCGGCTGTGCCCTTCTCCGCGGTGGACAGGAAGTCCTGGGCGATGAGGGGCAGGCGGCGGCGTGCGTGCACCACGGCGATGACGCGCCGCACGGCCGGTTCGAGTGAGCGCACCACCAGGCCCGCCCTGGCGGCCTGGTCGGCCATGCCGCGGTACCACAGCAGCGAGGCCTGGCCGGCGCGGACCGCGTTCAGCCAGCCGTTGCGCTCGTCGGTCTCCAGGACGACCACGGGGGTGACGGCGTACTTGCCGAACATGGCGTCGAGCTCCCTGCGCCGCGAGCTGCCGCGGGCGGGCAGCGCCAGGCGCATGCCGTGCAGCTTGCCCATGGGGACCGGGTTGGGCAGGTCGAGCCCGGGCGGGGAGATCAGCACGATCTCCTGGCGTTCGAGCGGGTGGGTGATCAGGTCGGTGGGCACGGGCAGATCGGTGAGCCCGAGGTCGGCCCGCTGATCCCGGATGGCGCTGACGACGCCGTCGCGGCCGTCGCAGCGCACGATGTGCACGCGTACCCCTGGGTGCTCGGCCGCGTAGGCAGGGAGCAGCCGCCCCGCGAGTCCGGGTTCGAGACTCGGGGTGGAGGCGATGCGCAGTTCGGCCTCCGTCACGCCGGCGTGGTTGGCCAGGCCCTCGATCTCGTGCACGGCGTCGAGCGCCTCCCTCGCCAGCTTGACCACGCGGCGGCCCTGGGCGGTGACCACCACGCCGCGGCCGGAGCGGGCGAAGAGCGTCATGCCGAGCTCTCGCTCAAGATCGCGGATCGCGCGGGACAGCGCAGGCTGCGCGATGTAGAGCGACCTGGCCGCGTCGGTCATGGTGCGGTGCTCCGCAGTCGCGACCACATAGCGGAGCTGCTGGAGATTCATGCCAACGAAGCTAGGACACCGCCCTGCTCCGGGACCGGTAGATAGCGGAGATCACCTCGATTGATTTCGGAGCGTGACCGAGTACCGCTACATCCGTGACGGGTGATAAATCAGTATGCTTTTGCCCCAAATTTGGCAAAGATCCTTTGGGGTCTGCCGCAAAGCCGTGCATTGCAGACAAGCGGGTTAACGGGGAGACACGGTGACAGCAAACGGGCAATATCCACCTCCGCCACAAGGGCCCGGACAGCCTCAGCGGCCCCCTTCGCGGCCCTGGCCGCCGCCGGGCTACCGGCAGCCGCAGCCGCATGGCGGTCAGCCCTACCCGCAGGCGCCGCCGCCCCCGCCCCAGGGCCCTCCTCAGGGCCCGCCGCCCGGCCACCACCCCTATCCGCCGCAGCACCCGCAGCCGCAGGGGTATCCGCCGCAGCCGCCTCCGCCCCAGGGACCCCCTCAGGGGCCCCCGCAGGGCCCGCCGCAGCCCCCGCAGGGCTATCCGCCGCAGGGCCATCCGCCGCGCGGCCCGCAGTACCCGCCGCCCCAGTACGGGCAGCAGTACCAGCCGCCACCCCCGCCGCCGCCCATGCCGCCGCCCATGCCGCCGATGCCCACGAGGCAGTGGCCGCAGCAGCCGAGGAAGAAGTCCGGCATGGGGGTCGCCGGCGTCCTCGGGGCCGTGTTCGGGTCGCTGGCGGCGCTGTTCGTGCTGATCGTCATCGGGGCGGCGATGCTGAAGTCGTCCTCGCACACGGACACGACCACGCCGGTCGCGCTCCCGTCGTACGAGCCGTCGCGCACCGACGAGCCCTTCCCCAGCCACGAGCCGACGCACGACACCTCGTCGTCGCAGGAGCCCACCCAGGAACAGACCCAGGAGCCGACGCAGGAGCCGTCGCAGCGGCCGACCGAGCGGCCGACCCAGGAGACGGTGACGCCGCCCAAGCAGGTCACGCTCAACACCAGCCTGAAGAACAACACCCTCTACCGGGCCGGCAGCCTGCCCCGGGTGAACTGCCGGGCCGGGAACACCAACATCTTCAGCCACAGCCAGCTCAAGGCGCTGATCCTGAAGACCGGCCGGTGCATGGACAAGGCGTGGGGGCCGATCCTGCAGCGGCAGGGCATCGCGTTCAGCCCGCCGAACTACGCCGTCGCGGCCGGGCGCGGACGGGGCGCGTGCGGCGACTATCCGTCGGCCGGGAGCATGGTGCCCTACTACTGCCCGCGCAACAACACGATCTACGCCTCCACCTCGGCGATGTCCAGGGGCAACGGCAACGCCCGCGGCTACGGCCAGATCATCTCCTGGCACGGCGGCATCATCAGCATGATGGCCCACGAGTACGGCCACCACGTCCAGAACATCACCGGTGTGATGGACTCCTGGTGGCAGGGCACCATGAACTCCTCCAGCCAGAGCGGCAAGCTGGCGCTGAGCAGGAAACTGGAGCTCCAGGCCACCTGTCTCGGCGGCATGTGGATGCGTTCGGTCGCCTCGTCCTACCCGGTGCCGTCCTCGTTGCGCTCGCGGCTGTTCTGGTTCTACGCGCAGGTGGGCGACTACCCCGGCTATCCGCGCGACCACGGCACGCCGGCCAACAACAACCGCTGGTTCCGGCAGGGGTGGGAGCGGGACAAGACGTACCAGTGCAACACGTGGCTGGCGCCGTCCTCGACGACCTCCTGAGCGACACGTGGCGTTCATCTCATGTTGAAGAGTTGTCTCTGATGTCCAGGTATGGGGGCTAGAATCCTGGCAATCTTTGTGCCCGACATGGGGCGAACGTCATTTTTTGCCTGGTAGGCGTGTGAAGGAGCCGGTGTGAGCAAGCGCGATCGGGTGGACGCCGTGCCCGGCGGCGCCAAACGGCGGACGCCACGCCCGCGCAAGGGCTCCTCCCCCGCGCCGCGCTTCGCCAAACCCCTGACGACCGCCTCCGTCATCGGCTGGACGGCTCTGTCCGCCCTCGTGCCCGGCGCCGCGCATCTGCGGGCCGGGCGCCGTCGTACCGGGCTGATCATGATCGGCGCGTACGCGGTGATCCTGCTCGCGGCCCTGGCCTTCGGCCTGACCCGGGACCTGAGCAACCTGACGGGCCTGGCCGAGGACGGCGCCATGGTCACGGTGATCGTCATCGCGGCCGCGTGCGCGCTGGCCTGGTTCGCCGTGATCGCCGTCTCGTACGTGGCGCTCGGCCCCAACAGGCTGAACCAGCAGGGCCAGGTGGTGACCGGGATCGTCGTGGGCGTGCTGTGCGTGGCCGTCATGTCGCCGTTCGCGCTGACGGCCAACTACGTGCTGGCCGGGCGGAACGCCGTCAACGCGATCTTCCCCTCGCACCCGGACCCGGAGAACCCCGTCCAGGTCAAGAACCCCGAGGACCCCTGGGACGGCAAGACCCGGGTGAACTTCCTGCTGGTCGGCGGGGACGCCGCGGGCAACCGCGTGGGCGTGCGCACCGACAGCATGACGGTGGCCAGCGTGGACACCAGGACCGGCAACACCGTGCTGTTCAGCCTGCCGCGCAACCTGCAGCACGTGCGCTTCCCGCCGTCCTCGCCGCTGCACAAGCACTTTCCCAACGGCTACATGGCCGAGCTGCCCAACGGCGGCCTGCTCAACGAGGTCTGGCAGTACGCCAACGACAACCCGCAGCTCATGGGCGGCAAGAACCGCGGCCCGCGGGCCCTCATGGACGCCATCGGCTACACCCTGAACCTCAGGATCGACTACTACGCCCTGATCAACATGTACGGCTTCGCCGCCCTGGTGGACGCCATCGGCGGCCTGAAGATCCGGGTCGAGGAGGACGTCAAGTGGGGCGGCCACTTCGGCACCGCGGGCACGATCAAGGCGGGCTACCGCAAGCTGTCGGGCGAGGAGGCCCTGTGGTACGGCCGCTCCCGCGTCAACAGTGACGACTTCTCCCGCATGGGACGCCAGCGCTGCGTGATCGGCGCCTTCGCCCAGCAGGCCACGCCCGGCGTGATCCTGACGAACTTCACCAAGATCGCCGGGGCGGCCAAGCGGCTGGCCCAGACGAACATCCCGCGTCCGCTCGTCGCGCCGCTGGCGGACCTGGCGCTCAAGGTCAAGGACGCCAAGATCACCAGCCTGCAGTTCGTGCCGCCGGACTTCTACTCGGGCAGGCCCGACTGGGTCAAGATCCGCGCGGCCGCGAAGAAGGCGATCGCCGACTCCGACCGCTCGGCCCGCCAGGCCCAGACCGCCAACGTGACCGCGTCCCCGGGCTCCCCGGGCTCCCCCACGGCCACGCCGTCGCGGACCCGTACGCAGGCCCAAGGAGGCACGCCGACCGAGACCCCGACCCGCAACAGCCAGCGGGGCGGCGCGAAGTCCCTGACGGAGCTGTGCGGCCTGTGACCGCCACCCCCGCCGGAGCCCGGCTCCGGCGGGAGCCCTGACGGCGAAGGCCCGCGGCCTCGGGTCACTTCGTCAGGTGCCCGATGATCCAGTCGGCGAGCGTGCCGGTGACCGTGCCGTGCTCGGAGTTGTCGGAGTCGCACTGGTAGTCGTCCAGCTCGCTGTGCTCCGGCGACAGGGCGGTGATGTCGGTGTAGAGGTCCACGGTCCAGTCCACGGGGTCGTACTGGAGCGCGACGGCGCTCACGGTGGGGACGAAGCAGGCCGACCGGAACCGGCCGGCGATCGGCGCGCCGAACGCGTCGGCGACCATGCCGTAGCAGGGCAGCGTGCCGCCGGGCGCGCCGTCGAAGGCCGCGACGTCGCTGGTGCGGCTGGTGCTGGCCCACAGCGGGACGGCTCGCATGCCGCCCACCCGCTGACCGGCGCCCCGGTCCGGCTGGGTGCGCACGGTGGCGCCGGCCAGCCCCTCCAGGGCGGTCCACTCGAAGGCCAGGGCGTCGGGCGGGACGTTGCGGCCGGTGCCGTCGGCGGCGCCGTTGGAGACGCCGAGCTTGCGCGGCCTGAGCGGGAACCAGCCGGCGGCGCGCAGGTCCTCGATGAACGCCAGGCGCAGCGGGCTGGCCGTGGCGACCGGCCCGGAGTAACGCCCGTCGGGGACCCAGCCCCACAGGAGCTGCTGCGCGGCCGGGCTCCTGATCAGCTCGGCCTGGCCGGGCGCGGCCGGCGCCAGGGCCTCGGCGAAGTGGGCGAGCTGTTGCAGGACGAGCGGGATCCAGGCGCCGTTGTGCGGGGAGTCGTAGGACAGGTAGGTCGTCGTCTGGTGGTCCTCGCGGCGGCGTTCCATCTCCGCCAGCGCGTACCGGGTGACCAGGCCGCCCGCGCCGAGGCCGCCGACGATCAGCGGCGTGGTGCCGAGCCGCTCGCGGATCGCGCGGCCCACGCACGTCGCCGCGACCCCGGCGTTGGCCTGGATGTGGGTGTGGCGGGCGGCGAAGCCGAGCAGCACGACGTCGATGCCCTGGGCGAGCAGCCGGCTGAGCAGCCGGTCGCCGTGCGGCGGGTACGGCGCGTCGAGCCGTCCCCACAGCCCGGCCAGGTCGCTGGGCCCGTGGCCGAACCCGTCGGCGAAAATCATGGGACGGACGAGCGCGTCGTGGCCCGCGGCGAGATGGACGGCGGCCGTCCCCGTGGCGAGCCGGCCCTGGTAGGGCCAGGCGGAGGTGAGCTGCCACCGCGCGTCGGGCTCGCGGTGCTCCCCGGAGCCGGCGGGGTCGTGCGCGAAGAACACCCCCGTGGGGAGCGCTCCGGCGACCTGTTGCGCGCGTCCGGCGGGCGCGGGCCCGCACTCCTGTGCCTGAATACGCTCGACGTCGATCCTGGCCGCCCCTGGTGTCGCCATGACTGTCACCTTTTCTCGTGGGTTACCGGATGTGACCCCCGATTCGCGTGGCCGCCTTTCTGAATATCGTTCGATCTTTTCCGGATTCGATGACGTCTCCAGCTCACCTCGCCCACGGCGACAAATCAACCCGCGCCGCCGACAATTCACCCTGACCATCGGTCAAGGCATTACAGAGGACCGCCGCGGGCCATTTCCCTTTGTCACACGAGCGCGGTCTTTCGCGGCATCAGCGCCAGGGCGCCCAGGTAGAGCAGGGCGGCCACGATGAGCAGGCCCTTGTAGCCGATCACCAGCGCCAGGTATTCCAGGCAGCCGCCGACCATCGCGCCGAGCAGGTTCGCGCCGAAGGACGTGGTCGCGTCGGCGGTGTCGGAGAAACGTTTGGCGAAGACCACGTTCGCGGCGAAGATCGGCAGGAACGCCACCGTCACGGCCGCCACGGCGCGCAACGGCACCGGCAGCGACAACAGCCACGCGTTGGGCACCAGCCAGGCCAGCAGCAGGCCGGCCAGCAGCACGGCGTACATGACGGGCAGCGGCGGGGTGCGGAAGCGGCGGGTCACCTCGACGGCGGCGAGCACGGCCACCAGCACCCCGGCGAAGACGATCGCGTTGACCACCCAGGTGGTGCCGAACAGCAGCGCGAAGCCCGTCACGCTCTTGGTCTCCAGCAGCATGAACGCCACCCCGAGCAGGAACAGGTCGGCGTAGGGCTTCATGCGTCCGTACGGGCCCGCCACCACGCGGACGGCCAGCAGGCTGACGATGAGGATCAGGCCGAGGGTGATGATGTAGATCGGCGGGATCGTCCGGTCCTTCAGGTAGAGGAAGGGACGGTCGTCGTCGGCGGGGGCCGGGGTGCCGGCGGCGGCGCCGGGCCACTGGCTCGCGCAGCGCTGGTCGGCGGCGGTCAGGCCGGCGGTGATGACGGCCTGCTGGCCGGCGGTGCTGACCACGTCGACGCACGGCTTGTGGCCGAAGGCGGTCTGCATGGTCGAGGCCAGCCGGTCGACCAGCCAGCTCTCGCGGTAGTAGTTGTACATCGAGAACGTGCCGCCCGGCCGCAGGTGGGCGCGGGCGGCCCGCATGGCCTCGGCGGTGAACAGGTAGCTCTCCAGGCGCAGCGAGCTGGCCCCGGACACGAGGGTGAGCGAGTCGGGCAGGGCGAAAAGGATCAGGTCGTAGCGGTCGCCGCTGCGCTCCAGGAAGGCGCGGCCGTCGGTGATGTGGGTGGTGACGCGCGGATCGGCGTAGGGCTTGTCGGGATGCAGGCTGCCGCCCAGCTCGCGCAGCTTGGGGTCGATCTCGACGGCGTCGACGTGCTGGGCGCCCTTGGACAGCGCGATGGCCACGTCGGTGCCGCTGCCCGCGCCGACGATCAGCACGTCCTTGGGCGGCCTGGTGGTGCGCTCGTAGGGCAGCCCGTACTGGCGTTCCCACTGCAGGCGGGCGTAGGCGGGCACGGCCTGCTGGTGCGGGATGCCGTTGACGGAGATGTCGGTGACCGGCACGCCGAGCATCTGCATCGCCTTGTAGGTCACCTTGTAGTACGGCGACCACAGCGCCCCGGCCGTCAGCGTCTCCGACAGCAGCAGGCCGGCGACCAGGAGCGAGGGCAGGACCACCAGGCCCAGGTAGAGCGAGCGGGGCCGGGGCACCAGGAGCAGGCCGTAGCACAGGGCCGCGACCACCCCCCAGAACACCGGCGGCGCCGACAGGAACGACAGCGCCGTGAACGCGGCGATGCCGGTGAGGCTGCCGATCAGGTCGTAGCGGTAGGCCTCCAGGCGCGGCAGCTCGGGGAAGCAGCGCCCGACCAGCTCGGCGGGCCCCATGAGCACCGCCGCCGCGGCGATGAAGATCACTGGCAGGATCAGCCAGGCGGGCGGCCCGACGGTGCCCAGGCTCGTCCAGTACAGGACGCCCTCGGTGTTGCGGTCGACCGTCACCGGGAAGGCCAGCACGAGGGCCACCAGGACGAGCAGGACGACCGGCGAGTAATAGGGCTGGCGGCGCGAGCGCCCCACGCGCAGAAATCCGAGCCCGATTCCAAGAAAAGAACCGAGCAGGACAAAATTGGTGAAATAGCTCAGATGAACGATGTTCGAGCCGGTCCACCGGATGAGCGCCAGTTCGAGGAAGAGCATGAAGGCACTGGCGAGGACAAGCCTCGGCCGTACCGGCAGCCAGTGTTGTCTTTCCCCGTCGGAAACCGGCGTCTGCGCCTGGAGCGTCATGATGCATCACCGTAGTGAACAGACCGGAGACAAGGAAGCCTGACGCCCCGGAAACAATTATGGTCCGCTTCACCACTTATGCGGTGTTTTCGCAGGTCACAACCGCCGTAAGGGGCTGGACGCGCCTTGACGGATGCAGGAATGTTGGGTCGTTCGTTTGCCCCCATTACGTTCGGTGGTGACTCATGCGGGTCCTGATCCAGCTCCGTCCCTCCCCCGATCTGGTCGCGGCCGTCGCCGATCCCGGCCAGACCGCCACCACGGCCGACGTCGCCGACGGCCTGCCCGGCGTCGAACTCGACACGGCCTTCACACCGGTCGCCGTGCCGAGGCCGGTCCCCGCGGCCGGCGGCGATCCCCTCTCCCTCCACCAGCCCCTCGACTTCTCGATGGCCGCCGAGGACGCCTCCGTGCTCGTCCGCGGCACGATCTCCGACGACGAGCTGACCTCGCGGGTCACGCTGCTGCCCACGCTGCGCCCCGACGTGGTCGGGGTGTTCGCCGACCCGGTGATCGAGTCCAGCCTGACCTGCGGCGGCGATCCGCCGGTGGGCGACTGGCACGACGTCGAGCGCCTGCTGAACGTGGCCGGGCTGCACGCCGAAGGGCTCGACGGCGCCGGGGTGGCGCTGGCCGTCCTGGACACCGGCGTCAACGCCGCGCACGTGGCCCGCCAGCTCGGCCGCGGCGTCACGCTGGACGCCGAGCGGAGCTGGAACCCCTCCGGCGTCACCGGCCGGGCCGGCCAGTTCGAGGTCGACCACGGCACGATGTGCGCCTTCGACGCGCTCATCGCCGCGCCGCAGGCGTCCCTGATCGACGTGCCGCTGCTGCGGTCGGCCCGGCCGGGCGGCTCGGCGCTCGACGGCCTGCTGTCGGACGCGGTGGCCGCCTTCACGCACCTGCGCACGGTGCTGGAGGCCCAGCCCGCGGCGTCCCGGTCGCTGGTGGTGAGCAACTCGTGGGGGTCGTTCTCCCCCGAGTGGGACTTCCCCGTCGGGCATCCGGGCAACTACTCCGACAACGCCGCCCACCCGTTCAACCTGGTCGTGGCCAGTCTCGACCGGGCGGGCGCGGACGTGCTGTTCGCGGCGGGCAACTGCGGCAGGCAGTGTCCCGACGGCCGGTGCGCCTTCCCCAACCGGCCCATCGGGGGCGCCAACTCCCATCCCAAGGCGCTGTCGATCGGCGGGGTCGACGTCAACGGCGAGCGGGTGGGCTACTCCTCGCAGGGGCCGGGGCGGCTGACCGCGCGCAAGCCCGACGTGTGCGCGTACACGCACTTCTCGGGGTCGCGGGCGTTCGGCGACGGCGAGCCGGACACGGGCACCTCGGCGGCGACGCCGGTGGCCGCCGGGCTGGTGGCCGCGGTGCGCACCCGGTGGCCGGCCGCCAAGTTGTCGCCGGCGCAGCTGCGGGCGCTGCTGCGGCGCACCGCCGAGGACCGCAGCGAGGTGGGTTTCGACTACGACTACGGCTACGGGACGGTCGATCCGGCGGGCATCCTGGCCGCGCTGCACCGGCGGGCCAAGGCCGCGGCCTGAGCGCGGCCCAGATCACGCCACTGAGCACGGGCGGGCGGGCCGTCCCCGAGCGGCCCGCTCACGCGGTCTCCCGGTTGAACACGCGGGCCCCGACGGTCAGGCCGACCACGGCGAGCCCGGCCGTGACGGCCACGCCGAGCCCGACCGTGCCGGTGGCGTAGTGGCCGGCGAACAGGTCGCGCAGCGCCTCCAGGACGTACCTGAAGGGGCTGAGGTGCGACAGCGCGTCCAGCCAGCCGGGCGCCATCGACATGGGCAGGAACGCGCCCGACAGCAGCACCAGCGGGATGACCGCCGTCGACATCACCGGCGCGAACAGCTGCTCGCCGATGGTCAGCGCGACGGCGTAGGACAGGGCGGCCAGGCTCGCCCCCAGCACCACGACCAGCACGAACCCGGCCGCGAGCCCGGCGACCGGCACCCGCATCCCGAAGGCGAACCCGGCGGCCAGCACCATCGTCGTCTGCACGGCCATCGTCACGACGTTGTCCAGCACCCGCCCGAGCAGCAGGGCCAGGCGGCTGGCCGGGGTGACGCGCAGCCGTTCCAGCACGCCGAAGCGCCTGTCGAAGACCACCCCGAACCCGGCCAGCCCCATGCTCATCAGGCCGAGCTGGACGATCAGCCCCGGCACCAGCACCTCCCAGGTGCCGAACGTGGCGAAGATCGGCCCGAACAGCACCAGGAACAGCAGCGGCTGGACGGCGCCGAAGACGATGCCGAGCTTCTGGCGCAGGGTGGCGCGCAGGGAGTGGCGGAACAGCACCCAGGTGTCGCGCAGCATCAGACCCCCGCCTCCTCGCGCAGCGACCTGCCGGTGAGGTCGAGGAACGCCTCGTCGAGGGTGCGGCCCGCCTTGAGCTCGGCCGGGGTGCCCGCGGCGGCGATCCGGCCGTCGTCGATGATCAGCAGCCGGTCGCAGAGCGCGTCGGCCTCGTCCAGGTAGTGGGTGGTCAGGAAGATCGTCACGCCGTGCTCCTCGCGCAGGGAGCGGACGTGCTCCCACAGGTTGGCGCGGCTCTGGGGGTCCAGGCCGGTGGTCGGCTCGTCCAGGAAGAGCAGACGGGGGTCGTGCAGCAGGGCGAAGGCGATGTCGAAGCGGCGTCGCTGCCCGCCCGACAGCGCGGCGCCCACGCGTTCCTCCAGGCCGGACAGGCCGAGCCGGGCCAGCACCTCGCGGTACCGGGCCCTGGCCGCGGCGCGGCTCAGGCCGTACAGCATGCCCTGGAGCTCCAGTTGCTCGGCGAGCGGGGCCATGACGTTCACGCCGCCGCCCTGCGAGACGTAGCCGATGCGGCGGCGCACCTCGCGCGGGTCGCCCAGCAGGTCGCGGCCCGCCACGGTGGCGGTGCCCGAGGTGGGGCGGAGCAGGGTCGTCAGCATGCGCATGGTCGTGGTCTTGCCGGCGCCGTTCGGCCCGAGGAAGCCGACGATCTCGCCCGCCTCCACCGAGATGTCGACGCCTTTGACGGCCTGCACGCCGCCTTCGAAGGTCTTGGTCAGACCTGTGGTTCTCAACATGTGATCGCCTCCAAAATTAGAGTAGCCACAATTTTGGAGTCACTGCAAGTTCGATATCATGGCGGCATGGAAGAGGGGCTGCGGGAGCGCAAGAAGCGGGAGACCAGGCAGCGCATCGCGGACGTGGCGATGGGCCTGTTCATGACGCGCGGGTTCGACCCCGTGACGGTGGCCGAGATCGCCCGCGCCGCGGACGTGTCCGTCAACACGGTGTTCAACTACTTCCCGACCAAGGAAGACCTGTTCGCCGACCGGCAGGAGCTGGTCACCGACCTGCCGCAGCAGGTGGTGCGCGGGCGGCGGCCCGGCGAGAGCGTGGCGCGGGCCTTCCGGCGCGACTTCCTGGAGGCCCTCGGCTCACGCCACTGGCGCTACGGCCTCAACGAGGGCGGCGACGTGTTCGCCCGCATCGTCAACGGCAGCCCGTCACTGGTGGCCAAGCTGCGCGAACTGCACGTCGCGCGGGAGCGGGCGCTGGCCCGGGCCCTGGCCGACGAGCTCGACGCCGACCCCGACGACCTGACCCCGCAGGTGGTGGCCACCCAGATCCTCGGCACGACCAGGATCCTCACCACTCACGCGGTGACCCGGATGCTGGCCGGCGAGAGCTGGGAGACGATCGCGCCCGACCTGCGGGCCCAGGCCACGGCGGCCTTCGACCTGCTGGAGTCGGGCATCGGCGACTACTGCGTGCGGCCCTCAGTTGGAGAAGACGGCCGACAGGATGCCGGCCCCGAGCCCGAGGACCATGAACACGGCCCCGAGGATTAGCAGGATCGTGGCGATCATGCCGCAGATGCGGCCGGCCTGCACCGCGCCGCGGTTGTCGTAGGCATAGCCGCTGCCGTCGATCTCCTTGAGCGCCTTGTTGCCCATCGACCAGGCGAACGGGCCGAGGATGCCGCAGACCACCAGGCTGAGGATGCCGAGCACGAGGATCGTGGTGCCGTTGGGGTGACTCTGGGGCGGCGGCCCGTAATAGGACGGACCGTAGTTCGGATACGACATGCCCCTTGCGCCCCCTTGCCCCTGTGACTGTCAGGTGCGATTTATACCACAGGCACCTCCTTGATCACGTTGCTGCATCATGGAACGGCACATGACCGAACTTTAGGAGCCTGCCCCCGTGCGTGAACGCGTCCGCGCCCTCCTCGCCGACCGGCGTTTCCAGCGCTTCGTCGTCGGCGTCATCCTGGTCAACGCGGCCACCCTCGGCCTGGAGACCGTTCCCGCCGTCGTCGGGGAGTTCGGCCACCTGCTGGTCGTGATCGACCACGCCGCCCTCTACATCTTCGTGGCCGAACTGCTGGCCAAGGTCTACGTCGAGCGTTCGGCGTTCGTCCGCGACCCGTGGAACCTGTTCGACACCCTGATCGTGGGCATCGCCCTGGTGCCGGCGACCGGCGGGCTGTCGGTGCTGCGCTCGCTGCGCATCCTGCGCGCCCTGCGGCTGCTGTCGGTGGTGCCGAGCCTGCGCCGGGTGGTCTCGGCGCTGCTGCGCGCCCTGCCCGGGATGAGCTCGATCGTGCTGCTGCTCTCCCTGGTCCTGTACGTCGCCGCCGTCATGGCCACCAAGCTGTACGGCGGCGACTCCCCCGAACGCTTCGGCAGCCTGCCGACCTCGCTGTTCACCCTCTACCAGACGATGACCGGCGACGACTGGGGCAACATCGCCCGCGAGGTGATGGGCGCCCACCCCACGGCCTGGATCTTCTTCACCATCTTCATCCTGGTCTGCACGTTCGTCGTGCTGAACCTGTTCATGGCGGTCGTGGTCAGCGCCATGGACGAGGAGTCGGCCGAGGAGCGCGCCGCGCTGGAGCAGGACAACAGCCTGCACACCCAGCGCATCCTGGAGGAGCTGACCGCCCTGCGCCGCGAGGTCGCCGAGCTACGCCGGCAGGACGTCACCGGCTGAGCGCACCCCGTCAGAAGGCTCGGCGGCTCCCGGCACGGTGGTCAGGCCGTACTGGAAGGTCAGCCACCACAGGGCGACGATCAGCCCGAAGCCGGCCGGGCGGCCGGCCCTGACCCGGCGCTCCTCGCGCTCGGCCGGCCGGTGCGCCTGGCCGCGCATCTCGGCCAGGAAACGCTCGGGCCGACGGCTGTTGACGACGGAGAAGACCACGTCGAGCAGGATGCCGAGGGCCCACAGGCCGTAGCGCGTCGAGCCGTCGGCCCAGATGGAGGCGACCCAGGGGAACAGCCCGGCGCCGAGCTGGGCCGCCGGCCAGGCCGTCATGATCGTGCCGGCGTGCTGCCCACCCGTGTCCTGCCGGCCCGGACGTTGGAGTAGAGCGTCAAGGACGTCCAGACGCTCCACGACCGCCACGACGACGACCAGGTCGAAGAACAGCTCGCGTGGCGCTCTCCCGCTTCAGTCACGGCTAACGAGAATAGAACTCCACCACGAGCTGCTCGTCCACGGGGACCGCGATCTGCTCGCGCTCGGGCCGCTGCACCAGGGTGGCGCGCAGCTCGGCGTGGTCGACCGACAGGTAGGGCGCGATGCGCTCGTCGGCGTGCACGCCCTCGGCGGCGGCCACGAAGGGCTGCATCCGGCGCGAACGCTCCCGCACGGTGATGACCTGGCCGGGTTTGACCAGGTAGCTGGGGATGTCCACCTTGCGGCCGTCCACGGCGATGTGGCCGTGGTTGACGTACTGGCGGGCGGCGTAGATCGACGGGGCCAGGCCGGCCCGCAGCACCAGGGAGGCCAGGCGGGTCTCCAGGATGGCGACCAGCTCGGCGCCCGAGGCGCCCGGCTTGCGCACCGCCAGGTCCCAGTAGCGGCGCAGCTGCCGCTCGGACACGTCGTAGTACCAGCGCAGCTTCTGCTTCTCCATCAGCCGCAGCCCGTAGTCGCCGGTGGTGCGGCGGTTGGTCCTGCGGCCGTGCTCGCCCGGCGGGTAGGGGCGCTGCTCGAAGTAGCGGACGGCTTTCCTGGTCAGCGGGACGCCCGCGCGACGCGACAGTCGCACCTTCGGGCCGGTGTAGCGCACGTTCACCTCGATGTGGTTAGGTAATCCTTACTTAGGTAAGGCTAACCTACCAGTGGATGTGATCTCAATGCTGCCCCTCGCCGAGCGGATCCGTACTCTCGCCTCGACCTCGACGCTTGCCAAGCTCACGGTGGACGGCGCCTGCGCCCCCGCCCGGGGCGGCGTGGACGAGAACGGCCGCCCGGTGCTGCTGGTGCGGCCCGGCGAGCCCCTGCACGGGTTGCGCGGGGACGCCGTGGTCGCGGTGAACCTGACGGCCATGCGGCAGTTCGGCGCGGTGACACACCCGCGGGCGATGATCGAGGTGCACGGGTGGGCGGAGCCCGTGCCGGAGTCGCAGGCCCGCTCCGCGGCCGTGGCGGTCGCCGCGCACAGCGCCGACGAGGGCCTGTTCGACGCCCTGGAGCGGTTCGGCCGTCCCGACGCCCCGCGCCTGCTGCGCCTGGACGTGGCCCAGGTCGTCTACCTGACCGGCCAGGAGTCCGGCGTGCTGGACGCCGACGACTACCTCGGCGCGGCCCCCGACCCGCTCACCGAGACGGCCGAACGGGTGATCGCGCACGTCAACGACTCCCACCGGCCGCAGCTCACCGCGGGCGTGGCCAGGCAGCTCGGCGAGGAGCCCGGCGAGGTGTGGTTGTGGGAGCTCGACCGGTACGGCGCCACCGTGCGCGTGGACGAGTCGCTGGTGCGCTTCCCGTGGCCGGTCCCCGCCCGGTCCGGGCTGTGCCTGGAGACGGCGCTGCGCGGGCTGCTGTGCGGCTGTTGATCACGATTGACGCCGAATTTCCCGCTGGACGTCCGCCACGGGCCGACCCATGCCCGCACGTCACTACCATCGGGGTACGTGAGCGGAACCCATCGATCGACGACGCGGACCGCCTCCTCCCCGGCGGAGGGGGGCGCGCGGCGCGGGCGGGCGCTGATGGCCGCCGGGGTGCTGCTCGGCACGCTCATGCTGGCCGGGGCGGGGGCGCTGATGGGCGACGCGTTCAGCTCGCCCGGCCTCGACCCGGTGCACTGGCCGCACGACGCGAGCCGGACCTCCGGCGATCCTGAGCACGTCGCGGTGGGTTCCGAACGGGCCACGGCCACCCCCCTCACCCCCACCGCCAACCCCACTGCCAACCCCACTGCCACGACGCGGCCCACCCAGCTCCGCACGGGGCCCGCCGTGACCGGTTCCACGCCCCAGGGCGTCCGGCCCGAGGGCGGGCGGGGCACGCGCAAGCCGCGCCCGACCACGTCCGGCGCCGTCCCCGGCGCCACCCCGGGCGCCGTCGTCGCCTCCCCCGGCCGGACCCCGGCCGCCTCGCCGTCCTGGCCGTCCTCGTCGCCCTCGCACGGGTCTCGGCCCAGCCCCGCGCCGACGCCGTCCTGGAGCGCCGGTCCGGTGACGACTGCGCCGTCGCACCCGCACGGCACCCCGCCGGGCCGCCACCCGTCCAGGACCCACCAGCCCGGCAGATGACCGCCCGGCGCCGGGGTGCGACGGCTGCCGACGGCGGTGTGCGGGCGGTTCAGCCGGCGTCGTGCGTCATGCCGCGCAGCAGGTAGCCGAGGCCCGTGGCGAAGGTGGCGTCCCAGTCGTGGCCGAGGCCGTGCTCGGCCAGGGCCGGGTAGCTGGCGGCCCGCTCGCGCAGGAACGCGTCGGTGTCGAGCCGGTCGCGGCGCTGCCAGGTGACCTGCATGATGACCGAGCCCATGACGTAGTTGGACAGGCTGTAGGCGGCCTGCGGGCCGTCCAGGCCGGCCCCGGACAGGGTGCGGTAGAGGAACTCGGTGCGTTCCAGGGCGTTGGGGCCCATGAGCGGGCGGTCGAGGATGGTGGCCGACCAGGGGTGGCGCAGCAGGGCGGCGCGCCAGCCGTCCATCAGGTCGCGCGCGGCGGCCTGCCAGTCGTGGTGCCCGCCGGGGAGCGGCACCTCGCCGAAGACGGCGTCGAGCGCCAGGTCCAGGACGTCCTCCTTGGTCCGGACGTGCCAGTAGAGGGTGGTCGAGCCCGTGTCGAGGCGTTCGGCCAGGCGGCGCATGGTCAGCCCGGCCACGCCCTCCTCGTCGAGCAGCGCGACGGCCTCGGTGACGATCCGGTCGAGCGTCAGCCTCGGCTTGGCGTCCTTGCGGGGGCGAACCCAAACATTGTCCACCAGACGGATAATACGGTGTACGCGGACCGGATCGATGGTCTAGTAATGGAACATGGGTCACATCGAGGTGAGCGGCTTGACGTACCTGCTGCCGGACGGGCGTCCGCTGCTGCTGGAGGCGTCGTTCAAGGTGGGCGACGGCGCCAAGGCGGCGCTGGTCGGCCCCAACGGCGCGGGCAAGACGACGCTGCTCCGGCTGATCGCGGGCGACCTGCGGCCCGACGACGGGCGCGTCACCGTCGGCGGCGGCGTCGGGGTGATGCGGCAGTTCCTCGGCACCGGCAGCGTGCGCGACCTGCTGCTGGGCGTCGCGCCCGCGCGGGTCCGGGCGGCCGCGGCCGAGCTGGCCCGCGCCGAGGCGGCGATCGGGCTGTGCGACGACGAGCCCCGGCAGCTCGCCTACGCCCAAGCCGTCGCCGACTACGCCGACGCGGGCGGCTACGAGCTGGAGGTGGTGTGGGACGCGTGCGCGACCGAGGCGCTCGGGCTGTCGTACGAGCAGGTCGCCGGCCGGGGGCTGGCCACGCTGTCCGGCGGCGAGCAGAAGCGGCTGATGCTGGCGGCGCTGCTGCGCGGCCCCGACGAGATCCTGCTGCTCGACGAGCCGGACAACTACCTCGACGTGCCGGCCAAGCAGTGGCTGGAGCGGGCGATCAGGAGCTCGGCCAAGACCGTGCTGCTGGTCTCGCACGACCGGCGGCTGCTGGCAGAGGCGGCCGACCGCATCGTCACCGTCGAGGGCCGCGAGGTGTGGGTGCACGGCGGCGGCTTCGCCGGATACGCCGAGGCCCGCAGGCGGCGCGGCGAGCGCCTGGAGGAGCGGCGGCGGCGCTGGGAGGACGAGCGGGCCCGGCTGCGCCGGCTGGTGCACGTGCTGCGGCAGCGGTCGGCCGGCAACGACGCGCTGGCGGGGGCCTACCGGTCGGCGGTGTCCCGGCTGGAGCGCTTCGAGCGGGCGGGGCCGCCGAGCCGGCCGCCGAAGGAGCAGAACGTACGGATGCGGCTGCGCGGCGGGCGTACCGGGAAGCGGGCCGTGACGTGCGAGAACCTGGAGCTGACCGGGCTGGTGCGGCCCTTCTCGGCAGAGGTGGCCTACGGCGAGCGGGTCGGCGTGCTCGGCCTGAACGGCACCGGCAAGAGCCACTTCCTGCGCCTGCTGGCCGGCGAGCCCGTCGCGCACACCGGCGTGGCCCGGCTGGGCGCCCGCGTCGTCCCCGGCCACTTCGCGCAGACCCACCTGCGGCCCGACCTGCACGGACGGCCCATCGGCGAGCTGGTGTCGGAGACGTTCGCGCTGACCAGGAACGACGCCATGGCCGCGCTGGCCCGCTACGAGCTGGCGCCGGCCGGCGGCCAGCGGTTCGAGACGTTGTCCGGCGGCCAGCAGGCCCGGCTGCAGATCCTGCTGCTGGAGCTGTCGGGCGCGACGCTGCTGCTGCTCGACGAGGCGACCGACAACCTCGACCTGGCCAGCGCGCAGGCGTTGCAGGAAGGCTTGACCGGCTTCGCGGGAACGGTCCTGGCGGTCACGCACGACCGCTGGTTCGCCGACGACCTGGACCGCCACCTGATCTTCGGCGCCGACGGCGTGGTGCGGGAGAGCCCCGAACCGCGCTGGGACCTCTAGCCGGCGCCGGCCAGCCCGCGCTCGCGGCGCAGCGTCGAGACCGTCATCGTCTCGTCGACCGCCTCGGGCGAGAGCACGTGGTCGAGCACCATCACCGCGCAGCCGCTGATGCCCGCCCCGGCGCCGAGCCGGCTCGGCTCGATGCGCAGCCGCCGGGTGGCCAGGGCGGTGGAGCGGCGGTAGACGACCTCGCGGATGCTCGACACCAGCGGGCCGAACGCCTCGGCCATGTCGCCGCCGAGCACCACGACCGAGGGGTTGAGGATGTTGACCGCCCCGGCCAGCACCTCGCCGATGCGGCGGCCGGCCGTGCGCACGATGGCCATCGTCTCGGCGTCGCCCGCGCGCACCAGCGCGGTCACGTCGGCGATGGTGCCGACGTCCTTGCCCGCCTCGCGCAGGTCGCGCAGCAGCGCGGTGCCGCTGGCGACCGAGTCGACGCAGTCGGTGTTGCCGCAGCGGCACAACACGCCGCCGCCGTCGAGCACGGGGATGTGGCCGATCTCGCCGGCCGCGCCGAGCGCGCCGCGCAGGATCTCGCCGCCGGCGATCACGCCCGCGCCGATGCGGGTGGAGACCTTCACGAACATCAGGTCGCCGAGGTCGGGGTAGGCGCCGCGGTGCTCGCCGATGGCCAGCACGTTGACGTCGTTGTCGACGAGCACCGGCACGGGGAACCGCTCGCGGATGATCGGCGGGATGACCACGCCGGTCCAGGAGGCCATCACCCGGGCGCTCTCGGTACGGCCCTGGGCGAACTCGACGGTGGCCGGCACGCCCATGCCGACGCCCCTGACGCGGGAGCCGGGACGGTCGCCGAGCAGCTCGTCCCAGGTGTCCATGAGCAGCGGGAGCACGACGTCGGGGCCCTGCTCGACGTCGATGAAGAAGTCACGGCCGGCCAGCTCGCGCCCGGCCAGGTCGCAGATCGCGACCCGGGTGCGGCTCGCGCCCAGCGCGGCGACCAGGACGACGCCGCCCCCCGCGTTGAACTCCAGCCGGACCGGCGGCCGCCCGCCGGTGGAGGGGGCGTCGGTGCGCTCGACGACCAGGCCGCGGTCGAGCAGCTCACCGACGCGCAGTTGCACCGCCGGGCGCGACAGACCGGTCACGCGGCCGAGGTCGGCGCGCGTGACGGCCTCACCCGTGCGGATGAGGCGGAGCACCTCGCCACTCGTGGCGAGGGTCGCGGCGGTACGTCGAGGCATCGGCTAAGTGAATCACATGGGCTTCGGTAATGAAAAGTGAAGACTTTTTCATCTCAGATACCAAAACCCTGCTTGTGCACGACCCAAACTCTCGTTAGTGTCCGTTCTGTCCTTGCTTGGTAGATCAACGGAGCTTCGCCTTGTCCCCCCTCTCGACCGCCAGCCCCGCCCATACCGCCGATCTCGTCGTCTTCGGCGGCACCGGCGACCTGTCCATGCGCAAGCTGATCCCGGCGCTCTACCACAGCGACAGGGACGGCCGGCTGTCCCCCGAGACCCGCGTCATCGCCATGTCCCGGGGCGGGCTGACCGACGCCGACTTCCGCGGCAAGGTGGACGCCGAGGTACGCGACCAGGTCCCCGTGGACGACCCCGCCGTCTGGCAGCGCTTCCTGGGCCGCCTGCACCACGTCTCGGTGGACGTCGGCGGCGAGGACAAGTCGGGCTGGGGCGCGCTGACCAGGCTGCTGGCCGGTCACGAGCAGCGCGACCGGGTGTTCTACCTGGCCAGCCCGCCGATGACGTTCGGCCCCTTCTGCCGCGAGCTGGAGGAGGCCGGCCTGGTCACCCCGCTCTCGCGGGTGGTGCTGGAGAAGCCGCTCGGCCGCGACCTGCCCAGCGCCCAGCGGATCAACGACGAGGTCGGCGCCATCTTCGACGAGCGCCAGATCTTCCGCATCGACCACTACCTGGGCAAGGAGACGGTGCAGAACCTGCTGGTCCTGCGCTTCGCCAACGCCTTCCTGGAGCCGATCTGGAACTCGTTGTGGATCGACCACGTCCAGATCACCGCCGCCGAGACCGTCGGCACGCCGGGACGGCGCGGCTACTACGACCACGCGGGCGCGCTGCGCGACATGGTGCAGAACCACCTGCTCCAGCTGCTCACGCTGACCGCGATGGAACCGCCCTCGCGCAACGACCGCGAGTCCATCCGGGACGAGAAGGTCAAGGTGCTGCAGTCGCTGCGGCCGATCGTGGGGACCGAGGTGGACCGGTTCACCGTGCGCGGCCAGTACACCGAGGCCGGCGGCATGCCGTCCTACCTGGACGAGCCCGCCTCCACGCCGACGACCGAGGCCTCGCGGCGGGTGGAGACCTTCACCGCGATCCGGGCCGAGATCAAGAACTGGCGCTGGGCGGGGGTGCCGTTCTACCTGCGGACCGGCAAGCGCATGCCGTACCGGCGGTCGGAGATCGTGGTGCAGTTCAAGGACGTGCCGCACTCCATCTTCCCCGGCGGCACGCCCAACCGCCTGGTGCTGCGGCTGCAGCCCGAGGAGGGCATCGAGCTGCACATCATGGCCAAGGAGCCGGGCGCCGGCGAGGTGACGCTGAAGCCGGTGCCGCTGTCGCTCAGCTTCGGCAAGACGTTCACCGCGCGGGTGCCGGAGGCCTACGAGCGGCTGCTGACCGACGTGCTGGCGGGCAACCCGACGCTGTTCATGCGGCGTGACGAGGTGGAGGCGGCCTGGCGCTGGATCGATCCGATCCTGGCGGCCTGGGAGTCCTCCGCCGAGCTGCCCGAGCCCTACCCCGCAGGAACCACCGGCCCCGCCGGGGCCCACGAACTGCTCGGCCGCAGCGGTCGCGCCTGGCACGAGGAGGAAGACCTGTGAATTCCGTCATCCAGGAGATCACCGATCGGATCGCCGAGCGCAGCGCGGCCAGCCGTACCGCCTACCTGGCGCGGATCCGGCGCGACGGCGAGGCGGCGCGGGCCAAGGGCCCGGCGCGCGCCCACCTGGGCTGCGCGAACCTGGCGCACGGCTTCGCCGCCGCCTCCGATGAGGACAAGCTGATCCTGCGCGGCGCCGGGAGCGCTGCCAAGCCCGGCGTGGCCATCGTCACCAGCTACAACGACATGCTCTCCGCCCATCAGCCGTACGAGACCTACCCGCCCGAGCTGAAGGCGGCGGTGCGCAGGGCGGGCGGCGTGGCGCAGGTCGCCGGCGGCGTGCCCGCGATGTGCGACGGCATCACGCAGGGCCGCGCCGGCATGGAGCTGTCCCTCTACAGCCGCGACGTGATCGCCATGGCGGCCGCCATCGCGCTGTCGCACGACATGTTCGACTCGTCGCTGCTGCTGGGCGTCTGCGACAAGATCGTGCCGGGCCTGTTCATCGGGGCGCTGCACTTCGGGCACCTGCCGGCGATCTTCGTGCCGGCCGGGCCGATGACCTCCGGCCTGCCGAACAAGGTCAAGGCGCGCACCCGCCAGCTCTTCGCCGAGGGCAAGGTCGGACGGGCGGAGCTGCTGGACGCCGAGGCCAAGTCCTACCACTCCCCCGGCACCTGCACCTTCTACGGCACCGCCAACTCCAACCAGGCGCTGATGGAGGTCATGGGCCTGCACCTGCCCGGCTCGACGTTCGTCAACCCGCACACCGAGCTGCGGCACGCCCTGACCGAGGCGGCCGGCCGGCGCGCGGTGGAGATCACCGCCCACGGACCGGAGTACACGCCGATCGGCGAGCTGGTGGACGAGAAGTCGATCGTGAACGCCTGCGTGGCGCTGCTGGCCACCGGCGGCTCCACCAACCACACGCTGCACCTGGTCGCCATGGCCGCCGCCGCGGGCATCGTGCTGACCTGGGACGACCTGGCCTGCCTGTCGCGCGTCGTGCCGTCGCTGACCAAGATCTACCCCAACGGCCAGGCGGACGTGAACCACTTCCGCGACGCCGGCGGCATGCAGGTGCTCATCGGCGACCTGCTGGACGAGGGCCTGCTCCACGGCGACGTGCTGACCGTCGCCGGCCCCGGCCTCGACCGCTACCGCGAGGCGCCCTCGCTGGTGGACGGCGAGCTGGTCTGGGAGCCGGTCACCGGCGGCAGCAAGGACCGCGACGTGCTGCGCCCGGTCGCCGAGCCGTTCTCGGCCGACGGCGGCATTCACATGGTCGAGGGCAACCTCGGCCGGGCCGTCAGCAAGGTGTCGGCGGTCAAGCCCGAGCACCTGGTGATCGAGGCCCCGGCCAAGGTGTTCGACGACCAGCTCGACCTGCTGCGCGCCTTCGAGGCCGGCGAGCTGGACGGGCAGGACTTCGTGGCCGTCATCCGCTACCAGGGCCCCAGCGCCAACGGCATGCCCGAGCTGCACAAGCTCACGCCGCCGATGTCGGTGCTGCTCGACCGCGGGCAGCGGGTGGCGATCGTCACCGACGGCCGCATGTCGGGCGCGTCGGGCAAGGTGCCCGCGGCCATCCACCTGTCGCCCGAGGCCGCCGACGGCGGGCCGATCGCGATCGTCCGCGAGGGCGACGTGATCAGGCTCGACTCGGCCGCCGGGACGCTGGAGCTGCTGGTGCCCGCCGAGGAGCTGGCCCGGCGCACGCCCGAGGGCCGGCCGCTGAGCGACGCGGAGTGGGTCGGCACGGGACGCGAGCTGTTCGCCACGTTCCGCCGCATGGCCGGGCACGCCGAGCAGGGCGCCGGGATCTTCGGGGTGAGCGGCGCCGAGTCGCCGCACCACGGCCCCGGGCTGGGCTTCCCCGCCGAGGCGGGCGCCTCGCACCTGGAGAGCGGCGCGCCCGTGGGCACGCGGTCCGCCGGGCTGGGCCGGTGAGCGTGCGTGCCGGCCTTCCGGTGGCGACGGCGTACGATCTCGGTCGCGCCGTGGGCATCGGAGGCATCAGCATCGGAGGCATGAGCATCGGAGGCGTGCGCCTCGGCGCGAGCATCGGAGGCGTGAGCATCGGAGGTGGGCGATGAGTGCCTTTGACCTTCCCTGGCTGGTCGCCGACATCGGAGGGACCAATGCCCGGTTCGGGCTGGTCACCTCGCCGCAGGCCCGGCCGTCGAACGTCGCGGTGCTGGCCGGCTCCGCCTACCCCACGCTGCCCGACGCCGTCGACGCCTACCTCGCCGAGCACGCGGGCGGGGCGCGGCCGGGCGCGGCGTGCCTGGCGCTGGCCGGGCCGATCGACGGCGACCGCTACCGGCTGACGAACTCGGCGTGGGCCGGGTCCGTACGCGACCTGGGCATCCCGTACGCGGTGCTGCTCAACGACTTCGAGGCGCTGGCCGTGTCGCTGCCCCACCTGGAGGGCCCCGACCTGGTGTCCCTGGGCGGGCCCGAGCCCTCAAACGGCGTCAAGGCCGTGCTGGGCCCCGGGACCGGGCTCGGCGTCGGCGGGCTCGTGCCCACGGACCGGGGCTGGACGCCCGTCCCGGGCGAGGGCGGGCACGTCACGGTGCCGGTGATCGACCGGCGCGAGCTGGAGATCGTCCGGGTGCTGCAGGCCGAGGGGCTGCCGCACGTCGTGGCCGAGCACCTGCTGTCCGGCCCCGGCCTGGTACGCCTGCACCGGGCGCTGGCCAAGGTCAACGGCGTGACCGCGCCCGACCTGAACGCCTCCGACATCGTGGCCCGGCTCGACGACTCCCTCTGCGCGGAGACCGTCGAGGTGTTCTGCGAGATGCTGGGCAGCTTCGCCGGGAACGTGGCCCTCACCCTGGGCGCCAGGGGTGGGGTCTACCTGGGCGGCGGAGTGCTGCCCCGTATCGTGGAACGGGTGCGGACCAGCGGCTTCCGTGCCCGGTTCGTCGGCAACCCCGACATGCCCGGATACCTGGAGGCGATCGCCACCACGCTGATCGTCGCGCCCCAGCCGGCGCTCACCGGCGCGGCCGCCTGGCTGCGCGGGCGGGCCACCACCGAACTCGTGGGCTGAGGCCCACCCTGATCACCACTAGACGGCCGTGACCCCGGCCGATGAGGAGAAGACTCTGATGAGCTTGCTCGACCTCGCCCCCGTGATCCCCGTCGTGGTGATCGACGACGTGGCGACCGCCGTGCCGATGGCCGAGGCTCTCGTGGCGGGCGGGCTGCCCGTCATCGAGGTGACGCTGCGCACCCCGGCCGCGCTCGGAGCGATCGAGCGGATCGCCGCTGAGGTGCCGGGGGCCACGGTCGGCGCGGGCACGATCCGCACCACCGCCGACATCTCGGCGGCCGTGGCGGCCGGTTCCCGGTTCCTGGTCTCGCCGGGCACGACGCTGTCGCTGGTGGAGGCGCTGGAGTCCAGCGGCGTGCCGTACCTGCCGGGCGCGGCCACCGTCTCGGAGGTGATGGCGCTGGCCGAGCGCGGCATCAAGGAGCTGAAGTTCTTCCCGGCCGAGGCGGCGGGCGGCGTCGCGTACCTGAAGTCGCTGGCCGGGCCGCTGCCGGACGTGCGTTTCTGCCCGACCGGCGGGATCCGGGCCGAGAGCGCCGCCGACTACCTGCGGCTGCCGAACGTGGGCTGCGTGGGCGGAAGCTGGCTCACCCCCGCCGACGCGCTGGCCGCGGGCGACTGGGCCCGCGTGGAGAAGCTCGCCGCCGCCGCCGCTGCCCTGCCCCGGTAGTTCCTCCCAGGGCCGCCTCGGCGGCCCTGTCATTCACGGGTGACGGGCTTCGCTCGCCGTGCCTTCCCGCGCTCGGGGACGCGTGCGCGCGTGCGGCAGTCCACGTGGACGGCGGTCGCGTGCACCGGCAGCACAGGCGCGCGTCGACGCATGGACCCGCAGCGTCCTCCTGACGCGCTCCCCCGCGATGTCCTCGAAGCCGCCGACGCGCGGCCGCTGGGCACATATGCCGCAACTCTGGACTTATCTCCCAGAAACCCCGCTGACGTGGCCCTTTCCAGGCACCTGGAGATCATCAGCGTGCGCCGAACCGGGTATTCGGACGCGTGACGGCGGGGTAGGGCAAGGAATGCCAAGCCGTAGCCCCGGGAAGCCCCATCCGCTCCTCGGAGAGCGAAAGGGAGCACCATGCCGCTGGAAACGGCCCGTCAGGAACACCTCACGCGTCCGGTGACGCCGATCGGGAGCCTGGAGCGGGGCATCGACATCCTCCTCGCGCTGAGCGCCGCGCCCCGGCCGGTCAGCCTGGCCCAGCTCAGCCGGAGCACGGGCCTGCCCAAGTCCACGGCCCACCGGATCCTCGGCGTGTTGTGCGCGCGCGAGCTGGCCCGCCGGACGGGCACCGGCTACCTGCCCGGCCGACAGCTGGAGACGATGGCCGGCATCGCCCGCAACCGCATCCCCGGGTCGCGGCGGGTGGTGCTGCCGTACCTGCTCTGCCTGCAGGAGACCACCCGCCGGACCGTCAACCTGGCCGTGACCGCCGGCCTGGAGGCCCGCTACGTCGAGCGCCTGTACGGCCACGACCGCGTCCGGTCCCGCTCCGACGGCACCGACCTGGCGCCGCTGCACTGCACGGCGACCGGCAAGGCGCTGCTGGCCTTCGACACCGGGCTGCGCGAGGAGGTGCTCGGGCGGGGCGGCTTCGAGCGGCTGACCAGCCGCACGATCACCGGCGTGGCCACGCTGGAGCGGGAGCTGGCCCAGGTCCGCCGGTACGGCGTGGCCTACGCCCAGGAGGAGTACACCGAAGGCGTGTCGTGCGTGGCCGCGCCGGTGTTCGGGCCGGGCGGCGGCGTGTGCATGTCGGTGGGGGTGGCGGCGCCGGGCCCGTCCGCGCCGCTGGCCCGGCTGGGCCTCACCGTACGCGGCGCGGCGCAGGCGATCTCGGCCGCGCTGGTGGTGGCCTGAGATGTTCCGGCTCCTGGAACGCTCCACGGGACCCGTCCCGAAAACGTTCCGCCCAGCGAGACCCCCGCTTGCGCACCCGCCGGACGGGCGATCGCATGACCCCATGAACTTCCTTCCCGTCCCGGCCACCAAGGAGGCGCCCCCGACCCGACCAGGGGAGCCCCGGCCGCCCTCCGGCACACGGTCGCCGGCCGAAGACGGGAAGACCGGGACGACCCCGGGCACGCGGACACCGACCGGAGACAGGAAGACCCGGACCATCCCGGGCACGCGGACACCGACCAGAGACAGGGAGACCCGGACCATCCCGATCACGCGGACACCGACCGGAGACAGGGGGGCCACGCGTGCCTAGAGGCCTGCACAGGGCCACCGTGCTGGAGACCCTGCGCCTGGCCGGCGCCCTCCTGCCGCCGGGCACGCCGCACGCGACGGCCGGCCTCGACCTGCTGCGCTCCCGCTCCCTGCTGACCGGCCTGCACGTCCGGTACGGCGGCCGTCCGGTGCTCGTCCGCGGCCCGCGCCGCACGGCGCTGGTGGTGCTGTCCCAGCGGGACGCCGAACGCGTGTTGTCCGAGCCCGCCTTCGTCCCCACCGTGCGCGAACGAGCCGCCGGCCTGCCCTACGACGTGCTGCGGCCGGCGTTCGCGGAGGTGGCCCGGCAGGAGGCGGCCGCGCTGACGGACGGCGTCATCGACTACGCCCGGCTGGAGTCGTGCTGGCAGCGGGTGGCGCGGCGGTGCGTCTACGGCGCGGGCGCGGCCGGCGACGAGGAGCTGAGCGCCCTGCTCGCCCAGATCAGACGGGCAGGCAGGGGACGGGCCAGACGCCGCCAGGAGATCCTCTCCGGCCGCTACGACGCCCGCATCCTCGACCACCTGCGCCGCGCCGAGCCCGGCACCCTCGCCGGCCTGCTCGCCGAGACCAGCGGCCCGGAGGCGCGCGGCCTGCGGCAGGCGGCGTTCTGGCTGCTCGGCTTCAGCGTGACCGCCGCCAGCCTCATGCGCACCCTCGCCCTGCTGGCCACCTACCCCGTCCAGCGCAAGTGCGCCCGCGCCGACCCCGACTACCTGCGCGCCTGCCTGCGCGAGGGCCTGCGTCTGTGGCCGCCGGTCCCGGCCCTGTCCCGCCTCACCACCGAGGAGACCGACTGGTACGGCGTCCCGGTGCCCGCCGGCACCCACGTGATCCTCCCGTTCGCCCCCCACCAGCGCAGCCCCCGCCTGCACTACGCCGACTCCTTCGCCCCCGAGATCTGGCTCGACGGCACCGCCGCCGGCGAATGGTGGGCCCTGCCGCGCTGCGACGGCGTGCACCTGATGCTCGGCGTCGGCACGGCCTTCCTGGGCGGGATCCTGGCCTCGGCCCGCCCCAAGGCGGCCGGCCGGCCGCTGTCCCCGCACCGCCCGCTGCCCCAGACGCTCAACGCCGCCCGCCTGCGGGTGACGATGCGCCCGCTGAAGCGGCGTCCAGGCCAGAGCTGACCGGGCTTCGTCGCCACCGGGCGGCGGCTTCTCCGTTAGAGTCTGGGGTGGAAAAAAGCGTACCGGCGGAAGAAACGGTTCGGTTTGCGACGGGATGACGACGGCGAGAGGACGGCGACCGTGGGGCGCTCGGCAGGCACTCCGCTGAAGCCTGAGGATCCGCCGGCGATCGGCCCCTACGAGCTGCTGAGCCGTCTCGGCTCGGGCGGCATGGGCACCGTCTACCTCGCCAGGGGCGCCGACGGCGTCAAGGTCGCGCTCAAGGCCATCAGGCGTGACTTCACGGCCGACCCGGTCTACCGGGCGCGCTTCCACGAAGAGGTGTCCAACGCGCGCAAGGTGGCCTCGTTCTGCACCGCGCGGGTGCTCGACCACGGCGAGGACCGCGGGGTGCTCTACCTGGTCACCGAGTACATCGACGGCATCTCGCTGGAAGACCAGCTGATCGAGCACGGCGCGCTGCCGCCGTCGGTGCTGCACTCGGCGGCCGTGGGCGTGGCGGCGGCGCTGACCGCCATCCACGCCGCGGGGCTGGTCCACCGCGACCTCAAGCCGGCCAACGTCATGCTGACGCTGGCCGGGCCGCGGGTGATCGACTTCGGCTTGGCGCGCTCCACGCACGTCGCGTCCCGGCACACGAACGCCGGCATGGTGATGGGCACGCCCGGATGGATCGCTCCCGAGCAGGTCTTCGAGGGGCACACCAGCCCGGCCGGCGACGTGTTCGCCTGGGGCTCGCTGATCGCGTACGCGGGGCTCGGCGGCCATCCGTTCGGCGAGGGGGACGCGTACGTGATGGCGGCGCGGGCCCGTACCGCGCCGCCGGACCTGCGCGGCCTGCCCGCCCCCCTGGACCGGCTGGTCGCCGCGGCCATCCACCCCGACCCCGCGCGCCGGCCCGCGGCCAAGCAGCTCCTGCTGGAGCTGGTGGGCGCGGCCGACGAGCCCGCGGCCCAGCTGGCGGCCACCGAACACCTGACGAACGCCTGGAACCCCTCGGAGTTCCGCCCCCTCGGCCACACGCCCCCACCCGCCGAACGCACCGGCCCTCCCCACCCGCCCGCGCCTGCCGAACGCACGGGCTCCCCCCATCTGCTTCCTCCTGCGGAACGCACGGGCCCCCGCCCTCCGGTGCCCTCCGCGCCGGGCTCTCGCCCCCCGATGCCCCCGTCCCCCGACCGGACGGGCTCCCGCTCCCCCATGCCACCCGCGGCCGACCGCACGGGGGCGGGCTCCGCGATGCCGCCTTCCGCCGAGCGCACGGGCCCGCGTCCACCGCACGCGCCCTCCCCGGCCGAACGCACCGGCCCCCGCCCGCCCATGCCCATCCCGGCGGACCACCCCGGGCCAGGCGCATCGCAGACCCCGTCCACGGCCGACCCCGCGGCACCCCACGCCGCCCATATGCCTCCGGCGACCGAGCACACCGGCATGCGCCCACCGCACATGCCCTCTCTGGCCGAACGCACCGGCCCCCGCCCGCCCATGCCCGCGGCCGCAGAGCACCTGGACCAACGCTCCTCCATGTCTGCCGGCCCGGACCCTGCCGACCCACGTCGCCCCATGCCTTCTGGCCAGGAACACATGGACCAGCGGCCACACATGCCCTCCGGCCTGGAGCACATGGGGCAGCGGCCCCCGATGCCTTCGGGCATGGAGCACGCCGGGCAGCAGTCCCCCATGCCGTCGCCCGCCGAACGCACCGGACCGCGTCCGCCGCAGATGCCCTCCCCCGCCGAGCGCACGGGCCCTCGTCCGCCCATGCCCGCCCCCACGGAGCACCCGGCACCTCGCGCGCCGCAGATGCCGCCTCCCGTGGACCGGACCGGGAACATCCCGCTCCCCCACCACCAGACCACCGGCCAGGGCCCCCTACCGCCGCACACCACGGGCCAGGGACCGCTGCCCGGGTACCCGCCTCCGCGCCGCAAACGCGGCGTGTTCACCGGCTGCATGACCGCGCTGGTGATCGTGATCGTCCTGTTCGTGCTGGTCCTGGCCACCCTGGCGTGGATCTTCCGCTCCCCCGCCATAGGCGAGGAGGGCCCGGTACAGGACGGAAAGCTGAAGTTCGCGGTAACCGCCACAAAGTGCCCCAAGCCCGCGAAGTCCGCCTCCCGTCGCACCTGTCAGGTCACGGTGAAGGTGAACAACGTCGGCCCCGACGCCCGCGTCCTCTACCCCGGCCAGCAGAAGCTGATCGACGAGGACGAGGCCCTGCACGGCGGCAGCAAGCTCCTGGACAAGAGCGGCACCGAGATCACCCCGGTCCGCATCGCCCCCAGCCAGTCCTTCACCGGCACGCTGGTGTTCGACCTGCCGAAAAGCGCCGAGCCGGCCGGCCTCGAAGTACACGACTCAGGCCTGAGCGCCGGAGCCCGAGTAGCCCTGAGCTGACCACAGACCTGAGCGCCAGAGCACAACCAGCCCAGAGCCAACCAGCAGCTCAGACACAAGCCCCGGAGCCCGAATGGCCATGGGCAAGCCAGCGACTCAGACCTGAACGCCAGAACCCAAGCAGCCCTGGGCACACCAGCAACCCAGACATAAGCCCCAGAGACCGCGTAGCCGTGGGCTAACCAGCAACACAGACCAAGCGCCACAGCCCAAATAGCCGTGGGCTCACCAAGAACCAACCCTCACATCCCGACAAAACGCCCCGCTCTGAACCGCCACCCCATCACGACCTCGCACCGACCAGCAGACCCACGCCGAGCCCCCTCTCAGGGACTTGGCCCGTTGGCGGCGCGATGGCGGCGTCACTCGAAAAGGCTGGACTCCGGACAAGGAGGCAGGTCTACGGACAAGCACGGCTCACGACAAGGGCACTCCCCCGTTCCGACGACGCCCAGGACTCTGCCCCCTCAGAACCCCTGCTCCGGCGACACCACCCCTTCCAACGGGGCACCGTCGGCGAAGTGGCGCACGTTCGCGGCCACGCGTTCGGCCAGGCCGCGCCAGTAGGACGACGGCGGATTCGCCGTGTGTGGCGTGATCAGCACGTTCTCCATGTGCCACAACGGGTGCCCGGACGGCAGCGGCTCCGGGTCGGTGACGTCCAGCGCGGCACCGCCGATCCGTCCCTCGCGCAGCGCCGTCACCAGGTCATCCGTCACGACGAGCGCACCCCGGGCGATGTTGACCAGCCAGGCGTCCGTACGCATCAGGTCAAGCTCGGGAGCACCGATCATGCCCTTGGTGCTCGGCGTGGTAGCAGCGGCGAGGACGACGTACGCGGCCTCCGGCAGCGCCTCCCGAAAGCGGGCACGAGGCAGGATCCGGTGCGCACCGGGCGCCCGGCCACTGTCGGTGACCGCGATCACCGGACAGCCGAACGGCTCCAGCATCCTGATGAGCGCCCGCCCGATGCCTCCACAGCCGATGATCGCGACCGTCGAGCCGGCGAACTCCCTCGACTCGTTCCTCCCCCACTCGGTGGCCCTGGCCAGCCGGGGCAGATTACGGGCCGCGGCCAGCATGAGCGCGAGCGCGTGCTCGGCGACGGGCACACCGTAGGAGCCGGTGGCGGCGGTGAAGACGGGCTCCGCAGTGATCACTCCGGCCTCGGCGTACCGCTCGACCCCCGCCGCGGGCAGCTGCACCCACCGGATGCCGTCATGGATCATGGGCCGCAGCTCCTCGGGACCGCCGCGCCCGTAGTAGACGATCGCCTCGGCCTCCTCCAGCGGCACGACGCTGCCGCCCGACCGCCGTACGGCGTCGACCAACAGAGGAACCGGCTCAGGGCCGACGTGGACGGCGACGCTCATCGAGGTACCTCCGTGACGTGCTCTCGGCTGTCTGCCAGGACCTGCTCGACCTCGGCGCGGGCCCGTCCGACGATGTCCGCGGCGGCCTGCGCCGCCTCCGCAGCGCGCCCGGCGGCAACCGCTTCGGCGATCTCCTGGTGGAGTCCGATGGCGGTCGTCTCCAGGCGTTCGGGCAGGAGCAGCAGCTCACGTCTGGCTTCGAGCAGCACTTCGGTCACCTCGGCGAGCTGGGCGAACATGCCGTTGCCCGACGCGGTCAGCAGCACCCGGTGGAAAGCGGTGTCCGCCGTGACGTAGGCCTGGCTGTCACCTTCACGAGCGGCGGCGTCCATGGCGCGGGCGTGGGTGGCGAGCTCGTCCCGCACGCGGAGGTCGGGCCTGGATGCGGCGAGCGCGGCGGCGGCAGGCTCGACCGCGGCCCGCAGCTCGGCCAGCTCACGCAGCTGCGCCTCACGCCCCGGCGAGGCCAGCCGCCAGCGGATCACCTGGGGATCATAGAGGTTCCAGGCGCTCATCGGCCGTACGGTGACCCCGACACGAGGACGGCTGGTGACCACGCGCTTCGACTCCAGCACGCGGACGGCCTCGCGCGCGACGGTCCGGGAAACCCCATACCGCTCCTGGACATCCTCCAGGCGCAACACCTGCCCCGCACGGATCTCCCCGACCGCCAGCGACCTGCCGACCGCGTCGAGCACCTGCCCGTGCAGGCCCCGTAGCGTCTCCACACTCATCGGGCCCCTGCCAGCCCGGCCAGCAGCGCCGCAACCCGTTCCATCGCGGCACTCGGGCCGCCGGAAGTCAGTGCCGAGCCCATGCCGCAGGCCACGGCGCCGGCCGCGATCCACTCGGGCGCATCGTCCACGGTCACGCCGCCGGTGGGGATCGCGGGCGCCTGCGGAAGGGCAGCCCGCACGTCGCGCAGCCAGGCGGGTGAAACGCCCGACGCCGGAAAGATCTTGACTGCGTCCGCCCCCTCTTCCAGGGCACGAACGATCTCGGTCGGGGTCGCCACGCCCGGGAAGACCGGCACGCCGTAGCGGTGCCCGGCGCGGATCACCTCGGGGTGCAGGCTGGGTGAGACCAGGAAGCGCGCGCCGGCCTCCACAGCGGCCCTGGCGGCGGCCGAGTCGAGGACCGTCCCCGCCCCGACCAGCGCGTCGGGCCGCTGCTCGGTGAGCCTCGCCACGGCGCTGAGGGCGCGGGGCGTGGTGAGCGCGACCTCGACGGCACGCAACCCGGCATCCAGTACGGCCTCGGCCGACGTCAGCGCCGCCTCGGGCGTGGCTGCCCTGACGATGCCGAACACGCGTTGCTCCGTGACAGCCTGGACGATCTCCCAGCGGTACATGACTTCCTTCCATCGGTTTTCCCACCAGTGAACGGCTAGGACCAGCCGCCCTCAGTGGTGACGCAAGATCCCCCGCCTGGCCATCCAACGCCCTGCCCGCCTCCTCATGAACCGCCTTCTCCCCCACCTCGTCAGCTCATGGCCGGACTCGTTTCTCGCATGCCCACCTCAGCTCCGACCTCGTCAACCCGCGAACGGACCGCCTCACGCATGCCCACCTCAGCCCGCAGCGATCGCGCTCTTGGCGGCGGACGATCTTCGGCTGGTCGGCGGGCTATCGATGGACCGTTTCGGCGTGCCCCGTGAAGGCGGCCAAGGCACGATCCAGGCCCGGCCGGTCCGGAAGGCCGTCGGTGTCGGCGGCGCACTGGACGACGAGTGCCGCCACCGCCGCCGCCTCACGCAGGCACACCTCGTACGACTCGCCGCGCAACATCCCCGACAGGAACCCGGCGGCGAAGCCGTCCCCTGCTCCCACGGGATCGGTCACCGGCACCGTGAACGCCTCCTGCCGCAGCCCCGCGCACGTGGCGGACTTGTCCCGGTGCTTGACCACGATGAGGCCGGGCAGCGTCGCCGGGTCGACGTGGAGCAGGTCGAGTTCGTCCTGGCCGGCCAGCACCACGTCCGCCCTGGACAGGAGCGGCGCCACCCGCTCGCGCCACGCCGCGGGTTCGCCCAGCTTGTAGCGGATGTTCGGGTCGATGGAGACGAGCGCTCCGGCCTGCCCGGCCAGCTCCAGCAGCCGCAGGGTCGCCAGGTGCGCGGAATCCGACAACATCGGAGTGATGCCCGTGACGTGCACGATCTTCGCACCGTTCACCATCTCCGGCGTCAGCTCGTCCGGTCGCAACCTGGACGCGGCGGCCCCGGAACGGTAGTACTGCACGTCGATGGCCCGGAAGGGATGACTGTCGCGCACCAGCAGCCCGGTCGGCGCACCGGGGTCGATGACCGCGTGCCGGGTGTCGACCCCCTCGGCTCTGAGCATGGACAGGACCGCCCGGCCCGCCGGGTCGGCGCCGACCCGGCCGAGCCAGCGCACGTCATGGCCCAGCCTGGCGAGCCCCGCGGCGACGTTCGACTCCGCGCCCGCGATGGAGCGACGGAACACCGTGGCGCGCTCCAACGGGATGCCGGGCTCGGCCAGCATCAGGAGCATGGCCTCACCGCACACCACGACGCTCATGACTCGCCCATCTCCCGTCGTTCCGGATCCGTCAACGGTGCTATCACGTCATGAAGGACAAGAGAAGGATCACTCAGGTCGTCTTGTAGGCGGAAGGCTGGGAGATGTCGATCCTGGATCGGTCGGGCAGAGCCAGCGCGGCGGCGAACCCGACCACCGCACCGACGATCATGAAGATCGCTATCGCCTGCCAGCCGTAGTCGTGCAACAACCATGTCGCGATCAGCGGCGCGGGGCCGCCGGCGATGATCGAGGCGAGCTGATAGCCGAGACCCGCGCCGCCGTACCTGAGGCTGGTCGGGAAGCTCTCGGCGATGAGCGCGGCCTGCGGGCCGTACTCCATGGCGTGCTGGATCTGCATGATCATGATCGTCAGGAAGACCACCAGCACGACGCCGGTGTTGAGCAGCATGAAGTACGGGAACGCCACCACCGCCAGCAGCGCTGCGCCGGTCGCGTAGACGAGCCGGCGGCCGACACGGTCGCTCAGGTGCCCGAAGAACGGGATCGCGACCAACTCCACCGCCGCCGCGCACGTCACCGCCGACAGCGCGACCGTCCGGGACAGGCCGAGCTGCTGGGTCACGTACGTGATGGCGAACGTCGTGTAGAGGTAGAACGGCATCTGCTCCGACACACGCAGCAACGCGCTGAGCACCACTTCCTTCGGATGCCTGCGCAGCACCTCGACGACCGGGAGCCTGACCACCTGCCGCCGTTCCAGCACCCGCGCGAACATCGGGGTCTCCAGCACCTTCAGCCGCACCCACAGCCCGACCGCCACCAGCGCCAAGCTGGCCAGGAACGGCACCCGCCACCCCCAGTCCTTGAAGGTGTCGCCCGTCGTGGCGGCCAGCAGCGACATCGCGCCGGTGCCGAGGATCAGCCCGATGGGCACGCCCACTTGCGGCCAGCTCGCCATGAGCCCGCGCCTGCGCTGGTCGCCCCACTCCATCGACAGCAGCACCGACCCGCTCCACTCGCCGCCCACCGCGATGCCCTGCAGGACGCGCAGGACCACCAGGATGATCGGCGCGGCGATGCCGATGCTGTCGGTGCCCGGCAGCACGCCGATGAGAGCACTGGCCACGCCCATCGTCAGAAGGGTGACGATGAGTGTCGCCTTCCTGCCGATGCGGTCGCCCCAATGCCCGAAGATCGCCGCGCCCACGGGCCGGGCCGCGAAGCCCACGGCGTTGGTCGCGAAGGCCGCGAGCGTGCCCGCGTACGGCGTGGACTTCGGAAAGAAGACCTCGGCGAAGACCACAGCGGCGGCCGTGTTGTAGAGGAAGAAGTCGTACCACTCGATGGCGGTGCCGACCACGCTGGCCGTCGCGGCCTTGCGCACCTGGGCTCTGTGCTCGGCGGTCGTTAATCCCCTGCTGCTCTCGGTCACGCTGCACCTCGAAGGCGTTCCTGGGCCGCGTCCGCGCCAACGGTTGCCTTACCCCGCGCCCGCGCCTCGAACCACCTCCGGCCTCCTCCCCCCGCGGGAAACCTCCGGCCATGGTCACGCCTCCCCTCATCGGGATGCCCCCCTCCCCTGGCTCCACCCGGCTGGATGCGGAGCCGGGCAGAACTCTAACACTCGTTAACCCGCGCGGCCACCGGCTTCACCGGGCGGTCACATCGCGCAAGGGCATGCCCCGAATGCCGTCAAGCAGGGGATTCGCCTTCATCGCCCGGTTCGGGCAGCCCGGCGAGGACGGCGTCCAGCGCGAACTTGAAGTGTTCTACCTGATCGGCCCGCAGGCGGGCGGCCTCGACCGCGTGATAGTGCGGATACCTGTCGGCGGGCAGCTCGGTCCAGTCCCGCGCGGCGGCCTCGTGCAGGACGAGATGCCCGACGCACACGCGCAGCACCGCCCCCTTCACGTGATCCGCCTGGTCAGGAGGGAAGCCCGCATCCAAGAGGATCCCGAAGATGGCCTCGTGGAGGCTCATCACGGGCGCGCGTCGGGCGTAGGTGGTGATGGACCAGACCGAGGCTCTGGGATGCTCCAGCGACTGCCTGACCATCGAGGCCATGAGCCCACGCAGCTGATCCTTCCACCCCCCTTCACGAGGGGCCTGAGAGACGATCTTGCTGCACACCTCGTCCACGATGGCCTCCAGCAGCGACTCGCGCCCGTCGAAGTAGTGATAGATCGCCGTCGCCGTCACATCGAGACGTTTGGCCAGCTTACGCATGCTGATCCCATGGGCGCCGTCCGCTTCGAGGACCTCCAGGCCGGCTTCCAGGATCTTGTGACGGGTGAGCATCAGAATTGACCTCGCGCTTAACACGTGTTAGAAATCTAACGGCCGTTAACTCCGGACAGCTTATCCGAGGGGCGAGCATCCTTGGCTGCCGCTCTCACGTGCCATCCAGTCATCCGTCAATGATCAGCCGCTCACGGGGAGACACCGCGTGTCCACGACCTCCGAAGTGACAGCACCGGCGACGGCCCCGCGCCGCCCAAGACGCCGGATCCTGATTCGCGCCCTGCTCGTGCTGCTCCTGCTCATGGTCCTCGCGGTGGCCGGCGCGGCCTACGCGGTGAACCGGGGCGGAGCCCCGCAGACAGCCGCCCACTTGGGCGCCGAGCCCCAGCTCGAGGAACGCGAGACGTTCCCCATCCCCAAGGTCAACGCCCCCGACGTGGTCGGCTGGCCCTCCGGCAGAGCACCGAAGGCGCCGGCCGGGTTCACGGTCACGCGGTTCGCGGGCGCGTTGGAGCACCCCCGCTGGCTCTACGAGTTGCCCAACGGCGATGTGCTCGTGGCGGAGTCGGCCACCCTGCCCAAAGATCCGGAGTCCCCGATCATGGGGCTGTTCTACTGGCTGCGCCGCAACGACGGCTCGACCACCGAACGCAGCGCCAACCGGATCACGCTGCTGCGCGACACCGACGGCGACGGCGTGGCCGACTTCCGCAGCGTGTTCCTGGAGAACCTCAACCAGCCGTTCGGGATGGCGCTGCTGGCCGCGTCCGCGCCGTACTCGCTCGGCCCGGCGGCTCCGGACGGCACCCAGGCGGCCTTCTACGTCGCAGGCACGGACGGCGTCTGGCGATTTCCGTACAAGCTGGGGGAAACCCGGGTCACCGCCCCCGGAAAGAAGATCCTCGACCTGCCGGCCGGCGGCTACAACAACCACTGGACCCGTAACCTCTTCGCCGCCCCTGACGGCACCAAGCTCTACGTCACGGTCGGCTCGTCCAGCAACGCGGGCGAACATGGCCTGGATGCCGAACGACGCCGCGCCGCCATCCTGGAGATCAACCCTGACGGCAGCGGCGAGCGCATCCTGGCCTCCGGCCTCAGAAACCCCAACGGCCTGGCCCTCGAACCGCAGTCCAGGACACTCTGGACAGTCGTCAACGAACGCGATCTCCTGGGCGACGATGCCGCGCCTGATTACCTCACACGTGTACGCCCTGGAGACTTCTACGGCTGGCCGTGGAGTTATTGGGGACAGCACGTGGACGAGCGGGTCCAGCCACGGCGTCCCGAGATGGTGGCTCGCGCGCTCCGCCCCGACTACGCCCTCGGCGCTCACACGGCCCCCCTCGGTCTGGCCTTCTCCGAGAGCCCCACGTTCCCCGAGGCCTATCGTGGCGGCGCCTTCATCACCGAACACGGCTCGTGGAACCGCGGCAATCCCGTCGGCTACAAGGTCGTGTACGTCCCCTTCAAGAACGGCATGCCCAGCGCCAAGCCCCAGGACTTCCTGACCGGCTTCAAGCCGGCCCCGGACGAGAGCACCACGTACGGCCGGCCGGTCGGCGTGATCACAGGCAAGAACGGCCGCCTGCTGGTCGCAGACGATGCAGGAAACACGATCTGGCACATCACGCCCCGATCGTGACCTCAGGCCAGGCCAGACCGGAACACGGGAGGGGTGGTGCGTTCACGTCGGGGAAAGGAGAGCGCGTTGCCGGCACTTCGCTGTGAGGCCGAGTTCTGTGAAGCGCTCCGTCGCTCTGCGCGCGTCGCCGACGTCGTCGCCGATGCGGGCCCGCAGGGACAATGCCAGGTCCCCGTGCGGGCCGGTATCCGGCGGCGCGGGCCAGCGCCAGGACCAGGGCGGCGTGGCGGAGCCGGTCTCCTTCGCCAGGCGCCGGGCCTCCGCGTAGTGATGGAGGTCGGGCGGCGGCCCACCGCCGCCCGGCCTCCGGCCGTTCGATCCGGCAGCCGAGGACCTCGAGGGGAGGCGTTCCTCGCCGGGAGCGTCCCCCAGCGGGATCCCGCGGACGCTGAGCAGGAACAGCAGCGCGCACCCAGCCGTCAGGGCGATGTCGGCGACGTTGCCGACGAACAATCCGCCGTAGTCGATGAAGTCCACCACGTGCCCCTGGGCGAACGCGGGCGGACGGAAGAGGCGGTCGAGAAGGTGGGAGGTGGCCCCGCCGAGCAGCACGCCCAGCCCCACCCCCCAGGCCGGCGAACGCAGCCGCCGGGACGCGTACAGGATGCCGGCGACCGCCCCGGCGGCGGCCAGCGCGAACACCCAGGTCACGCCCTCACCCAGCGAGAACGCGGCGCCGGGGTTGAGCAGCAGCCGCAACGAGAGCAGCCGCGGGATCACCGTGATCTCCGCGCCGCCGGACAACGCCGACATCGCCCAGAACTTGGACGCCTGATCGACCAGGAGCACCACCACGGCCAGCACGATCATCCATGCGCGAGGCCGCCTTCCCGGGCTGGTCTGCTGCGGGCCGCGTTCGTCCGACACTCTTGCCTCACAATCCATGGCTTTCTCGCCCCGAATCTACCGAACCTCGGTCGCGGCCACGCTCGCTCAGAGCAGGGACGCCCTGCTGATCAACAGTTTTTCGGTGATCGGGGATTCGTGGGTGCCCTCGACCGTGCACGCGTGCGCCCCGGCGACCGCGCCCAGTGCGACGCACTCGGGGATCGTCCGGCCGTTCAGGAGGCCGTACAGGAAGCCGGAGACGAAGGCGTCGCCCGCGCCGTTGCTGTCGGCCACCGGACCGGGCAGGGGCGCGGCGGGAAAGGCGCGTACGTCGGCCGAGTCGCGGGTCAGGACGAGGCAGCCGTCGGCGCCCCGGGTGCAGACGACCGTGTGGGCGCGCCCCTGGGCGAGGATGTCGCGCATCGTGGCGGCCGGGTCGGCCAGCGCGGTGGCCGACAGGAACACCAGGTCGGAGCCGTAGGCGAAGTCCTTCTGGTAGTCGGCGACGCCGTCCCAGTCGTGCAAATCGGTGGAGTTGGGGACGCCGTCGAGATCGGGGTAGACGTGGCGGCAGAAGTCCATGATCGAGATGTGCGCGTGCCTGGGGGGCGGACCGGCGTACAGCTCGCGGGGCAGCCGCTCCCCCGGCGTGGCCTTGGGGTCGTGCAGGGAGGTGCGCCGCCCGTCGGGGCCGACGAGCAGCACGCTGCGCCGGGTGCCCGCCTGCGCCACCCCCCACCTGCAGTCGATGTCGCGCAGGGCGTGCCTGATCAGCGCGCCCTGAGGGTCGTCGCCGACGAGGTCGGCGAAGGCGACGCCGAGCCCGAGCGCGTGGCAGCCGAGGGCGACCCCGGCCCCGGTGTTCCCGACGCGGTCGACGACGGGCGGCACGTGGTAGGTGTCCTGGTACGGCAGAGGCAGCGCGGGCACGTAGACAGTGGTGTCCACCCCGGCGCCGCCGAGGACCAGCACGTCAGGCGTCATCGGTGGGTCGGCCTTTCACAGAGAGGTCCGGGATCAGCGGTTGACCAGCGGGCCGGAACCGGTGGAGCCGCGCACGACCAGCTCCGGCTGGAAGATCAGCTCGACGTGCTTGGCCGGCGCGCCGCTGACCTCCTCCAGCAGCGTCTGCACGGCGGCCGAGGCCATCGCCCCGATCGGCTTGCGGACGGTGGTGAGCGGCGGGTCGGTGAACGCGATCAGCGGGGAGTCGTCGAACCCGACCACCGACACGTCGCCCGGCACCGCCAGCCCCTTCTGCCGGCAGGCGCGGATCGCCCCGAGCGCCATCAGGTCGCTCGCGCACACGATCCCGGTGCAGCCGCGGGCCAGCAGCTGCGCGGCGGCGGCCTGCCCGCCCTCGACCGAGAACAGCGAGTGGGAGATCAGGTCGTCGACGTCGGTGGCGCCGAGCAGGTGGGCCATCGCCTGCTTGTAGCCCTCGATCTTCCTGATCACCGGGACGAACCGGCGCGGCCCGAGCGCGAGCCCGATGCGTTCGTGGCCGAGGTCGACCAGGTGCTGGACGGCCAGCCGCGCGGCGAGGCGGTCGTCGGGCGAGATGAAGGGCGCGTCGATGTGCTCGCTGTAGCCGTCGACCAGCACGATCGGCAGGCCGCGGTCGATCAGGCGGGTGTAGCGGTCCATCCGGGCGGTGGTGTCGGCGTGCAGGCCGGAGACGAAGACGATGCCGCTGACACCGCGGTCGACCAGCAGCTCGGTGAACTCGTCCTCAGGGGCGCCGCCGGGCAGCTGGGTGCACAGCACGGGCGTGTAGCCGTGCTGGGTCAGCGCCTTCTCGATGGCCTGCGCGAACGCCGGGAAGATCGGGTTGTCCAGCTCGGGCGTGACGAGCCCGATGAGCCCGTTGCTGCGCTGCCTGAGCCGGGGCGGCCGCTCGTAACCCATGAGGTCGAGGGCCGTCATCACCGCCTGCCGGGTGCCTGCCGAGACGCCGGGCTTGCCGTTGAGCACCCGGCTGACCGTGGCCTCACTCACCCCGGCCTGGGCGGCGATGTCGGCTAGGCGAGCGTGACCGTTCATGGAACACACTTTACTTTCCACCAGGCGGCCGAATCGGCTGCTCCGGGGACATCGGAGGCCAGCAGCAGCTCTCCCTTGACGCCGAAGTCGACGGGCGCGCCGGTCAGGTTGACGGTGCACAGCACGTCGCCGCGGGAGAAGACCAGGGTGCCCTCGGGCGAGTCGTGCCAGACCAGGTCGCCGTCCAGGGAGCGGCGCAGGCGCAGCGCGGCGCGGTAGAGCTCCAGGGTGGAGCCCGTGACGCCGTCCTGGGCCTGGACGCTGAGGTCCGCCCAGTCGGCCGGGATCGGCAGCCACGGGTCGCGCCAGCCGAGGTCGCGGGTCCACGGCAGCGGCACGCGGCAGCCGTCCCGGCCGCTGTCGGGGTCGCGCAGCCGCTGCGGGTCCTGGCACACCTCGTCCGGCAGGTCGAGCACCTCGGGAAGGCCCAGTTCCTCGCCCTGGTAGACGTAGGCCGAGCCGGGCAGCGCGAGGGTCAGCAGCGCGGCGGCGCGGGCTCTGGCCAGGCTGCCGTAGCGGGTGACGTGCCGCTTGACGTCGTGGTTCGACAACACCCAGGTGGTGGGCGCGCCCACGGAGCCGGCCGTGGCGAGCGAGGAGTCGATCACCGCGCGCAGCTCGGCGGCGTCCCACGGGGTGAACAGGTAGTGGAAGTTGAAGGCCTGGTGGAGCTCGTCGGGCCGGACGTACATGGCCAGGCGTTCGGCGGTGGGCGCCCACGCCTCGGCGACGCCGATGCGCTCGCCGGGGTAGGAGTCGAGCACCCGCCGCCAGGCCCGGTGGATCTCGTGCACGCCGTCGTTGTCGAAGTACGGCACCGGCTCGCGGCCGATCATCCTGGTCTGGTTCGGGTGGCCGATGTCGGGCAGGCCGGCCGGTTTGACCATGCCGTGCGCCACGTCCACGCGGAAGCCGTCCACGCCCAGGTCGAGCCAGAAGCGCAGGATCGACTCGAACTCGCCGCGCACCTCGTCGTCGTCCCAGTTGAGGTCGGGCTGGGCGGGGTCGAACAGGTGCAGGTACCACTGGCCGTCCTCGACCTGGGTCCAGGCCGGGCCGCCGAAGATCGACTCCCAGTCGTTGGGCTGGTCGCGGAAGATGTACCGATCGCGTCGCTCGCCGCGCAGCGCGGCCTGGAACCAGGCGTGCGCCGACGAGGTGTGGTTCGGCACGACGTCCACGATGACGCGCAGGCCGTGGCCGTGGGCCTCGTCGATGAGCGCCTTGGCGTCGGCCAGGGAGCCGAACAGCGGGTCGACGTCCCGGTAGTCGGCCACGTCGTAGCCGAAGTCGGCCATCGGCGAGGTGTAGAAGGGCGTCAGCCAGACGGCGTCCACCCCCAGCTCGACCAGGTACGGCAGGCGATCGCGCACGCCGATCAGGTCGCCGACGCCGTCGCCGTTGCCGTCGGCGAAACTGCGCACGTAGACCTGGTAGATCACGGCGTCACGCCACCACATGTTCATGGATCTCCCCCCGGGTTACCGCACCATGAAAGCCCTTGCCGCAAGTTTACGCAAGCCCTTCCATGCACCTCATATCCGGATTTATGGGTATACGGCCGCCTAAAACCCCTGGCCGAAACGCCTGCGGATGAGATTCTTTATGTCAAGGGTGGACATCCAGCGTTAAGGCGCGATGTACTACCTCTTCAATCAGCCTCGTCACAGGTGACACGCGCGCAAGGTGTGGGCCCATGAGCTCGGTCGTTCTCGACAAAGTGACCAAGGTGTATCCGGGCGACTACCTGGCAGTCGACCGGCTGAGCCTGCAGGCCGAGGATGGCGAGTTCCTCGTCCTCCTCGGTCCTTCCGGTTGCGGCAAGTCCACGCTGTTGCGGATGATCGCCGGCCTGGAGGAGATCACGGAAGGCGATCTCTGGCTGGACGGCCAGCTCGCCAACCACCTGCCGCCGCGCGACCGCGACGTGGCCATGGTGTTTCAGAACGGCGCCCTCTACCCGCACCGGACCGTGCGCGGGAACATCGCCTTCCCCCTGGAGATCGCCAAGTCGGACCCGGCGATGGTGCGCGACCGCGTCACCGAGCTGTCGAAGGCGCTGCACATCGACGAGACGCTCGACCGCCGCCCCGGCACCCTGTCGGGCGGCCAGCGGCAGCGCGTGGCGATGGGCCGGGCGATCGTCCGGCAGCCGAAGCTGTTCCTCATGGACGAGCCGCTGTCGAACCTCGACGCCGGCATGCGCACCGAACTGCGGATGGAGATCTCCGCGCTGGTCAGGTCGCTCGGGGTCACCACGATCTACGTCACGCACGACCAGGTCGAGGCGCTCACCCTGGCCGACCGGATCGCGATCCTGAATCGCGGGGTCCTTCAGGACGTCGGCACTCCGGCCCAGATTTACAACGATCCAGCGACGGCGTTCGTGGCGGCCTTCCTCAACTCCCAGCAGTTGAACCTGTTGGCGGCCGGTGTCAGAACGCCGCAGAACCAGTACGTCATGCTCGACTTCGGCCCGCACCGGCTGACGATGCCCTGGAGCGATCCCAGGGCGTACGCGATCTCTCAGCACACGGGCGGGCAGGTGCTGGTCGGCATGCGTCCCGACGGGCTGGCGCCGGTGCCGGAGTCGTACGACGGACCGTCCTTCTACGGGCGGGTGCGGGCGCTGGAGTACCACGGGCACGAGTGGCTGGCGTACCTGGAGTGCGGCATGCCGGCCGTGCCGGTGCCCGAGCCGCCGGACCCGCGCGCCCGCCTCAACGGCGAGCGCAACGGCGCGGGCGGGCTGAGCGGGATGGTGCGGCGGCTCTTCTCGCAGCGCCCGCAGGAGCACGAGGAGCAGGAGCAGGTCGGCCAGAACGTGGGCAGCGGCTTCCACCGCCGCTCCGACCTGATCGTCCGGCTGGGCAACCGGCCGATGTGGCGGGCGGGGGACGCGGCGAAGGTCGCGGTGGACCTGTCCCGCCTCATGATCTTCACCCTGGACGGCGCCCGCATCGACCCGCCGCGCCGCTGACCCCCGCCGCGCCTCGCAAGCACCGCGGGATCGACACCCCCGTCACCGCCGTCGAACGCCCGACCTGACGCCTCCGCCGGACTCGCGCCGCACCCACCGTGCCGCGCGGGCCCGGCCTTCGCCATGCCCCGGCACAGGCACGCCTTGACCAAGCGGACCTCGGTCCGTATCGTTGGCGACATTAAACGGACCGCAGTCCAGAAAGGTGTCCGCCATGTCCAGGTTGCTGCACATCTCCGCCTCCCCCCGGGGCACGGAGTCGATCTCCGCCGCCATCGCCGAGACGTTCGTCCAGGAGTACCTCGCCACCCACCCCGCCCACACCGTGGACCGCTTCGACCTCTGGGACGGCACCCTGCCCGAGTTCGGCCCCGCCGCCGCCCGCGCCAAGATGACGGTCTTCGGCGGCGGCACCCCCGAGGGCGAGGAGGCCGAGGCGTGGGCCGCGGCGGTCAGGACGTTCGAGCGCTTCGACGCCTACGACCGCTACCTGTTCAGCGTGCCGATGTGGAACGCGGGCGTGCCGTACAAGCTCAAGCAGTTCATCGACGTGGTCAGCCAGCCTGCGATGATCTTCGACGTGCACCCGGAGACGGGGTACCGCGCGCTGCTGACCGGCAAGCGGGCGGCCGTCGTCTACACCAGCGCGGTGTGGGGGCCGCGGCTCGGCCCGGAGTTCGGCACCGACTTCCAGTCCACGTTCTTCGGCGACTGGCTGCGCTGGACGGGCATCGCCGACGTGCAGGAGATCCGCCACCACCCCACGCTCACCGGCTCCTACGACGCCGAGCGCAAGCAGGCCGACGAGCACGCCCGCCGCATCGCCAGCACCTTCTAGACCGCCGCCCACCGCGTCGCCAGCACCTTCCAGACCGCCGCCCGCCGCGTTGCCAGAACCTTCTAGACCGTCGCCGGGCTCCAGCGCGGACCGGCCGGGGTGTCCTCCACGGTCACGCCGCCGCGCGCCATCGCCGCGCGCAGCGCGTCCGCGATCTCGTACCGCCCCTCCCGCCGCAGCCGCGCGCGCAGGTCGAGCAGGGGTTCGACCAGGGGGCGCAGGCCGGCGGTCGCGGCGGCCTCGCCCAGCCGGGCGATCAGCAGCCGCATCAGCTCCCGGGCCTGGTCGACCCCGCCGGCGTCCTCCTCGGTGTCGGCCGTCCACGTGACGATCTCCGCCTCCAGGTCGAGCACCAGCCGCGCCGCCGCCGCCAGGTCCGGCTTGCCGACCGCGTCCTCGAACAGCCGCTCGCAGGAGCGGATCGTCTCCTCCAGCGTGACGGCAGGGCCCACGGCGGGGGCGGCGGCGGGCCGTGACGGCGGGACCGGCCCGGACGTGGCGCCCGCCACCAGGTCGCGGACGGCGGCCAGGCTCGTCCGGGTCCCGGCCGGCAGGACGGTCACCGCCCCCGCACGCCGTACGGTCAGGCCGCCGCGCCCCGCCACCTGCACCGCCTCCGACTCCAGGTCGATGATCAGCGCCGTGTGCTCGTCGAGCCCCAGGACGGCGGTCCCCGGCGGCAGCTCCCGCTCCATCCGCGACAGCCGCCGCTCGCCCAGGTAGCAGTAGCGGGTGTCGTGGGTGCCGCCCTCGGCGTTGTCGAAGTGCGGGATCAGCACGGCCCGCAGGCCCAGCGGCTCCAGCAGGCCGATGCCCTCGCGCCAGTGAGGCTCGGCGCCCACCTTGTAGATCTCGTAGACGGGCACGGTGGCCAGGCCCGCGGTGCAGGCGGCGGCCGAGGCGAGCACGGTCACCCCCTGCCGCGAGCGCACCCGGGCACGCAGGTCGCCGGCCACGCCGGAGGCGGCCCACCGGTCGAGCGCGTACGTGGGGCTGCCCGGCCCGGAGAACACCCAGTCCGCGCCCGTGATCCTGGTGGCCACTTCGACCTCCAGCCCGACGCTGCGGGCGAAGTAGCGGCGGGCACGGGCGGAGATGTCGGCGGCGTTCTCCTGGAAGGCGTAGGGCGTGTCGAGCAGCACGGCACGGGCCCCCGCGCGCAGCCCGCGGGCCACCGCCCGGTGGACCTCGACCATGGTCGGGCTCGTCTCCCCCGACCCCATGAGCACCAGCGCACCCGGCATGACCTCGGCCCCTTCCCGCCCGCCGGCGACCGCGGGGCCCCGGCACGTGCCCTGACCAGCCCCGGGCCCGGCGAGAGCCCCGGCGAGGCCGCGCGACGGCCCGGCGGGGGCGCGCCGATGACCCGCACCCCATCTTGCCCGCCACGAGCCGGCGGCACGAGCCCGGCGACCGGATCGTGCGGCCTACGCGGTGTGCCCCGAGCCGTCGCCGCCGGCGGCCGAGGCGCCCGTGACGGGGACCGCCCGCGGCGCGGCGCCGGCGGACCGCCGGGAGACCCGCCGGCCCAGCGCCTGCATGGGGCGTTCGACGTAACGGTAGGAGAGCGCGCTGACGGCCAGGACCAGCGCCAGGGCCAGCCCGGCCATCGCGAGCTGGTACGGCAGCGGCGCCCGCCGCAGGTCGCCGGTGACCTCCACGAAGTACTTCAGCAGCGGATGGTGCACCAGGTAAAGGGAGTAGCTGATCAGCCCGAGCCAGGTGAGCACGGGCGGCAGCCGCCGCCCGCGCAGCGCCATCGCGCCCGCGAAGGTGGCCGCCGCCAGCGCGATCGTGGTCAGCCACACGTCGGCCTCGACCCACCACCAGCCGCTCTCGATCGCCCACACCGGAGCCACGACGACCAGCGCCGCCGTCACCGCGACCGGCCACAGGCCGCCGCGCCCGCGCTCCCAGCGGTGGATCGCCGTGCCGGCGAACATGACCGCGACCACGGCCGCGCCCAGCCACGGCACCCGGCTGCTCAGCAGCAGCAACGCCAGCGCCATCAGCCCGAGCACGCACGCCGCGGTCCGGCGGAACCAGCCGCCGACCACGCAGGCGAGCCCGGCGGCGAACACCGCGCACGACACGTACGCCGGCCAGCCGCCCCGCAGCACCGCCCCCGACACGACCAGCCCCACCGCCACGGACGCCCCGGCGAACAGGACGGACACCAGCCCGCTGCGCTCGTGCGCCCCGATCAGGAACAGCGCCGTGACCAGCAGGTAGAACACCATCTCGTACGACAGCGTCCACATCGTGTCGGCCACGCCGCCCACGCTCACGACGTCGAGCAGCATGGTCGCGTGGGCGGCCACCGCGCTCCCGTCGCGCGGCACGCCCTCGCGCACCGGCACCCACCAGGACGCGGCCAGCACCAGCGCGATCACGGCCAGGTAGAGGGGGTAGAGGCGGAAGGCGCGGCCGGCCCAGAAGGCCCGCACGTCGCCGTGGCGTTCCAGCGAGGTCGGGATGATGTACCCGCTGACCAGGAAGAACACCAGGATGCCGTAGACGCCGAGGCTGAACCAGTAGGGCCGCAGCGCGGGCAGGAACCACGGCAGCAGGTGCTCGGCGACCACCGCGAGCGCGCCGATGCCGCGCAGGGCGTCGAGCCAGGCGAGCCTGGACGGCGCGCCTGGCGTGGTCGTGTGGGGGGTCGCGGCGGTCGGCACCCGCCCCAACTTACCCGCAGCGGGCTAGGTGATGCGGTGGGTCGCCAGGGACGCGTGGTGGTCGGCCCCGTCGGGCCCGCAGGGGTCGGTGTGGACGGTGGCGGCGCGCAGGCGCGGCAGGTCGTGGATGAGGCGGTGCTCGGCCTCCACCGCCACGGCGTGCGCGTCCACGACCGACATGGCGTGGTCGACCAGGATCTCGACCTCGGCGTGCAGGGCGTGGCCGAGCCAGCGCAGGCGCACCGAGCCGACGCGCTCGACGCCGGGGACGCCGGCCAGGATGCGTTCGGCCTCGTCCAGCAGGGCGGGGTCGACGGCGTCCATGAGGCGGTGGTAGATCTCGCGGGCGGCGTCGCGCAGCACGAAGCAGATGGCGACCGTGATCAGCAGGCCCACGATCGGGTCGGCGATCGGGAACCCCAGTGCCGCGCCGCCCGCGCCGAGGAGCACGGCGAGGGAGGTGAAGCCGTCGGTCCTGGCGTGCAGGCCGTCGGCCACGAGCGCGGCCGAGCCGATCTGGCGGCCCACGGTGATGCGGTAGCGCGCCACCCACTCGTTGCCCACGAACCCGGCCAGCGCGGCGGCGGCGACCCAGCCGAGCGCCTGGACGTCCTGGGGCTCGACGAGCCGCCGGACGGCCTCGTACCCGGCCAGGGCGGCCGAGGCGGCGATGAGCACGACGATGACGATGCCCGCGAGGTCCTCGGCCCGGCCGTAGCCGTAGGTGAAGCGGCGGGTGGCGGCCCGGCGGCCGAGCGAGAACGCGATGGCCAGCGGGACGGCGGTCAGCGCGTCGGCCAGGTTGTGCAGGGTGTCGCCGAGCAGCGCGACCGACCCCGAGGCCACGACGATCACGGCCTGGACCACGGCGGTGAGCATGAGGACCGCGAAGGACACGGCCAGCACGCGCATGCCCCTGCTGCTGGACTCCAGGGCGCTGTCGGTTCTGGCGGCGCTGTCGTGGCTGTGCGGCGTTAACACGTGCGCGGCCTTGGCGGCCAGCGCCCTGAACCCCCGCCGCTCCCCCGGCCCGTGCTCGTGGCCATGCCCATGGCCATGCCCATGGCCGTGACCGTGGCCGTGACCGTGGCCGTGGCCATTTCCATGGCCGTGCGGATGGGTATCGGAGTCAGACATGAGCACCCCTTAGCTTGCGCGTCTCGTCCGCTCCGACCAGGATATGTAGTCATGTACGCACGCGACAACGTCTCAGGTGCGGACCACTCGCAGGAGCAACCCACTCCCGCCCAGGTCAACGCCGCCGTGGACGCCTTCCGCATGCTCAGCGACGCCACCCGGCTCCGGCTGATGTGGCAGTTGTCAGCCGGTGAGCTGGACGTGAACTCCCTGGCCGAGGCGGTCGGCGCGGCGCGCCCGTCGGTGTCGCAGCACCTGGCCAAGCTCCGGCTGGCCGGTCTGGTGGACACCCGCAGGGACGGCCGCCGGGTGCTCTACCGCGCCCGCGACGGTCACGTGCGGGCGCTCATCGCCGAGGCGCTGTCCCATGCCGACCACGAGGTCTCGGGGCTGCCCCGGCACGACTAGCTACCAGCCCACCCGGCCCTTGCCGGAGACGAGGGCGCGGGCGATCACCAGGCGCTGCACGTCGTTGGTGCCCTCGCCGATCGCCATCAGCGGCGCGTCCCGGTAGAGGCGTTCGACCACGAACTCCTGGGAGTAGCCGTAGCCGCCGTGGATGCGCATCGCCTCCAGCGACGCCTTCAGCGCCACCTCGGAGGCGAAGTACTTGGCCATGCCCGCCTCCATGTCCACCCGCTTGCCGCCGTCGGCCTGGGCGGCGGCCCAGTACGTGAGCAGCCGGGCGGCCTGGATCTCGGTGGCCAGGTCGGCGAGCTTGAGCTGGACGGCCTGGAAGTCGGCGATGGGCTGCCCGAACGCGGTGCGCTCGCGCGCGTACTCCAGGGCGGCGTCGTAGGCCGCCTGCGCGACGCCGACCGCGCGGGCGGCGATGTTGACCCGGCCGATCTCCAGCCCGCCCAGCACCTGCTGCATGCCGCGTCCCTCGACGCCCCCGAGCAGCGCCGAGACCGGCACGCGCACCTCGTCGAGCACGACCTCGCAGGTCTCGGTGCCCTTGTAGCCGAGCTTGGGCAGGTCGCGGCTGACGCCGAAGCCGGGCGAGGCCGGATCGACGAGCAGCACCGACATGCCCTTGTGGGCGGGCTCGGTGACCGAGGTCTTGACCAGGACGGGCAGCGGGTCGGCGTGCCGGGCGTTGGTGATCCACGTCTTGGTGCCGGTCACCACGTAGTGGTCGCCGTCGCGCACCGCGCGGGTCTGGATGCCCTGCAGGTCGGTGCCGGCGCCGGGCTCGGTGAGCGCGATGGCGGTACGCCGGACGCCCGCGGCCAGGTCGGCGAGGTGGAGGCGTTTCTGCTCGTCGGTGCCGTGTCTGGCGATCATCCAGCAGGCCAGCGAGTGGGAGCCGATCGTGCCGGCCACGCCCATCCAGCCGCGCGCGATCTCCTCGAAGACCAGCGCGAAGGAGACCATGTCGGCGCCGAGGCCGCCGTACTCCTCGGGGACGGTCAGCCCGAACAGCCCCATCTGCTTCATCTTCTCGACGATCTCGGTGGGGTAGCGGCCCGAGTGCTCCCACTCGGTGGCCACGGGCAGGATCTCCTTCTCCACGAAGGCGCGCAGGGTCTCGCGGAAGGCCTTCTGCTCGTCGGTCAGCTCGAAATCCATGGCCTCAGTCCTCTGCGCGGGAGGGACGGTCGAGGCTCACGTTATTCGTCTGATGTTTGGCCGGTCAATCGTGCGGGCGCGCGGGCGGCCAGCTTGGCGACGACGTCCACGATGCGGACCGCGCGTTCCAGCTCGGCCCGGTGGAAGACGGGCCCGCCGGCGCGGGCGACGACGACGTGCATGCCCTGCGGGACGAGGGGCAGCAACATCAGCCGCAGGTCCGCCGAGTCCAGGGTGATCGCGCGCGGCGGCGGGTCGGGCAGGTTCAGCACCTCCGGCGCGGCCATCGAGGCGTGCCGGACGGCTCCGTCCTCGACCGCGACCGACCACTCGGCGCCGCACAGCGCGGGCAGGGCGTCCACCAGCGTGGCCAGGCCGCGCGCCGGTTCCGTCGCCACGTGCATGAGCAGGTCGTAGTCGGGGGCGGAGCCGGGCACGTCACGGGTGGGCCAGACGCCCTCGACGCGCACGCCCGGCGTCGCCGACAGCCGCTCGCAGACCTCCGTCGCGCTGATCGGGCCCGGCCAGGACACGATGAAGTCGTCCACCGCCCGGCCGGTCTCCCGTTCCAGCACGGTGACCTGCAGGATGTCGGCGCCGAGCGTCCCCAGCGCCTTCGCGACCTGGCCAAGGCCGCCCGGCCGGTCCGGCAGGGACACCCTCAGTCGCAGCAGCATTGGCCGCCCCCTTTCCCAGAGGCTCTCACAGTGCCGTGGACAGGTTTCGCGTATGTTCCACGGATATGTCGCGCATGCTGCGCTTATATCCCAGGATCCGGCGCTAAGTCCGGATTGTCGAACCTGGATGGCGGTTTGAGCAGGTGTTTTCCCAAAAACGACCAAGGATCGTTCAAGGATCAGGCAGACCGATCCCCGCACGTGGGGATCAGGCGGGGCATCGGCCAGGGGATCAGGCTGGGGATCAGGCGAACACGTCCTGCTGGTAGCGGCCGTCCGCCTCCAGAGCGGCCAGCCACGCCGCACCGTCCTCGCCGGCGTGCCGCCGGTGGACGTCCAGCAGCGCCTGGCGCACCGCCGGGGCCATGCGCAGGCCGTCGCCGCAGACGTACACGTACGCGCCCTGCTCCAGCAGCTCCCACACCTCCTCGGCGTGATCGGCCACGGCGTCCTGGACGTACCGGTACGGATGCCCGGCCACGGCCGAGAACGCGGTGTGCACGTTCACCTCCGCGCGAGCGGCCCAGGCGGTCACCTCGTCCCGGTACAGCCAGTCGTGGTCGGGGTGGCGGCAGCCGGTGAACACCTCGGCCCGGCCGCCCGCCCCGCTCAGCGCCCGCTCCTCCAGGAAGCCGCGCAGCGGCGCGAAGCCCGTGCCGGGGCCGACCAGGATCACCGGGGTGGCCGGATCGGCGGGCAGCCGGAACGGCGGCGCGGGCTCGCGTACGTACCCGTAGAACACCTCACCGGGCCGCAGCCCGGCCAGGTACGCCGAGCACATGCCCTGGTAGGTGCCGCTGCCGGACCAGGCGGGCCCCTCGACCAGCCCGACGGTGAGCCGCACCAGGTCCGGCCCGGCCAGCGGCGAGGAGGAGACCGAGTAGTAGCGCGGCCGGATCGGCCCGGCCATCTCCAGGAACACCGGCATCGGCAGTTCGACGGCCGGGAAGCGCTCCAGCAGGGCCAGCGGCGAGACCCGCTTGGCCAGGATCTCGTCGGCGTAGTTCGCGGTCAGCTCGGCCAGCTGGCCGCGCGTCCAGGGGCAGCCGGTGTGCGCGGCCAGGGCCTCCAGGTCGGCCCTGGTGGCCACCTCCTGCAGCTCGGCGAACTCGGTCAGCAGCAGGCCGGCCGTCACCGGCGTGTCCACGGGCAGGTGGGTGGCGCCGGCGGCGCGCAGCCGCACCACCTGCTCGCGCGGCACCCGCAGGCAGCGCAGGGCCCACTCGACCAGCTCGGGGTCGTTCTTGGCGAAGACGGCGACGTGGTCGCCCGCCGCGTAGGTGACGCCCTCGGGCAGGCGGGCCACGATGGAGCGCACGCCGGGCCTCGGGGCCTCGGCCGAGAAGTCCCACAGCCCGGCGGGGTCGCCGGTCAGCTCCTCGTTGGACACGACGGTCATCGGCACGGCCCGCTCGGACACGACGGCCGGCCTGACCTCGCTCTCGCCGAGCACCTCCATCTCGTAGCGCGGCCCGGCCGCGTCCGCCTGGGCGCTGTACTCGTCGGCCAGCGCCGCCCACAGCCGGGCCGTCCACGCCGAGACGTCGCCGTCGAAGTCGCCGTCGGCGTCGGCCTCGCCGCGCTCGACGAGCGGCACCGCCCCGGCGGCGGTCAGCTTCTCGCCGGCCCGGCGCGGGAAGTCCTGGTACGTCGGCCACTGGGAGTTGCCGCAGCCGAGCACCGCCAGGCGCACGCCCGACAGGTCGGGCAGCTCCTCCAGGGCGTCGAAGCGCTGGGCGTTGTCGGGCGCCTTGCCGTTGTAGGAGGAGGCGACCACGACGAGCAGGCCCTGCGACGGCGGCGTCAGGTCGTCCAGGGTGGTCAGGGTGGTGGCGAAGCCGGACCGGCCGGCCCGCTCGGCCAGCCGCTCGGCGATGTCGGCGGCGGTGCCCAGGTTGGAGCCGTAGGCGACGGTGAGCGGCACGCCGGTGACCGCGAGGTCGTGCCGCTCCCCCTCGCCGGCGGCCTGGACGGCGGCGGCGGGCGCGGTGCGCTCGTGGGCGCGGCGCTCGCGCACCCGCAGGGTGAACCCGTCGGGCTTGATGGTCAGCGTCTGCTTGATCTTCATCCGGTAGGCGTCGGGGTCGGAGACGGCGAAGCGGCGCAGGATCATGGCCAGGGCGAGCCGGGCCTCGGTCAGCGCGAACTGGCGGCCGATGCAGGCCCGCTCGCCGTTGCCGAACGGCTTGTACGCCGCCGGGTGGTGGGCCTTCTTGTGCTCCGGCAGCCAGCGGTCGATGTCGAACTCTTCCGGCCGCTCCCACGCCTTGGGGTGGCGGTGCAGCGCCGGCAGCAGCACCGCGACGCTCTGGTCGGCCTCGATCTCGTACCCGCCGATGGTGGTGGCCTCGACGGCGCTGACGGCGAAGGCGGGGATCGGCGACCAGATCCGCAGCGTCTCCTCCAGGATCCGGGGGATGACGTCGAGCTTCATGATCGTCTCGTAGCCGGGCGGCTCGTCGCCGGGCAGCAGGCGGTCGACCTCGTCGTAGGCCCTGGCCAGGGTGTGCGGGTCGCGCAGCAGGTTGTACAGGGCGAAGGAGAGCAGGCCGCTGGTGGTCTCGTGCCCGGCGATCAGGAAGGTGAGCACCTGGTTGCGGATGTTCTCGTCGGACAGGCGGCCGCCGGTCTGCGGGTCCTCGGCCGCCAGCATGAGGCCGAGCAGGTCCTTGGCGTCGCCGGCGCCCTCGGCGCGGCGCTGCTTGATCACGTCGTCCACCAGGGCGCGCATGGTCTCGATGTCGCGGCGGTAGGCGTCCTCGTGGCCGCGCTTCAGCTTGGTGACGAACGGGAGCTGCTGGTTGCGCAGCATGGCCTCGGTCAGCGCGCCGCCCATGGCCTTCAGGAAGGGGTGCAGCTCGGGAGAGGCGAAGGAGTCGAACCGGAAGCCGAAGCCGGTCAGCGAGATCGTGTCCAGCGTGAGCCGGGTCATGTCGTCGGCCACGGGCAGGTCCTGCCCCTGGCGGCTGGCCCACGAGGCGACGAGCTGCTCGGCGACCTCCAGCATCTGCGGGTAGTACGCCTTCATCGAGCGCTGGCTGAAGGCGGGCAGCAGGATGCGGTGCGCCTGCCCCCACACCGGCTCGTGCGGCTCGGCGGTGAACAGGCCGTCGCCGCCGAAGTCGCGCACGATCGACAGCGGCGGCTTGATGCGCTTGACGAACCTGCTCTCGTCGCACACCTCCGCGACCAGGTCGGGGTCGTGGACCAGCACGATCGTGCGGCCGGCGACCTCCAGCCGGAAGATGCCCTCCTCGTACCGCTCGGCGACCTTGACGAAGTGCTCCACCGGCGAGTGGGCCGGGATCTGCAGCGTGTTGCCCAGGATCGGCAGGCCCTGCGGGGCGGGGATACGCCTCATGAGTGCTCCCTTCGGGTAGCCATACACCGTATGGCTGACGCTACCATACGCTGTATGGCAGTGAGCGCGCGCAGGGGAGCTCCCCTGAGTCTTGACGAGATCTGTTCCACGGCGCTTCGCCTGATCGACGAGGCCGGCGTCGAGGGGTTGTCGATGCGGAAACTGGCCGCCGAGCTCGACGTCAACCCCATGTCGGTCTACCACCACGTCGCGAGCAAGGAGGCGCTGCTGGCCCGCATCTGCGAGACGGTCAGCGCCCGGCTGCCGCTGCCGCCCGACGACGGCACCCCGTGGCAGGACCAGCTCCGCGCCCTGGCCCTGGCCTACCACCGGCACGCCCGGCAACATCCGGCCATGTGGACCTACCTGCACAACCACCCCGAGTTCATCGAGGACCGGCGGCTGCCGCTGTGGCAGGCGCTCTACCGCATCCTGCGCGCCTCCGGGGTGCCCGAGGCGGAGCTGCGGCGGACGAGCGAGGTGCTGCACGCGTTCGTCTCGGGGTTCGTCTTCGCCGAGACGCGGGGGCACCTGAGCGGCGAGCCCGAGGAGGTCGAGCGCAGCTTCGACGTCGCCCTGCACATGATCATCAACGGCCTGGCCGCCCGGTGACGCCTGCGTTGGAAAGTCCAACCCGCTCGCGTTAGAGTGAGTTGGACTTTCCAATGGACAGGAGGCCGCGATGCGCGACGCCGTCATCGTGCAAGCTGTACGCACCCCCATCGGCAGGGGCAAACCCGGCGGCGGGCTGCACGGGACGCACCCCGTCGACCTGCTCGCCCACGCCCTGCGCGCCCTGATCGAGCGCAGCGGCGTGGACCCGTCGCTGGTCGACGACGTGATCGGCGGCTGCGTCGACCAGGTGGGCGAGCAGGCCATGAACACCACCCGCTACGCCTGGCTGGCCGCCGGCTTCCCCGACTCGGTGCCCGCGGTCACGGTCGACCGGCAGTGCGGCTCGTCCCAGCAGGCCGTGCACTTCGCCGCGCAGGGCGTCATGTCCGGCGCGTACGACCTGGTCGTGGCCTGCGGCGTGGAGTCGATGAGCCGGGTGCCCATGTGGTCGAACGTGCCGCCGGGCGCCGACCCCTTCGGGCCCTCGGTGGCCGCGCGCTTCCCCGGCGGGCTGGTCCCGCAGGGCATCAGCGCCGAGCTGATCGCCGCCAAGTGGTCGCTGAGCCGCGAGCAGATGGACGTCTTCGCCGCCGCCTCCCACGCCAAGGCCGCCGCCGCGGACTTCGGCGCCGAGCTCGCCCCGATCGCCGGCCTGGACCGCGACGAGTCGATCCGGCCCGCCACCACGCCCGAGATCCTGGCCGGGCTGCGGCCCGCCTACGCCGACCCCGGCTACGCCGAGCGTTTCCCGCAGATCAGCTGGTCGGTCACCGCGGGCAACGCCAGCCCGATCAACGACGGCGCGGCGGCCGTCCTGATCACCAGCTCCGAGACCGCCGCGCGGCTCGGCCTGCGCCCGCTGGCCCGGCTGCACAGCTTCGCCGTCACCGGCTCCGACCCGCTGCTCATGCTCACCGGCGTGATCCCGGCCACGGAGAAGGTGCTGCGCCGCGCCGGGCTCGCGCTGTCCGACATCGAGCTGTTCGAGGTGAACGAGGCCTTCGCCAGTGTCGTGCTGGCCTGGTTGCAGGAGACGGGGGCCGACCCGGCGAAGGTCAACGTCAACGGCGGCGCCATCGCCCTCGGCCATCCGCTCGGCGCCAGCGGCGCCCGCATCACCACCACGCTCGTGCACGCCATGCGCACGCGCGGCGCCCGCTACGCCCTGCAGACCATGTGCGAGGCGGGCGGCCTGGCCAACGCGCTCGTGCTGGAGAACGCGAGCTGACTGGAGAAGGCGAGCTGAGGCTCAGGCGGCGGCCCAGACGGCCTCGAACGCCGCCTGGGTGATCTCGGTCAGCTCCCAGATCTCCAGCGGCTGGTCGGTGAGGAAGCCGCGATCGTCCTGGAGCCGGCCCCACCAGTAGCGGTGGGCGACGCGGTCGGCGTCGACCTCGATCTGCCTGATCGCCCAGTGTTCGCCGTCGCCCTCGACGCTCTCGAACAGCCAGACGCGCCCACCGGGGCCGGCGGTGTGCCAGAAGCGGTGGGGCACGTCGGCCTCGGCGAGCTGCTTGACCAGCGGCAGGCGAAGATCCGGGACCATGCCCGGTAGGTTACACCGCTACCGCTGGTAGGCCCCGGCGTCCGGCGCCCCGGACAGCGGCCGGCCCAGCATGTCCTTGCCGAGGGCGGCGCCGCCGTACCAGGTGGGCGACAGCGGCAGGCCGCGGCCCAGCGCCGGGGAGCCCGGACGCAGGCGCAGGTCGGTGCGGGAGACGAACAGCGGGTCGGCCCTGACCGACTTCGGCCCCAGCTTGAAGGTGAGCTTGCGGCCGTAGTAGACGCTGCCGCCGTCGTCGACGCCCTTGCCGTCGGCCCAGCCCGCCTCGCCGCCGACCGCGATCACGTTGTTGCGCAGCCGGAGGATGGAGGGGCTGCAACCGTCGTGGCAGGACCAGCCGATGGTGTCCTTGGCCGGCAGGTAGACCGAGTTGTGCACGGCGATCGTGCCCTTGACCGGGCCCACGACGTGGCCGGGCCCGCGGGTGATGAGGAAGGAGCCGCGGCTGCGGCCGGAGGTGACGACGTTGAAGGCGAAGACGTTGCCGGTGGCGGTCTTGCCCTTCTGGGCGCCGAGCTCGGTGAAGGTCTCGTTGTCGCGGGCGGTGTTGTAGGTGACGCGGTTGCGGTCGCCGTTGAAGATCTCGACGGCGGCGCCGTCGGTGCCGTAGTCGTGGCTCTTGGCGTAGCTGCCGGTGATGGTGTTGCGGGTCACCAGGTTGTCGTCGCCGTTGAGCAGCACGCCGAAGGCGCCGGAGTCGTTGTCGCCGCCCTCGTCGTCGACGCTCATGCGGTTGTTGCCGGTGAGCGTGCTGTCGCGGACGGTGTTGTGCGAGCCGGACGGCGTGACCCACACGCCCGCGACGTTGCCGTCGGCCGCGACGCCGATCAGCTCGATGTGGTGGCCGCCGAGCTGGAACCCGGCGAACCGGCAACCGGTGGCGCGCAGGCCGCTGATCTGCCAGTAGGCGCCCTTGACGACCACGCAGTCGCGCTCGTCGCCGCTGATGCGGGGCAGGGCGCCGGTGCCGTGGGAGCGGATGACGATGGGCCGGGCGGCGGTGCCGCTGGCGGTGAGCCGGAGCGGGCCGGTGAAGCTGCCGCCCCGCTTGAAGCTGACGACGTCGCCCGGCTTGAGCTCGGCGGAGCCGACCTTCTCCAGCGACTTCCACGGCTTGTCGGGGCTGGTGCCGGCGGCGGAGTCGTCGCCGGCCCTGGAGTCGACGTAGTAGGTGGTGGCCGCCCTGGCTTCCGCGGCGGTCGGTACGGTGAGAAGCGAAGCTGCGACGGCTACGGAGAGCAACCTCATGCGGGCACACCACTATCCAGTTGAAGACGGTACGGGGCCAGGCCATACCGTAGCGTGATCAGCGTGTGATGCGCCACACACTCACCGAAGGACCGTCCCCCGGGATCACGTCTCCGTCCTGCGCATTGTGGACGCCCTGGGCCTGCGCCCCGATGGGCAGTGCGGCGCCGGGCGCCCGGCGGACGGCCACCAGCAGCGACTCCTCGAACGTCTCGCGCGCGAACACCAGGCAGTCGGCGTCGGAGTGCAGCCAGCGCAACCCTCCGTGACGCAGCGCGGGCTCGGCGCGGCGCAATCCGAGCAGCTCGCGGTAGGCCGACAGGGTCGCCGGGTCCTGGTCGTGCGGCCGGTTCCAGGGCATGGGGGTGCGCGAGTGCTCCCCGTTGATCCCGGTCAGGCCGAACTCGCTGCCGGCGAAGACCATGGGCGTGCCGGGCAGCGTGGCCTGCAGGCCGAGGGCCAGCAGGTGGCGTTCGCGCGAGCCGGTCACCGTGCGGATGCGCGGCGAGTCGTGGGAGTCCAGCAGCTGCCAGGAGTGCGTGAGCGAGCGCCAGGACATGTGCGAGGCGAAGGACCGGAACGTGGCCAGGGTGTCGGTGCCGTCGCGCTCGGGCACGCCGCCCGGCACGCCGAGGAAGTGCGGCAGGTCCAGGTCGGGGCCGCGCAGCCAGGCCCAGACCGGACGGGTGAAGCCGCCGTAGTTCATGGTGCCGTGCCAGCCGTCGCGGTCGAGGTCGAGCGAGGCGTCGTGGTTGTGCTCGGCGATGAAGGCGGCCTCGGGGCCGAGCTGGCGGCGCAGCATGGCGGCGACCTCGTGGTTGCGGTCGTCGGCGCCGAGCCTGGCGGTCATGTTGGCGACGTCCACGCGCCAGCCGTCCAGCGGGCCGAGCCACTTCTTCAGCACCGCGCGCATGCTGGAGCGCACCAGCTCGCTGCCCCAGTTGAGCTTGGGCAGCGACTTGACGCCCCACCACGACTCGTAGTCGCCGGTGTCGGGGTCGAAGTAGAACATCTCCCGTTCGAGGGCGTTGACGTCGGAGACGGCGGCGGTGAACCATTCGTGGGCGTCGCCGCAGTGGTTGGTGGTGATGTCGCCGAGCAGGCGCATGCCGCGGGCGTGCAGCGCGCCGGACAGCCGGTGCAGGGCCTCGTCGCCGCCGAGCAGCGGGTCGACGTGCTCGAAGCTCGCGGCGTCGTAGCGGTGGTTGGAGCGGGCCGGGAAGATCGGCGTCAGGTAGACGGTGTCGGCGCCGAGCCCCTGGATGTGGTCCAGGCGCCGGGTGATGCCGTCGAGGTCGCCGCCGTAGAACTGCTGGGCGGTGCCGGGGCCGCTGGGGATCACCGGGTCGCGGTCCCAGTCGCGCGGCAGCGCCCAGTCGGGCAGGTCCGGCATCGGGCCGGAGCGGTCGAAGCGGTCGGGGAAGATCTGGTAGACGATCGCGTCCGACATCCACGAGGGCGGCGCCTGGTGGCAGACCAGACGGAAGTCGCCCGCGTCGGTCACGTCGTGGCCGACCGGGCCGGCCGCGGTCAGCCACCGCTGGCCGCGGCGGGTGTGCAGCAGGAAGCGGTACGGGGTGACCGGGTTGACGGCGGTGATCTCGGCCTGCCACCACACGTCGTCGGCGCCGTAACCGGCGACCGGCGTGCCGGTCCTGGAGTCGTCGACGCGGGCCTCGGCGTAGCGGGGCTCGCCGTCGCAGACGGTGCGCACGTGCACCCCGGTGATCCCGGCGGCGCGCGGGGCGCGCAGCCAGAGGGTCACCCGCGAGCCGAGCGCCGGTTCCCGGCTGGAGACGTAGAGAGCTGAGCCGTCGTGGTGCGGCTCGCCGACATGACGCAATGGACCTATCCCTTGACAGCCCCGGCCGTCAGGCCGGAGACGATGTACTTCTGCAGCCATAGGAACACGCTCACCGTGGGTACGGCGGTGAGCAACGTCGCGGCGGCGAACATGCCGAAGTTGGCGTTGCGGTGGTCGCCGGCGATCATGCCGTACATGCCGACGGCCAGGGTCTTGCTCTCGGGGTCGCGCAGGAACACGTTGGCCATGAGGAACTCGCTCATGATGCCGATGAAGGCCAGCAGCGCGGTGACCGCGAGGATCGGCGTGACCAGCGGCATGATGATCCGCCAGAAGATCTGCGCGTGGGTGGCGCCGTCCACGGTGGCGGCCTCGTCGAGCTCCTTGGGCACGGTGTCGAGGAAACCCTTCATCAGCCAGGTGTTCACGCCGAGCGCGCCGCCCAGGTAGAGCAGCAGCAGGCCCCAGACGGTGTTGAAGCCGAACGCCGGGTACAGCTCGGTCACCCTGGTGAAGATCATGAAGATCGTCACGATGGCCAGGAACTGCGGGAACATCTGGATGAGCAGCAGCGCCAGCAGCCCGACCCGGCGGCCGGTGAAGCGCATGCGGCTGAAGGCGTAGGCGGCCAGCATCGACAGCAGCAGGCTCGCGAACGACGAGACCAGCGCGATGAACACCGAGTTGAAGAACCACCGGCCGAACGGATAGTCCTCGGAGGTGAGCAGGTCGGCGAAGTTGTGCAGGCTCGCCCCCGACGGCAGCAGGTCGGTGGAGGCCAGCGTGCCCATCGGGTTGATCGCGGCCGAGACCACGAACAGGATCGGGAACAGCGCGAACGCGCACACCGCCAGCACGAACACGTGCCTGAGCGCGATCCTCATGCGTAGACCTCCTCCTGCTTGCGGGTACGCCGGAAGGCCACGGCCGAGATGACCGCCACGATCGCGAAGATGAACACCGAGATCGCCGCCGCGAACCCGAACTGCGCCCCGCCCGCGCCGAACGCCAGCCGGAAGGTGTAGGTGATCAGCAGGTCGGTGGCCCCCACCTGCGGGCTCTCGGCCGGGAACGGCCCGCCGTCGGTGGTGAGCGCGATGGCGTTGAAGTTGTTGAAGTTGAACGCGAACGACGAGATCAGCAGCGGCGTCAGCGCGACCAGCAGCAGCGGCAGCGTCACCCGGCGGAACGCCTTCCACGGCGTGGCGCCGTCGATGGAGGCGGCCTCGGTCAGCTCGCGCGGGATCGCCTGGAGCGCGCCGGTGGTGACCAGGAACATGTACGGGAAGCCGAGCCACAGGTTGACCAGGATGACCGCGAAGCGGGCGGTGACGGGCTCGCCGAGCCAGTCGACGCTCAGCCCGAAGAACTGGTTGATCAGGCCGAAGTCGCGGTTGAACATGTCCCGCCAGACCAGCAGCATGGCGAAGGCCGGCATCGCGTACGGCAGGATCAGCGCGATCCGGTAGATCTTCGTGCCGCGCATGCGCGGGTGGTGCAGCGCCAGCGCCACGGCCATGCCGAGCCCGAACGTGCCGGCCACGGAGGCCAGCGCGAACACCAGGTTCCAGCCCAGCACGCCGACGAAGTAGCCGGAGATGGTGGGGTTGGTCAGCACGCGGGCGAAGTTGTCCAGGCCGACGTTCGCCTGCCAGCCCTGCGCCAGGTGCTCGCCCTCGGCGTTGACGAAGTAGCCCTGGGCCTCGTCGGCCGTCCAGGTGTCGCCGTTGCCCTTGACGCAGTCGCAGGCGGCGTCGTAGACGAGCGCGGCCTTGCCCTCCACGGCCCGGCTCAGGCCGTTGGCCTTGATCGCGCCGCCCGGCGTCGGCACGGACAGCGCCGAGATCTCCTGGCCGCGGGCGGCCGCCTCGGGCGCCTTCAGCACGGTCACGCCGGGTGCCGAAAGGACCTTGCCGGTGAGGCCGACCTGGGCGCCCGCGAGCGGGGTCAGCCCTTCTGCGGTGCCCAGCCGGACCTGCTTGGTCGTGGGGTCGACCAGCAGGAACACCAGCTCGTCGCCGCGCAGGGCGGCGGTCAGGCCGTACTCGGGCGAGCCGGGGGCCTGGCGCACCGAGCCGGTCTCGATGGCGGTGACGGCGTCGGCCTTGTCGCCGCGGTGCCCGTCGCCGAAGTTCGTGAACGCCGTGGTCACCGTGTAGAGCACGGGCAGCACCTGGAAGGCGATCAGGAAGACGGTGCCGGGGACGAGGTACTTGGCCGGGATGAAGCGGCGGGTCAGGTACAGGTAGGCGATGGCCGCGGCGGCCAGTCCGAGCAGCGTGAGCGAGACCCACGACTCCGCGGCGACCAGCGGCGGCACGGCGTAGAGCAGGATCGCCGCGGCCACGGCCAGCACCGCGATCCTGCTCACCACGAACGCCGTGGTCAGCTCCCGGCGAGGCCGCGGGGACGCGGTGGTCCCCACGGCCTCGTGCACGTCCTGGGTCATGTCAGTTCTTGAGCGCGCCGTCGATGGCCTTCTGCGCGGCCGCGGCGGCCTTGGCGGCGTCGCCGCCCTTGACCACGGCGGTCTCCGCGATGCCGAACGGCTCCCAGATGGCGGCCATCTCGGGGATGGCGGGCATCGGCATGCCGCTCTTGCCGGCGTCCATGAACTTGGCGGCGTCGGGGTCGGCGGCCTGGACCTCCTGGAGGGCGGCGGTCAGCGCCGGGGGCCGCGGGTCGGCCTCGTACAGGGCCTTGGCGACGTCCTTGTTGGTGACGTAGTTGGCGACGAACTCCTGGGCCAGGGCCTTGCTCTTGCCCTTGGCGGCCACGAAGAACGACTGGACGCCGACGAACGGCGTGGCCGGCTTGCCGTCCTTGAACGCCGGGACGGGCGTGATGTCGTAGGAGATGCCGCCCTTCTTGACCTCGCTCATGGCCCACGGGCCGGAGATCAGGTAGGCGCACTTGCCGGCGGCGAAGTTGACGATGTAGTTCTCGTTGGTGACCGACGTCTTGAGCGCGCCGTCACCCTTCTCGCCGAGCTCCTTCAGCTTGCCGAACGCCTTGACCGAGCCCTCGGAGCCGAGCAGCACCTGCTTGGGGTCGGGGTCGCCGGAGGCGGTCTGGCCGAACAGCGCCCCGCCCGCGGAGGCGAACAGCGGGTAGGCGTGGAAGGCGTCGCCCTTGACGCCGACGGGCAGGCAGAGCACCTCCTTGACCTTGCCGGCCTTCTTCAGCTCCTTGCCCTTGTCGATCATCTCGTCGAGCGTGGCGGGGGCGTCGGGGGCGAGCTTGGTGTTGCGGATCAGGGCGATGTTCTCCACCGCGTACGGGGCGCCGTACACCTGGCCGTTGAAGGTGACCGCCTTCATGGCGATCTCCGGGAAGGCCGCCTTCTGCTCGTCGGTCAGCGTGACCGGGTCGATGGCGCCGTTCTGGACGAGGTTGCCGATCCAGTCGTGCGCGCCGATCATGATGTCCGGGCCGCTGCCCTGCTGGGAGGCGGTCAGGAAGGTCATCTGGTTGTCCTTGCTGATCTCCTTCACCTCGACGGTCACGCCGTTCTCGGTGCCGAACCGGTCGGCGAAGGGCTTGAGCGGCTTGACCCGGCTCGGGTCGGCCCAGATGACCAGCGTGCCGCCCGCCGCGGAGGCCGGAGCCGAGGCCGAGGCCGAGCCGCTGGGCTGCGCCGACGGGGCGGTCGAGCCGGAGTCACCACAAGCCGTAGCGGCGAACGCGAGGGTGGAGAGGGCGGCCACTCCCAGGACCCGTACACGCATGAGACCTCCCGAGGTCATGGAGGAGCGGCGGCGCCTGCGTGCGCCGCCGCCGAAGATCGTTTTCCGCCGCTGTTCACGGCTTACGTTTCCGGGACGTTAGCGGCTCTTTGCAAGAATTGGAAGAACTTGCGAAAGAGCGTTACCGGAACCACATCCGACCCGCGACGCGCTGACCTCGCCGCACCTTCGATAACGGGCGTACGGGGAATCTGCAACTTTCCGAAACTTGCACTTGACCTGTCGCAAGGACGCGCGACATCCTGCACCAGACATCACGGACATCGGGGGAAGGAAAGCCATGCTCGGCAACGACGACTGGTGGCGGGACGCCGTCGTGTACCAGGTCTACCCCCGGAGCTTCGCCGACGCCGACGGCGACGGCACCGGCGACCTGAAAGGCGTGCGGGAACGCCTGGGCCACCTGGCCGGGCTGGGCGTGGACGCGATCTGGCTGAGCCCCTTCTACACCTCGCCCATGGCCGACGGCGGCTACGACGTGGCCGACTACCGGGACGTGGACCCGATGTTCGGCACGCTGGCCGACTTCGACGCCCTGGTCGCCGAGGCCCACGACCGCGGCATCCGGGTGATCGTGGACCTGGTCCCCAACCACTCCTCGGACCGCCACCCCTGGTTTCAGGCCGGCCTGCGCGACCGTTACATCTTCCGCGACCGGCCCAACGACTGGGAGTCGATCTTCGGCGGCCCGGCCTGGACCCAGGTCGAGGACGGCCAGTGGTACCTGCACCTGTTCGCGCCCGAGCAGCCCGACCTCAACTGGGACAACCCAGAGGTGCGCGCCGAGTTCCGCGACGTCCTGCGCTTCTGGCTGGACCGGGGCGTGGACGGCTTCCGCGTGGACGTGGCCCACGGCATGGTCAAGGCCGAGGGGCTGCCCGACGTGGGCCCGAAGGAGGGCCGCCAGGCCGAGATGCTGGGCGACGAGCAGGTGCCCTACTTCGACCAGGACGGCGTGCACGACATCTACCGCGAGTGGCGGCCGATCCTCGACTCCTACCCCGGCGGGCGGATGGCCGTCGCCGAGGCGTGGGTGTCCTCGCCCGAGCGGCTGGCCCGCTACGTCGGGCCCGACGAGCTGCACCAGGCGTTCAACTTCGAGTTCATGATGGCCGACTTCCACGCCAAGTCGTTCCGCACGGTGATCGAGAAGTCGCTGGCGGAGGCCGAGCTGGTCGGCGCGCCCACCACCTGGGTGCTGTCCAACCACGACAAGCCGCGGCACGCCACCCGGCACGGCGGCCTGGCCCGCGCCCGCGCGGCGACGCTGCTCATGCTGGCCCTGCCCGGCTCGGCCTACCTCTACAACGGCGAGGAGCTGGGCCTGCCGGAGGTCCTCGACCTGCCCGACGAGCTGCGCCAGGACCCGGCCTTCCGGCGCACCGGCGAGAGCCGCGACGGCTGCCGGGTGCCGATCCCGTGGACGAGCGAGCCGGGCTGCGGCTGGCGCGACCCGTGGCTGCCGATCCCGCCGTCGTGGACGCAGCTGTCGGCCGAGGCCCAGGAGCACGACCCGGACTCCACGCTGAACCTCTACCGGGCCGCGCTCCGGCTGCGCAAGCAGCACCCCGCGCTCGGCGGCGGCACGCTGCGGTGGCTGGAGACCCCCGAGGACGTGCTGGCCGTCCAGCGCGACCCGGGCCTGGTCGTGATGCTCAACACCGGCGAGCGCCCGGTCGCCCCGGTCGTGCCCGGCACGGTGCTGCTGGCTAGCGGCCCGCTGGCGGCCGACGGCTCCGTCCCGCCGGACACCACCGTGTGGATCCAGCGTTGAGGTTGGGGGAACCTTTCCCTTGACGCGGCATTTGGCGGCAATGACGGTTAGTAGTCTCGGGGAGTGCCACCCCTGTGGGCCCGCTCCCTGCGCGGACGCGTCACCCTCATCGCGACGGCCGTAGCCGCCCTCGTGCTGATCCCCGTGGGCATCGCCGGGTGCATCGTCTCGCGGTCGCTGGTGACGGCCGGCGTCTACCGGGACACGCGGGACACCGCCGAGCGGGTGGCCTCGGAGATGCGCGCGGGCGGGCTGCCGCAGGGCGCCACGATCCCGGTGCCCAACCCGTCCATCGACCTGATCCAGATCGTCGGCACCGACGGCCGCGTCCTGGCCAGCAGCGACGCGGCCAGGAACCTGCCGCCGCTCAGCGACGTGCGGCCCACCGCCGAGAGCCGGGTGGTCAACACCACCAACTGCCTGCCGACCGAGTGCGTGCACCTGTCGGCGGTCAAGGCCGGCATGTCGGAGGACTCCCCCATCGTCTACGCCGGCCGCAGCACCCCGGAGGTGCTGGCCTCCCAGACGCTGGAGGTGATCGTGTTCTCCCAGGTGGCGGTGCTGATCGCGCTCACCGCCTGGGCGACCTGGCTGGTCACCGGCCGCGCGCTGCGCCCGGTGGCGACCATGCGCGCCGAGCTGGACGCGGTCAGCGCCGGCGACCTGAGCCACCGGGTCACCCAGCCGGGCGGCGAGGACGAGGTCGCCATGCTGGCCAAGGCCGTCAACAACACGCTGGCCCGGTTGGAACGTTCCGCGCTGCAGCAGCGCCAGTTCGCCTCCGACGCCTCCCACGAGCTGCGCACCCCGATCGCCGGGCTGCGCGCCCAGTTGGAGAGCGCCCAGCTCTACCCGGAGGACACCGACGTCGAGGCGCTGGTGGACAGCGCCCTGCGGGACACCGACCGGCTGGAGGCGATCATCACCGACCTGCTCCTGCTGGCCAGGATCGGCTCCCGGGTGGACGTGGCCAGGGAGCCGGTGGACCTGGCCCAGCTCGTCCGGCAGGAGCTGGCCGTGCGCAGCGACAAGCTGCCCACCCGGCTGGAGCTGACCGAGGGCGTGGTCGTCGAGGGCGTGCGCCTGCAGCTGGCCAGGGTGCTGACGAACCTGCTGGACAACGCCCAGCGGCACGCCGAGACCATGGTGCTGGTCGCGGTCTCCAGGGAGGCGGGCCCGGCCAAGGGCGGCACCGCCGTGCTGGCGGTGGAGAACGACGGCCAGGAGATCCGCGAGGCCGACCGCGAGCGCATCTTCGAGCGGTTCACCCGCCTCGACGCCGCCCGCAGCCGCGACTCCGGCGGCACCGGGCTCGGCCTGGCCATCGCCAGGGACGTGGCGATGGCCCACCGGGGCAGCGTGCGGGTGGAGGACCGTCCGGGCGGGGCGCGGTTCGTCCTGCGCCTTCCGGCCATCTGATGTCGAAAGCGTAGATTTCCGGCAGCCAGTTAGTGGATCATGCCCTCATGACGCAAGAAGTCCCCCAGGGCGTGGATCCTCACATCCCCAACACCGCGCGCATGTACGACTACTTCCTGGGCGGAAAGAACAATTTCCCGGCCGACCGCGAGCTGGCCGAGCTGGTGCTGAGCGCGATGCCCGAGGTCAGGGACGGCACACGGGAGAACCGGCTGCTGATCGGCCGGGTGGTGCGGTACCTGTGCGAACAGGGCGTCACCCAGTTCCTCGACCTGGGCTCCGGCCTGCCGGCCGCCGAGAACGTGCACGAGGTGGCGCTGCGGCACGCGCCGCAGGCCCGCGTGGTCTACGTGGACAGCGATCCGGTGGTGGCCGCCCACGGGCGGGCCCTGCTGGCCGGTCCCGGGCAGGTGGCCATGCTGCACGGCGACGTCCGGCGCCCGCGGGAGGTGCTGGACAGCCCCGAGGTGCGCGGGCTGCTGGACTTCGGCAGGCCCGTCGCCGTGCTCATGATGTTCCTGCTGCACCTGATCCCCGACACCGACGACCCGCAGGGCTTCGTGGCCGCCTACCGGGACGCGCTCGCGCCCGGCAGCTACCTGGCCCTGTCGCACGTCGGCACCGACCACGCGCCCGAGCGCGTGGCCCGCGTCAGCCAGTTCTACCGGCGGGCCAACGCGCCGTTCTGCCCGCGGCCGGGCAAGGAGATCGCCGCCTTCTTCGGCGACTTCGAGCTGATCCCGCCCGGTCTGGCCACGGGCAAGGGGCCGGAGCTCGGTTTCCCGTTCACCGACCCCGAGAGCCCGCCGTTCTACGACGACGACCTCGCCCGCATGGGGTACGCGGGCATCGGGCGCAAACCCTAGACGCGCACGGCCTGCCGATCGGGCTCCGGCTCGGGGCGGTCGTCCTCCTCGTCGATCAGCGTGGACTCGTCGAAGGGCGCCCGCCCGGCCAGCACCTCGGCGGCCCGCTCCCGGTCGAAGTCGCCGGTCCAGGTGCCGACCACGACGGTGGCCACGGCGTTGCCCGCGAAGTTGGTCAGCGCCCTGGCCTCGGACATGAACCGGTCGATGCCGACGATGAGACCGACGCCGTCCACCAGCTCGGGGCGGTGCGACTGCAGGCCGCCGGCGAGCGTGGCCAGGCCCGCCCCGGTCACGCCCGCGGCGCCCTTGGAGGCGACCATCATGAACAGCAGCAGCGAGACCTGCTCGCCGACCTGCAGCGGCGCGCCCGTGGCCGAGGCGATGAACAGTGTGGCCATGGTGAGGTAGATGGCGGTGCCGTCGAGGTTGAAGGAGTAGCCGGTCGGCACGGTGATGCCGGCCACCGTCCGGCTCACGCCGAGGTGCTCCATCTTCGCGATCAGCCGCGGCAGCGCCGTCTCCGACGACGACGTGGACAGGATCAGCAGGAACTCCCGGCCGAGGTAGCGCAGCAGCGACCACAGGTTGACCCGGGCCACCAGCCACAGCAGCGCGCCCAGCACCACGCCCACGAACAGCAGGCAGGTGACGTAGAAGGCGATCATGATGATGGCCAGGCTCTTGAGCGCCTCGATCCCGGTGGCGCCGACCACGGCCGCGATGGCCCCGAACGCGCCGACCGGGGCGGCCCACATGACCATGGCCAGGATGCGGAACACCAGCCGCTGCACGTGCTCGACGCCGCGCAGGATCGGCGCGCCCCGCTCGCCCATGGCCTGCAGCGCGAACCCGGCCAGCAGCGCCACCAGCAGCGTCTGCAGGACCGAGCCCTCGGTGAAGGCCGACACCAGCGTGACGGGGATGATGCCGAGCAGGAAGTCGACCCCGCCGGTGGCCTCGCCCTTGGCCGCCTCGGCCTCGGCGGCCTGCCGGGCGGCGTCGGTCAGGTGCAGCCCTGAGCCGGGGTCGATGACGTTGCCGACCAGCAGGCCGATGACCAGGGCCACGGTGGACATCACCATGAAGTAGCCGAGCGCGAGGCCGCCCACCTTGCCGACCTTGGCGGCCTGGCGTACCGAGCCGATGCCGAGCACGATCGTGCAGAAGATGATGGGGCTGATCAGCATCTTGATCAGCGCCACGAACCCGGTGCCGAGGGGTTTGAGCTCCTTGCCCGCCTCCGGCCAGACGAACCCGACCAGGATGCCGAGCAGGACCGCCACGATGACGGCCAGGTACAGGTAACGAGTGCGATCACGCATGAGGGGTCTCCACCGCTTTGGAAAAAGGGGCTGGTCGTGCGACTATGCGGCTCGCTGTGACCCACGTCACGATTGAGTAAGTTTCGTTCACGCAAGGGGAGCTCATGCGCCGCTGGAGCCTGGCGGGCCAGATGCTGGTCCTGCAACTGGTCGTGGTCGCGGTCGCCGTGACGGGCTGCGCGGTGCTCGCGCTGGTGCAGGCCCACCGCCTGCTCACCGAGGAGGCGGGCGCCACGGCCAGGGCCGTGGCGGTCAGCGTGGCCGCCGCGCCGGGCGTGGCCGCCGCCCTCGACGACCCGGAGCCGACCCTGGCCCTGCAGCCGTACGCCGAACGCGTGCGCAGGGAGACCGGCGTCGACTTCGTCACCATCATGAAGCCGGACGGCACCCGCTACACCCATCCGAACCCGGCCGAGATCGGCCGGCGCTTCCTCGGCCACACCGGGCGGGCCCTGGCCGGCCGGACGTTCGTCGAGACCTACACCGGCACGCTCGGCCCCTCCAAGCGGGCCGTGACGCCCGTATGGTCCGGCGGCCGGGTCCGGGCCCTGGTCAGCGCGGGCATCACGGTCGACCGGATCAGCGCCCGGCTGCGTGACCAGATCGCCTGGAGCGGCCTGGTCGCCGCCCTCGCGCTCGGCCTCGGCGCGGCCGGGACGTGGCTGGTCACCGCACGGCTGCGCCGCCAGACCCACGGGCTCGGCCCGGTGGAGCTGGGCCGCATCCACGACCACCACGACGCCGTCCTGCACGCCGTGCGGGAGGGCCTGCTGCTGGTCGGCGGCGACGGCACGCTGACGCTCTGCAACGACGCCGCCAGGCAGCTCCTGGACCTGCCGCCGGACGCCGAGGGCCGGCACATGGCCGAGCTGGGCCTGTCGGCGCTGCTGGAGGGCCACGAGGAACGCGTGCACCTGGCCGGCGACCGGGTGCTGGCCGTCAACGGCGCGGCCAGCAGGCTCGGCACGGTGGTGACCGTACGCGACCACACCGAGCTGCAGGCGCTGGCCGGGCAGCTCGACGCCGAACGCGGCTTCGCCGACTCGCTGCGCTCGGCCGCGCACGAGGCCGCCAACCGGCTGCACACCGTGATCACGCTGGTCGAGCTGGGACGCACCGAGCAGGCCGTCGCGCTGGGCACGGCCGAGCTGCGCGCGGCGCAGGAGCTGACCGACCGGGTGGTGGGCGCGGTGCGCGAGCCGGTGCTGGCCGCGCTGCTGCTCGGCAAGAGCGCCGAGGCGGCCGAACGCGGCGGCGAGCTGGTGCTCACGCCCGACAGCGACCTCGACGACCTGGGCCTGGACCCGCGCGACCTGGTGACGATCGTCGGCAACCTGGTCGACAACGCCCTCGACGCGGCCACCCGGGTCGAGGTGCACCTGAGCGCGGACGTGGACGGGGTGGTGATCAGGGTGGCCGACGACGGGCCGGGGCTGACCGCGCCGGAGGCGTTCGCGAAGGGCTGGACCACCAAGGGCGACGGCCACGGGCTCGGGCTGGCGCTGGTCGGGCAGGCGGTGCGGCGGCTGGGCGGCACGATCGAGGTGGCCGGGTCGGCGTTCACGGTGCGGCTGCCGGTCCCGGAGCGGGTCCGATGAACCGGCAGGGCGCGGCGGTCTCCGTGCTGATCGTGGAGGACGAGGAGATCACGGCCGAGGCCAACCGGGTCTACGTCGAGCGGGTGGCCGGGTTCGAGGTGGCCGGGGTGGCGCGTTCGGGCGGCGAGGCGCTGCGGTTCCTGCGCGGCCGGCCGGTCGACCTCATCCTGCTCGACCTGTACCTGCCCGACATGCACGGCCTGGAGGTGTGCCGCGCGGTGCGGGCCGGCGGGCTGCTGTGCGACGTCATCGCCGTCACCTCGGCGCGCGACCTGGCGACGGTGCGCTCGGCGGTGTCGCTGGGCGTCTCCCAGTACCTTCTCAAGCCGTTCACCTACGCGACCCTGGCCGAGAAGCTGGCGCGTTACGCCCGGTTCAGGCAGGACACCGGCGTGATCGTCGCCCAGGGCGACGTCGACCGGGTGCTCGGCACCCTGCGCGGCAGCTCCGAGCTGCCCAAAGGGCTGGCCCGCGACACCCTCGACGCCGTGTCGGCGCGGCTGCGCGAGCGGCCCGGCGGCAGCACCGCGCAGAGCGTGGCGCAGGCCGTCGGGGTGTCGCGGGTGACCGCCCGCCGCTACCTGGAACACCTGGTCGAGCTGGGGACGGCGGTGCGCGTGCCGCAGTACGGCGGGGTGGGCCGGCCAGAGTTGCTCTACCGGATCCCCATGGAAAGTTAATGGCGGTGACGCTGCCCGTTCAATCCGGGCCCTTAGCTTCTGGGTGCGATCCGATGCACTGAGGAGAAGTCACTTGCGAGTCCTGGCCGTTGTTCCCGCCCGCGGAGGTTCGGCGGGCGTTCCCCTGAAGAACCTCGCCCTGGTCGGGGGCGTCCCGCTGGTCACCCGCGCGGTACGGGCGTGCCTGCGGGCCGAGCTCGTCGACCAGGTCGTGGTCAGCACCGACCACCCGCAGATCGCCGAGACCGCCCGCGCGGCGGGGGCGACCGTGGTGGAGCGGCCCGCGGAGCTGAGCGGCGCGACCGCCTCCAGCGAGTCGGCCGTGCTGCACGCCCTGGACGCGCTCGGCGCGGACCCGGACGTGGTCGTCCTGGTGCAGTGCACCAGCGCGTTCATCGACCCCGAGGACCTGTCGGCGGCCGTGCGCAGGGTCCTGGACGGCGAGGCCGACTCGGTCGTGTCCGGGCTGCCGACGCACGAGTTCCTGTGGACGGCCGCGGGCGCGGGCGTCAACCACGACCCCGCCGTACGGCCGCGCAGGCAGGACCGCGAGCCGCAGTTCCGCGAGAACGGCGCCTTCTACGTCATGCGCACCGCCGGCCTGCGCGAGCACGGCCACCGCTTCTTCGGCGAGGTCGCCGTGCAGCCGGTGCCGCCGCAGCACGCCATCGAGGTCGACGACCCCGAGGACCTGGAGCTGGTGCGCGCCCTGGCGCCGTTCATCGACAGGCCCGAGCCGATCGACGTGGACGCGGTCATCACCGACTTCGACGGCGTGCACACCGACGACCGCGCCTACATCGACTCCGACGGCCGGGAGATGGTCCTGGTCAGCCGCTCGGACGGGATGGGCGTCTCGCTGCTGCGCCGCTCCGGCGTCAAGGTGCTGGTGATGTCCACCGAGCAGAACCCGGTCGTGGCCGCCCGCGCCCGCAAGCTGGGCGTGCCCGTGCTCCAGGGCCTGGCCGAGAAGCGCATCGTGCTGCGCGACTGGCTGGCCATCGAGGGCCTGGACCCGGCGCGCGTGGCCTACGTCGGCAACGACGTCAACGACCTGGGCCCGATGGCCGAGGTCGGCTGGCCGATCGCCACCCCCGACGCGCACCCGCGCGTGCGCGCCGCCGCCCGCGTGGTGCTGACCAGGCCCGGCGGCTCCGGCGCGGTGCGCGAGCTGTGCGACCTGGTGGTGGCCGCCCGGCCCGAGCCGCCCGTCGCCGAGGCCAAGGCCCGGCCGCGGCTCGGCCCGGTCGCGATCGGCGACGTGCTGGTCGGCGACGGCGAGCCGGTGTACGTGATCGGCGAGATCGGCATCAACCACAACGGCGACCTCGACCTCGCCCGCCGGCTCATCGACGTGGCGGCCGACGCGGGCTGCCAGGCGGTCAAGTTCCAGAAGCGCACCCCCGCGATCTGCGTGCCCGAGGAGCAGAAGGGCCAGATCAGGCAGACGCCGTGGGGCGAGATGACGTACCTGGAGTACAAGGAGCGCACCGAGTTCGGCCACGACGAGTACCGGCAGATCGCGAAGTACTGCGACGAGCGCGGCCTGCACTGGTTCGCCTCGCCGTGGGACGTGCCGTCCGTGGAGTTCCTGGAGGACATGGACGTGCTCACGCACAAGATCGCCTCGGCCAGCGTCGCCGACCACCAGCTGCTGCGCGCCCTGGCGGCCACCGGCAAGCCGCTCATCCTGTCCACCGGCATGTCCACGCTGTCGGAGATCGACCAGGCGGTCGAGATCCTCGGCACCGACCGGCTGATCATGATGCACGCCACCTCCACGTACCCGCTGCCGCCGGAGGAGGCCAACCTGCGCACGATCACCACGCTCAAGGAGCGCTACGGCGTGCCGGTCGGCTACTCCGGGCACGAGCGCGGCCTGCAGATCTCGCTGGCGGCGGTCACCCTGGGCGCGGTCTGCGTCGAGCGGCACATCACGCTCGACCGCACCATGTGGGGCTCCGACCACGCCGCCTCGCTGGAGCCGTCGGGGCTGGAGCACCTCGTCCGCGACATCCGCATCATCGAGCAGGCCATGGGCGACGGCGTCAAGCGCGTCTTCCCCGGCGAGGAGGCGCCCAAGGCCCGGCTGCGCCGGGTGACCGTCTGAGTCATGACGCCGACCACTCTCTCCGTCGTCGTGCCGGTGCGTGACGGTGAGCGCTTCATCGCCGACGCGCTCACCTCGCTCGCCCGCAACGCCCGGCCCGGCTTCGAGTTCATCGTCGTGGACGACGGCTCCGTGGACGCCACCCCGGACATCGTCGCCGACTTCGCCCGCGACCTGCCCGGCCTGGCCGTGCTGCGCAACCCCGCCCCTGTGGGGCTGGCCGACGCCCGCAACACCGGGCTGTCGGCCGCCTCGGGGCGGTTCGTCACGTTCATGGACGGCGACGACTGGCTGGCGCCCGGCTACCTGGCCGGGCTGGTGGCGGCCATCGACGGGCTCGGCTGCGACTTCGTGCGCGTCGACCACGTCCAGGTGGAGGGGCGCAAGCGGGTGGTGCACCGGGCCCCGCTGTCGCGCCGCGGCGTCGTGCTCGACCCCCGCTCGGCGATCCTGCCGGCCGGGGAGCGGACCATGGTGGACTACCCGTACGCGTGGGCCGGGGTCTACCGGCGTTCGCTGCGGGACCTGCTGCACTTCCCCGGCTCGCTGCACACCGCCGAGGACCGGCCGTGGATCTGGCGGCTGCACCGGGAGGCGGCCACGTTCGCGGTGGTGCCGATGGCCGGGCTGTTCTACCGGCGGCTGGTGTCCGGGTCGCTGACGCAGGTCGGCGACGAGCGGCAACTGCACTTCTTCGACGCCTTCGAGCTGGTCTTCAAGGACCTGGAGCCGGAGTTCCTGCCCAAGGCGGCGCGCAACTTCTGCGCGCTGCTCGCCCACCACCTGGAGCTCGCGGGCCGGTTCACGCCCGCGCTGCGCGCCCGGTTCGAGGAGCGGGGCGCGCAGATGGTCCGCGGCCTGCCGCCCGCCCTGGTGGCCGACGCCGTGTCGCGGATGGCCGTCGAGCGGGAGGCCGTGCTGCGCGCCCTGGTGCCCGACATTCCCCCCAGCCCCCACGTCCGGATCCGCCGGGATCGGGAGGACTCCTGATGAAGGTCTTCTACGCCTCGACGCTGTTCGGCGCGATGTCGCTGGCCGCGGCCATCGACGACGGCCGCTTCGGCGCGGGGCGGCGCGTGCTGATCGTGTCGAACAACGCGGCGATCCCCGAGGTGTCGGTGCCGCTCGACGGCACGCCCGGCTTCGCCGCCCTGCGCTCGCGCTTCGACGAGGTGCACTCCTGGAACGAGCTGATCGCCCCGCTGCACCCCTCCGACTGGCGGGCGCGGGTCATCGAGGTGCCGATGTTCGAGCGGCTGATCCGCTCCCACCTGGCGCTGGACGACGTCGAGGAGCTGGTGCTGGAGTCGATCGCGGTGCCGCCCGCGCGCACGATCGCCGGCCTGGTGCGCGACTGCCCGATCACCGTCTACTCCGACGGCCTGATGAGCTACGGGCCGACCCGCGACCCGCTGCCCGCGGAGATCTCCCGCCGCATCGAGCGGCTGCTCCACCTGGACCTGGTGCCCGGCCTGACCCCGCTGCTGCTCAGCGAGTACGGCGTGCCGCCCGTGGTGCTGCCCGAGGAGCGCTTCCTCGCGGTCGTGGACGAGGTGGCCGCCACCGCGCCGGACCTGCCCGGCGGGCAGGCGGTCGTCCTCGGCCAGTACCTGTCGGCGCTGGAGATCGTCACGCCGGAGGAGGAGGCCGGGCTGCACGCCTCGATGCTGCGCGCGCTGGCCGCCCGCGGCTGCACCGACGTGCTGTTCAAGCCGCACCCGGCCGCCGGACGCCGGCACGCGCAACTGCTGCGCGCGGCGGCCGGGCCGCTGGGGGTACGGCTGACGGTGGCCGGGGAGAGCGTGCCGGCCGAGGTGTGCTTCGCCGCGCGGCGGCCCGAGCTGGTCGTGGGCTGTTTCTCCACCGGACTGGTGACCGCCCGGCGCTACTTCGGCCTGCCGGTCGCCTCCTTCGGCACCGGCCTGGTGCTGGACCGGCTCACGCCGTACGAGAACAGCAACCGGGTGCCGGCCACGATCGTGGACGCGCTGCTGCCCCGGCTGAACGCCGACGGCGTGATCGACGAGCCGCCGCGCACGGACCTGCCCGCGCTGGTGCGCGCGGTCGGCTACTGCATGCAGGCCGACGCCTATCCCGAGCTGCGCCCGTCGGGCCCGGGGTTCGACGGGGCCTTCGACGGGCGCTACTTCAAACGCAAGCGCCTGGAGACGCTGGGGCTGGCCGAGCCGCCGTCGGCGCTGTCCAGGCTGCGCAGGAAGATCAGGTCAGCGATCTGAGGTAGCGGCGCACCCGCCGCTTGGCCCGGTAGCCCGCCCGCAGCATCGTGGGCGGCACCTCCACCCGCAACCTGGCCCGGCGGCGGGCCGCGGCGTGCTCGGGGCCGTCCAGCAGCGAGCGAGCGGGCGGGCGCGTCCCGTCCGCGGCCAGGGCGGTCAGCCGGGCCGCCCAGTCGTCGCGGCCGGCCGGGTGGAAGTAGTTGGCCTCGCACCAGCGCGGCTCGGCCGTGCGGAAGTCGCCCAGGGCCAGGTCGTCGAGCGTGCCGAGCAGGCCGCTGCCCTCGAACACCAGGTTGATCATCTCGGCGCTGACGCCGAAGTCGCTCAGCACCAGCGACGGCACGCCCATGGCGACGGCCTCCAGCGCGGCCGTCGAGCTGACCGTGACGAACCCGGCCGCCCGCGACAGCTGCTCGTGCATCGACCCGGCCGCGAACGTCAGCCTGCCCGGCTCGCCCATCTCGCGCCACAGCCGCTGGTAGTGGTGGCGTTCGTTGTGGGTCTGGCGCTCGTGCTCCAGGGCGCGCAGCTTGACCACGACCTCCAGGCCGGGCCGGCGGGCGGCCAGCTCGGCCAGCGCCGTCAGCACCCGCTCGCGCTCCTCCCGCGCCCGCGGCACCTTGGCCTGGGTGGCGAACACGACCCGGTCGCCGCCGCCGGACACCGCGCCGGGCCGCAGGAACGGCAGCCGGGCCAGCCCGACCGCCCCTCCCCCGCCGAGCCGGCCGGCGATCTCGGAGAACTCGGCCACCTCGCGCTCGCTGTGCACCACGAACAGGTCGCAGCCGCTGCGGAACAGCCACGCCTTCTCCGTGGCCGGCACCGAGATGCCGGGCAGCCCGCTGACGAACACCGGCCGTGCCCGGCCCGCCGGCCGCAGCCCGGCCAGCACGTCGGCCACCAGGACGTCCACCACCGGGCCCGTGCAGCCCACCAGGACCGCGTCGGGCCGGGTGCGCTCGGCCAGGCGGCGCAGCGAGCGCGCCGACAACACCGGGGGCGCCGCGCGCCCGCCCACCGCCGCCGCGATCTGCTCCGGCGAGGGCGCGATCGGCGTGCGCACCACCACCAGCTCGCTCTCGCAGCCCGCGGGCAGGTCGTCGAGCAGGCAGGCCGCCCACTTCAGATACGAGTCGGAGTCGGCTACCGCCAGCACCCTCACCTGGAAGCTCCTGTCAAATGCGATCGCAGGCCGGGGGCCGCCCTGCTGGTCCACCAGTCGTCGGGAACGTCCACCGGCTCGACCTCGACGCCGCGCGGGCCGAGCAGCACCCGCAGCGAGGTGATCGCGGTCGAGGGCAGGCTGAGCACCCGCTGGCCGGCGTCGAGGCCGCGCAGCGTCAGCTCGGCCGGCACGCCCGCGTCGTGCACGGTGATGCCGGGACGCTCGCCGATCAGCGCCAGGTCCACGGGGTCCTCGCGGCGGTGCGGGTAGTAGGCCAGCGGCTCGCGCCCGGCCAGGTCGGTCAGCCAGCGCAGGTAGTGGTCGCGGTGGACCAGGCCGTTGCGGACCAGGGACGTGCCGAGGACGACCGTGCGCTCGGCGGGCCCCTGGGCGCTCGGCGGCTGGGCGCGCAGCCAGGCGAAGTCGTGGCGGACGAGGTCGACGCCCGCCCCCCGGACGGCGGCGGCCAGCTCGTCGGGGACGGGCAGGGCGGTGAAGACCGACACCCGGCTCATCCGCAGCCGCAGCGCGGCGGCCAGGCCGAGCAGGGCGCGCGCCCGCGAGGGGGCCGCCCGCGCCCGCAGCAGCGGCCGGAACGGCCCGGCGGCCAGCAGTTCGAGCAGCCTGAGCGTGGCCAGGCCGTCGTCCACGACGACGATGCGGCCGGGGTCGGAGGTCAGCCAGCGCATCTGGACCTTGCCGGAGAACGCGTCGCCCACGGCCTGGACGCGGCGCGGCATGCGCTCGCGCGGCTCGTCCAGCACCAGGCCGGCGGGCAGGCCGAGGCGGCGCAGTTCCTTGCGGGTGGCGCGCAGCGGGCGCAGGCCGGCGCGCGGCACGACCACGGTGTCCGGGCCGAGCAGCCCGGCATGGTGGGCCTCGACGGCGCACAGCATCTGGAGCGGAGACTCCACCCAGGCCGACGCCTGTCTGACCACTCTGTTTCCCCCAGCCGGTGGATAGCCTTGCACGACCCGCCTCAAGGTAGCCCGGCCTGCTTAAGCCGCAAGAAACGACACGTGAACAATGGAGGGTATGAACTCGCTGATGCTCAACACCGACGGTGTGCAGATACCACAGCTCGGCTTCGGCGTCTGGCAGGTCTCTGCCGACGACGCCGAGCACGCGGTGACGACCGCGCTGCGCGCCGGATACCGGCACGTCGACACCGCCGCCGCCTACGAGAACGAGGAGGGCGTCGGCCGGGCCGTGCGCGCCGCCGGGGTGCCACGGGAGAAGGTGTTCGTCACCACCAAGCTGTGGAACGGCGACCACGGGCGCGCCGAGCAGGCCTTCGACGAGAGCCTGGCCCGCCTGGGCCTCGACTACGTAGATCTTTTCCTGATTCACTGGCCGGTCCCGGAGCAGGACAGGTACGTGCAGGCCTGGCGGGCGCTGGAGAAGATCTATCGGGACGGCCGGGCCAAGGCCATCGGGGTCTCCAACTTCACGGTCGCCACCCTGACCCGGCTGATGGAGGAGACCGACATCACGCCGTCGATCAACCAGATCGAGCTCCACCCGTACTTCCAGCAGCGCGAGATGCGGGCCTTCCACGAGGCCAACGGCATCCTGACCGAGGCGTGGAGCCCGCTCGGGCAGGGCAAGGGGCTGCTGGCCGACCCGGCGCTGCGCGTGCTGTCGGAGAAGTACGGCAAGACGCCCGCCCAGATCGTGCTCCGCTGGCACCTGCAGCTCGGCAACGTGGTGATCCCCAAGTCGGTCACGCCGTCGCGGATCGAGGAGAACATCGACGTGTTCGACTTCATCCTCGACACCGAGGACATGGCGGCCATCGGCGCGATGAACGCGGGGCGGCGGATCGGGCCCGACCCCGACTCGTTCAACCTGACCTGAGCGCTCTACGATCTCGGTCGTGCGAGATTTCACCTGGGGAATAGCGGCGACCGGCGGCATCGCGCGTACCGTGGGGTCGGCCATCGTGGCCGAGCCCGGCATGCGGGTGGCCGCCGTCGGCTCGCGGAGCCCGCTCAGGGCGCGGGCGCTGGCCGACGAGCTGGGCGCGGAGTCGGCCTACGGCTCCTACGAGGCCCTGTGCGCCGATCCGGCCGTCGACGCGATCTACGTCGCCACGCCGCACGCCCAGCACCTGGAGGTGGCCGAGGCCGCCATCGCGGCGGGCAAGTCGGTGCTGTGCGAGAAGCCGCTGGCGGCCGACGTGGCCGACGCCGAGCGCATGGTGGCGCTGGCCCGCGCGGCCGGGGTCTTCCTCATGGAGGCCATGTGGATGCGCTTCAACCCGCTCATCCAGCAGGTGGCGGCCGATCCGCGCTTCGGTGAGATCCGGTCGGTGCGGGCCTCGTTCGGCTTCGCGCTGCCCTATGACCCCGCCCACCGGCTGTGGGCGCCGGAGCTGGGCGGCGGGGCCCTGCTCGACCTGGGAATCTACCCGTTCGGGCTGGCCCAGCTGCTGCTCGGCATGCCCGCGGAGCTGCGCATGGCCGGCTCGCTGGCGCCCAGCGGGGTCGACGCCGAGGCCGGCGGGCTGCTGCTGTACCCAGGCGGGCGGCGGGCGCTGGTGGACGTCTCGCTGCTGGCGCATCATGCCAACGACGCGAGCGTGGTGGGCACGTCGATGCGGGCCGACATCCTGGCGCCGTTCTGGGCGCCGCGGCGGGTGCTGCTGTCGGGGCCGTCGATGGAGACGGAGGAGCTGGTGCTCGACCCGGCCGACAACGGTTACGCGGGCGAGCTGCGCGAGGTGCGCACGGCCACGATCGAGGGCCGCACGGAGAGCGCGATCATGCCCCTTGACGAATCCCTTGCCATGATGGGGCTTCTGGCCGAAGCGCGGGCGCAACTCTCCTAGCTGGACCTTTAGCCACTTGCCTGACTCTTGCCCGATGTATTACCTTGTGGGGCATCTCGCGGCAGACGTCCGGTTTGTCCGGCTTTGTCCAACCATCGCACGACATTTCACAGGATCGTCCTGTGACCGCTGAATCCGCCTCCGGGCGGAACCGGGGACCCACGTCCTTTGGGGTGAATCGGCACTTCGGTGCCGTAGGGCAGCTTCCACGTCCGAACCCGTCAGCTAACCCGGTAAGCGGCATGGAAGCAAGGAGTTAATGCCCTCGATGGCCAAGCACCGTCCCATCCGTGCCCCGAAGATCACCTACGCCCACGCCGCGCTCGGCGCGGCCATCCTCGCCTCCGCCATCGGCGGCCACGCCACCGCCGCCGCCGCCGACAGCGCCGGCCCGGCCGCCGCGGCCGGCCACTCGGCCGTCGCGCCGCAGGCCGCCGCCCAGACCCGCAAGGCGGAGGAGACCCAGGTCAACGTCACCGCCCAGCAGGTCCTGGCGATGGCCAAGGCCCAGGTCGGCACCTCCGAGAACGCCTACGGCGGCGGCACCAAGTTCCAGAAGTGGTACGCCGACTCCCAGCGCGCCGCCGAGACCATCGCCCGCGACGGCGGCACCCGCGCCATGTACCTGAATGCCCCCTGGTGCTCGATCTTCGTCTCCTGGGTCGGCGAGCAGACCGGCGCCCGGCCGCAGGTCGGCTGGGACGCCTGGACCGTCGCCCACGCCAAGTGGTTCGCCGCCAACGACCGCTGGGGCGCCGAGGCCAGGCCCGGCGCGGTGGTCTTCTTCTCCTGGGGCGGCAGCAAGAGCCTGGACGCCATCCAGCATGTCGGCTTCGTCGTCAAGGACAACGGCGACGGCACCATCTCCACGATCGAGGGCAACACCGGCAACGGCAAGGTCGAGGAGCGCGTCCGTCCGAAGTCGCAGGTCGTCGGCTACGGCTACCCGCAGTACGCCAGCTGACCTCCGCGCCGCTCCGAGCGCGCGTCCCGCACGAGGGGCGCGCGCTCGCCGCGTCTCAGGGCCGGACCGCCACCAGCGAGTAGAGGATCGGCAGGTGCGAGTCCCCGAACGGGAACCGGTACCGGCCGTCCGGGCCCTCGGGCAGCAGGCCGCGCGGGTCGAGGTCGGTCTCGACGTGCTCGCCCAGCTCGGCCACCGTGAACCCGGCCCGCGCCGCCGCCGTGACGATCTCGCCCACCGAGTACGGGTACTCGACCGCCTCGTGCGTCTCGGTCACCACCGCGGCGTCGGCGTACGTGCCGGTCACCGTCTCCCGGTGGGCCTGGCCGCCGCCGTAGGGCCAGTCGGCCACCAGCGGGTCGAGCGAGGCCACCGTCTGGTAGGCCGGATGCAGGTCGACCAGCACCAGCCGCCCGCCCGGCCGCAGCGCCATGGCCGCGCCGCGCATCCAGCCGTCCAGGTCGCCGATCCAGCACAACACGCCGTACGTGGCCACCGCCACGTCGAAGCCGCCGGCCAGCTCCGCCGGCAGCCGCTGCGTGTCGGCCTCCACGAACGTGGCCGCCAGCCCGGCCCTGGCCGCCAGGTCGCGGGCGCGCGCGACCGCCACCGGGGAGAAGTCGACGCCGGTCACCCGCGCACCGAGACGTGCCCAGCTCAGCGTGTCCAGGCCGAAGTGGCACTGCAGGTGGAGCAGGTCCCGGCCGGCGACGTCGCCGGCCAGGCGGCGTTCGAGCGGGTAGAGGGTCTGCCGGCCGGCGAGGAAGGCGTCGACGTCGTAGAACCGGTCGGCCGCGGTGGAGCCGTGGACGCGGGCGCGCTCGTCCCACAGGGCCCGGTTGGGGACGGAGGCGTCTGGTGCGGGTCGGGGCATGGGGCGAGGATGGCACATCGGCCACCCGCCCGCACGACCGGTACGGTGCCCTGGAAGCGGACGGCCCGCGCCCGCGTGTCGATCCGGCCGGCGCCCGTTCGACGCTTCGGCGAGGCCGGCTCCGCCCCGGGGCCGCGGACGGAAGGGACGGCAGGATGAAATTCATGATCGTCGGCAAGGCCAACGGGGAGACCGAGGCCGGGGCGCTGCCCAGCCAGGAGCTCGTCGACAACATGCACGCCTACAACGAGGCGCTGGCCAAGGCCGGGGTGCTGCTGGCCGCCGAAGGGCTCTACCCGAGCTCGCAGGGCGCGCAGATCGCCTACAGCGGCGGCCGGGCCACGGTGATCGACGGCCCGTTCGCCGAGGCCAAGGAGCTGATCGCGGGGTTCTGGCTGATCCAGGTGAAGTCCAGGGAGGAGGCTCTGGAATGGGCCATGCGCGTGCCCGTCCCGGAGGGCTATGACGGGATCGGCCTGGACGTGTGGCGAGTGTACGACGCCTCCGACGCGCCCGACGCGGCCTCGTCCGACCCGGCGGAGGTCGAGCGGGAGAGGGCCATGCGCCGGCGTCTGGGCGGGCGGGAGAGCTGACCTCGGCTTGCGGACCCCGGACGGTGCTGGTGTCATGAGCCGGTGATGGCTTCCGACACCCACCGGGCGATCGAGGCGGTCTGGCGGATCGAGGCGCCCCGGCTCATCGCCGGCCTGGCCGGGCTGGTCCGCGACGTCGGCCTGGCCGAGGAGCTGGCCCAGGACGCGCTGGTCGCGGCCCTGGAGCAGTGGCCGGAATCGGGCGTGCCACGCAACCCGGGCGCCTGGCTGATGACGGTGTCCAAACGCCGCGCCGTCGACCTGATCCGCCGGAACGAGCGCATGTCCCGCAACCTGGCCGAGCTGGGCCACCGGCTGGAGACCGCCGTGGAGCCGCCCGAGCCCGACGAGATCGAGGACGACCTGCTGCGGCTGGTCTTCACCGCCTGCCATCCGGCGCTGTCGATGGAGGCGCGGGTGGCCCTGACGCTGCGGGTGCTCGGCGGCCTGAGCACCGACGAGATCGCCCGCGCGTTCCTGGTGCCCGAGCCGACCGCCGCCCAGCGGATCGTGCGGGCCAAGCGCACCCTGGCCGACCGGAAGATCCCGTTCGAGGTGCCGCAGGGCGCCGAGCTGGCCGGACGGCTGTCGTCCGTGCTGGAGGTCATCTACCTGATCTTCAACGAGGGGTACTCGGCGACCGCGGGCGACGACTGGATGCGCCCCGGCCTGTGCGAGGACGCGCTGCGGCTGGGCCGCGTGCTGGCCGGGCTGATGCCCGCCGAGCCCGAGGTGCACGGGCTGGTCGCGCTCATGGAGATCCAGGCGTCCAGGGCGGCGGCCCGGGTGGGGCCGTCCGGCGAGCCGGTGCTGCTGCTGGAGCAGGACCGCACCCGGTGGGACCGGCTGCTCATCGGACGCGGGCTGGCGGCGCTGGCACGCGCCGAGAGCCTGGCCGAGGAACGGGCCGCGAGCCTGGCCGAGGAGCGAACCGAGGGCCTGGCTGAGGAGCGGGCAGGCGCGGCGGGGCCGTACACGCTGCAGGCCGCGATCGCGGCCTGCCACGCCCGCGCGTTCGACCCCGGCGACACCGACTGGGTGCGCATCGCCGGCCTGTACGAGTCGCTGGCCCGGCTGGCCCGCTCCCCCGTCGTCGAGCTCAACCGCGCGGTGGCGCTGTCGATGGCCTACGGCCCGGCGGTGGGCCTCGACCTGCTCGACCAGATCGTGGACGAGCCGGCGCTCAAGGGTTACCACCTGCTGCCGAGCGTCCGCGGCGACCTGCTGTTCCGGCTGGGCCGGCGCGGCGAGGCGCGGGCCGAGTTCGAACGGGCGGCCGCGATGACCCGCAACTCCCGCGAGCGCGCCCTGCTACACGAACGCGCCGCCGCCTGCTGAGGCCCGCCTCCCCAGAGGCCGGGCGGTGGGTAAGGCGTTGGAACGTGCCAGACGGCCGTCACACTCCGTGACAGTCCGGCCTGACCGGGAGCAAGCTCGGAGGGTCCGGGCGACATGCCCTTGATGCGGCACGAAAGATGTCTCTTGAGGTGGGAGCGCTCCCAAACAGCCCTTCACCCCCTTCATCCCCTTAAATCCTTATTCGCGGTGGCAAAACGCACGATTGGTAACGGTTCCGTTTCGGCGGATTGACGGACACAGCCGGTAAGTGCACCCTTTGTGGGAGCGCTCCCAAACACTCCCATCGCGGCCGAGCGCGTCGCCGCGGTGCACCTCCCATCAGTCACCCGAGAAGGGGTCCCCCATGATGATCAGCAAGCGTCGCGGTCTGGCCGCGGCCTCAGCCCTGGCCGCGGCGGCGCTGACCGTCGCGTCGTGCGGCAGCGGCGACACGCCGGCCGCCGGCAACAGCCCCGCCTCCTCCGCGGCGGCGGCCGAACCCGTCACCATCCGGGTGCAGACCTTCGGCGGCGGCTCCAACTTCGGCTACAAGAACGCCATCGAGAAGTGGAACGCCGAGCACAAGGACATCCAGATCAAGGAAGAGCACCTGACCGACCAGTTCGAGCAGCAGTACTGGCCCCAGATGATCCAGTGGCTGCAGTCCGGCAACGGCGCGGGCGACGTCATCGGCATCGACGAGGGCGGCATGGGCCTGGCCAAGGCGCACCCCGAGTGGTGGGCCGACCTGAAGGAGTACGGCCTTGAGGGCCGCAAGGCCGACTACCCCGCCTGGAAGTGGGAGAACGGCGTGACGGCCGACGGCAAGGTCTTCGGCCTCGGCACCGACATCGGCGGCATGAGCCTGTGCTACCGCACGGACCTGTTCAAGAAGGCCGGGCTGCCCACGGACCGCGAGAAGGTCGCCGCCCTGTGGCCGACGTGGGACGACTTCATGAAGGTCGGCCAGCAGTTCCAGGCCAAGGTGAAGGACACCAAGTTCACCGACGGCACCAACACGCTCTACAACGTGGTGCTGTACCAGGAGGCGGCCAAGAACGGCAACGTCGCCTACTTCGACAAGGACAACAACCTCATCGTCGACAAGAACCCGGCGGTGAAGGCGGGCTTCGACTTCGCCTCCAAGCTCAGCCAGTCCGGCCTGACGGCCAAGCTGCGCAACTTCACCGACGAGTGGGCGGCGGGCACCCAGAAGGGCGCCTTCGCCACGGTCGGCTGCCCGTCCTGGATGCTCGGCGTGGTCTCGGGCAACGCCGGCGACGGCATGAAGGGCAAGTGGGACGTCGCCTCGGTGCCCGGCGGCGGCGGCAACTGGGGCGGCTCGTGGGTGGCCGTGCCCAAGCAGTCCAAGCACCCGAAGGAGGCCGCGCAGGTCGCCGACTACCTGACCAGCGCGCAGACCGAGGCGAGCATCTTCACCGACTTCGGCAACATGCCGAGCAACAGCAAGGCCCAGGCCGACGCCGCCGTGCAGGGCGCGAAGAACGAGTTCTTCAGCGACGCCCCGATCGGTGAGATCTTCGCCAAGTCCGCGGAGAGCCTGCAGCCGGTCTTCCTCGGGGTGAAGCACGCGCAGGTCAAGAACGCGGTCGAGTCGGTCATCCAGGGCATGGACGACGGTTCGGTGGCCTACGACAAGGCCTGGCAGCAGCTGGTCGACGACGCGGTGAAGGCCGCGGGCTGATCTTCCCCCGCCCGGCCCGCCGCTAGCGGGCCGGGCTTGCCGCTGAAAGGTCTGTTATGAGCCTCGACACCCTTCCGCGGGCGGCGCGGAACCACCATCGCCGCGACCGCCCGCCCGGCCGCCTCTGGCGTTCTCGACTCGACGTCAAGGCCATGCCGTACGCCCTGGTGTCCCCGTACTTCCTGCTGTTCGCCGCCTTCGGGCTGTTCCCGCTGGCCTTCACGCTCTACTACTCGCTCTACGACTACGACCTGGCCGGCGACACCAAGTGGGCCGGGCTGGGCAACTACGCCGCGCTGCTGGCCGACGAGGACTTCTGGAACGCCGTCACCAACACCGTCGGCATCTTCCTGCTGGCCACGATCCCGCAGATGCTGATGGCCCTGTTCCTGGCCAACGCGCTGAACAAGAAGCTGCGCTGGCGCCTGCCGATCCGCATGAGCGTGCTGCTGCCGCTGGTCACCTCGGTGGTCGCGGTCGCGGTGGTGTTCACCCAGCTGTTCGCGCGCGACTGGGGCCTGGTCAACTGGGTCCTGGCCTGGTTCGGCGGGGACAAGATCAACTGGCGGGCCGAGCGCTTCCCGTCCTGGCTGGCCATCGCCGCGATGGTCGACTGGCGCTGGACGGGCTACAACGCCATCATCTTCCTGGCCGGCATGCAGACGATCCCCAAGGACCTGTACGAGGCGGCCGCCATCGACGGCGCGTCCCGGCGGCGCCAGTTCTGGCAGATCACGCTGCCGATGCTGCGCCCGACCATGATCTTCGTGGTGCTCAACTCCACGATCGGCGGCCTGACGCTGTTCTCCGAGCCGACCACCTTCTACAACGGCAACGTGGACGGCGGCTCGCAGGGCCAGTTCCAGACGGTGGCGATGTTCGTCGTCAAGCAGGGCTTCCGCGAGTTCGACTACGGCTATGCCGCGGCCGCCGCCTGGCTGCTGTTCCTGCTGATCCTCATCGGCGCGGCCGTCAACTTCCTGTTCGTCCGGCGGATCGGAGGCGCCAAGTGACCGGCTGGAAACCGACCGTCATGACGCGGGTCATGCTCGGGGTGGCCATCTTCCTGTCGGCGTTCCCGCTGTACTGGATGCTCGTCATCGCCTCGCGCACGAACTCCGACGCCGTCTCGGTGCCGCCGAAGTTCCTGCCCGGCGGCAACCTCGGCGAGAACATCGTCGCGGTGCTGGAGAACGAGGACGCGCACTTCCTGCTCGGCCTGACCAACTCCTTCTTCAGCGCGGCGATCGTCACCGTGTCCGTGGTGATCATCTCCACCCTGGCCGGGTTCGCCTTCGCCAGCCTGCAGTTCAGGGGCCGCAACATCCTGCTGCTGCTCGTGCTGCTGACGATGGCGGTGCCGCTGCAGCAGATGGGCGTGGTCCCGCTCTACCGCATGATGGTGAGCCTGGAGTGGACCGGCACGCTGAAGGCCATCATCCTGCCGTACCTGCTCAACGGGTTCGGCGTGTTCCTGATGACGCAGTACACCCGCCAGGCCGTCCCGAACGAACTGGTCGAGGCGGCCAGGGTGGACGGCGCGGCGACGCTGCGGATCTGGTGGAACGTCGTGCTGCCGGCCGTGCGTCCGGGCATGGCGGTGCTCGGCATCAACACCTTCATGCTCATGTGGAACGACTACATGTGGCCGCTGATCGTGCTGACGCCGGACAACCCGACCGTGCAGATCGCCATCAACTCGCTCAACGCGCGCTACTCGACCAGTTACTCGCTGATCTTCGCGGGTACCGCGCTGTCCATCATTCCGCTCATCGCGGTATTCGTCGCATTCGGCCGCCAGATCGTCGGCGGACTCATGGAAGGTGCGGTCAAGGCGTGACGACACAAGAGGAACAGATTCGTCCCGGGCTGCGCTTCCCTCCCGGTTTCGCGTTCGGCGCGGCCACCTCGGCGTACCAGATCGAGGGCGCGGTCACCGAGGACGGACGCGGCCCGTCCATCTGGGACACCTTCACCAAGACCCCGGGGCGGGTGCTCAACGGGCACCACGGGGACGTGGCCATGGACCACTACCACCGCTACCGCCAGGACGTCGCCATCATGGCGGACCTGGGCCTGACGGCCTACCGCTTCTCGGTGTCCTGGCCGCGGATCCAGCCGACCGGCTCGGGCGCGGTCAACCAGAAGGGCCTGGACTTCTACAAGCGGCTCACGGACGAGCTCAGGAAGAACGGCATCGACCCGTGGCTGACCCTCTACCACTGGGACCTGCCGCAGGAGCTGGAGGACAAGGGCGGCTGGCCCAACCGCGACACGGCCTACCGCTTCGCCGAGTACGCCGCGATCGTGCACGAGGCGCTGAAGGACCACGTCCACACCTTCAGCACGGTCAACGAGCCGTGGTGCGCCGCGTTCCTCGGCTACGCCTCGGGCGAGCACGCCCCCGGCCGGCGTGAGCCGCGCAACGCGATCAGGGGCGCGCATCACCTCAACCTCGCCCACGGCCTGGCCGTCCAGGCGATGGACGCGCGCCGCGCCGGCGGCTGCGTCAACCTGTACGCGATCTCCCCCGAGACCGGCAGCGAGGCCGACCTGGACGCGGCCCGCCGCATCGACGGCCTGCAGAACCGGTTCTTCCTGGACGCGCTGCTGACCGGCCGCTACCCCGAGGACGTGCTGAACGACATCCCGATCGACGACGACCTCGTGCGGCCGGGCGACATGAAGATCATCAACGCGCCGATCGACGTGCTGCTGGTGAACTACTACAGCCGCTTCACGGTCTCCGGCGCGCCCGGCGGCAGGGCGTCGGCGGCGGCGGCCCCCACGGACACCGCCTCGCCGTGGGTGGGCAGCGAGCACGTCTCGTTCGTCAGCGGCGGCCGGCCGGTCACCGCGATGGGCTGGGAGATCGACGAGGACGGCCTGGTGGAGGTGCTCACCCGGGTGGCGCGGGACTACCCGCCGATCCCGATGGTGGTCTCCGAGAACGGCGCCGCCTTCGACGACGTGCTGGCCGACGGCCGCATCCACGACGCGCAGCGGCAGGCGTACGTGGAGGCGCACCTCGGCGCGTGCCGGCAGGCGATCGACGCGGGCGTGCCCCTGCAGGGCTATTTCGCCTGGTCGCTGATGGACAACTTCGAATGGGCCTGGGGCTACGGCAAGCGTTTCGGCCTGGTCCACGTCGACTTCGACACCCAGGAGCGGCTGCTGAAGGACAGCGCGCACTGGTACTCGGAGATCATCCGGCAGAATAGGCGACATGAACCGACCGACTCTTGAGGCAGTCGCGGCTCGGGCCGGTGTGGGCCGGGGCACGGTGTCGAGAGTCATCAACGGCTCGCCGAACGTCAGCGCCAAGGCCCGCGAGGCCGTCGAGCTGGCCATCCGCGAGCTGGGCTACGTGCCCAACAGGGCGGCGCGTGCCCTCGTCACGCGCCGCACGGACACGGTCGCCCTGGTGGTGTCGGAGTCCCAGTTCCGGGTCTTCGACGAGCCGTACTTCGCCGGCACCATCCGCGGCATCGGCTCGGCGCTGGCCGAGACCGGGCTGCAGCTGATCCTGGCGATGGCGCGCTCCCCCGAGGAGCACGAGCGGCTGGAGACCTACCTGACGGGGCAGCACGTCGACGGCGTGCTGCTGCTGTCGCTGCACGGCGCCGACCCGCTGCCGGGCAGGCTGGAGGAGATGGGCGTGCCGACCGTGCTCGGCGGCAGGCCCGTCGGCCTCGATCCCTACAGCTTCGTGGACATGGACAACCGGGCGGGGGCCCGGCAGGCGGTCAAACACCTGCTGGGCCTCGGCCGGGGCGCGATCGCCACGATCGCCGGCCCCCAGGACATGGGCGTGGGCGTCGACCGTCTGGCCGGCTACCGCGACGCGCTGCTGCCCTCGGGGCTGCCGGAGATCGTGGCCTTCGGCGACTTCTCCGAGGAGAGCGGCGCCACCGCCATGCAGGAGCTGCTGGAGAGCCATCCCGATCTCGACGCCGTCTTCGCCGCCTCCGACCCGATGGCCCTGGGCGCGATGCGCGTGCTCAAGGCCGCGGGCAAGGCGATCCCGGGCGACGTCGCCGTGATCGGCTTCGACGACTCCAAGGCCGCGCTGCACGCCGATCCGCCGCTGACCACCGTCCACCAGCCCACGGAGGCCATGGGCCGCCAGATGGCCCAGCTTCTCGTGGCCCGCATCAACGGCGAGGAGCTGCGCCAGCCCGTGGTGATCCTCGACACGCACCTGGTTCGCCGAGAGTCTGCCTGACCAGGCGTTATCCTGGCCCGGCTGCTCGCACGCCCGACGAAAGGACCTTCTCCCGTGCCCCAGCTCGAAGGCGGCGGCTACACCGCGCACATCAGCCCGCGCGGCGCCGCGCTCAGAACGCTCCGGCACGGCGGGCGCGACCTGGTGACGGCCTGGCCCGAGCAGGGCCCGGTCCCCTACTTCGCGGGCACCGTCCTGGCCCCCTGGCCCAACCGGGTGGGCGGCGCCCGCTACACCTTCCAGGGCCGCGCGCACCGGCTGGAGGTGACCGAGCCCGACCGCGGTCACGCGCTGCACGGCCTGGTCGCCGTCGTCGACTGGAAGGTGGCCGAGGCCGAGGCCGATCGGGCGCGCCTGACGTACGAGCTGGCCGAGGCGCCCGGTTACCCGTTCACGCTGGCGCTGTCGGCCGAGCACCTGCTCGACGCGGGCGGCCTGACCACGACGGTCACGGCCCGCAACACCGGCGAGGCCCACGCCCCCTACGGCTGCGGGCCCCACCCGTGGCTGCTGGGCGAGGAGCTGGAGCTGCCCGCCGCCCGCTACCTGACGACCGACGACCGGCTGCTGCCGGCCGGTCTGGCCGACGTGGCCGGCACCCCGTACGACTTCAGGAAGCCGCGCCCGGTCGGCGACACCGTGATCGACCACGCCTTCACCGGGCTCGACCGCGGCGAGGTGCGGGTGGGCGCGGTGCGCGTGGTCTGGGACCCGGCGGTGCTGCCGTGGGTGCAGGTCTGCACGAGCCGGCAGCTCGGCTACGAGGGCGTCGCGGTCGAGCCGATGACCTGCCCGCCCGACGCCTTCAACTCCGGCACCGACCTGGTCGTGCTGCGGCCGGGCGACGAACACGTGGCGAGCTGGACGATCAGCGTCGCCTGAACCCGGAAGGGGCCTCGCGTGGACAGCAGGACCAAGCGCCGCTTATCGCCCGCCGAGCTCGACGCGCTGGCCAGACGGGCCGTGGGGGCGGGCGTCTTCACGGCCGTCGAGCTGACCGACGGCTACGCCAACGCCGTGTGGCGGCTGACCCTGGAGGACGGCCGCGAGGTGGTGCTCAAGCTCTCCCCCTCGCCCGACCTCGACCAGCTCAGCTACGAGCGCAACCTGCTGCGCATGGAGGCCGCCGCCTACGAGCTGGCCGCCGCGGCGGGCGTGCCGATGGCCGAGCTGCTGGTGGCCGGGTTCGACGACCCGGTGCTCGGCGGCGACTACCTGATGCTGACCGCGCTCGACGGCGTCTCCTGGAACGACGTCAAGCCCGAGGGCGAGCAGGCGCTGCGCCGGGAGCTCGGCCGCCACCTGGCCGCCTTCAACGCGGTGACCGGCGAGGTGTTCGGCTACCCGCACGCCGGGATCGTCGGCTCGACCTGGCGGGAGGCGTTCCTGGCCATGGCGGGCGCGCTGCTGGCCGACACCGAGCGCTACCCTGCGCCGCTGCCCCGCCCGGCCGCCGAGATCATGGCGGTCTTCGAACGGGCCGCGCCGGTGCTGGACGAGGTGACCACGCCCTGCCTGGTGCACTTCGACGTGTGGGCCGGGAACGTGTTCCTCGACCTGACCGGCGAGCCGCGCATCCAGGCGATCATCGACCACGAGCGGGCGTTCTGGGGCGACCCGATCGCCGAGTTCGTCACCCCGACGATCTTCGACGAGCTGCGCGAGGACGACCCGCTGCTGGCCGGCTACCGCGAGGTGACGCCGCTGGAGCTGACCGCCTCGGCCCGCGTCCGGCTGGACCTGTACCGCGCCTACCTCTACCTGATCCTGCTGGTGGAGAACGGACCCCGGCAGTACCCGGAGTCCGAGTACGCCAGGGTCCGCGATCTGGCCGTCAGCTCACTGACGGACGTCCTGGACCGCCTCGTACGGCTTCCCCTTGACGCCCGCTGACAGCTTGCCGCACTGACCGCCGCCCGCGCCGTTCACCTGGTTCGGCACGCCGAGGTCGGCCGGCCCGGGGGTGTTGCCGGTGCAGGCGAGCGCGCCCTTGACCGTGACGCCCGACAGGATCGGCGCGGTGTTGCCGGTGAGCACGGCCGCGCCGCGCAGCTCGGCGCCCACGACCGTGAGCTGGGCCGCGCCGGTGACGCTGAGCGCGCCGTCCACGCGCGTCCCGATCAGGTGCACGGCGGCGGGCTTGGCGGCGGTGAGGGTGCCGCTGATCCGGCCGCCGTCCGTCACCAGCGAGGCGCCGGCCTTGACCGTGACCGGGCCGGTGACCTGGGCGTCCTTCAGGCAGGTCACGCCGTCGGCCACGGTGAGCGGGCCGCGGTGCGCGCCGGTGACCGTGCGGTCGCAGGCGGGCGGCGGGGCGATGGTGGTGACGGTGAAGCTCTTGGCCTGCCCGTAGTTGCCGGCGGCGTCGATCGAGCGGTACTCGACGGTGTGCCGGCCGCGCGGCAGCTTGCCGTAGACCAGGGAGTCGATGACCGTGCCCTGCTCGGTGAACGTCCAGGGCAGCTCGCTGGAGGTGGGCCAGCCGAAGTAGTTGAACCAGCCGTCGCCGTCCACCCGGGACTCCGAGACCACGTAGCCGTCGCGGTCGTCGTCGCCGGTGAGCTTCATCGTGAACGGGCCGTTGTAGACGTAGGTGTCGCCGGAGCGGGCGAGCGGCTCCGACAGCTCGTACCCGGTGGTGGGCTCGGTGGCGTCGACCTGCCAGGTCAGCGTGGTGGCGCCGAGGGTGGCGGTGAGGGTGTGGGCGCCGGGCGCCAGGTCGGCCGCGCCCAGGTCGAACTCGGTGCCGGTGCCCGCCGGCCGGCCGTCCAGCGCCCAGGCGACGGCGGGGACCGACGCCGCCGGGTGGGTGGTCTCGACGTACACGACGGCGTCGCGCCCGGCCGGGCGGTCCGTCGGCGTGGACGACACGACGGCGGCCTGGACGCCGTCGGGCGGCGTGGTGAGCGTGGTGTCCACGGTCCAGGTGCGGGTCTTGCTCATGGCGGTCCGGATCGCCGGGTCCCGGACGAACTCCGTGGGGTCGGCGACCGTGGCCGTGACCGTGTGCGTGCCCGCGGCCAGGCCCAGTGTGCGCAGGTCGAGGACGTCGGCGTCGCCGGGCAGGTTCTTGCCGTCCACGGCCCAGGTGGTGGTCAGCGAGTGCCCCACCGGGCGCATCGGCTCGACCCAGAGCACCCGGTCGGCCCCGACGGGCGCGGCGGTGGGCGTGGAGTCCTGGATCAGCGTGGTCTTGGCGGTGATGCGCTGGGTCATGACCTCGCGGCTGACCTGGTCGAAGTAGTAGCCGAGGGTCTTCATCATGGAGTGCTTGCTCGGCCGCCACACGCCGCTGGTGTAGTACAGGCCGCCCTCGTAGCGGGCGATCGGGCCGCCGGACTCGCTGTCCTCGCCCAGCCACCGCCACCACTTCCGGCGCTGGTCGAGCATCTGCTGCTCGGTCAGCAGGCTGTGGTGCGCGCTGGAGGGCTCGGAGCCGCCGTAGGTCCCGCCGGGGACGCCGCGCTGGTAGTAGTCGTACTCGTCCTGCAGGCCGCCCAGGGAGTGGCCGAGCTCGTGCGGGCTGATCAGGGCGGACATGGAGTTGCTGCCCGAGGCGGTGGCGTAGCTGCCGCCCGCGCCGCCGTAGGTGCCGCTGTTGGCCAGGGCGAGGATCTGCCGGTTGCCCGACGTCGTCCCGGTGACCAGGTTCGCGAACCGGGTGGCGGCGGAGTTGTCCATGGTGATCAGTCGCTGCACGCTGCCGGGGTTGCAGCCGCCCCAGAAGCCCATGCTCAGCGGGGTGGTACGGCGGGGCGCGTCCAGGCCGGGGTCGCAGCTCACGCCGGACTCGCCGGAGACGATGTCGATCCGGTAGACGTTGATGTAGTCGCGGTAGGTCTTGAACGGCTCGATCGACCACATCACGTTGAGGTGCCGGTCCACGTCGGCCCGGAACTTCGCCTGCTCGGCCTCGGTGTAGCCGTCGCCCATGACGATCAGGTTGAACCGCTTGGCCGGGGCGCCGGTGACCTGGACCGGCACGACCGTGGCCGCGCCGGGCCCGTCGGCGGCCGCCGACGCATGGGCGGATGGGACATATAGGACGGCGGCGGCCAGTACCAGGGCCGCGAATCTACGCATGTCATGCACTATCGGCCCGATGGATCCGGCAGTCTCATCCCATAAGGGCATAACTCCGGAGTGATAGCTTCTGCGGGATGCAGCTCGAACTGAGACATCTCAGGACGCTGCGCGCCATCGCCGACCACGGCAGTGTGACCAGGGCCGCGGCGGCGCTCGGCGTCTCCCAGCCCGCGCTCACCGCCCAGCTCGGACGGATCGAACGCCTGCTCGGCGGGGCGGTCTTCACCCGCGACCACCGCGGCGTGGCGGCCACCGCGTTCGGGGAGTTCGTGCTGGCCAGGGCGCGGGTGGTGCTCGCCGGGGTGGACGACCTGCTGGCGGCGGGGCCGTACGAGCTGGCCGGGCAGGCGATCCGGGTGGGCGGCTTCGAGAACCCCGTCGTCGTGCCGCTCGTCGCGAACCTGGCGGGCGCGCTGCCCGAGGCGCGGATCACGTTGCAGACCGAGCACTACGTCCGGGTGCTGGTGGACATGGTGGCCAACGGGCGGCTCGACGTGGCGCTGGTGGCCGACTACCCCGACCACGAGCTGCGGCTCGGCCCGGCCATGGGGATGGGCGTGGTGGCGGTCGAGCCGGTGTTCGTGGCGCTGCCCGCCGTCCATCCGCTGGCCGGACGGGCCGAGGTGGAGCTGGCCGAGCTGGCGGGCGAGCCGTGGGTGCTGCCGCCGCCCGACGGGATGGGCTGGCCGGAGCACCTGCTGGAGGCGTGCCGGCGGGCCGGGTTCACGCCGCGCGGGCGGTACCAGCTCGTGGAGGCCGGGGTGCGGCGGGAGCTGATCGCGGCCGGGCACGCGGTGTCGGCCTGCCAGGCGCTCTACGACCCGGGCGAGCGGGTGTCGGTGCTGCCGCTGCGCGGGAACCCGCTGTGGATGCGTCAGGTGCTCATCTGGCGGTCGTCGTTCGCCGCGCACGCGCCGGCGCTGCTGGAGAGCGCCCGCGCGGCCCACGCGGCCGTGGCGGCCCGCAGCCCGGTCTACACCGCCTGGACGACCCGCTACGGCCGCCCGCCCCTGCCCTCCTGACCCCGCCCCCTCCCACCGCCCCTCCGGCACGCCGGAGGGGCGCGGGGGCTTGCTCATTTCCGGGGACGTGACACAATCTCATTGGGTGATGAATTATGACATGTGTGATAGCCGGAGGCGGTCCCGCCGGGGCCGTGCTCGGACTGCTGCTGGCCAGGGCCGGCGTCGAGGTCACGCTGCTGGAGAAGCACGCCGACTTCCTGCGTGACTTCCGCGGCGACACGATCCACCCCTCCACCCTGCGCGTGCTGGCCGAGCTCGGCCTGGCGGAGGACTTCCTGAAGCTGCCCCACCGCAAGGCCCACGAGCTGCGGCTGGTGACCGACACCGGCGACATCACGCTCGCCAGCCTGCGCGGCCTGCCGGGCGGCTACGACTACATCGCGTTCGTGCCCCAGTGGGACTTCCTCAAGCTGGTCACCACGGCCGCGAGCGCGTACCCGAACTTCCGGCTGCTGATGAACGCCGAGGCCCACGACCTGATCCGCGAGGGCGGGGCGGTGCGCGGGGTGCGCTACCGCGACCCGTCCGGCGAGCACGAGCTGCGGGCCGAGCTGACCGTGGCGGCCGACGGGCGGCACTCGGCGCTGCGCGCCCGCGCCGGCCTGGTCCCCCAGGACCTGCACGCGCCGATGGACGTGGTCTGGTTCCGCCTGCCCCGGCACGACGACGACCCCGACGACACGTTCCTGCGCATCTCCAGCGGCCACATGATGGTCGCCATCAACCGGGAGACCTACTGGCAGCTCGCCTACCTGATCCCCAAGGGCGGCTTCGGGCGGCTGACCGAGCAGGGCATCGACGCCCTCAGGCGGCCGGTGGCCACGCTGCTGCCCTACCTGGCCGGCCGGGTCGGGCAGATCGAGGGCTTCGACGACGTCAGCGTGCTCACGGTCGCGCTCAACCGGCTGCGCCGCTGGCACCGCCCGGGGTTCCTGTGCATCGGGGACGCCGCGCACGCCATGTCGCCGGTGTTCGGGGTGGGCATCAACCTGGCCGTCCAGGACGCGGTGGCCGCCGCCAACCTGCTGGCCGCGCCGCTCGCCGCGGGCCTGCCGGTCCCGGAGTCTGTCCTGCACCGGCTGCAGCGGCGGCGCATGCTGCCCACGCGGGTCACCCAGGCGGCCCAGCGGCTGGTGCAGAACCAGGTGATCACGCCGGCGCTGGGGCGGCGGTTCGACGCGTCCAGGATGCCGCGCGACCTCACCAGGATTCCGCTGTTCAACCGGCTGCCGCGGCGTTTCATCGGCCTCGGGGTGCTGCCTGAGCATGTGAAGTCTCCCGAAAGCTGATAAATGCATTCTCACAACGTGGACAAGAGGGTCGGTGGGGCCGGGTCAGTGGAATACCCTCGTATCTCGTGAGCAGCAATCTCGTGGATCTCGATTCCTGGCGAGCCCTCCCCGCGGCCCAGCAGCCCGACTGGCCCGATCGCGGTGAGCTCGACAAGGTCGTCGCCGAGCTCGGCGGCCTGCCCCCGCTCGTCTTCGCCGGCGAGTGCGACCAGCTCAAGAGGCAGCTGGCGGCCGTCTCGCGCGGAGAGGCGTTCGTCCTGCAGGGCGGCGACTGCGCCGAGACCTTCTCCGGCGCGACCGCCGACAACGTGCGCAACAAGCTCAAGACGTTGCTGCAGATGGCGATCGTGCTGACCTACGCGGCGAAGGTGCCGGTCGTGAAGATCGGCCGGGTGGCGGGCCAGTTCGCCAAGCCGCGGTCGAAGGGCACCGAGATCCGCGACGGCGTGGAGCTGCCGGCCTACCGGGGCGACATGGTCAACGGGTTCGAGTTCACCCCCGAGTCGCGCGAGCCCGACCCGTGGCGGCTGCTCAAGGCGTACCACTCCTCGGCGGTCACGCTCAACCTGGCGCGCGCCTTCACCAAGGGCGGCTACGCCGACCTGCGCCAGGTGCACGCCTGGAACCAGGACTTCGTGGCCGAGTCGCCCGCCGGGCGCCGCTACGAGCAGCTGGCCCGCGAGATCGACCAGGCGCTGGCCTTCATGCGGGCCTGCGGGGCCGAGCCCGAGGAGTTCCACACCGTCGAGTTCTACTCCTCCCACGAGGCGCTCATCCTCGACTACGACCGGGCGCTCACCCGCATCGACTCGCGCACCGGCCTGCCCTACGACGTCTCGGCGCACATGGTCTGGATCGGCGAGCGCACCCGTCAGCTCGACGGCGCGCACGTCGACTTCTTCGCCGGCATCCGCAACCCGATCGGCGTCAAGCTCGGGCCGACGACCTCGCCGGAGGAGGCGCTCGCGCTGATCGAGAAGCTCAACCCGGACAACGAGCCCGGCCGGCTCACGTTCATCACCCGGATGGGCGCGTCCAAGATCCGTGAGCACCTGCCCACCCTGGTCAAGGAGGTCACGGCCGCCGGCGCCCAGGTGGCCTGGATCTGCGACCCGATGCACGGCAACACCTTCGAGGCGCCCAGCGGTCACAAGACGCGCCACTTCGACGACGTGCTCGACGAGGTGGCCGGGTTCTTCGAGGTCCACCGCGCGCTCGGCACCCACCCGGGCGGCATCCACATCGAGTTCACCGGCGACGACGTCACCGAGTGCGTGGGCGGCGGCCACGAGATCGTCGAGGGCGACCTCGGCACCCGCTACGAGACGGCCTGCGACCCGCGGCTCAACCGCGGCCAGTCGCTCGACCTCGCCTTCCGCGTGGCCGAGCTGTACCGGGGCTGAGCTCCACCAGGATTGAGCTCCACCGGGGCTGGGCCGTACCGCTGAGGGCGGTGTCCTCCCCGGGTGAGCCGGTTCCGCGCGGCGCGTGTTCGTGACGTGCGCCGCGCGGACAACCGAACCGAATTCCAGTGCGGGCGGGGTCGGCGAGGCTATGATCACCCGAAGGACCGAAATTTCGGGAGAAATCGTGGACAGTGCCCCCGAGGGGGTCGACCCCAACGTCCCCAACGTCGCACGGATGTACGACTACTTCCTCGACGGCAAGGACAACTTCGCGGCCGACCGCGCCGCGGCCGAGCAGATCCTCAAGGTGTTCCCCAACACCAAGGAGGCCGCCCGCGCCAACCGGGCGTTCCTGCAGCGGGCCGTGCGGCATCTGGTGGACTCGGGCGTACGGCAGATCGTCGACCTCGGCGCCGGGCTGCCGACCCAGGGCAACACGCACGAGATCGCGCCCGAGGCCCGCGTGGTCTACGTCGACTACGACTCGGTGGTGTGCGTCCACGGCCGGGCGCTGCTGGCCCGTACGGACAACGTCGACATCCTGCAGGCCGACATCCGCGAGGTGGACGCCCTGCTGGACAAGCTGGGCGCGCTGATCGACTTCGACCAGCCGGTGGCCTTCCTCATGCTGGCGATCCTGCACTTCATCCCCGACGAGCAGGCCCACCCGATCGTGGCCCGGCTGCGCGAGGTCAGCGCCCCCGGCAGCCACCTGGTGATCAGCCACGCCATCGACGCCAGGCCCGACACCACCCCGCAGGCGCTGGAGGTCTACAACCAGGCCACGGCCGCGCTGAGCCTGCGGACCGACAAGGAGATTTTGGCCTTCTTCGAGGGCTACGAGCTGGCCGACCCCGGCCTGGTCTTCCCCCAGGACTGGCGTCCCGCCGAGCCGCCCGCCCTGACGAACGGCACCGACGTCGGCTACGTCGGCGTCGCCCGCAAGCCCTGACGGACGGCCGGACCGCGGCCCCCGGTCCGGGCCGCGGGAAGGTCCAGGGGAAAGGCCGCGGGGAGGTCCGCGGTGAGGGGCCTTGTCAGGGCAGGGCCGCCAGGAGCTGCCGCACCCGGGCCGTCGGCGGCCCGGCCGGCACGGCGAGCCAGGTGCGCACCTCGGGCTCGTCCAGGCCGGCGTAGGCCACGCCGCGGATCGGCGGCAGCTCGTCGAGGACCGGGTAGAACAGCGTCCACGACGGCGGGCCCGAGGCCAGGTCGATGAGCGTGTCGTTCAGGCCGGTGAAGGCCGGGCCGCGCGGCGGGTCCACGCCCGCCCGCGCCAGGGCCCCGGTGACCAGGTCGTGGAAGGGCGGGTTGCGCTCGCGGGGGGCCAGCCGTACGGGCAGGTCGCCCAGCTGGGCGAGGCTGAGCGTGCCGGAGCCGGCCAGCGGATGGGCGGCGGGCAGCGCCACGACCAGCGGCTCGGTCCAGGCGGGGAAGAACTCCAGGCCGGGCGCGGCGTCCACGAGACGCACCAGGGCGGCGTCCAGGTCGCCGGAGCGCACCCCCGCCAGCCGCTCGGCCAGCCCCTGTTTGGCGAGCCGGACCCGCAGGCCGGGGTCGAGCCGGTCGAGCATCGGGTACAGGCGGGCGCCGGGCGCGGCGGACACGCCGAGCCGCAGGGTGGTCTCGGCCAGGTGGCCGGTGACCGCCCGGCGGGCCCGTCCGGCCGCGGCGAGCACCTCGCGGGCCTCGGGCAGCAGCCGCTCCCCCGCCTCGGTCAGCCGTACGTGCCGGGTCGACCGGTCGAACAGGCGGGCGCCCAGCTCGCGTTCCAGCCTGCTCACCTGCTGGCTGACCGCGGGCTGCACGATGTGCAGCCGCTCGGCGGCCCGGCCGAAGCCGCCCTCGTCGGCGACGGCGACGAAGTAGGCGAGCTGCCGCAGCTCCACTGTGCCTCCATTCATCATGATCGGTGATGACTGTCCAGGAGAACGTCTCCTGGTTCGCCCGCTCTTCCCGCGATGGACTGACCCGCATGAACGGGAGTGGATCGATCGGGATCAGGCTGGGCGCGCTCTTCGGCCCGGCCGTGTTCGGCGTCACGGCGGCCGGGGTCGCCCTGCCGGACGTCGCCGCCGCACTGGGGGCGCGTCCTGGCGCGGTGGTGTGGGTGCTGACCGCGCACGCGCTGGCGCTGGGCGTCGGGACGGCGCTGTTCGGGCGCCTGTCGGACGCGTGGGGGGTGCGCCGCGCGCTGCTGCTCGGCTCGGCGGTGCTGGCATCGGGGGCGCTGGCCTGCCTGGTGGCGCCGTCGCTGGTGGCGCTCGTGGCGGCGCGGGCAGTGCTGGCGGCCGGGTCGGGCGCGCTGTCGGCGGTCGCGCTGAACCTGGCGGCGACGGCCGAGCCGGAGCGGCGTCAGGCGGTGCTGGCCTGGTTCGGCAGCGCGATGGCGGTGTTCTCGGCGGGCGCGACGCTGGCCGGCGGGCTGGTCACCCAGGCGCTGTCGTGGCGGCTCACGCTCGCGCTGCCCGCGCTGGCGCTGGTGGCGGTGCCGTTCTGCCTGCCGGTGGCGCGGCGGGCGGGGTCGGGCGGCCGGGTGGACGTCGTGGGCGCGGGGCTGCTGGCGGCGGGCGTGTCGGCGTTCCTCGTGCTGGTCCAGGCGGCCAATCTGGGGCTGACCTGGCCGGTCGCGGCGCTGGCCGGGGTGGTGGCGGTGCTCGCGGGGGCCGCGCTGGTCCGGCGTACCCGTACGGTGGCGGGCGGGTTCGTCCCGCGTGACCTGCCGGCCGACCGCGTCTTCCGCCGGGCCGCGCTGATCGGCGTCGGCGTGTACGGCGGCCTGTTCGCCACCATGTGGGCCGCCCCGCAACTCCTGGCCGGGGTGCACGGGTGGAGCGTGCCGGCGATCGGCGCCTGGCTGCTGCCGGGCGCGCTGGTGGGCGTGGTGCTGGCCAGGATCGCGGGCACCCGGTCGTGGCTGCTGCCCGCGGTGGCCGCGGCGTTCGCGCTCTGCCTGGTCGCGGCGGGGCTCGCCGGGGCGCTCACCGGCGGGCCGGGTGGGCACGGCGGGCCGGCGGGGTGGGCCGCGGTGCTGCTGGTGGTGGCCGCCTCGCTCGGGTTCCCGGCGTTCTCGCTGGCGCAGGTGGTGATCACGGCCCGGATGTCGGCGAGCTTCCCGGTGGAGCGGCGCGGCGGCGCGATGGGCCTGCTGAACCTGACGTTCTTCGTCGGCGGCGGGATCGGGCTGGGCGTGGCGGGCGCGTTGTCACGCCTGGCCGGGCTGCCCAGCACGCTCGTGGTGATCGCGGTGTTCCCGCTGGCCGCCGCCTTCGCGCGGGCCGGGCGACGCGAGGGCCCCGCCGCGCCGGCGGGGCCTGCCGGGGTCAGTTCTGCTCGGCGTTCTTCAGCTCCTCGCTGAGCTCGGCCCGGATCGCGTCCATGTCGAGGGCGCGGACCTGGCGGATGAGGTCCTCCAGGGCCGGGGCCGGGATCGCGCCGGCCTGGGCGAAGACCACGATGCCGTCGCGGATCGCCATCAGCGTGGGGATCGAGGTGATGTCGAAGCCCTGGGCGAGCGCCTGCTCGGCGTCGGTGTCGATCTTGCCGAAGGTGATGTCGTCGTGCTTGTCGGAGGCCGCTTCGAAGATCGGCCCGAACTTCTTGCACGGCGGGCACCACGTCGCCCAGAAGTCGAGCAGCACGATGCCCTTGTCGGCGATGTCGTTGAAGTTCTTCTCTGTTACTTCGATGGTCGCCACAAGTGGCTCCTCGCTCTTCGGTGAAATTGCAACCGTGTCAACCACGTACCCCCCACCAGCATTCCATGCCCTGGGGGCCCGCAACCCCGCTGCGGCGGGCGTTCCGGAACGCCGGAAGGCGCGGCCCGCGGGCCGCGCCTTCCGCACGGGTCAGTGGCCGCCGGGCAGGGTCAGCCCGATCACCAGGGGGTCGTGGTCGGAGGAGCGGTAGGCGTCCGGCTGGTAGAGGCCGGGCGGGTTGAACTCGGTGTTGTAGTCGCGGATGCGCGGCTCGTCGGAGTTGATGTGCCAGATCGTGGTGCTGGTCACCCGCTTGAGCAGCTGCTTGCCGGCGAAGGCGTGGTCGAGCTCGCCGGCCAGGCCGTCGAACAGGTAGCTGTAGCGCTGCGCCGGCGGCACGAACCGCTTGGTGAGGCTGGTCAGGCCGCCGGCCTCCAGCGTGTCGATTGGGTCCTCCTCGCCGTAGGCGTTGAGGTCGCCGAGCACGAGCGGGTTGGGCAGGTCCTGGTCGCCGATGATGCCGAGCAGCGCCTGCGCCTGCTTGACGCGGGTGGGGTTCCAGCAGCTCTGGCCGTCGCCCTGGTCGGCGTCGGGGCCGTCGGCCGGGCAGCTGCCCTTCGACTTGAGGTGGTTGACGATCATGGTGAACGGCTGGCCGCCGCCCTTCCTGCGGAAGGTCTGGATCAGCGGCGGACGGCTGAAGACCGGGTCCTGGGATGCCTTGGTCTCGCCGACCGGGGTGAGCTTGCCCGGCTTGTAGATCAGCCCGACCTGGATGAGGTCCGTGCCGGGGTAGGGGTGGCTGAGGGCCGCGTACGTGCCGGCGCCGACCTCGGCGTTGACGGCGTCCACGAGCGCCTGCAGCGCGGTCTGGCCGTTGTTCTCGACCTCCATGAGGGCGACCGCGTCGGCGTCCAGGCCCTTCAGCGCGGCCACCAGCTTGGCGAGCTGCCGCTGCTGCTCGCCGGCGTTGCTCGCGCCGCGCGAGCCGATGGTGGTGAACCAGTTGAGGGTGTTGAACGAGGCCACCGTCACGTTGCCCGCCACCGGGAAGGGGCGCGGCGTGCGCGGGTTGGCGTCCAGGTAGGCGATCGGCTGGGTGGGCTGGAGGCGGTACTCGCCGAAGCCGTACCCGAGCACGCCGGTGACGCCGGCGGCCACGGCGCCCGCCCGCGTGACGGGCGGCAGCGTCGCCGGGTTCTCCCGGTTGGAGCCGTCGTCGATGAGCAGCGAGCGGCGCGTGTCGCCGGCGGGGTCCACGCCGGGCCGGTCGGTGGGCTGGTACAGCCGGCCGTGCGCCGACACCGTGACCTCGCCGAAGCGGCCCAGGTTGTAGTTGTCGTCCACGGTGAGCGGCTGCGGGAAGGTGAGCAGCATGTTCTCGACGGCCTCCAGGCCGTCCGCGGCCGGGGGCAGCGTGTACGGCTGCGCCGCCACGCTCCCGGTGCCGCAGACGTCCACGGCGGTGACCGGGGACAGCTCGGTCCAGCCGTTGAACTCGGTGGCCTTGCCGGTGACCAGGACGCGGTCGCCGGTCTTGACGTCCTTGAAGGACTCTCGGGCGAAGACGAACAGGCCCTCGGAGGTCCTGGGGTCGGCGTCCGGCCGCGGGTCCTGGAGGAAGAAGCCGCTGAGCTGGTCGGTCCGCTGGAAGTCGCCGGTCACGATGCCTTCGACCCGTACGGTCCGGCCGGTCAGGGGGCCGGTGTCGCCGCTGCCCTGCACCTCGGCGACGCGGCGGTCGGCCGGGGTGTCACAGGGCGCCGCCGCCGTGTCGGCGAGGGCCGGGGTGGCGGTCAGGGCGCCCGCCACGAGGGCAGCGAGTGCTGCTCGGGATAAAACGCGCATGACCGGCACTTTAGAGGGATTATTGCCCGCATATTTCCACACAAAAGTGGATAGAACATTAAATCATCGAACCTTGACATTGGCGGCACGCGGGTATGACCAGTGCATGGACTGGGTCACCTGCGCGTTTTCTGCTGCCTGCCCCGGAATCGCCCAACAGCCGTCCGGCCTGTGCCTGGCGCATCTGCCGGCCGAGGACCTGCCCGCCGTCCTCGCCCGGTTGTCCCCCGGCAGGCTGCTCGACCTCCGCGGCACCACCGTCAACGGCGACCTGCTGTCGCGGGTCCTGGAGGCGACGAGTCGCAGACCGGGCCGCGCCCGGCTCGACCGGGCCAGGTTCACCGGCGACGTCAGGCTGTCGGGCGTGACGTTCGCCGGGGACGTGTCGCTCGACGGAGCCAGGTTCGAGCGGCTCGCCTCCTTCTTCGGGGCCCGCTTCGAGGGGAACGTGTCGCTGGCGGCGGCCAGGTTCACGCGCGAGCTGTCCTTCCACGGCGTACGCGTCCGGGGGCACGTCTCGCTGGACCGGGCCGTGATGTCCCGCGACGCGCTGTTCGGCCAGGCCGTCTTCGAGCACGGGCTCTCCTGCGAGGGCGCCCGGTTCGACGGGTACGCCACCTTCGACGACGCCCGCCTTGGCACCGGCGCCACGTTCCGCGGCGCCAGGTTCGGCCGGACCCTCTCCTTCCGCAAGGTGCGCGGGCAGGCGGGGTTCGACTACGCCCACTTCGCCGGGGACGCCTACCTGTCGGCCTCCGGCCGGCTCTCGGCCGCGCGCGCCCGCGCCGACGGCCTGCTCGACGTGACGGTCGCGCGCTGCGGGGTGGACCTGCGGCGGGTCGAGGTCTTCGGCGCCGCCACCGTGCGGCTGACCGACTCCAGCGCCGACCTGGAGGGCGCCGTGCTGCACGGGCCCGCCTCGGTGACCGGCAAGGGCCTGTCGATGCTGACCTCGCTGCGCCAGGTGGACGCCGCCAGCCTCACGCTGACCGGCCTCGACCTGTCGGGCTGCGGCTTCGCCGGGCTCACGCACCCGGCCGGGGTGCGGGTCAGGAACTGCACGTTCGCGCTCACGCCGCGCGGCGTGCGGGTCAGCCTGCGCCGTCCGATGCTGCGCTGGATCTCGCGGCGCAGCGCGCTGGCCGACGAGCACGCCCTGCGCGGCTGGGACGCCTCCGGCGGCTCGCCCACCACCCCCGACCTGCTGGCCGCCCTCTACGCCGAGCTGCGCGGCCGGATCGAGGACCGCGACACCTCGGCGGACTTCGCCTTCGCCGCCATGGAGATGCGCCGCCGGGCCGGTGAGCACTGGTGGCTGTCGCTGTCGTGGCTGCTGTGGGGGTACGGCATGCGGCTCGGACGCGCGGTGGCCTGGTGCACGCTGCTCGCGGCGCTGACGGCGGCGGCGGTGTTGTGGAGCTCCACCTCGCACGCGGCCCGCCAGGCGGTCCACCACAACCCGGTGCTGCATCAGTAGCCGGGCCGTCCGCCACCGGCAGGCTGGCCGAAAATGCGGTGGCAGGCGGCGGACCGGGCTCGCTAGGGTCGCGCCGGTGAGTACCGATCCGCTGCCGCTGCTCTGGTTGACGGGCCCCACGGGCGCCGGGAAGTCCTCAGCCGGGTGGGAGATCTTCGACCGGCTGGGCCGCAGCGGCGTCAAGACGGCGTTCCTCGACGCCGACCAGATCGCCCTGTGCCATCCGGCGCCGGAGGGCGGCACGCATCGCCTGCGGGCGCGCAACCTGGCGGCCCTGTGGCCCGGGTTCCGGAGCGCCGGGATGCGCTGCCTGGTGCTGGCCGGGTTCGTGGACACGCCCGAGGAGGTCGGCGAGTACACCGCGCTGCTGCCGGGCGCGGCGTTCACGGTGTGCCGGTTGCGGGTGCCCCACGCGGAGCTGCGGGAGCGGTTCCTGGGGCGGGGCTGGCGTCCCGACCTGGTGGAGGCGGCCGTGGCCGAGGCGGTCGAGCAGGACCGCAGCCGGTACGCCGACCTGTGCGTGGACACCGGCGGCCGGACGGTGGCCGAGACGGCCCGGCTGGTGCTCGACCGGCTGGGCGGCTGGCCGCCGCCCGTCCCCGCCCCCGGGCCGGCGCCCGCCCTGACTGATCCGGGCGGGGGTGCCGGTTCCGGCGTGCCGGTTCCGCTGGTGTGGTTCTCGGGGGCGACGGCGGCCGGGAAGTCGACGGTCGGCTACGAGGTCTTCGGCCGCGTCCACCGGTCGGGCGTACGGGCCGCCTACGTCGATCTGCGGCAGGTCGCCGCGCTGCGCCCGTCCACCGAGGAGGAGGGCCGCCGGCTCAGGGCACGCGGCCTGGCCGCGCTGTGGGACGGGTACCGGGCGGCCGGGGCCGGATGCCTGATCGTCTCCGGCGGGGCGGACTCCGACGAGACCGTCCGCGCCTGCACCGGACTGCTTCCCGGGCTGTCCCCGACCGTGTTCCGGCTGCACGCCTCCCCCGCCACGCTGCTGGAACGCGTGCTGCTGCGCGGCCGGGGAGGCGGCCCGGCGACGCCCGGCGACGAGCTGCGGGGGCTCGGCCGCGACACGCTCCGGGCCGTGGCCGGACGGGCGGCGCGGGAGGCCGCCGCCCTCGACCGGGCGGGGGCGGGCGACGTGCGCCTGGACACCGACGGCCGGTCGCCGCAGGAGCTGGCCGCGCAGGTCATGGCCCACCTCCGGCTTGCGCCGTCATAGTGACTTTGCGCATTCACTCGATTACTTTGAGTGACGGGTCGCAGAGTGCGGCCGACAGTTTCGGAGGTGTCCCCCATGCCCCGCATCGTCACCAAGATCAGTGCTGTGCTGGCGTCCGTCGTCCTGCTCGGCGCGGCGGGAGCCGTCCCGGCCCAGGCGGCCGGAGAGGCGTACTTCGAGTTCACCGACACCGACGGCCGGTCCCGGTTCGTCATGCAGCTCACCGACCCCGGCTCCATCCGGCACGCCCGCGACCTGCTGGCCGGCGCCACCGACGATGCGGCCGCACGTGCACGGCCGCATCGTCAAGCGGTCCGTCGCCTACAACGCCCGGTGGAGCTACCACCTGCAGCCCGAGACGATCAATTTCTTCGACGTGGCCATCGAGGTCTGCGACGCGAGCATGACCTACGTGGAGGACCACCTCGACGAGGCGGGCGGCGCGTTCCTGCCGGGCGGCCACTGGTGCCCGTGGAGCTCGCGCCTGACCCGCGAGCTGCCGCCCATGTAGGAGCCCGGCTCAGAGGGTGGCGGCCAGGTCTTCGATGACGGTGAAGTGCCGGGGCCAGCCGCCGCCCATGATCCGGCGGGAGAGCTGCTGGGTCGGGTCGTCGGGGTCGAAGCCCTCGTGGTCGAGGAACAGCCGGGTGCCCCGGCCCTCCGGCACCAGCCGCCAGGTGACCGTCCAGTCGGCCTGCTTGCGGTCGCTCCAGCTGATCCGCAGCAGCTTCTCCGCCTCGAACTCCAGCACCTGGCAGTGGACCGTCCCGTCGAACCCCACCGCCTTCCTGGGCTGGGTGGTGAAGGTGAACCGGTGGCCCACCTCCAGCCGGAAGTCGTTGGGCATCAGCCAGCGGGCCATCAGCTCGGGGTCGGTCAGCGCCCGCCACACCTTGGCCGGCGGGTGCTTGAGGAACTCGTCCAGCCTGATCGCGGTCCGGTCCTCAGCCATCGTCTTCCTCCATCTCGTCGAGCAGCGCGGACAGGCCGGTCAGCTTCTCGCGCCAGAACCTCTCGTACGGGGTGAGCCAGTCCCGGATCTCCATGAGCGGCTCGGCCTCCAGCTGGTAGTGCCGTTCGCGCCCTTTGCGGGCCTCGGCCACGAGCCCGGCGTCCTTGAGCACCTTGAGATGCTCCGAGACGCTGGGCCGGCTCATGTCGAAGCGCTCGGCCAGCCGTCCGGCGGGCTGGGGGCCCTCCTGGAGCAGCAGGCGCAGCAGTTCGCGCCGGGCCGGGCTGGCCAGCGCGGTGAAGACGTGGTCGGCGGTCATGCCTGGCTGACCACGAACCCGTTGCCGAACGGGTCCTGGAAGAGGAGCTGGCGTCCCCACGCCTGCTCGCTCGGCCCCTCGAAGGCGACGTCGTCCGCGGCGAGCCGGGCGGCCAGGGCGTCGAGGTCGGGCGCGGCCACCACGAGCCCGCCGACGGGGGCCAGGTCGGGGAACCAGGAGGCCAGCAGGAGCGCGGTCGCCGCCCCCTTGGGGGCGACGGTGAGCCAGCGGCCCATGGGGAACGGGTTGTCGGTGCGCACCTCGAAATCGAGCACGCCGGTGTAGAAGTCGAGCGCCCGCGCCTGGTCGGCGACGGGCACGGTGACGGTGAGGATCCCGGAAATCAGCATGTCGGACACTATACGTAGGATTTTTCCGACATATCAAGTCGCGGCGTGAAAAATCGGGGACTTCCCTGATAGGCCATCGGCGGCTCACTCCGTAAACTGGGATCATGCGGATCGACGACTACGTGGCCGACCTCGATCGCGCGCTCTCCGGCCCGACCGGCGCGAAGCGCGACCTGGTCGTCGAGGCCCGCGACAGCCTGTCCGACACCGCCGACGCCCTGGAGGCCGACGGCCTCGATCGCGCCGAGGCCGAGCGGCTGGCGGTCGCGGAGTTCGGCCCGGTCACCGAGATCGCCCCCGGCTACCAGAGCGAGCTGACCGCCGTGGCCGGGCGGCGGCTGGGCCTGCTGCTGTTCATCAGCGTGCCGCTGACCGCCCTCATGTGGTCGATGGTGTGGCGTACCTACCCCGCCGACCCGGCGCTGTGGGTGGGCCGTCCGGCCTGGTACCACCTGATCTCGAAGCTGCTCGACATCTGCCAGCTCGCCACCGGCCTGTACGGCGGCCTCGCCCTGCTGGCGCTGGGCCGGGGCGCGCGCTGGATCCGCCGTCCGCACCTGGTGACCAGGTCGCTGGGCATCGTCGTGTGGGGCATGCTGCCGCTCGGTGGCGCCATGAGCCTCGTGCTGTCCTACAGCCCGCCCGGTCCGGGCTCGATGACCGGCTACCTGCCCGCGTTCCTGGCGAACCTGGTCACGACCGCGTTCTGGGGCCTGCAGATCTACGGCGCGACGCGCTGCCTGCGGGTCAGCCGCAACCGCCGGCCCGCCGCGGCCCCGTCAGCCTGAGGCCCGCGCCTCGACCCCGGCGTCGGCCCGGGTGTCGGCCTGGAGCACGCCGCCGATCACGCTGGTGAACTCCCGCCAGGCCGACCGCTCCCCTTCGAGCTGCTTCCTGCCCGGGTCGGTCAGCCGGTACGTGCGCCGCTTGCGCCCGCCCACCGTGGCCCACTCGCTGGCCAGGTGGCCGACCCGCTCCAGCCGCCGCAGCGCCGGATAGACGGTGCCGGTGGGCACGCTCAGCGCACCCCCGCTGCGCTCCTGGAGCGCCTCGATGATCGCGTAGCCGTGCAGCGGCTCCCGCTCCAGCACCGAGAGCAGCAACGCGTCCATGTGCCCGCGCAGCGCGTCTGGATTCATGCTCCTGATCCTAGACAACCGTTCGCCATGTAGCCAGTCTACATGTAGGCTGCCTATATGTAGGTAGGCACAACAACGGAGTCGATCGAATGGACGTACTCGAACTCGCCCGCACGCAGTTCGCCGTGACGGGAAGCCTGCACTTCCTGTTCGTCGTGCTCACGCTCGGGCTGGCGCCGGTCGTGGCGCTCATGCACACCCGCCACGTGCTCTCCGGCAGCGCGCTGCACGGCGGCATGACGCGGTTCTGGGGGCAGATCTACGTCATCAACTACGCCCTGGGCATCGTCACCGGCCTGGTGATGGAGTTCCAGTTCGGGCTGTCGTGGAGCGGGCTGTCCCACTACGCCGGAGACGTGTTCGGCGCGCCGCTGGCCATGGAGACGCTGGTGGCCTTCTTCCTGGAGTCCACGTTCCTGGGGCTGTGGATCTTCGGGTGGGGGCGGCTGCCCAAGTGGCTGCACCTGGCCTGCATCTGGCTGGTGACGCTGACCGCGTACGCCAGCGCGTTCTTCATCATGGTCGCCAACTCCTTCCTGCAGAACCCGGCCGGTTCGGTGGTCAGGAACGGCCGGCTGGAGCTGGTCGACTTCGGCGCCCTGCTCACCAACAAGACGCTGGTCTTCTCCTTCCCCCACGTCATCGGCGCGGGGCTGCTGACCGGCGGCCTGGTGCTGGCCGGGGCCAGCGCGTACCAGCTGCGGCGGCGCACCCGCGAGACGCTGTTCTTCACCAAGTCGCTGCGCACGGGGGTCGGCGTGGCGGCGGTCGGCGCCTTTCTGGCCCTGGGCTTCGGGTACGCGCAGTTCGGCGGCGTCCAGGAGGGCAAGTTCGACGGCGGCGCGGGCGTGCCGCTCGCGCTCATGATCGAGATCGGCCAGCTCCTGGCGTTCGTGCTGCTGTTCCTGCTCCTGCCGCTCATCTACTGGCTGCCGCGCTGGCGGTGGACGCACCCCGTGCTGATCGTGATGACCCCGGTGCCGTTCGCGCTGGCGATCCTGGGCTGGATGGCCAGGGAGATCGGCCGCCAGCCGTGGATGGTCTGGCACAAGCTGACCGTGGCCGACGCCCTGACGCCTGGCCTGACCTCGGGCATGGTCACGGCCTCGCTGATCGGGTTCGCCGGCGTGCTGGGGCTGCTGGCGGTCGTCGACTACGTCCTCATCGCCCGGGTCGTCCGGCGCGGCCCGCGCGACCTCGACCTCGGGGCCGTCCCGGCCGGCGCCGAGCCCGCCCCCGCGATGAGCTACTAGGAGTTGCTGACATGGAAGTGATCTGGTTCCTGTTCTTCGCGGTGCTGCTGGCCGGGTACTTCGCCCTGGAGGGCTTCGACCTCGGCGTCGGCCTGCTGCTGCCGGTGCTGGGCAGGACGCGCGGCAACCGCGACCGCATGGTGGCCGCGATGGCGCCGTTCGTGCTGGCCAACGAGGTGTGGCTGGTGGCGGTGGCCGGGACGCTGTTCGGGGTGTACCCGCGCCTGGAGGGCGAGGTGCTGTTCGGGCTCTACCCGCTGGTGGTGGCCATGCTGCTGAGCTGGATCGTGCGCGACGCCGGGCTGTGGTTCCGGCGGCGGCTGGACGGCGCGCGGTGGCGCGGCTTCTGGGACGCGATGATCGCGTTCGGGTCGCTGGGGTTGTCGTTCGGGTGGGGCATGGCGCTGCACGCCGCCGCGACCGGGTTCTCCTCCTCGCCGGTCAATCCGGTCGGGGTGCTGCTGGGCGTGCTGGTGACCCTGCTGTTCGCCTTCCACGGATGGACGTTCCTGGCCTGGCGGGAGCCGGGCAGGTTCGGGGCCGTGCGGTCGGGGCGGGCGCTGCTGCTGTCCGGGCTGGTGTCCGCGCTGCCCGCGATCGGCCTGCTGGCGGGGGCGATGCCGTACTTGCTGGAGCACAGCGCGCCGGCGGCTACGTTGAATGTGCTCAGTGTCATGGCGTTGCCGTTCGCGCCGATCATGCTGGGCGCGCAAGTATGGGTATGGCGGACTTTCCGGCCAGGTAAGGGCGCCGTCCCGCTCCCCTCGTTCTTCTGAAGGCCACGTGCATAAGGATCTTCTTCGGCTCATGCGGGCCGAGCGCTCGGTGCGCCGCCACCTGACCGTCACCATGGTCGCGGCCGTGCTCGCCGGGCTGCTCGTGCTCGCCCAGGCCGAGCTGCTGGCCGGCGTGCTGTCGGGCCGGTTCACCGCCGCCGCGCTGGGGGCGCTGGCCGCCGTCGTGGGCGTGCGGGCGCTGCTGGCCTGGACGCAGGGCGTCTTCGCCGGGCGCACCGCGACGGGCGTGAAGTCCGCGCTGCGCCACCGGCTGCTGGCCCGCCTGGGCGAGCTGGGCCCGTCCAGGCTGACCGGTCACCGGTCGGGCGAGCTGGTCACGCTGACCGGCCGCGGCCTGGACGGCCTCGACGCCTACCTGACCGGCTACCTGCCCTCGATCGCGGTGGCGGCCGTGGTGCCGGTGGCCGTGCTGGTCCGGCTGTTCACCGCCGACCTGGGCAGCGCGGTGATCGTCCTGGTGACGCTGCCGCTGATCCCCGTCTTCGGCGCGCTGGTCGGCATGACGACCAAGGCGGTCACCGAGCGGCAGTTCCACGCCCTGTCGCGGCTCGGCGGGCACTTCCTCGACGTGGTGCGCGGGCTGCCGACGCTGCGCGCCTTCGGGCGGGCCCGCTACCAGGCCACGGTCATCCGGCAGGTCGCCGACGCCCACCGCAGCGCGACCATGCGCACCTTGCGGGTGGCGTTCCTGTCGTCGCTGGTGCTGGAGCTGTGCGCGTCGCTGTCGCTGGCGCTGGTGGCGGTGCCGATCGGGCTGCGGCTGCTCGGCGGCTCGCTGGACCTGACGACGGCGCTGCTGGTGCTGCTGCTGGCGCCGGAGGCGTACCTGCCGCTGCGGGCCATGGGGACCCGGTTCCACGCCTCCATGGAGGGGGTGGCCGCCGCCGACGCGGCCTTCGCCGTCCTGGACGAGGCCGCCGGCGACCCGTCCGGCCCCGCCCGCCCGTACGACGGGCACGGCGCGCCGGAGATCCGCCTGGAGAACGTGACCGTCCGCTACCCCGGCAGGGACGAGCCCGCCCTGGAGAACGTGACGCTCACCATCGCGCCCGGCGAGCGGGTGGCGCTGGTCGGCGAGAGCGGCGGCGGCAAGAGCACCCTCCTCCACCTGGTCCTGGGCTTCCTGCGCCCGTCCGAGGGACGCGTCCTGGTCGACGGGGCCGACCTGCGGGAGCTGGACCTGGACAGCTGGCGGGCGGCCCTGGCGTACGTGCCGCAGCGGCCCCACCTGTTCACCACCTCCGTGGCCGACAACATCCGGCTGGGCGCGCCCGGCGCCACCCTGGAGGAGGTCCGGCGGGCGGCCGCCGCCGCGCACGCCGACTTCGTGGACGGCCTGCCCCAGGGTTTCGACACCGTGGTCGGCGAGCGCGGCGCGAACCTGTCGGCCGGCCAGCGGCAGCGCGTGGCGCTGGCCCGGGGCTTCTGCCGCCCGGACGCCACGGCGCTGCTGCTCGACGAGCCCACCGCCCGACTCGACGGCCGCAGCGAGGCCGCCGTCGTGGCCGCCACCGCGCGGCTGGCGCAGGGGCGCACCGCCGTCATCGTCGCCCACCGGCCCGCGATGATCGACCTCGCCGACCGGATCGTGCGGGTGCACGAGGGCCGCGTCGTCTCCGACACCACCCGCGACCGGCCGCCGGCCCACCCGGACGGCGACGGTCACCGGGAGCCGCAGAGCGCGGTCTCCCTTCCCGAGGGGAGCGCGCGATGAACCGGCGCATGGGCACCCGGCTGGCCTGGGCCGTGCTGGCCGGGGCGGCCGCCGACCTGGCCGGGCTGGGGCTGATCGCGGCCGCCGCCTGGCTGATCACCAGGGCCGCGCAGCAGCCGTCCCTGGCCGCGCTGAGCGTGGCCATCGTGGCGACCAGGGCGTTCGCGACCGGCAAGGGCGTCTTCCGCTACGCCGAACGGCTCACCGGCCACGACGTGGCCCTGCGCGCCCAGGCCGGCACCCGCGAGCGGCTCTACCAGGCGCTCGTCCCGCCCCAGCGGCCCCGGCACGGCGGCGCCGACCTGCTCAGCCGCATGGTGGACGACACCGAGGCCGTCCAGGACCTGCTGGTCCGCGCGCTGCTCCCGGCCGCCGCCGCGCTGCTGACCGGGCTGGCCGCGGTCGCCATCGGGCTGTTCGTGCTGCCGCTGACCGCGCTGGTGCTGGTGGCCGGGCTCGTGCTGGCGGGCGTGCTGCTGCCCGCCGCGACCGCCGCCGCCGCGCGCCGCTGGTCGGCCCGGATCGCGCCGGCCAGGGCCGCGCTGGCGGCCCGCGTGGCCGACCTCGTGCACGGCTCGGCCGACCTGGCCGCCTACGGCGCGGGCGAGCGGGCCCTGTCCGGCGCGCTGGCCGCCGACGAGGCGCTGGCCGCGCTGGAGCGCCGCCAGTCGCGCGTGCACGCCGCCGCCCTGGCGGTCGGGACGCTGGCCCAGGGCCTGACGGTGGCGGCCATCGTGCTGCTCGCCCAGGGCGCGGGCGCCGGCTCCGTCGCCACGGCGGTGCTCGCGCTGACCGCGCTGGTGTCGTTCGAGCCGGTGCTGCCGCTGGCGGCGGCGGGCGAGCGCATGGCCGGGATCACCGCCGCGATCCGGCGGCTGCGCGAGGTCCGCGCCGCCGCGCCGGCCGTCACCGAGCCCGCCGCGCCCGCGCCCGTGCCGTCGGCTCCGCTGACGGTCGAGGTCGACGACCTGGTCGTCCGCCACCCCGACGCCGCGCGGCCCGCGCTCGACGGCGTCTCCCTGCGCCTGACCCCCGGCCGCCGGGTGGCGATCGTGGGCCCGAGCGGCGCGGGCAAGAGCACGCTGCTGGCCGCGCTGATGCGCCTGGTCGAGCCCGAGTCGGGCAGCGTGCGCGTCAACGGGACCGACCTGCGTGACCTGTCCGGCGACGACGTCCGCACGCTGATGACCGGCCTCACCCAGGACCCATACATCTTCCGCACCACCCTGCGCGACAACCTGCGCCTGGCCGGGCCGGACGCCGGCGACGAGCGGCTGGCGGCGGCCGTGCGGGAGGCCAGGCTCGGCCCGTGGGTCGAGCGCACCGGCTGGGACGCCGAGCTCGGCGAGGACGGCAGGACCGTCTCCGGCGGCCAGCTCCAGCGCCTGGCCCTGGCCAGGGCGCTGCTGTACGACCCGCCCGTGCTGCTGCTGGACGAGCCCGCCGAGGCGCTCGACGAGGAGACCGCCGACCGCCTGATGGCCGACCTGCTGGACGTCATCCGCGACCGCACCACCGTGCTGGTGACCCACCGGCTCAAGGGCCTGGAGTCGGTGGACGAGGTCGTGGTGCTCGACGAGGGCCGCGTCGTCCAGCGCGGACGGCACGACGAGCTGGTGGCGGCGCCCGGCTACTACCGCGACCTGTGGGAGTCCGAGGCGCTGACCGGGCGCTAGGCCGATCCTCTCGCCCGCACGTTGAGTTTGCGTCGCCATCAGGTTTATGATGCAAACCTGTTTGCGGGTAAGAGGAGTTGGCATGGTGGACGACGATCGGGCGCGTACCCCCGAGGAGACGCTGCGGCTGATCGAGCAGCAGCGCACCGCCACGGTCCGGCGCCTGCACGGCGACCCGGTGCTGCTGTACGTGCCCTGGGGCGTGGCCTGGCTGCTCGGCTTCACGGCGCTGTTCCTGCACTACGGCCTCGACGGCGTCCCCTACGCGCCGATCTCCCGGCCGCAGGCGCTCATGGTGCTGTTCGCGGGCATGTCGCTGGCCGGGGCCATCGCGATCTTCGGCATGGTGAAGATGGGGGCGCAGGTCCGCGGCGAGTCCTCGGCCAAGGGCATGATGTACGGCTACGCCTGGGCGGCCGGCCTGGTCTCCATGACGGTGCTCGCCATCCGCTTGAGCCCCCAGCTCCCGGCCACCGAGAGCGGCCTGCTGTGGGGCGGCGGGTTCATGATGCTCGTCGCGCTGCTGTACATGGCCGGCGGCGCGATCTGGACGTACTGGCCGATGTTCTTCGTCGGCGTGTGGGCGGCGGTGGTCAACGGCGTGGGCGTCATGCTCGGCGCCGGCTGGCACGCGCTGCTGACGGCCGTGCTGACCGGCGGCGGCTACATCGCGGCCGGCGTCGTGCTGCGGCGGCGGATGTGAGCCCCGACGGGGCCGTCCCCGAGCTCGACCCGGTGATCCACGCGCAGGCCAGGCTGCGGGTGGTCGCCACGCTCAACACCCTCGGCGGGCGCGACGAGATCGCCTTCCCCTCGCTGAAGGACCTGCTCGGGATGACGGCCGGCAACCTCTCGGTGCACCTGACCAAGCTGGAGGACGCCGGTTACGTCCGCATCACCAAGACCCACAAGGGCCGGACCCCCGTCACGTACGTGGCGCTCACCCAGCGCGGACGGCTGGCCTTCGAGGACTACACCAAGGCGATCCGCGCCTTGCTCGACAACGCTGGAGGAACCCCATGACGGCCCTCGCCAGAACGGTGGAGGTCACCCGCCGCTACGGGGACGTGCTCGCGCTCGACCGCGTCTCGCTCGACATCCGGGCAGGAGAGCTGGTCGGCCTGCTCGGCCCGAACGGCGCGGGCAAGTCCACCCTGATCAACCTGTTCGTCGGGCTGCGCCGCCCGACCTCCGGCACGGTCGAGCTGTTCGGCGGCTCGCCCCAGGATCCCGTCGTCCGCCGGGGCATCGGCGTCACCCCGCAGGAGACCGGCCTGCCCGAGTCGCTGCGGGTCGGCGAGATCACCGACTTCGTGCGCGCCCACTTCCCCGACGCGCTCGGCAGGGACGAACTGCTCGACCGCTTCGGCCTGAGCGACCTGGTCAAGCGGCAGGTGGGCGGGCTGTCCGGCGGGCAGAAGCGGCGCCTGGCCGTGGCGCTGGCCTTCGCCGGCCGCCCGCGCCTGGTGTTCCTGGACGAGCCGACGACCGGCCTCGACGTCGAGGCCAGGCGCACCCTCTGGGACGGCATCCAGGCCTTCCACGCCGAAGGCGGCACGGTCGTCCTGACCAGCCACTACCTGGAGGAGATCGAGGCGCTGGCCCAGCGCGTGGTCGTCGTCGGGCAGGGACGCGTCCTGGCCGACGACACCGTGCGGGCCGTGCGCGACATGGTGGGCGTGCGGCGCGTCTCGCTCGACGCCGGGGACCTGCCCGAGCTGCCCGGCGTGCTCAGCACCGAACGCCAGGACGGCCGCGTCAGCCTGCTGACCACCGATCCCGACCGGCTGGTGGTCGAGCTGGTGCGCAGCGGCATCCCGTTCTCGGGGCTGGAGGTCAGGCCGACCACGCTGGAGGAGGCCTTCCTCACCATCACCTCGACCTCGCCCCCCAAGGAGAGCGCGCATGTCTAGCCTGATCGTGGCCCACACCCGGCTGCAGCTCGTCGAGCAGTTCAGGGTGCCCATCGGGATCCTGGCCAGCTCCATGTTCCCGGCCATCTCGATGCTGGCGTTCGTGGTGCCGTTCGCGGGCGGCGATCCGGCGGCGGCGACGTCGGCGACGGGGGCGCTGATGTTCTTCGGCGCCATGTCCTCGGCGGTGATCGGGCTCAGCGCGTCGGTCTCGCAGGATCGCGAGCAGCCCTGGGACCCCTACACGCGCACGCTGCCCGCCGGGCCGTTCCCGCGCCTGGCCGGGCGGATGGTCTCGACGGTGGTCCTCATGCTGCTGTCGGTGGTGCCGGTGCTGGTGGTCGCGGCCCTGCTGACCGAGGCGGTCATCACGCCGGTCCGGCTGGCCCTGGGGCTGGCCGCGCTGGTCGGCGGAGGGGTGCCGTTCATGCTGATCGGCCTGTTCCTCGGCCTGACGCTGCCGTCGAAGGCGGCGCTCGCGGTGGCGCAGATCGTCTTCTTCCCCGTGGCGATCGTGGGCGGGCTGATCCTGCCGCCGCAGATCCTGCCGGACATCGTGGAGGCCGTCTCGCCGTACGTTCCGTCCAGGGGCGCGGCCGAGCTGATCTGGGCGGCCATCTCGGGGGCCCGCCCTGACGGCATCGCGCTGATCATGCTGGGCGTCTGGACGGTGGTCGCGGCGGCCGCCGCGACGTGGGCCTACCGCCGCGACGAGGGCCGGCGTTTCGCCTGAATGGGGGGGTGTGCCGCCGAGTCCGCAGCGATCTCAACGGCACACCCGTCTCCGGGAGGGGGTCCTGGTGTTTACTTCTTCTCTTGGAGGGTGACGGTGGCCTCCGCGGAGCGACCGTCCCTCATATATGTGATCTTGACCTGTTGGCCCGGTTTGAAACCTCTGACCTGTCCAACAACGGTATCGCCTGAGTCAACAGGTGTGTCCCCAATCTTGGTGATGAGGTCGCCCTCCTGCAGGCCGGCCTTGGCCGCCGGGCTTTCCGCGGTCACCTGCCGGACAAGCGCGCCGGGCACGTCGCCGGTGGCGTCGGTGACGCTCACGCCGAGGAAGGCGTGGCTGACCTTGCCGCTCTTGATGAGCTGCTCGGCGACCTGCTTGGCGGTGTTGACCGGGATCGCGAAGCCGACGCCGCCGCCGGCCGCGTCGGAGGCGATGGCGGTGTTGATGCCGACGAGCGCGCCCGCCGCGTTCACCAGCGCGCCGCCGGAGTTTCCGGGGTTGATCGCGGCGTCGGTCTGGATGACGTCGCCGATGGTGGTGCCCTCCACCGGGCTCTGCTGCTGCTCGCCGCCGAAACCGGGGGGCAGTTGCTGACGCTGCTCGCCGCCCAGCTTGAGCGTGCGGTTCAGGGCGCTGACGATGCCCCTGCTGACCGACCCGTCCAGGCCGAGGGGGCTGCCGATGGCCAGCACGTCGTCGCCGACCTTGAGCTGGTCGCTGTCGCCCAGCGTGGCCTTGGTCAGCCCCGAGACGTCCTCGGCCTTGATGACCGCGAGGTCGGTGGCCGGGTCGGTGCCCACGACCTTGGCCTTGGCCGTCTTCCCGTCGCTGAACTTGACCGTCATCTGACCCCCGCCCTGCGAGGCGCCGACGACCACGTGGTTGTTGGTGAGGATGAGGCCGTCCTCGGAGAGCACGACCCCCGACCCCTCGCCCGTCTGCCCCTGGATCATGACCACCGACGGCTGCACCCGCTCGGCCACCTCAGCGGTGGAGAGCTGGTTGGAGGCGGCCCTGAGCACCGGGCTCGGCGCGCTGACCACCTGCTGCGGCTCGGGCTGGAACGCGGTCGCGACGGCGGCTCCCACGACACCGCCGCCGATGGCCATCGCGGCCAGCGCGAGCCCGGCCACGGCCTTCTGCCCGGCGTTGAGCCGCGCCTTGACGGGGGTGGACGGCGGAGGAGGAGGCGGCTGCTCCATGACGATCGTGTCCCGCCGGGGGAAGCCCCCGGCGGGCGGGGGGGGGGGGGCCGAAGTGGGGCACCCCCCCGGGGCCGGCGGGCGCGGCGCGGTCGGGGTTATAATGGAGATACCCCAAATACACAGTAAACAAACT